>CAMJDL010000038.1 GCA_946404405.1 uncultured Prevotella sp.
GTATGGGTGAAGGCGGACAACTATAAAAGAACGAACTAACGACAAAGGAATAATTACGAGTCTTTGACATCCTTGATTAGGCTGAAGAAGCAGAATTAGGACCTCTGGAAACACATCAGTCAGACAAGGCAACGGATGTTTACGCTCATACGGGCGTGGACCATACGATTGTTGTCTGATGTAGGCCGTCCTAAGCCTTGCTTCTACCAATCCTCCACGCCCCCTTTCCGAAAAACGATAAGAGGGCTTTTTCATGTTAAAGAAGAAATTTACATTCATTGATTTGTTCGCAGGTTGTGGAGGTCTTTCAGAAGGATTCTACCGAATGGGATTTAAGGCTCTTGCTCACGTTGAAATAGATCATTGGGCTTGTGAATCCTTAAGGGCAAGGATGCGCCACTACGGATATAAGAATGTTGATGAGGAAGTAATCGAGCACGATATAACTGCTAATGATATTATTGAGAGAATAGACGGTGCTGTTAAGGGAAGAGAGATTGATATAATAATAGGTGGACCTCCTTGTCAAGCCTATTCTACTGCAGGCAGAGTTAGAGACGGAAAGAAAATGGCATCAGACCCTCGTAACTATCTTTTCGAGAGTTACGTTAGAATTCTGGAGCATTATCTGCCAAAATTCTTTGTTTTCGAGAACGTTACAGGACTTCTTTCGGCGCGAGTTAACGGCTCCCCTATATTGCCGAAAGTATTGAATGCACTTGGAAACAAATACAAAGTCATAGGCAATCCAGATGTGCTTATTCATAATACTGCTGATTATGGCGTTCCCCAATTACGGAAACGAGTGATTATTATGGGAGTTCGAAACGACATTGACAAAGATGTAATGCAGCTCTACTCAGATGTCGTGAAAACACATTGGAATCCTGAAGTTCCAGCAATACAGAGAATAGGTAGAACACAGTTCGTGAATGTTAGACAAGCTATTGGAGATTTACCACCAGTCGAACCTGGGGATGATGCTTCAACGGCTAACTTCACTTATCCATGTGATAATGATTTTCTGAAAAGAATTGGGAGATCAGGTATTCATCCATTGATGGATCACATTGCACGTCGCCATAATGACTTGGATAGAGAAAGATTCCAAGTGATGATACACAATCAATGGTCTTTTGGAAGGCTTAGAAGGGAAATGCCCCAATATGAGCATGAGCATGCAAGGGTTTTTGACAACAGCTATGTTGTACAATGGTGGGATTTGCCATCGAAAACCATCCTGGCCCATATCTATAAAGATGGTTTTCAGTTTATTCACCCAGACGAAGCTCAAAGAAGAACCTTTACTGTTCGTGAAGCTGCTAGAATCCAGTCATTCCCTGACGACTTCGAGTTTAAGGGTTCAAGAGGTGAGAAGTATAAACAAATTGGCAATGCAGTTCCGCCTCTTTTTGCAGAGGCGTTGGCAAAGTCAATCAAAAAGAACCTTGAAGATTTGTCCCTATGATTTTTGAGAAAGTAACACAATTGACGAGCAAAGAGGAATTCATAGAGAAGATTCTGATATATATTCGTTTAGTTGAGGTTGTCGCTGAACGTAATGGTATTAAGATCCCTACAGTATCTGCTCCATCAGAAGAGATGATTGCAGAAATGAGGGATATGGGATTGTTAGATAAAAGTGAAGATGTAAAAGAACTAAGGAAGATTTCGTCAGTCTATTATTTACGTTTTCTGTCAGCAGTATCGTTCTACTTATTTCATAAGGAGTTGTACGGCAATCAACTTGATAAACTGAATAATAAAAAAAGGTTGTTGCTGCAAAAACAAGAGTCGAAATCCAACAAGCCGCGAATGGTTGACTTCTTTGCTGGCGCTGGCGGATTGAGCTGTGGTTTTACTCAGGTTGGATTTAGAGTTTGTTTTGCAAATGATTTTGAGGATGTCTGTGTAAGAACTTATAGATACAATCATCCAGAGTTGCCTGCAAATAGTGTACTCAAAGAAGATATTCGCAAGATAGTTGACAATATTGACGATTACGTTAAAGAAGATATTGATATCGTAGTTGGTGGGCCTCCCTGTCAGAGCTTTAGTAGCGCAAACCAACGACGTATAATAGATGACCCACGTAACGAACTCTATAAATACTATATTGAGGCAATAAAGAAAATATGCCCTAAGTTTGTCTTAATGGAGAACGTTAAGGGCATGCTTTCTGTAGCAAACCAAGTGGTGGAAGACTACAAAGCTATAAGAATCGAAAAGAACGGTAAGGTTTATACCTACGATGTCTCTTATCGATTACTTAATGCTATGAACTTCGGGGTGGCACAAAGCAGAGAACGGCTTATCTATCTGGCCATTCGGGATGACATTGCTTATTCCAAACATGTTACGCCCGAAGTTCTTTTTCATGAAATAGAAAAGGCTTGTGAAAACAATCCGCATTATAATCTTCAGTCTGCACTTGAATGCATAAAACCCTTAGATGCGCCACGCATTAAGGGAATGACGGAAGTTGATGACGAAAAGACTGGAATGAAAATAGGCATCAATGATTATGACAGCTGTGGTAATGACTATTTGTCCAGCATTAATCAAGGTCGCAACTTACAATATGTATTCAATCACAAGGCCCGTTATTGTAGCGATGTTAATTATGAAATATTTAGGCGATTAGAACCCGGTGAGGATGCTACGAATCCTAAAATAGCGGACATCATGCCTTATGCTAGACGAAATAATATTTTCAAAGATAAGTATTTCAAATTATATGCTGATAGACCGTGCAGAACAATTACTGCACATTTGAAGATGGACTGCCTTTCTCATATTCATCCTTACCAAATAAGGAGTCTTACCCCTCGTGAAGCTGCTAGAGTACAGTCATTCCCAGATGACTATCTCTTCCTTGGCGCATATTTAAAGACCTATATGCAAATAGGAAACGCCGTACCTGTATTAATGGCTAAACAAATTGCTAACATAATCAAAAGATACATATGAAGGAATCAACATTCTTTATTAAGCAACTAACACCTGCAGAAGTAGGCAATACTGGTACTCATGAAATCTATGTCCGATTGCCGAACGATTTTGACTATCAATCATTCTTTCACAATAGTGCAATAGATGATGGCACGGTTATTACTACTACTTTTAATGTAACAAATTTGACTAATGGACATCAGGGTGAAAAACCAATAGAGTTGCGTTTCGTTTATTACTCTAAAAGCAATGGAGAAAAGCGGATACCAAGTCTCGGCGATTTTTTTAGAGCCAACAACGTTAAAGAAGGAGACATTGTTCGAATTGAAAGCAGAGTCGAAAATGGAAATATAAGCTATTATATTACATTCTTTAAGTCTGGGCAATTTCAGATTTATCCAAGGAGTACTGCTGTTTGTTATACAGTAATTGATGAAGATAATGAACAGCCTATTGCCGTTGAGAATCATAATGTTGATTTACACTTTTCCCTAAACTATCTTGCAGCTATCAAAACAAAACCATTCCTTATCCTTGGTGGATTCTCTGGAACGGGAAAGAGTCAGAAGGTAAAAGAGCTGGCATTTATGACGTGTCCGAATGACGAGCTGATGCGGCTGAGATTGGGTAATACGGATAATACGCCAGGCAACTATTGTTTGGTATCAGTACGGCCTAATTGGCATGATAGTTCTGATTTGCTGGGTTATTATTCAAGTATCAATGACAAGTATATCGTAACGGACTTTGTTAGGTTTTTAGTCAAAGCAATGCAATATGAGGATATTCCTTTCTTCGTATGTCTTGACGAGATGAACTTGGCACCAGTAGAGGAATATTTTGCTGAGTTCCTTAGTGTGCTAGAAAGCAGAAAGAAAGTTGGTGACAAGATCCTAACAGACCCATTGCTGACAGCTGATTGGTTTAATAAAAAGTACAAAGAATACAATATCTTTGACGACCTTGGATTGAGGAGAATTGGAAAGGAGCAATCTGTCAAAGAGAATCAGCAGGCAGGACTATTTACAGAGGTTGACGAAATGGCATTTGATAGGATGGATATTGTTGAAGACCTGAAAAAGAACGGACTGAGACTACCCCAGAACATCATCGTTATAGGAACCGTCAATATGGATGATACTACGAATTCGTTCTCTCGCAAGGTGATAGACCGTGCGATGACTTTTGAAACGATAGTGGAAGAGTTTGGCCCTGAGTATTATACAGCGGCAGACACGATGACCTATAGAGGGAAAATGAGAGGCAACTGGACTTGGATACTGCCCGATGAGGTTAAGGCCAATGAGGCTCTTATGCATAAGCCGGACTTGTTGAAAGATGAAGAGAAAACGGAGATAACCAACTATATTAATGAGGTGAACGGTTGTCTGAAAGGATCCCCATTCCAGATTGCTTATAGAATACTGAATGAGACTATCCTTTACTATCGTGCCTTATGGGTTGTAAATCATGGAGATGTGGAACTTGGTCAGGTGTTTGACGACATTCTGATGCAGAAAGTACTGCCTAGGATCGAGGGAGACTTCGACAAGACATTTAAGCCGCTTAGCGAGTTAAAAACACTGGCTGAAAGACGGGGGTGGAAGAAGTCGCAGGAGAAGATTGACTTCATGTTAGGCCGCTTTAATAAAGACGACCAAGGCGGATTTACTAGTTTCTGGAACTAAGAGTACTCATACGCTATGAGCATAGAGGTTCTGCGCATTGCCACAAAGGACTACGATGTCTCGGTGAATACCAACGAGATTCGTTCTGCATGGAACCGCTTTAAGAAACGAACATACGCTGAGGCTTTGACGTATTGTGACTATTGCTGTTCGAGTGAAGCTCAATTAAGCGTGATGAACGCAGATACAGGTAGGTTGGAGAAGCCTGATAATTGGGAGAAACAGCGGCCTGTGGTTTTCGAAACTCGTGTATATCAGTTCACAATAGAATTCCGAAGTTTATGTGGTATTGAGCCACGAATCATCCACCAGTTAAGAAGCGTCAGTGACAATTTCAAGTTTACACCTTTTGACAAACAGGCAAATGGCATGTTTACAAAGGGTATGTTCTCTGGTAGTATTGATTTTCTGAATTCTCCAGGAAGGTTCCGATTAGGTTTTGAGTATATCGACAAGGATGGACATCGCCATGATGAGTTTGTAGAATTTGACGTGGTGTCGCCTAAACTCGACACTAAAAACGACCTTGAGAGCATTAACCAGCTTATCAATGAGGAATACGAGAACTATGTGTTTGAATATCTGACGCTGACCTTCAGTAGTTTGCAGATAAGGCGTAAGGAAAAGCGAAGTGATATTATTTGGCTTAGCATATTTCAATCGGTTATAGAGAAGTATTTCTCTGCAGTCCGTTATATTTTGTCGCGTCCAAACAATCGACAGACGAAGCGAGACTATTATGCTCATCCCGATAGAATAAAGAGATGGAGCAATAACGAGGCTGAACGGTATGTTGAACATGGAAAGGATGCTGATAGGCGCTATTATAGATATAGCCAGACGGAGCGGACTGTGAATACACCAGAGAACCGTTTCGTGAAATATACACTGAGGGAATTGAGCAAGCAATTCAAACGCATTTATAAGGAATTGAAATTGGCATACGGTGACGACTTTGACGGTCAAGATCTGCTGGAACATTACTCCAGAGAGTTTAGTCAGTTGCGCAACAATTCTTTCTTCCTAGGGGTTGGCGAGTTTGAAGGTTTCCGTCAGGAAAGTGCTGTGATGCAGCAACGCGTAGGATATGACAAGGTGTATAAGTACTGGCTAATGTTGAAGTGTGGTCTTGAACTGGAGAAGGGTGAAACAAATATCGGACTGAAACAAATATGGGAACTCTACGAGATTTGGTGCTTCTTGATTATGAAGCGACTCGTGATGAAGATATTTGAGATAAATCCTAACGACAAGGAAGACTATCTGGCACGAGTAAAAGAAAATAAGCAGGATATGCTGGCAGCATTCAGAAGTAGTAAATTGGAACATGCGATTACCATGTATGGCAAGAATGGTGAGCGAGCAGACTTGCTGTATCAGCATACCTATAATAGGCGCTCTGGCACTTGCCATAGTGTGACCACAGAACAGAGACCAGACTTTGTTCTCAATATATATAAGGAGAATGGTTTTGTACTTACTTACCTCTATGACGCAAAATACAGACTTGTAGATGATAGAGATGAAATTGAGACTACAGATGAAGGAATTGACTATGATGTGGTAGATTATCCCGTTAACGAGGCCATCAACCAGATGCACCGCTATCGTGATGCTATTTATTATGGTTTATTGGAGGACCAGCGACCCAAAAACAAAGAAGTTATCGGTGGATATATCTTATATCCTGGTCGCAGTAATAGCGAGCAGAAGTTGCAGGAGCGATTCTTTACAAAGAGTATTGAGAAGGTTAATATTGGCGCTTTCCCTTTGTTGCCAAAAAGACATAAACCAGATGAAGGAGATGTTGATAACCTTGTTGAATGTGAAGCATTGGAGCAACACCTTAGAAGAATTCTACAAGAACAAGACAAGAAAGAACAACTTGAAACGGCAGTCCCACAAAAAGGTCTTTCCTATCAGAATGTTTTGGAACCAGACGAAAAGACAATGGTATTAGTTGGCTTCTTCAAGAATAAGTATCAATTAGAATGGATTGAGAAGAATGGTATGTATAATACTCGTGCTGGACTTGATGCTGGTTCTATTGCCTTATCTGAAGATATGATTAGTGCTAAGTATCTTCTGCTTTTCAATCCGATAGTTGGAACACGATTCTATCGAATTAAGGCTGGTGGTCCTATTGCCATATCAAGTTCGGATAAACGATTGAAAGAGGTTGAGGGGTATAAACCATCAAAGCCTATTTATCTGGCCTTCCGATTTGAAGTGAAACCAGTAGAAGGATTCGAAAAATATGATTTTACCCAGCAATCATTTGTCAGCTACTTAAAAATAAACTTCAAACCACACACCATTCCTTTGAGTGAGTTGAAGAAGTTTTTTAAAGAATAACCTATTCTTTCGTTATTAATTCGTATCTTTGCACTCGATATGAAACATAAAATATACGTAGCAAGCAGCTGGCGCAACGGGTTTTACCCTGAGGTGGTGGCCAAGTTGAGGGAGGCAGGACACGATGTCTATGACTTCCGTAATCCGCCATCAGGCGACCCTGGATTTAAGTGGAGTAGCGTAAGCGAGGACTATATGGAATGGTCGCCACAGCGGTATCGTGATATGCTACAGCATCCCTATGCCGTGCGGCAGTTCAAGAACGACATTGAGGCTATGGAGGCTTGCGATACTTGTGTGCTGGTGTTGCCTTGTGGTCGTAGTGCTCATACGGAAGCGGGATGGTTCGCAGGACGTGGAAAGTTGACGATTGCCTATATCCCAGAGATACAAGAGCCAGAGCTGATGTACAAGCTGTTTGATAGGGTTTGTTGCTCAATGGACGAATTGATAGATGCGTTGAAGTGATATGGATAAACTCTCAGCACAACAGCGATCAGCCAATATGGCAGCGATTCGAAGCAAGAATACGAAGCCAGAAATGATTGTGCGCAAAGGACTGTGGAGTAGGGGATTCCGTTATCGTTTGAACCATAAACGACTGCCTGGACATCCGGACTTAGTGCTGAGAAAATACAGGACTTGTATCTTTGTAAACGGTTGCTTTTGGCACGGACACCACATCAATTTACAATTTGACGATTTACAATTTACGATTTCAAATTCGGAGTGCTGCAAGATTCCGAAGACGAATAGGGAGTTCTGGGTGGCGAAGATTCGAAGAAACAAGGAGCGCGACAAGGAGGAACAGCGTAAGCTGGCAGAAATGGGGTGGCATTGCATCACAGTATGGGAGTGCGAGCTGACGCCCAAACGACGCGAAGAAACATTGGAGTCATTAGCCTTCACGTTGAACCACATTTGGTTGCAGGACCACAGAACCTATGTCACTCTTTATCCTGTACAGGAAGAGGAGGATAATCAAATGCCAATGGCAGCTGAAGATGAGTTATGAATCCTCTCGGAATCTTGTGATTTAGGAGGGCTCATTTTCTTGTGAAAGGCATTGGGAAATAAGGAAAAGTTTGGTGGTTTCAAAAATAGTTTGTATTTTTGCATCAGAAAAAAATAGATGAAACTGATGAAGAAATTATGGTTGCTGGTAGTAGCCCTTTTTATGGGCAGTGGCTTGATGGAGGCTCAGACCACCGATATGGTGGTGAATGAGCTGAACAAGAGTGGTTTCTGGAATCCCTACGTGAGGTGGCTGCAGAGGGATGACACGATGGAGGGTTATCTGCGCAACCTTGCTGATAACAGCGTGGACAAGATGAAGATGACGCTAAGGGCTCTCGACGAAGAGCACAGACGGGCGCAGGAGTTGTTGAATGCTCGTGATGAAATCGTTGGGAAGAATGAGAGCAAGAGGCAGCGTAAGAAGGACGGCAGGACGGATGACGAGCGTCTTGCCAGCCGGTTTAAGGATGTGGAAGCTGCCAAGCGTGTCTTTGAAAAAGCCGAACAGGTTGAGCATCGCTATGAAATATTGAAGAATGCCATCAACCAAGAGTTAGAACAAAGAAAGCCTGCCGTGATGCCTGCAGGCAAGTTGCAGTATTTCAGCTATAGTACCAGCAATGCCTTTGGTGGGTTTGGTGAGGAGATTACGCTTGACGGACAAAAAGGTAAGCACGAGCTGAAAGTGGAGGCACGACGTATGAATGTCGCGCCTGAAGAGGAGGAGAAACCTGTTGTTCCCAAGGAGGTGAGCGACTCGGTATTCCAGCGCGTCAGGGAAATGGTAGAGCAGGGACGGCTCTACGAAGTGGGGCGTCATTATATGCCCGATTACGATATCTTAGATGCCTCCAACTGGTCGCTGTACATTGTTTTTGAGCAAGGTTCCATAGGTTCAGGTGGTTATGCCGAGGGACCTGACCACCATGATACACTGCATGCCATCATCAACTATCTGGCCAAGATTTTCAAGGGCGAGTAGTTATCGCATTCAAGTATCGCGATATGGTTCCATAGGCATCAATGGCCAGAGGTTTGGGTTCGTGAGTAAACCAGTAGGCAGTCAGCTTCTCGCCAGAAGAGAACTCCATGTGGATGCGATACGATGTGCCGCCAGTCATCTGTTCATCGACGTTATAGCCATTAAGCATGAAAATATTCATGTCGCGTAGGACGTTACTCAGCTTCTCGACATCCTGCGCTGTGGCTGGATATTCGGTCTTCTTTGAGCCACTGCCTCTGTCCTCGCAATAGACCACTTTAGGCTTAGTCCCCTCGTCGGCTTTCATCTCGTAGTAGCTGTACCTGAGTTCGCCTGCGGGCAAACCGTAATTGGTAAAAGAGCAACTGCAATAAATCATCTTGCCTTTAGGGTAGAACGCGTAAGGTTTGGACGTCTTGGCGACCGATGTCAAGAAACCATCTATGCTTTCCAAGGCTTTCTTCATCTCATTTGGCTGATGCCGTTGTGTACACGTGGCGCGATAGACCGCACCATCAGCGTATTGCAGCGATAGGTAGTACCTGAAGGACTGGTCTGACTGGTCTCTGCCGTCATGACCATCCACCAAATATATTTTCTCCTTGACAATCAGCTCGCTTAGCTTCTTCATATCCTCCTCAGTGACAGCGTATTGCTGTTCTTCGTTGTTATTGGGAATCTCTGTGGTTTCGCCAATTTTCAGCACGGCACCTTGCCCATCCTTGTACGATAGATATTCGAATCTTCCTCCTTTGGCTGGACGTGTTGGCATGCACGCCCAACTACATTCTATGAGTTCACTTGTAGGAGCCTTCATGCCTTTATCGACCTCTTTGATAAATACCTCAAGCTCGTATAGCGCCTCCCGCTGTTTCTCGTTCAATGAGTTGCCGTCGCATTCAATCACCATGTCCTCAAACTTGATGGTGATGTTCTCCTTACCACTGTCGGAAGTGGAATCCGACTTTTTCTGCTTGATGGCATAAAGCTTTTTCTTCTTGATGATGTCGGCAACCTGACGGAATACCTCCTCGCTGACCTCGGTAGTGTATTTGTTTTCGTCCGGCATGATACGTTCGGAGGTCTTTAATATGCCCTTCCCATCCTTCCAATTTAAGTTGAATTCTGCTTCGAGAGGAGCTTTAGGATTAATTGTAATATGGGAATACGACAGTAACTTGCCTTTTGGAGCTTTAGCAGCAAATACGGCTACGGATATCATACATAAAGCTATAATAGTTGTTAGTCTCATAATATTTATTGATGAATAGTTTTACTTTTCGAATGCAAACTTACGACAAAAAAATGATAAAAACAAGCGAAATACCTA
The DNA here is from genome assembly GCA_946404405.1 of uncultured Prevotella sp. Lineage (GTDB taxonomy): Bacteria > Bacteroidota > Bacteroidia > Bacteroidales > Bacteroidaceae > Prevotella. Next base: position 10,325 of record CAMJDL010000038.1, read on the forward strand.
AAAATATGTTTGGGTCGTTAAAAATATTCTGCAGAAAAGTTTGGTGGAATGAAAAAGAATGCGTATCTTTGCCGATGACGAATAACTGAATCTTTTTTTATTAACTAAACAAATACAAAACAAAAATGAAGAAAAAGTTTATTTGCGCCGTTTGTGGATATATCTATGAAGGCGATGCTGCTCCCGAGAAGTGCCCAATCTGTAAGGCTCCAGCATCTAAGTTCAGCGAACTGAAGGACGAGGGTGAAACGACCTATGCTACCGTTCACCGTATTGGCGATGGCAAGCCCGAGGGCGTTAGCCAGGAGATGATTGACGACCTGCGCAACCACTTCAATGGTGAGTGTGGCGAGGTTGGTATGTATCTGGCTATGGCTCGTCAGGCTGACCGTGAGGGTTATCCTGAGATTGCTGAGGCTTTCAAGCGTTACGCTTTCGAGGAGGCTGATCATGCTTCACGCTTTGCTGAGTTGCTGGGCGAGTGCGTATGGGATACGAAGACCAATCTGGAGAAGCGCGCTGCTGCTGAGGCTGGTGCTTGCGAGGACAAGTTCCGCATTGCCAAGAATGCCAAGGCTGCCGGTTTCGATGCTATTCACGACACCGTTCACGAAATGGCTAAGGACGAGGCCCGTCATGGTGCTGGCTTCGCAGGACTTCTGAAGCGTTATTTTGGCAAGTAAGGCAATAAAACATAAGAAAAGCCGTTTTATCTTTAGTATGATAAGACGGCTATTCTTTTTTGTACTGACCATTGGTGCGTTACTAACGGCTTGTACGGACGACGATACGTTTTCAACGAATCGTGGTAATGTGTTATCGTTCTCTGTCGACACATTAAAGATGGATACTTTGTTCTCGACCGTGCCCTCATCAACGTATACTTTTTGGGTCAGAAACAATTCCAGCGATGGCATTCGCATTCAAACTGCCCGTTTGGAGCGTGGCGGACAGTCTGGCTTTCGCGTTAACGTTGACGGTACGTACCTCGACCCTGTAGGTACCAATTTTGAAGTGCGTAAGGGCGACAGCCTACGCGTCTTCGTTGAGGTGACTACTCAAAAGAACGGAATTGATGGGCCACAATTGGTGGAGGACAACTTGTTGTTCACGCTGGAGAGTGGGGTAGTGCAAAAGATGAATCTTCGTACGTGGAGTTGGGATGCTGAGAAAATAGGGTCGCTCCGTATTGAGCGTGATACAATGATTGAATCGTCAAATCCCATCATCGTTTATGATAGTATCGTGGTAGATTCTGGTGCGGTACTTCGCATGACCAATACGGTGCTTTACTTCCATGCTGGCGCACAAATGGTGGTTCGTGGTAGTCTGCAGGCTAACGGATGTCTGTTTCGTGGAGACCGCCTTGACCATATGTTCTCATATCTGCCCTATGACCGCGTTAGCGGACAATGGAAAGGTATTCAGTTTCGGAAATCATCGCTCAGTAACCTATTAGAAAACTGCGAAATACGAAATACTCAGAATGCCATAGTATGTGACTCGACGGAACTTTCTATGAATAATTGTGTCATTCATAACTGCAAAGGCTATGGTGTGGAGGGAATTAATTCGGATATTACCATAGATTATTGTCAGATTACAAATTGCTTGTCAGATTGTCTTTTGGCAGTCGGTGGTAATGTTACGGTTAACCACTCGACGCTCGCCCAATTCTATCCTTTCATAGGCAACCGTGGCGTTGCGATTCACTTTAACACCGGGAAGTATGGCATCACCTTTTCCTGCCAAAATACGTTAGCTACTGGTTACGATGCTGATGTTGTTTTGGGTGAACATAAGGACACGACGCTGGTATGCAAATACTATTTTGAAAACTGTCTGTTACGAACTGATTCGATTAGCAAGCCAGAGAGTTTGAAGGATATCATTTGGGAGACACCCAAAGACTCTGTAGAAGGCAAGAAACATTTTAGGACAATTGACGAGGAAAAACTCTTCTATGATTTCACCATTGACAGTATCTCGCCTGCATTTAAGCGTCAAATAGGCAGAATAATATAAATGAAAAGCGATTTACTCTCTCAACTTAATGAAGGCCAGCGAAAAGCCGTCGAGTATTGTGACGGACCACAATTGGTTATTGCTGGTGCAGGCTCAGGCAAGACGCGTGTGCTGACCTATAAGATAGCCTACCTGTTGGAACAAGGTTATCAGCCATGGAATATCCTTGCTCTTACCTTTACCAACAAGGCAGCACGTGAAATGAAGGAACGTATTGGCCGTCTTGTTGGAGCAGAGCGCGCCCAGCGTCTTGTGATGGGTACATTCCATTCTGTTTTTGCACGCATCCTGAGGGCAGAAGCTGAGCACATTGGCTTTAATTCCAATTTTACCATCTATGATCAGACTGACTCGCGTTCGCTTGTGAAGAATATCATCAAAGAGATGCAGCTCGATGATAAGGTATATAAACCCAACAGTGTGGCGGACCGTATCTCAATGGCTAAGAACCATTTGCTGATGCCGCGTGCCTACGAAACCAGTTCGTGGGCAGCCGATGATGCCCAAAAGAAGCGCCCACATGTGTCAACAATATATAATAGGTACGTAGAACGTTGCCATCAGGCCAATGCGATGGATTTTGATGATTTGCTCGTTCAGACCTATCTGTTATTTCATCAGCATGAGGATATCCGACAGAAGTACATCGACCGCTTCCGCTATGTGCTGGTTGACGAGTATCAGGACACCAATTATGCTCAGCAGGAAATTGTGTTGCAACTGACACAGGAGCATGGTCATGTTTGTGTGGTTGGTGATGATGCACAGAGCATCTATTCGTTCCGAGGTGCCAATATTGATAACATTCTTGACTTTCAGCAGAAGTATCCGCAGGGTACGCGTCTCTTCAAACTCGAACAGAACTACCGTTCGACACAACTTATCGTAGAAGCTGCCAACTCACTGATTCGCAAGAACGAACGGCAGATACGCAAGGATGTTTTCAGCGAGAACGAACAAGGCGAACGTCTTACTCTGAAACCTGCCTACAGCGACAAGGAGGAAGCCATCATCGTGTGTAACGATATTAAGCGGATTCGTAGAAAGGAGGGGAGCGACTACAGCGATTTCGCCATCCTCTATCGTACTAATGCACAGAGCCGTTCGTTCGAGGAACAGATGCGTAAGGATGGCATACCATATCGCATATACGGAGGACTCTCTTTCTATCAGCGCAAAGAAATCAAGGATGTTATCGCCTATTTCCGTGTTGTTGCCAATCCTAACGACGAGGAAGCATTGCGCCGTATTATCAACTATCCCACACGAGGTATTGGCGATACGACTGTCGGTAAGATTGTTGAAACAGCTAATCTGCATCATGTCTCGCTTTGGACTGTTATCCAGCAGCCTATTGTCTTTGGACTGTCACTTGCTAAAGGTACACAGACAAAGATTGATGCTTTTTGTGCACTTATTGAAGGATGGCGTCAGCGTATTGATCAGGAAGATGCCTATGTGCTGGGTCATGCCATTATTATGGAGAGTGGTATTAGCAAGGAAATATATAGTTCTAATAACCCTGAGGACCTTTCGCGACAGGAGAATCTTGAAGAATTTCTTGGTGGCATGCAGGACTTTGTCGAGGGACGTCGAGAGGAGGGAATGGAAAATGAGATTTTGTTGCCCGATTTCCTTCAGGAGGTGGCTTTGCTCACCGATTTGGACAGCGATGATGGCGTTGACCAGCCGAAGGTCGCCCTTATGACTGTCCACGCAGCTAAGGGACTTGAGTTCCCTACCGTCTTTGTAGTAGGGCTTGAAGAAAATATCTTCCCGTCGCCAATGTGTGTCGGCTCGATGCGAGAACTTGAAGAGGAGCGCCGCTTGCTATATGTTGCTATCACCCGTGCTGAGAAACATTGCATCCTGACTTGTGCCCAAAATCGTTTTCGATATGGACGCATGGAGTACGATACCCCTTCCCGCTTCATTCGCGACATCGATCCTGCTTTGCTGCGCGTTGAAGGATCTGGACCTTCGGGTATTTCTAGTTCCTCTAGTTCTTCTAGGTATTCAAGTCCTTCAAACCCCTCTGGTTATTCGCGTCCTTCTCGTTTCCAGAATCCACGTCCTGTAGCTACTCAGTTTGTAGCTGATCCAAAACCACGCCTTATGCCTGTCCGTCACGAAGCGCCTGCTCCGCAATCTGTGGCGATTGGCAATATTGGCCTCAAGGAGGGAAACGTTATTGAACATCAGCGCTTCGGCATTGGTACTGTTGTTCGTGTCGAGGGCACTGGTGAAAATGCCAAAGCAACCGTCGCCTTCAAGAACGCTGGCACCAAACAGCTCCTGCTGAAGTTTGCTAAATATACTATTGTTGGCTAATAGCTATCAAAGCGCTTCATCTTCTGGACGTTCCAGAAGACGAGGCGCTTTGATTGTTATATGCTTTTTCTTGCGCAAATAGGCGGCCTTGCGGGCTTCGTATTCTTCGTAGTGGCGTTCTAAGAAATTGTCTGCCATCACTCTTTGCTTTGGTTGTAGATAACGCTGATGGTTGGATTTCTGGGATTCATATTACCTCCCACCAGTCGTGTACTTGTGATGCCCATCTCATTGTTGATACCCGTAACCGTGGCTGATGTGTATGATGATGTACTAACAGAATTAGTCTTTACGGGAACCAACACCACTTTGTTCCAATTCTTCGATCCCTTGTTACGATTCGCGTACATATGATTAATAAGGCTCGAAATATTGTTGTACGAATAAGTATTCAGAGTAGAGTTATATACTGCCAAGAACGAGGTGCTGTTGTTGGTGACCTTGTTCTGTTCAAAGAATGAATATAGTGAGTCACGTTCAATCATCAGCAACTGGGTAGCATCACTTAGCAAATCATCAGTCCTGTTGTTCAGGTCGACCATACGCTGGAAGGTGATTTTGGCTGAGAGAATAGAATCGTTGGTATGTCCTTTCTTAATTTCCTCGACAGGTAGTGTTACTTCCGTAAAGATGCCTGCAGGGGTTTTGAGATAGGTACAGTCTTTGACTTTGTTGACCAAACTGTCGATTTTACCCTTGTCGTTGGAGATATGAGTGGTCTGCATGACTTCCTCTGTACCATAGAATATTTTACTTCCACTATATTCTGTGGTATCTGTTTTAAACTTATAATCAACATTTAACTGAACGCTTAGCACTTCGGCCATTACACCCTGCCCATCGATATGCTTGATATAAAAACCAGGGCACACATTCTTAATGAATGAGTAGGAGCTCTTGAAATACTCGGGATGTTGATAGTAGGTGCGCATCAGATAGGTACCATAATTATTGTAGGTCACACCATCCTTAGCCTTGTATTTCTTGTTGAGTGGAATCTTGATATAGGAATAATAATTATTTGTTTGACGAACATTGCGCATACTGTCTGATAGTGTCAGGTCTACCATGCTATAGACTTTTGCCTGCTTCAGTCCATCGTTTCGGATGTAACCGTTGGATTCCGGATTAAAATTCGAGTAATATGGTCTGTTCTCTTCAATTGGTTTGTCGAGTTCCTCAACCATCAGTTTCATGGCTGTGAGCGAGTCGCCCAAATAGCTATTGATGATAACTGAGAGATAGCAAGAGGTTGCTATTGGTTCGCCATCAGCATCAAGCGAAGTGATGTTCTTCTTTGAAGCAAAGATGTAGTTGTTCTCATTTTCAAGCACATTAAACTGAGTAGTAAAGTCGCTACTGATATAAGCTCCAGTCTCGGGGTCCTTGATACAACCTATATAACAATAGGAACTACGTGCCAGAACGGAGTCTGCTTTAATAGAATTCATTGATTCTACATGAAAAGTATCAGGCACCAGTCTGAAACGGTCGGCATCATTGGTCAGCGAGTAACCCATCGTGTTTGTATCTTCATCACATGAAGAGATTGCAATCGTTAATATTGCAATCCCAGCCATAAGCCATTTTCTCATCATTGATATTATGCGTTAATCTTAATAGATATTATCCTTGAATTAATAAAACTATATACTATCAAATCTTCTCGTAGAACTCTTCATAAGTTTGAGCAAAGTCCTCACCGGGATAGTTAAGGGTGGGGATGTTGTTCCCTACTGCATATTTCAACAGTTCCTTATTGACATTCTTATGTGCTGCAATCACACCATCGCTATAATCAATGGCCAGTTTGCCAAGCTCCTCAAAAGTGAATTTGTCGTCATACTTCTTCAGTAACTCTGCTTTGGCATCTTTAAACACTACACACTGCTTAAAATTGGGACCTAAGTCTGACTTAAAACTCTTGGGGAAGAGCGAAGTAACGACCTTGGTATTGGCAAACGAAGGCTCTTCGTGATAGGCGGTCTTGATATACAGAGGCACCACAGCTCCCATCCATCCTTGAACGTGGATGATATCGGGTACCCAGCGTAGCTTCTTGACAGTCTCTAAGACGCCTCTTGCAAAAAAGATGGCACGTTCACCATTGTCTGCATAGTCCTTGCCTTGTTCATCGACAGTCATCTGGCGCTTGGCAAAGTAATCATCGTTGTCGATGAAATACACCTGCACACGTGTCTGATTGATAGTTGCTACCTTAATAATCAGCGGGTGATCGGTATCGTCGATAATCAGATTCATACCAGACAGACGAATTACCTCGTGCAGCATGCCACGACGTTCGTTAATTGTACCCCATTTAGGCATGAAAGTACGGATTTCGTGACCTGTCTCCTGCATAGCCTGCGGAAGAGCCTTACCCATCAGCGCGAGATCGCTGTCGGCAACATACGGAGTAATCTCCTGGTTGATGAAAAGAATCTTTTTTGCCATATTGCATTATTTATCCGAATGCAAAGTTACGAAAAATTATTCACAAAACAGCCAAAACGTGCAATTTTTAGATTTTTTTGCCCCTATTTAGGCATATTTTTATGATATTTTTTCCATATTTGGCAAAAATGTTGTTATTTTGCACCCCGAAATCAAAACAGTTTGTAGAAAACAGTAATAGACATATTATAATAAATGCTTAAGGTATTCAATAGGATTGTGGATCTTCAGAATCAGCTTTTTGTGGATCGCAAGCAAGGTAAAGAGATTGGTTTGGTACCCACGATGGGTGCACTACATGAGGGACATGCCTCGTTGGTTCGTCGTAGTGTGAAGGAAAATGGAATAACAGTCGTTTCGGTATTTGTAAATCCGACGCAATTCAATGACAAGAACGATTTAAAGAATTATCCGCGTACACTTGAGGCTGACTGCAAGTTGTTGGAGGCCTGTGGCGCTGACTATGTGTTGGCTCCAAGTGTGGAGGAAATGTATCCTACACCTGACACACGACAGTTTGAATACCCTCCCGTATCGACAGTAATGGAGGGCGCTCATCGTCCTGGCCACTTTAATGGTGTTTGTCAGGTGGTAAGTCGTTTGTTTTATATCGTTAAACCTGTTCGTGCCTACTTCGGTGAAAAGGACTGGCAGCAGATTGCTGTAGTGAAAGAGATGGTGAAACATCTGGGACTGCCTGTTCAGATTGTAGAGTGCGACATCGTTCGTGATGACGACGGACTGGCTCGTAGTAGCCGTAATACGTTGCTCTCTAAGGATGAACGTGCGATTGCTCCAGCTATCTATAAAGCCCTGAAGGCAAGTCTGACCTATGCCAAGAAGCATACGGTTAAGGAAACTCACGACAAGGTGGTTGCCGACATCAATGCTGTTGATGGACTGGACGTGGAATACTTCTCGATAGTCGATGGCAATACCCTGCAAGATATTGAAAACTGGGAAGATACACCATACGTTGTAGGCTGTATAACTGTTTATTGTGGTAAAACCCCCATCCGTTTAATTGATCACATCAAGTACAAAGAGTCATGATGATAGAAGTTATGAAGTCTAAGCTGCACTGTGTCACAGTGACCGAGGCTAATCTGAACTATATGGGTAGCATCACTATTGATGAAGACCTGATGGATGCTGCCAACCTGATAGCTGGCGAGAAGGTACAGGTACTCGACAACAATAATGGTGAGCGTTTTGAGACCTATATCATTAAAGGTGAGAGAGGCTCTGGTTGTATTTGTCTGAATGGTGCTGCTGCACGTCGTGTACAGGTGGGTGATGTTGTTATCATCATCTCCTATGCCCACATGGATTTCGAGGAGGCCAAGACCTTTAAGCCTACAGTCGTGTTCCCTAAAGAGGGAAATACGCTGTAACAGGTCTATTTCTTTTGTAGCCTTTTAAGTCTTCTTTTGGCTTCAGGAGCCTCTGGATAGAGCTCTAAAGCTTTCTGGTAATTGCGAATAGCAGCATCTTTCATGTGCTCCTGTTCGCATTCTTTGCCTAATAGCGTGTACTCTACAGCCAGTCTCTTTAAGAGTTCCTCACGGCGCGCTATCTCAGCATTCAGTTCCTCAATTTGACGCTTTTGCTGATTGATAATGCCCAGTTTCCGACGGATATAGCGTTGAACAACAGGCTTTTCAATGTCGTAGCGTGAGTGAATAGCCAAGAAGAAATTCTTAAGGAAGGCATCGAAATCTTGACTGTCAAATGCTGCAACGGCATCATGATACTCCTTGTCTGCCTTACTCTCGTAGATGGCCTGACGCATCAGTTTGTTGTCATTGTATCGACGGGCAAACTGTACCACTTCACTACGCACAAAGATATCGGAACGTCGAATGGGCTCTTCGAGGGTGATGCCTTTGAGTGATGTGCAGCGTGATAATGCCACATAGGTTTGTCCACCAGCAAAAGCTCCACCACCAGAAAAGTCTATCTTAACCTGTCGGAATGTCAGACCCTGACTCTTGTGAACGGTAATAGCCCATGCCAGTCGCAGAGGGAACTGCTGGAAGGTTCCTAACAGTTCCTCCACAATCTTCTGTTCCTTTTCGTCATACGTATAGCGCATATTCTCCCAAATCTCTACGCCTACATCGTATTCGTTGCCGTCTTCATCACACACACCGATGATCCCCTCTTCCTCATCAATACCAATCACAATACCGATGGTGCCGTTCACCCAACGCTTCTCCTTATCGTTCTTGACAAAGATAACCTGTGCACCAGGTTTGATTTCCAGTTCCATAGGGGCGGGGAGTGATGTCAGTGGGAAATCGCCTTTGATGACACCTTTGAAGGTGGAACTTTCTCCGTCTAACTCGCTTAGTTTCTGTTCGTTGAGCCAGTCTACCGTATCGCGACGCGTGGCCAGTGTGATTTCGAGGTTACGTGTAGAGGGTTCGCATGTCGCTCCATATCTGGAATTGATAGCTGCCAAATCCTGATCTGTGGCCTGGTTTTCACGGATGCGGTCCAGAATGGCAATGAATTCTGCATCACTCTGACGATAGACCTTACGCAGCTCGATGCTGACCAGTTGCATCTCCTGCCACACTTTCGCTGCAAAGAAGTAGGCAGAGGCATAAAAGGGTTGCATCAGTCGCCACTCGTCTTCCTTGATGACAGGTTCTAACTGGAAGATGTCGCCCACCAGTAATAATTGCTTGCCACCAAAAGGTTCACGCATATTACGGCAATAGATGCGCAGCACCTTATCTATAAAGTCGATGATGTCCGCCCTGACCATCGATATCTCGTCGATGATAATCAGTTCCAGTTCACGTAACAGCTTGGTGAGTTCACCATTATACTTCAGCGTCTTTCGAATGTTGCGTGGATTATAGCGCGAGTCGTTAGGCAACAACGGATGGAAGGGCAGTTTAAAGAAACTGTGCAACGTCTGGCCTCCTGCATTGATGGCAGCTATGCCTGTTGGAGCCAGGATGACATGCTTTTTCTTGGTATTCTGTGATACGTAGCAAAGAAATGTAGACTTACCCGTCCCCGCTTTTCCTGTCAGGAATAACGAGCGACGGGTGTATTGAATAATTTGGAGCGCTTGTTGCCACTCCTTATTTTCAAGGTCTAACGTTTCTATGTCCATCTATTGTTCTTTGGGCTCTTCTGCAGCTTGTGGCTGTTCTGCTACAGGCTTTTGCTTGGCATTGCCAGGCTCTTGTGCGTGGTTGACCACATTGCCAAACTCATCGACCACAGCCTCTGCATCAACTACAGTCCTGACACTATCGACAGACAGAGAGTCTGAGTCGGATGGTGACTTATAGTAACCACCACAGCCATACATGTTTGCTGTCAGGTTGGGGTCTTTCGGATCGGGGAACTTAGCGTGATATTTCTTGAATTGTGGGTCATCCAGCACACTCTTCAGGAAATAGCCGCAGATGGGAAGAGCCGTTCGGTTGCCTTGTCCTAATTCGCCTGTACGGAAGTGGATACAGCGATATTCGCCTCCCACCCATGCGCCACAAACCAGTTTCGGTGTGGTACCAATAAACCAAGCATCCGAATGGTTGTTCGATGTTCCCGTCTTGCCACCAAAGTCGGTATCGGTAACGTCGTACCCCACATAGCTGCGCAGACGTGACGACGTACCACTCATACCTCCCATCAGCAACTGCTGTACGAGGAATGCGCTACGCTCACTAAGTGCCTGTTTTTCATCCGTCTTGGCTTCGTAGATAACATCACCGTCACGGTCAACTATTTTTGTGACGAGCACGGGGTCGTGCATACGGCCCTGATTACAGGGTGTGCAATAGGCATTGACCAATTCCAGCAGATTAACATCGCTTGACCCTAAGGCAAGAGCTGGGGTGGGGTCGAGTTTCGACTTGATACCCATGTCATGAGCGGTCTTGGCAATTCGCTCAATGCCACACTCCTGTCCTAAACGGACGGCCACTGAGTTGATACTCATGGCGAAGGCCTGTTTCAGCGTGATATAGGAACCGGAGAAATGTCCGTCAGCATTCGTAGGAGCCCACGTCACCTCTTTCTTTTCCTTAGCGTCGTAGACCTTCATCGAGAAGAATTCGTCCCTGCGTGTATCACATGGCGTAATGCCCTGATTCATAGCTTCTGCATACACGAACAGCTTAAAGGTAGAGCCAGGCTGACGCATGGCAGTCACTTTGTCGTATTTCCACGTTTTGAAATCTACGTCTCCCACCCATGCCTTCACATGACCTGTCTGTGGCTCAATGGCAACAAATCCGCAATGCATGAAGTGTTCCATATAACGGATACTGTCCAGCGTCGACATCTCTTTCTCGATAAAGCCTTGTTCGTAGTCGAACAACTTGACGGGGTGGGGCACGTTCAGATAGTAGTTGATGGAGTCTTCATTGCCCTCAAACTTTTGGCTGAGCAGCTTGTAGTAAGGCGTCTTCTTGGCCAGATCCTCTATGAAGTGAGGTATCTCGATATGGCGCTCGTCCTGCCAGGGATTGGTACTTCCCCAGTGGGCGTTGAAGGTCTTCTGCACCTGTTTCATTTGCTTGACAGCAGCATCCTCAGCATATTTCTGCATCCGTGTGTCAATGGTGGTGTATATCTTCAGACCTTCTGTATAGTAGGCGTATGCACGCTCGTCACCATAGTATTCGCGGCACCAGTCCTTCATCCAGTCGCCTACAGCCTCGCGGAAGTAGTTGGCTTCTCCGTCGTAGGCATTCTCGACGCTGTATTCCATCTTGATTTCCGTCTGTTTCAGCGAGTCGCACTCCTCTTGAGTCAGGTGTCCATGTTGCCTGATCAGATCGAGCACCACATTTCTGCGAGCCAGCGAATTCTTGGGATTGATGCGTGGGTTATAATAAGTTGTCGCCTTCAGCAGTCCCACCAGTACGGCAGCCTGCTCCGTCGTCAGTTTATCTGGTGTCGTACCAAAATAGGTTTTGGCTGCCGTCTTGATACCAAAGGCATTCGAGCCAAAATCTACCGTATTGGCATACATGGTCAGAATCTCGTTCTTCGAGAAGTTGAACTCCAGCTTGTAGGCGGTAATCCATTCTTTGCTCTTCATGATGAGCATCTTCAGACCAGGGATGTTGCCTAATAGGCCTGTAGAATACTGCGTGCGGACACGGAACAGGTTTTTGGCCAATTGCTGTGTAATGGTCGATGCACCACGTGCATCACGATGCATGACGTAGTCCTTTAGTGCTGCGGCAAAAGCCTGATAGTCTATACCATGATGGCTGCGGAAACGTTCGTCTTCTGTATCGATAAGCGCATTCCAGAAGGCAGGACTGACATCCTCGTAAGTGACAGGCATACGGTTCTCGCTGAAGAATTTGCCTATCACCTTGCCATCGGCACTATATATTTGAGAGGCCTCTGCGGGATGCGTATTCTTGACGTCACTCATCGATGGCGACTTACCGAAAAGCCATAGGAAATTGATGTCCACCATGACAAGATACAGGAAGAAGGCTACAACGAGCGTGCCCAGCGTAGATAGTATCTTGATGTACCAAGGACGTCCCTTGAACAGACCTTTATACCATCTTACAGTACTTTTTAGTGCCTGTATGAGTTTCTCAGCGAGTTTATTCATATTGAGTAATATATTTTAGTATATCATCTTTGTTGTCTGCATCAAACCACTTTACCTCTGAATCGCGCTTAAACCATGTCAGTTGCTTGCGGGCATAACGTCGGGTGTTACCCTTCATGCGCTCCACCGCTTCCTCCAGCGACCAGCGTCCGTCCATGTAGTCAAACATCTCTTTATATCCTACTGTGTTCAGAGCATTCAACTGCCGCTGTTCGTATAACGACTGTGCCTCTTCCAACAGTCCATTTTCCATCATGTCGTCTACGCGCGCGTTAATCCTATTATATAATATATCGCGTTCTCTGTTCAGTCCTATCTTGACAATACGGAACGGGCGTGCCTTCTTCTCTTGTTTACGGAAAGAGGTATAGGTCTGTCCTGTCTGATAGCAAATCTCCAATGCATGAATCACGCGCCTGTAGTTCTGCCTGTCAACAATTTCGTAGTGTTCAGGATCGAGTCGTTTCAGGTCTTCACAGAGGGCCTCCAGTCCTTCCTCCTTGTAGCGTCTCTTCATCTCTTCGCGTATATCATCACGAATGGTAGGAATGTCGTCGATACCGTTGCAGACAGCATCAATATACATCATTGAGCCACCACTCAGCAGTTGTATGTTGTGGGTTTTGAACTGAGTTTCCAACAACGCCAGCACCTCTTGTTCATACATCGAAGCATTATAGTAGTCACAGATGCTTTTTGTACCCACAAAGTAGTGCTTGGCTGCCTGTAACTGTTCGTCAGTAGGTGCCGCAGTACCAATCTTCAGTTCACGATAGATTTGCCTGGAGTCAGCATTGATTACAGGAATACCATAGCGTTGGGCAATCTCGATAGTGAGAGCAGTCTTGCCAACAGCTGTAGGTCCAGTGATGACAATAAGCGTATTCAATGTTCAACGTTCAATGTTCAACGTATGATGCCACGCTTTGATGACTCGATAAACGAGCAGATGTATTCCACCTCTTTCGAATCAGGGTACTTGGCGCGAGCCTCTGCGATGCCGTCCTTCAGCACCCCTTGTGCATAGATGATGCGATAGGCGTCATGGATAGCTTCGATGGTCTCATTGCTGAATCCGCGACGACGCAAGCCAATTAGGTTGACACCGGCATAGCGAATAGGCTCTTTGCCTGCAATCACGTAAGGCGGAATGTCCTGTGATGTACGCGAGCCTCCCTGGAACATGATGTAGCTGCCCACGCGAATGAACTGGTGGAACAGGCAGCATGCTGAGATGATGGCACAGTCGTCAATCTCTACCTCTCCGGCTATCTTTGTGGAGTTGCCGATAATACAGCCATTACCAATAATACAGTCGTGGGCAATATGCATATTCTCCATCAGCAGGTTGCCGTTGCCAACAACCGTTTTGCCTCTTGAAGCGGTACCACGACTGATAGTGACATTCTCGCGAATCGAGTTATTGTTGCCAATCTCGCAAATTGTGTCTTCGCCTTGGAACTTCAAGTCCTGAGGCTTTGTGGCAATGCTGGCACCGGGGAAGAATTCGTTGCCATTGCCAATGCGTGCGCCATAGTGGATGGTCACATTGTTAAGGAACTTATTATTGTCGCCTATTACGACGTTTTTGTCTATCACACAGAAAGGACCGATGATGTTGTTGTCGCCCAACTTTGCCTCAGGGTCAACGACAGCCATGGGATGTATTTGATTCATATTTTTTCGTTATTTCGATGTTTCGAGATTATTTATTCTTGACGATTTGTGCGGTGAAAGTTGCCTCTGCCACTACATGGTCGCCCACGAAGATATAGCCCTTCATCGACGAGATACCATGACGGACAGGAGCCAGCAGGTCAACCTTGAAGAGCAGGGTGTCGCCAGGTACCACTTTCTGACGGAACTTCACGTCGTCAATCTTCATAAAGTAGGTGCTCCAGCGTTCAGGCTCCTCCAGCGTGTTCAGCACCAGCAGACCACCACATTGTGCCATAGCTTCAATCTGCAGGACGCCAGGCATAACGGGCTCTTCTGGGAAGTGCCCCTGGAAGAAAGGCTCGTTCGATGTGACGTTCTTGATACCTACAATTGTGTTGGCACCCAGTGAAATGACCTTATCCACCAGCTGCATAGGGTAGCGGTGGGGCAGCAGTTCGCGAATCTTGTTGACGTCCATTACTGGTTCCTCGTTCGGATCGTAGATGGGCGCCTGGACTTCGTGCTTGCGTATCTCCTTGCGCATCTGGCGAGCAAACTTGTTGTTGATGGTATGTCCAGGACGTGTGGCAATGATGCGACCCTTAATGGGCTTGCCTATCAGCGCCATATCGCCAATGACGTCCAACAGTTTGTGGCGCGTGCACTCGTTCTCCCATACCAGTGGTTTGTGCTGGATGTAGCCCAGCTCAGTGGCGTCACGATGTTCAACGCCCAGCATGTCAGCCAGCTTGTCTAACTGCTCCTGCGATGTCTGACGCTCGTAGATGACGATGGCATTGTCCATATCGCCACCCTTGATGAGGTTGGCCTGCAACAGGGGTTCAATGTCGCGTACAAACACGAAGGTGCGTGCTGGGGCTATCTCAGTGGGAAAATCTTCCACTCTGTTGACAGTTGCAAACTGCGAGTTGATAATCTTCGAGTCAAACGAGCACATTGCGGTCAGCGAGAACTCGTCGTCAGGCAGAATAGTGATGCACGAACCTGTATTTTCGTCTTTGACTTCTATCTTCTTACGAATGACATACCAGTCCTTGGGGGCATTCTGCTCTTCTACACCAACCTCCTTGATTTTCTCTACATACTGGATGGCAGAGCCGTCGAGAATAGGGAATTCAGGACCGTTGACCTGCATCAGGCAGTTGTCGATGCCCAGCGCATAGAGTGCTGCCAGTCCGTGTTCGACGGTCGATACGCGTGCATCGCCCTTACCCAGCACGGTGCCGCGCTGGGTGTCGATCACATTTTCTGCAATAGCATCGATAACGGGCTCACCCTCTAAGTCGATGCGCTTGATTTTGTAACCCGTGTTTTCTGGTGCAGGATTGAAGGTTACTGTCAGATTCAAACCTGTGTGCAGTCCTTTGCCAAACAGCGAAAAACTGCCTTTCAGCGTTTTTTGTTTCATATCTTATTTCTGATTTTTCTTGAGTTCTTCGATTTCTTTGCGCAGGGCAGCCAACTCTTTGTACATATCGGGCAGCTTCTTGAATACTGCTGATGACTTGAAGAAAATCTTGGGGTCAATGGCTGGGGCTCCAATCAGCTGCTCGCCATTGCCCTTGGTATTGCTGATAACACCACTCTGCGCACCAATGAAGGTCTTGTCGGCAATCTTGATGTGACCAGAGAAACCGGCTTGTCCGCCAACCATACACCAGGCGCCAATCTTCGTGCTTCCTGCCATACCGACTTGTGCCGACATCACCGTGTTTTCGCCAATCTCACAGTTGTGAGCCACCTGAATCAGGTTGTCCAACTTCACACCCTTATGGATGATGGTCTCGCCCATTGTCGAGCGGTCTACACAGGTGTTGGCACCAATCTCCACATTGTCCTCGATGATAACGGTGCCCAGCTGTGGAATCTTCTCATAACCCTCCTGATTGGGGGCAAATCCGAAACCATCAGCACCAATCACCGCACCAGCATGGATGGTGACATTCTTGCCTATCTGACATCCGTCATAGATGGTGACATTGGGGAAGATGCGCGTCCCGTCACCAATCTTCACGCCGTCACCGATGTAGGTGAAGGGGCCCACATACACATCCTTGCCAATCTGGGCTGTCTTGCTGACATAAGCCAACGGGTCAACGCCCGTCTTCTTAGGCAGCGAGGCTGCATACATCTGCATCAGCTTGGCTACGCATTCGTAGGCGTTGGGCACTCTAATCAGGGTTGCTTCAACAGCGTGCTCCAGCTCTAAGTCGTCGTTTACCAGAACGATACTGGCTTTCGTGTCGTAGATGTATGACGTGTATTTTGGATTCGAAAGGAAGGTGATGGCGCCTTCTGTAGCTTCTTCAATCTTTGCGAAGGTGCTGACGGTAGCCTGCTCGTTACCTTCCACGCGTCCACCGATAAATTCAGCTATTTGTTTGGCTGTAAATTGCATGTCCTTATACCTTATTTAATTAAAACTTTGCAAAGATACGAATTTTCCGCCAATATACCAAATAAAAACCTCAAAAACGTTGGTAACAGAGGTAATATTTACGTATTTTTTTCGAAAGCAGTTGCACATTCAGGATTTCTGAAGCTTCAGAAATGTCCTTGACGGTGCCGTCTTTGTAAAGTATTCCGATGCTGTCATCATCTGGGTTATACATGTCTTTACCTATCTCAGTCAGACTCATCAGATAGGCAGTATCCTCCAACGACACGCCTTCCTTCTTGGCTATGCTTTGGGCTATCTCGTCAAGTCGCTCCTGCGAGGGCCGTTTTTCGCTCACCTCCACACGCCACAAGTGTCTGTCAAGCATGCTCTCTGCAAGCAACGAAAGGGTTTTGTCGTCGCTATGTTTCCAGGCTTTCAAGGCACTCCAGATATCAGAGTCATCCAGTTCGCTGTACATCGTCAACGCCTCTGGATGTTCCTCGAACCAAGTACGGTCAACATCGTTTTTCAGGAAGTAGGCAAGGGCAGGGGCAGCAAAGATGTTGCGTCCTTGTTTTGTCAGCATTTTTGCACGCTTTAAGGCGCTAATCAGAATCTTCTCGTACCCCACAGCCGTTTTGTGCAGATACACCTGCCAGTACATCAGTCGTCGGGTGGTCAGGTAGTTTTCTATCGAATAGATGCCCTTTACCTCGACCACCAGTTGCGACTCCTTCACGTTCAGCATTTTGATGATGCGGGCACTACCGATGTTTCCCTCAGTCACGCCTGTAAAGAACGAGTCGCGACGCAGATAGTCCAAGCGGTCCATGTCCAGTTGTGACGATATCAGTTGGTGGAATATCTTGTTCGGATAGTTGTCCTTGAAAATGCTGATGGCCAGCGCCAGCTGTCCTTTCAGGTCGCGATTAATCTGCTCCATCATCAGCAGCGAGATGTCCTCGTGCGAGATGCCCTTGATAAGCGTGTTCTCCAGCACATGCGAGAAAGGTCCATGTCCGATGTCGTGCATCAGAATGGCAGCCTGTACGGCTTCTGCCTCAGAGTCGAAGATGTAGATGCCCTTTTCTTGTAGCGACTTCACAGCCTCCGACATCAGGTGGAAGGCACCTAACGAGTGTTGGAAACGGGTGTGGCGTGCGCCAGGATAGACGACGGAGGCCAGCCCAAGCTGGTTGATGCGGTTCAGACGCTGGAACAACGGGTGGCGTACCACGTCGTAGAGCAGACCTCGTGGAATCTTGATAAACCCGAATACAGGGTCATTGATAATCTTGTGTTCGTTCATATTCGAGTGCAAAGGTACGATTTTTCTATTGGAAAACAGAAAAACGTCGAGATTTATTTTGTGGAATGGAGAAATATAAGTATCTTTGCAGCGTGAATTTTTATGTTAGCAATTTGAGGACATAAGTTTTCAAATTAAAAACATATATTCTGAAATTAGAAACATAAGTTTTTAAATTGGAAACATAAAAATGTAAGAAAGGAAAAGGAAAATTGAACCAGTAGTAATAACAAAAAGATTAAGAATATGGCAAAGTACATTTTGAAGGAAATGGCAGAGGGAATGGCAGATGGCCATAAAACCCTTTATCCCAAGATGCAGACTTACTCTCTACACGACTACGAAACGGTGATTGAACACATGCGCGATTATGCCGGCAGCATTAGTGACGGCATGATTAGGGCCGTCTTTGACGCGCTTGTGTCAGTCATGAAAAGTTGGATGCCGATGGGCCACAACATCAAGATTGATGGGTTGGGCGTGTTCTCGCTTACATTAGGTTTCGGTGAATCGAGCCCGTCGGAAAAGGCAGAATCGAAGAATGCCGATGGAGAACCGAAGACCAAATACAGACAAGTCTGCATCAAGGGGATAAACTTCAAACCAGATCCTAAGCTGTTGCAGGCACTAAACAAGGAGGCCACTTTCGAACGTGGTGAGGCTAACGTTCAGGTGCCGCAGAATACAAAGTTCAGTCGGGAAGAGCGAATAGCAAGAGCTAAAGCCATTATCGAGAAGAATGGCTTCATGACGCTCTACGACTATGCCAACGCCACCTACCAAAGTCGTTCTGTGGCCTCGAAAGACCTCCGTCAAATCGTCGCTGATCCCAATTCTGGCATCACCACTCGCGGCAGCCATTCGCACAAAGTTTGGATAGCGAAGAATGAAGTTGTTTGAGGCACCAAAATCTCTCTCATTCAGATTAGTTAAAGGCTAAAAAGTGAATAAATCCATCAAATTATATATGTTTTTCACTTGAAAGGTTTCATTTTAAAGAAAAATGTGTATATTTGTGGCCAAATATAATGATACAGCATTATGATTAAGGAGAGTCAAAATGGACATTATTATGAAGATGTTGAGCGGAATCGTATTTTTACGGTTGCGCTAATTTACGAGCAGGCAGCAGACAAACTTGCTCCATGGGATGCTGCGGCTGCTGAGGAATGTTACCAAAAGAAAGTTGATTTGCTCACTCCGCTGGCTCCTGTGAGCTTTGGTCTTGCTGAGACGCTGAGAAAATTGGCCGATGTACAAGACAAACAAGGAAAAAAAGAACAAGCAGATGCAACTCGAAAGCGATACAATGAAATGAAATATAACCTATCAGAGATGGAGGAAGAAGTGCGTCGAGAACATCCAGAACTTGCGGAATATGTGAAGAATATATACAAGAAATTATTCTCAGGACTGGGCTTGGCAGATATAGATCACGATATGCAGTTGGCAATAAAGTACAAACAGGCTTTGAATAGCGTAAAATATCCTCATGATTATTTTCCAGAACTTAGTGATTTCTTTAGCAAGCGTAGGATATGTCTTTGCGTAGGTAATCCCGTTGGTGGTATTTTGATAACAGGTATAAACCCATCTCGCAAGCGTTTTGCTGAAGACAAGGAATTTGCCTATACATTCAGAGGTGCTACTGTTGAAGAAAAACGCAAGACGGGCAGGATTTCTAACTCTTACTGGAGACAGAAATATAAGATGCTCGGCGAGGAACTGATTGAAAAGACTGCCTATCTTGACCTATATCCTTTGGGCTTTACAAGTCAGGATGGTTTTGAGGACCTCATTGAAAAGAACTACCAGTTTCGTGCAGCTATTGTTTCCATTACTCAAAGAGAGATAGAAACGCACATTAAACCAGTGCTGATTATCGTTGCCAACAAAAAGTCATCTTATTATTGGGGCAGAAATGATGATGCCACATGGATGGGTTATGATATGGAGAAATTAAGTGATGACATGGAACTCTATCAAATCAAAGGTTTTAAGGACAGACCCGATAGGCTCAATCCCGACTTTCAGGAATCCTCCCTGCGTGGCTCGCTTATCCTGTTCTATGGCATGTACGATGAACGCAACAAGGAAAAACTATTGAGCGAAAGTGATTTCAAGCAACTTTTTGAGAAGGCGAAAGTAATGAAGAAAGAATCTGGAGTATTGTGACAGGCTTTTATCCCTAAATCAATGTGCAAGTGTGGGAAACCGAAAATGCCAACTTCAGGTTCCCGCCAGAGATATTTGATGTGAATTAGGACTGAACAAGGATAGAATTGACCATTCGAAAATTGATAACAAATTAGTACTGGTGCGATAAAATCGCGTTAAGTTTTACATTTCATCAAATAGAGAC
>CAMJDL010000039.1 GCA_946404405.1 uncultured Prevotella sp.
TGGTGACAAGATAGCCATGTGTGGACGAAACTCCAGTCAATGGGCTGTGGCGTTTCTGGCCACGTTGACATATGGTGCGGTGGCAGTACCCATCCTACATGAGTTCCTGGCAGACCAGATTCATAACATCGTCAATCACTCGGATGCAAAACTGCTGTTTGTAGGCGACCATGTGGCTACGCAGATTGACCCGATGCAAATGCCCCACTTGGAGGGTATCATCAACAATCCTGACTACTCGCTCATGGTGTCACGTACGGAGAAACTGACGTATGCCCGTGAACACCTGAACGAACTTTACGGCAAGAAATTTCCCAAGTTCTTCCGCAAGGAACACGTACACTACTACACAGAGGAAAATGGCGAAGAGTTAGCCATGATTAACTATACCAGCGGCACTACAGGATTCTCGAAGGGTGTGATGCTACCCTACCGTGCCCTTTGGTCGAACTACGACTTTGCTGAGCATGTGCTTGGCAAGACCATCAAACGCGGCGACCGTGTCATCTCCATTTTGCCTATGGCTCACATGTATGGTATGGCATTTGAATTCCTCTTTGAATTCCTACACGGCTGCCATGTATACTATCTGAACCGCATTCCCTCGCCAGCTATCATCGCACAGGCTTTTGCAGATATCAAACCGAAAATCATCATTGCTGTACCACTGGTCATCGAGAAGATTATTCGCAAAAAAGTGTTCCCCAAGATTCAGAACAACCGCATGCGTCTGCTACTGGCAATGCCTGTTATCTCGAAGAAGGTACGCGAGCTGATTTGCAAGGAAGTCGTCAACGCCTTTGGTGGAGAACTCTACGAGGTCATCATTGGTGGTGCAGCGTTCAACCAAGAGGTAGAATCGTTCCTGAAACGCATCGAGTTCCCATATACCGTGGGCTATGGTGCTACTGAGTGTGCACCAATCATCTGCTACCGCGACTGGAAGACTTTCGTACAGGGCTCATGCGGACAGGAGGCATACCACATGAAAGTCAAGATCAACTCGGCTGATCCTGCACGTATTCCAGGCGAAATCCTGGCCAAGGGTCCTAATGTGATGCTGGGCTACTACAAGAATGATGAGGCCACACGTGAGACTTTAGACAACGATGGTTGGTATCATACCGGCGACTTAGGAACGATGGACTACGACGGCAACGTGTTTATTAACGGACGTTCAAAGAACATGCTGCTGGGCGCCAATGGCCAGAACATCTATCCTGAGGAGATTGAGGACAAGCTCAACTCCATGACGATGGTCGTTGAAAGTGTGGTGGTTCAGCGTGACCAGAAACTGGTAGGTTTGGTATATCCCGACTACGATGAAGCCAAGAACATGAACTTCAACGAGGCCGATATTGCCAACATCATGGAGCAGAACCGTATGCAGTTGAACGAGCAACTGCCTGCCTACGAGAAGATAACAGAGATTGAGATTAGAAAAGAAGAATTCGAAAAGACCCCAAAGCGCAGTATCAAGCGCTTCCTCTACACATAATAAATGGAGAACAACAATACGTTTTCTATCATTCTGGCTGTACATAACGAAGCCGATAAAATAGAGCAAAACCTGCCAGCCTTCTTGGATACAGCCACCGAGGCAGGTGCACAGGTTATAGTCGTCGACGACATGTCGTCAGACGATACCCCTGATGTGCTGACACGCATGAAGGCCGAGCATCCTGGAGTACTCTACACAACCTTCCTGCCTGAGTCGGTCATCATTAATCCAAGTCGAATGCGACTGGCATTCTCGATAGGTGCAAAGGCTGCCAAGACACCATATATCATTCTTGCCAGCATAGAACGGCCCCCTCGCAATGTGGGATGGCTTTACGGAATGGCCGACGATGCTGCTGCACTGGTGTATAGCCTGAAAAAAGGCAATCAGGTAGTACATGTCACGACATCTGACGTCGAAGACTTACGACCTGCCATCCTCAAGGCTGAACGCAAGAAAGGCTGTGGACACCGCGGACGTTTCCTGAAAATGCGTCGTGGATTGTATGATGCGGTCTGCGTGCATCGTGACCAGATCTTCGACGTCATCAACATGTTCGACCGTCCTATAGGCTTCGGCAAGCTATGGCGTTTACGCTTTCAGGTATTCCTGAACAGCCTGTTCTAACATCTTACATCTAACTTCTTACATCTGACATCATATGCGTATCTTACACTTCTACCCAAAGACAGATGCTGCAATCAGCCAGTATTTCGATATGCTGGCCAGTAACATGGGCTTGGAAGTGGAGAACCATCAGGCTTCTACCAGCGAGGAAGCCCGCCAGTTGTTGCGCACCATTGATTTCGACATCCTGCATGTACACGGATGTTGGAACAATGCCCAGTTCATGATTGTCCGCAAGGCACTACAACAAGGTGCACGACTGGTGGTGACGCCTTATGGTCAATTGGAGCCATGGATACAGCAACAACGTTTCTGGAAGGAGAAACTGCCTAAACGCATAGCCTATCAGAAGTCAGTGGTCGAGCAGGCCTATGCCGTCATTGTACAAGGCAATATGGAGTTGGAATACATCACGCAGCTAGGTTGGAACAAGCGGTGCATCATTATCCGTAATGCGATGATTACCAACAGCATCACGCCACGCGAGATGGCTCGTCAGACGTTCGACCTCTACCAGCGTATCATGGACAGCAACCCCCTGCAACTGATGAACGACAACACGCGCAAGTTTGCCAAACGACTGATAACTGTTGGCATTACTGGTGACGAAAGATGGACCATGAACAACGAGGTACCCATGTTGGGCGATTGGCGACAGATACTCTGCTACGCCCATCAGGAGCAAATCATGCCCATTATCCAGCGAGCTGTCCGCACGCTCAACCTGATAGAGCCCGACATTGATGCTGCTAAGATTCCCTATTTCGTACCCGACAGCTACGTAGATACCAAGAGTATTCAGCAAACAATCGGCAACCAGTTTATCTCCGAGAACGATCGTCTGATAGCTACCTTTAAACTCATCAAGAAACTCATTGGCAACCACCAGTTGAGTATCAAACATTTGGTGGAACTCGACATCGAGTTGCGCGAACATCCCTGCGACGAAGGTCTGTTGGCCGAACAGTTGCAGGAGCGCAGTCTCATCAAGTTGGCAGCTCGTTGCATGCAACTGATGCACGACTTCACTGGACTCACCGAGGGTTTCATGCCCGTACTACCTCTCAACGACCGAATAACTAAAAAATGGCACTATCAAATAGAAAATCACCTGACAATATGACGCACGACACGCATTACCTGCAGCTACTTTCTACCACGTTTCCCAACGTGGCAGCTGCTTCAACGGAAATCATCAATCTGGAGGCCATCCTCAACCTGCCCAAGGGTACTGAACACTTTCTGGCCGACCTGCATGGAGAGAGTGCAGCCTTCAAGCACGTGCTGAAAAATGCCTCTGGTAATATTCGCCGTAAGGTAAGCGAGCTATTTAAGGGCGACATCCGTGAATCGGAGCGTCGCGAGCTTTGTACGCTCATCTATTACCCTGAAGAGAAGATAGAACTCATCAAGGAGTCTGAGCCCGACATCAATGATTGGTATCACATCACCATTCACCGATTGGTGGCAGTATGTCGCGATGTATCGTCAAAATACACACGTTCGAAGGTTCGCAAATCGCTGCCTGAGGAATTCAGCTACATCATCGAGGAACTCATGCACGAGCGTACAGACGATATTGACAAGGCTGCTTACGTCAGCGGTATTGTCGATACCATTATCTCTACCGGACGTGCCGACGACTTCATCATTGCCATCTGTAACGTCATTCAGCGTCTGGCCATCGACCAGCTACACATTCTTGGCGACATCTACGACCGCGGACAGGGTGCACATATCATTCTTGACACCCTACGCCAATACCACTCGTGGGACATCCAATGGGGCAACCACGACGTACTATGGATGGGTGCCTGTGCTGGCAACAATGCGTGCATCTGTAACGTATTACGCTTGTGCCTGCGCTATGCCAACCTGACAACTATCGAGGAAGCTTACGGCATCAACCTCGTGCCACTGGCCACCTTTGCTATGGAGGTGTATAGCGACGACCCCTGCGAGGAGTTCCAGCCTAAATTCCTGAATGACAACACAATGGAGGAGAAGTACGTGCGTCTGACGGCTCAGATGCACAAGGCCATCTCCGTCATCCAATTTAAGAAGGAAGCCCAGATATTCCATCGTCGTCCTGAGTGGAAGATGGAAGACCGCTGCCTGCTTGAACATATCGACTACGAACGTGGTGTATGCACAATAGATGGTCAGGAATACGACATGCGTTCATGTCACTTCCCCACCATCGACCCCAAACATCCCAACGAACTGACTCCTGAGGAACACCAGCTCATGGAACGTCTGCACCATTCCTTCCGTGTCAGCGAGAAACTTCAGAAGCATATCAAGATGTTGCTCTCGCATGGTTGCATGTACTCTATCTGCAATCAGAATTTGCTGTTCCACGCATCTGTTCCCCTCAATGCCGACGGTTCTCTGAAAGAGGTTGAACTCTACGATGGCAAGTGCTATGCTGGCAAGGAACTCATGCACAACATTGGCATGTTGGTACGCGCAGCCTTCCAGAACGATACTGAAGAAAAGTTGCGCCTTTATGCCCGTGACTACTTCCTGTATCTCTGGTGCGGTAAGGACTCTCCGCTATTCGACAAGTCGAAGATGGCTACCTTTGAGCGCTACTTCCTGACAGACAAGACCACCTTTAAGGAGGAAAAAGGCTACTACTTCCAGTTGCGCGACAACGAAGAAGTCTGCGACCGAATCCTCGACGCTTTCAACATAACCGGTCCCAATCGTCATATCATCAACGGCCACGTACCCGTGCATGTGGCCAAGGGCGAGAATCCCATCAAGGCTGGTGGCAAACTGATGGTCATCGACGGCGGTTTCTCTGAGGCCTACCACTCTGAAACGGGTATTGCAGGTTACACGTTGGTTTACCACAGCCGAGGCTTCCAACTTGTTCAACACGAGCCGTTTATGAGTGCGCAAGATGCCATACAGCGTGGTATCGACATTAAGTCTACCACCCAACTCGTTGAATTGTCAGCCCACCGCATGCTTGTAGCCGACACCGATAAGGGTGCCGAGCTGCGTGCCCAGATTGCCGACCTGCGTGAACTGCTCTATGCCTATCGTCACGGAATCCTGACCGAGAAGGAAGTGAAGTCCCGTAAGGCCATCAATTTGTGATTCCAACGATGGTGTCCGTCCTCATTGCTTTAGGTTCCAACTATCATCAGAGCGCCCACATCCAGTGGGCTTCTCAACGTTTGTCTGCCCTGCTGGATGATGTCACCCTGAGTCGCGTATTGTGGACACCCGACATCCATGGGCGCGGTTTGTGGTACATGAACCGCCTGTTGCGTGCTAAGACGTCACTCTCGCCTGACCAGCTGACCACATTGCTCAAACAGATAGAACAAGAGACACAACGTACTAAACAGCACGTCACTATCGACCTTGATTTGATGCAGTACGACCAACAGCGCTATTATCTCGACGACTGGGAGAGACCATACATTCAGCGGTTATTATAGAAAAAGTGGCAAAAAATTTGGAAGTTTGGAAAATATGTCGTATCTTTGCAGCGATATAACCTATTTATAAACCCTTAATTAATAAAAATTATGAAGAAAACGTTAGTTGTTATGATGGCCTTCGTATTAGGTTTGGCTGTCACGTCATGTAAGCAAGGTCCTAAGGCCGCAGATCCCGAAGCAGCTGCTGCAGATCCCGCTCAGACCATTACAGAGCTTATTGAGAAATCAAAGGCTGATGGTGCAAAATGGAGTGTTGACGAGTGGAAGGATGCTTACAAGACCGCTATGGCCGCAGTTGCTCCTACAATGAAGGAAATTGGTAGCATCATGGATTCGTTCAAACCGAAAGAGGGCGAAGATGTTGACACCACTAAGCTTGCTGAGGCTATGACCAAGATGAAGGCTATTGAGGAAAAGTTTGCTCCTGTTCAGGAACTTCTCAACCAGTTCGACAGCATCTCAAAGAGCTATCCTAATGGTAAAGCCGTTGCCGACGATAAGGAGTTCGAAGCACAGTGCATGAAGGAATTCGGTATCCCCGATCTCTAAGCACTAACTCCCAATAAACAAATACGAGAGGATGTTCGCGCTGAACGTCCTCTCTTTTTACAAAGCTATGGATGCTCGCCGCCATCCGACGCATGAAGTCTGACGGCACGCTCCGTCGTTTACATGAGAAGTACGGATTGATATACGCGTATTAAGGATGAAAATAGTAGTCGCAATAGATTCATTCAAGGGTTGTCTGACCTCAAAGGAGGCCAATCAGGCAGCAACAGAGGGTATTAGGAACTGTTGCCCTAATGCAGAAGTTATTCAAGTTCCCGTAAGCGATGGTGGCGAGGGTTTTATGGAGGCTTTCCGTGCTGCTATCGGTGGTGAGTTGATAGAGTTGATGGTCAGAGATCCATTGATGAGACTTGTCTCTGCCCAATATCTGCTACATGATAAGTTGGCCGTGATAGAAATCGCACAAGCTAGCGGACTGACGCTGCTTACCAGGGAAGAACGGAATCCGATGGTGGCTACCAGTTACGGTACGGGCCAGCTTGTGGCTGATGCCGTCCGAAGAGGAGCAGAGCATATCATTGTAGGACTTGGCGGCAGCGCAACCAGTGACGCAGGTATCGGTATGCTGCGGGCACTCATTGACAGTTTCGCGAAACATGGCGAATGGGATGATATTGAAGAGCTGAAACATATCCGTTTCACGATTGCTTCCGATGTCAAGAATCCGCTTTGTGGCGAGAATGGTGCTGCACACGTCTTTGCCCCACAAAAGGGGGCAACGCCAGATATGGTGCTTCAACTCGACGAACGCGCCAGGAAGTTTGCTGATGTTTCTGCCAAGCATTTCGGCTATGACCGCTCTGAACAGGAGGGCGCAGGAGCTGCTGGCGGCTTGGGCTATGCCTTCCTGCAGTATATGAATGCCGACTGCAAACCAGGCATCGAACTGTTGCTTGACATCATTCGATTCCGCGAGATAGTCAAGGATGCCGACCTCGTCATCACTGGTGAAGGCTCTGCTGACCGTCAGACGCTGATGGGCAAACTTCCCATGGGAATCCTGAAGCAGTCAGGCAATGTGCCAGTATGTCTTATTGCAGGCAGAATCAGCGACAAACAGGAACTCCTGAATGCCGGTTTTGCCCATGTTGAGTGCATCAATCCAAAAGGCATCTCCCTCGAAGAAGCCATGCGCAAGGAGGTGGCCACGCAAAATATCATCGACACCGTCAGGAAGGTTACATTCTGTCTGTATTGAAATTCCAGAATCCAGTACCGGTCTCAGGGTCAAACTTTCTACCGATTGAACCACCAATAGTTGGACGTAGCTCTATCTCGGCGGTATAGAGTACTGTCGTTGATTTAAGATGTCCTCCTGCCATCCCATCTTAGTCTTCCAATGGAGCAGCCCTTAACTCTTTCAATGCTTCACACAGCTGGTCAGGGCAAGAGGTACGCTTCGTGCCACAACGGATACCCTGCAGGCGGCTGATGACATCATCAATCTTCTGCCCCCTCACCAACGAACTTATCCCTTGCAAATTGCCGTTGCATCCACCAATGAAGAACACCTGTAGTATCACATCGTTCTCGTCTGCCGTCACATCAATGACCTGCGAACATACCCCTGTGGGCTTATACATAATATGTTTCGTTCTCATTCTTTCGTCTATTATTATTTCTTCTACTTCATCTGCTACTTCTCTGTCCTCCAGCTGCTCAACTTCCACCTTCTGTTTCTCAGGTGTGAACGAGCCAACCTTACCACTGTCTTTATTTCGTTGATACCAATAACTCCCTCACATCCACGTCGAGATGCTTGGCGATGTCGAAGAGTTGTTCTACAGATGGCTGGATCTTGTTGGTCATCCAGCGTGATACAGTTCCCAGGTTGCGGCCCATCTGTTCTGAGAGCCAAGTGCCAGTCTTGTCTTGCTCTGCCAGTACGGCCTTAATGCGGTTGTAGCGTACGTTGTCCATTCGTCTTAGTAGTGAATCTGATAAAATATAGGCATTCAATGCACAAATATAGTCATTATTTCTTGGAGTTGGTGCTTATGCCGCACATTTTTATAATTGTTTAAGAGTTTGATATGTTCCTCCACGGAACACTTTGGCTTCGCCGAAGTTTGACTTTATCGAAGTGGCTTCCGCTCGACAGAGTGATCAAGCCAGCTTGGCACTCTGCTCTCGCTTAATCGCCACTTTCCCACTTTCCCACTTTTGACATTTAGGTTTTTTGAAAAGTGGGGTAAGGTATTGATGAGATGGGAAGGGGCTACCAAGGGGAGTAGTAGATGATAGGTAGTAATTATACTATTAATATTATATATATTATAATATATATAATATTAAAACTTTCTGCTTCAAGAAATCTGAAAATGCAGATGTCAAAAGTGGGAAAGCGGGAAAGCGGGAAACCTAAAGAGAAAAATGCCCTGAAGGCAACAATAATCGCCAAAAAGTTTGGTAGATTCAGGAAAATTTGTACCTTTGCAATATAGTTGCAAAAATGACATTAGCGACTAAAAATTGCGGCATAGCCAACGGAAAAATTTTTGTTAACCATGGAGCAAGATTTTCATAGGCAAAGCGCAAAACTGAAGGAATAAGGAATAGGTTTTAAGGACGAGGAAAAGTTTTTACACCCTTAAAATTTATAATTTTATGGCACTTAAGGTAAAGGCAGTAAGCTCGATTTTTTTACTATTTTTAACCTTTGGTCAAGAAAGGATGCACCTCGAAAATAAAAGAAAAATGTTTTTTTCTTTGTATTTTGCTCGGTTTTCACTATCTTTGCAGGAAAATACGAGTAGAGTATGAAGAACTTAGTAATTTCAACTATTCTGATGATGGGCGTCCTGACAGCGACGGGTGCTCCGAAAGGTAATAAGACCGTAAGTCTGAAGGTGATTGAGACGAGCGATGTACATGGACATTTCTTTCCATGGGACTTTACTGAGGGGAAGCCTCTGAAAGGGACGTTGGCGCGCGCTAATACCTATATTAATAAGGAACGCAACCGGTATGGCGACAACCTGCTGCTGATAGACAACGGCGACATTCTGCAGGGGCAGCCGTGCGTCTATTGGACGAACTTCGTGATGCCCGAGGACGAGAATCTGGCTGCACGTGTCATCAACTACATGAAGTATGATGCCGAAACCGTGGGCAACCACGACATTGAGCCCGGCCATAAGGTGTACGACAAGTGGATTCGCGAGGTGCGCTGTCCGCTGCTGGGTGCCAATATCGTGAAGGAGGGCACGAAGAATGGCGATGCCAGGCCGCAGAACATCTACGACGGACTGCGCCCCTACTCCGTACATGTGAAGGACGGTGTGAAGATTTGCGTCATCGGCATGCTGACACCAGCCATTCCGAACTGGTTGAACAAGTCGATATGGAAAGGTATGGAGTTCGAGGAGATGACGGCTTGTGCCCGCAAATGGGTGAAATATATTAAGGAGAAAGAGAAGCCCGACCTGATTTTCGGCCTGTTCCACTCAGGACTGAACGGCGGCATCAAGACCGACGAGTACGACGAGGACGCCACAGAGGCCGTTGCCAAGGAGGTGCCCGGTTTTGACATCATCTTCTTTGGTCACGACCATCAGGTGCACAACGAATGGATTACCAACTGCGAGGGCCAGAAGGTGCTGTGCATCGACCCCAGCTGTTTCGTGAAGAACGTGGCGGAGGCTGAGATTACGCTGACTTTCAAGAAAGGCAAATTGCAGAAGAAGGAGATTAAAGGCAACATCGTCAGTGTGATGGACGAAGATGTTGACCAGCAGATGATGCAGCACTTCGACAAGGACATCCAGCAGGTGAAAGACTTCGTGGGACAGAAGGTTGGCGAGTTCAAGCAGTCCATCTACACTCGCGAAAGCTTTTTCGGCAATTCGGCCTTCACCGACCTGATACACTCGTTGCAGTTGCAGATATCAAAAGCAGACATCTCCTTTGCAGCCCCGCTGGCCTTCAACACCGTCATCAAAGCCGGCGAAGTGAAGATGGCGGATATGTTCAAGCTCTACCGTTTCGAGAACCTGATGTTCGTGCTGTGCATGACGGGCAAGGAGATTCGCCAGCATCTGGAATACAGCTACGACATGTGGACTAATACGATGACATCGCCCGACGATCATGCCCTGCTGCTGAACGATGCCTCGACCAACGACCAGCAGCGCACAGGATTCAAGAACTATACCTTTAACTTCGACTCGGCATCGGGCATCGACTACGAGGTGGACCTGACCAAGCCTGACGGACAGAAAGTTCGCATCCTGCGCATGTCGAACGGCGAACCTTTCGACGAGAGCAAGTGGTACAAGGTGGTGATGAGCAGCTACCGTGCCAATGGCGGCGGTGAACTGCTGACGCTTGGTGCCGGCATTTCACGCGACTCATTAGAAAGCCGTGTCGTGTACCATACTCCCTTGGATCTGCGTCACTATCTGACAGAGGAAATCCGTCGCCAGGGCATCATTGATCCGCAGCCTGGCAACAACTGGCGTTTCGTGCCAGAGGAATGGGCAAAGCCCGCGTTGGAACGTGACAGAATCAAACTATTTGGGAAATGAGACATTGAGAAAATGAGAAAATGAGATATTATTTTGTTTTTTGTAAGGAAGACCTGTTGCTGGAGAAGTTGCCCGACGGCACATATACCATTCCGCTACAGGACGAGGCCCCCACGGAAGTGAAACCATGGACCAACGTCATGAACATCACGCCACTGGACGGCATAGAAGTGAAAACATACCGCATCGATGTTCCCGTCACCGACTCACCACGCTACGAGATGTGTGGACTGCGCCAGAGCTATTTTAAGTTGACTAAGCCCTTGTATCTGAAGGCTGGCAAGTGTCAGGAACTGCTCTACTGGGACCAAAATACGCGCTATTGTGGTGTGTGTGGTGCCCCCATGCGGATGGATACGGACATATCAAAAAAATGTACGGAATGCGGTAAAGAGATATGGCCTCAGCTGGCCACTGCCGTCATCGTACTGATACATCGTGGTGACGAGGTACTGCTGGTCAGGGCCAAGAACTTCCGTCGCGACTACTATGGATTGGTGGCAGGCTTTGTGGAGACAGGCGAAACACTGGAGGAAGCCGTAGCACGCGAGGCACTGGAAGAGACAGGCGTCACCATTACCAACATCCGATACTTCGGTTCGCAGCCCTGGCCCTACCCTTGCGGCCTGATGGTGGGCTTCAATGCCGACTACGTGTCTGGCGAAATTCATTTACAGCAGAGTGAGATAGCCAAGGGAGGATGGTTCCGTAAGGACAACCTGCCCGAGATTCCCGAAAAACACAGCATAGCTCGTATGCTCATTGACGCATGGACGGAAAGCGCTTCGCTAGTGAAAAGTGAATAGTGAATAGTGAAAAGAAAGGGTAACATAGCGACGATAGCCGACATCATTGTGATTATAGCAGTGACGTTGCTCAATCCGATGCTGTTTCCTCAGATGCCACCACCAAGCATCCCTGACAAGGTGGTAAAGCATTATAAGGCACAGCTGACTACGGACTCCATTCAGCGTGCCATAACGCTGACGGAGAAGGAGATTGACGAGATGAGCTACTACCTGCGACTGCACAACGTGATGGACGACGGCTATAACCTTGTGGCACAATACAACACCACGCTGCAACAGCATCTGCAACTGCTGAAAGGCAAAGAGGCTGTTGCTGCCACCAAGACCATTTGGAGGGAACACATCGCCGCCAAGGACAGGCCCATGACAGCTGTCAAGACGCAGCAAGGCTACTGGAAGGCAGGGCGCTATTGTATCGGACCGTTAAGAGGTGAAGGAATTACGCGTGACGAAAATGGTCATATCGTTTGTGCGCTATGGGACGCTGACACCATCGTCAAAGCCCGTCGTACAGACTCGTTAGGCATCTACAACGGACAGATGAACAGCTTCATGGAAGCCTATGGCGAAGGTACATTCGACGGCTATGACGGTTCGCACTACGAAGGTCTGTGGCAGGCGGGCAAACGTCATGGTTTCGGTTTCGAATCATCGCCCAACCATCAGGTGCGTGTAGGCCAATGGAAAAAGGGCAAGTTCCTGGGCGAGAAGCTACGCTATACGGCAGAGCGCATATACGGCATCGACATATCGCGCCACCAGCACGACATAGGCAACAAGCACTACGGCATTAACTGGCGCCAGATGCGTATCACGTCGCTGGGACGCAAGCATAATACGGAGGGACTCACCTACCCCGTCTCGTTCGTCTATATAAAATCGACAGAGGGCATCACCATCCGCAACCGCTACTTCCTCAAGGACTATATGGATGCGCACAAACAGGGTATTCGTGTGGGTGCCTACCACTTCTTCAGTCTGAAGACATCGGCCATTGAACAGGCCAACTTTTTCGTGAACCATACGCTGATCAGGGATAGCGACTTTCCGCCCGTGCTCGACGTAGAGCCATCGGATGCACAAATCGAACAGATTGGCGGTGGTGAAGTGTTGCTGAATCGTGTACGTCAATGGCTGGAACTGGTAGAACGCCGTACGGGCAAGCGTCCCATCCTGTACATCAACCAGATGTTTATTAACAAATATATGGGCAATGCCGACGACATCAAGCAGCGATACAACGTCTGGATAGCCCGCTATGGCGAATACAAGCCCGATGTCAAGCTGGTGTACTGGCAACTGACACCTGAGGGGCGCGTTGATGGTATCACGGGACCTGTGGACATCAACGTGTTCAATGGTTTCCAGGGACAGTTCGAAGAATTCTGCCGAACAGGTTTTCACAAATAGAAATCACCAGCCAGCTGACGGTAGGCTTCCGAACCTATCGTCAGTTGTTCTTTCTCACAGGGACACGGATGTTTTCTGAACGACAGAAGAAAACGCTTGGCAGGCTTTCTATCGGTCGTCTTGACAGCACACACGCGACAAGGAAAAAAACCCACGAAGATTGCCTCATCCTCCATGCGCTGACGGTAGTCGAACGGCACAACCACACTTAGTTCGCCATCGTCGCTCAGCAGTCGCCAGGCAGACTGCATCAGTTCCGCATACGTCAGCGTAGTCGTATGGCGCGCCAAATTACGCTGTTCGTCGGGAGCTGCCAATGAATCGATGAAAAACGGTGGATTGCTGACAATGGCATCGAAACAGCCCGCAAACGAGTCGTCCATATCCTGTAACCTCGTCTGTTGTATGCGGATACGTAAGGAAAATGGCGAAGCCAGAACATTGGCTGTGGCCTGACGGACAGCACCTTCGTCAATGTCAATGCCTAAAATATGAGCATCAGGGTAGCGCTGCGCCATCATCAATGCAATGATGCCCGTGCCTGTGCCAACATCAAGTACCCTTGAACCACCACGGGCCCAAGCACCTAAGAGGACACCGTCAGTACCTACCTTCATGGCACATTCGTCCTGCTCTATCGTGAACTGTTTGAAGCGAAACATCGTCATTTATGGGTGCAAAAGTACAAAAAAAGACACTATTCTGCAAGAAAGATATTAAAATATCTTATTACAACTACATTATTTCGAAAAATTGTTGTACCTTTGCGCTCTCATTCGCAAAAAAGATTATGAAAGATAATATAGCAATGTACATGGATAACAAAAACAGGTCGTTCTCGATGATTGCCGATGTAGAAGGCGAATACAGCGACCTGACGAATATGAAACTACCCGATGAGTTGCCTATTCTGGCTGTGAGGAATCTGGTATTGTTTCCGGGTGTGGTATCTCCAATCTTGATTGGTCGCGAGACAAGCATGACGCTGATTCGCAAGGCTGAGAAGACTGGTATGGTAATAGGTATAGTCACTCAGCGCGATGCCGATGTGGAATCGCCTATTCGTGGTGACTTATACGATATGGGTGTATCAGGCAAAGTGCTGAAGACGCTAACGCTGCCTAATGGCAATATTACAGCCATTGTGCAGGGCGTGTCACGTTTCCGTCTGTTAGACCTGACCAAATACAAGCCCTACCTGATGGGCCACGTGATGGAAGCCCCAGAGATAGAGCCCGAAAAGCGCGACATGGAGTTTAAGACGGCTGTCGAAGACCTGCGCCAGCAGACATCGGAATACATTCAGATGAGCGACGACATACCCGAGGAAGCATCGTTTGCCATCAAGAATGTAAGCAACAACATCATGGCGCTGAACTTCATCTGTTCGAACATGCCATTCACCATCAAGGAGAAGATGGCGTTATTGAGTTTCGACTCGCTGAAGGAACGCCTGTTCAACGTGTTGCGCATCATCAATCGAGAAATCAATCTGCAGACGCTGAAACTCGATATCCGCAACAAGACACGTGACGACATCGACGAACAGCAGCGTAACTACTTCCTGCAACAGCAGATTAAGAACCTGCAGGCCGAGATGGGTAACGAGAGTACCCCCGAGAAAAAAGAACTGCTTGAGAAGGCTCGTAAGAAGAAATGGCCAGAGGATATCGAGAAATACTTCTATAAAGAGGTAGAAAAACTGGATCAGGTAAACCAGAACTCGCCCGACTTCAACGTACAGCTTACCTATCTGCAGACACTGGTCAGCCTGCCTTGGAACGAATATACCAAGGACGATATGGACCTGAAGCGTGCACAGAAGATTTTGGATCGTGACCACTACGGCATGGAGAAGGTGAAGGAGCGTATTCTGGAGTATATCGCCGTGCTATCGCTGCGTGGTGACCTGAAGTCACCCATTCTCTGTCTGTATGGCCCTCCAGGAGTTGGTAAAACGTCGCTGGGCAAGTCGATTGCCGATGCCCTGAAACGTAAATATGTCCGTGTATCGCTTGGTGGTCTGCATGATGAAGCAGAAATCCGAGGACACCGTCGAACCTATGTAGGTGCTATGCCAGGCCGTATCATCAAGAACATCCAGAAGGCTGGTTCGTCGAACCCAGTCTTCATATTGGACGAGATTGACAAGGTAACGCAGAACACGCACAATGGTGACCCTGCATCAGCATTGTTAGAAGTGCTTGACCCAGAACAGAACGGTGCATTTCATGACAACTACCTGGACGTAGACTACGACCTGTCAAAGGTGATGTTTATTGCAACGGCAAATAATCTTGGCACTATACCCCGCCCCTTGTTGGACCGTATGGAAGTCATCGAGGTGAGCGGCTATATTACTGAAGAGAAGTATGAGATAGCCAAACGCCATTTGATACCCAAGGAAAAAGAGAATACTGGTCTGAACGACAAGAAGTTGACCTTCAACAAGGCTGCCATAGAGAAGATTATTGAGCAATACACTCGCGAAAGTGGTGTGCGCCAATTGGAGAAACAGGTAAACAAAGCCTTGCGCAAGCTGGCTTTTAAGAAAGCAGAAGCTGGCGAACTGCCCTACGAGAAGATTACACCTACGGAGATTGAAGACCTGTTGGGCAAGCCCCCATTCTATCGCGACATCTATCAGGGCAACAGCTATGCTGGTGTGGTGACAGGATTGGCATGGACCAGTGTGGGTGGTGAAATCCTGTTCATAGAGACCTCGCTGTCGAAGGGCAAGGGTTCGAAACTCACGCTGACAGGTAACCTTGGCGACGTGATGAAAGAATCGGCTGTGATAGCATTGGAATATGTCAAGGCACATGTCGATGTGCTGGGTATAGACTACCGCATCTTCGACCAATGGAACATCCATATCCACGTGCCCGAGGGCGCCACGCCTAAGGACGGACCATCGGCAGGTATCACCATTGCCACCTCTATAGCCTCAGCGCTGACCCAGCGTAAGGTTCGCAAGAACACAGCTATGACGGGTGAGATTACGCTACGTGGTAAGGTGCTGCCCGTTGGAGGTATCAAGGAGAAGATTCTGGCTGCCAAACGTGCAGGTATCACGGATATCGTTATGTGTCAGGAGAACGAGAAGGACATCAACGAAATTCCTGAGATGTACCTGAAGGGCGTAAAGTTCCACTATGTTGAGAATGTGCAGGATGTTTGGGACTTTGCATTGACCAAAGAAATGGTGGAAAACCCAATGGACTTCACGATAGAAGAAGAGAAGAACGAAAAGTGAAATTCGAAGTACAACATAACGACCCGTATAGCAGTGCCCGTACAGGACTGATAACCACAGACCACGGACAGATCAAGACGCCTATCTTCATGCCTGTAGGTACTGTAGGTAGCGTAAAGGGAGTGCACTTCTCAGAGTTGCGCGAACAGGTGAAGGCACAGATTATTCTGGGCAACACCTATCACCTCTACCTGCGTCCTGGTCTCGACATCCTGCGCAAGGCTGGCGGTTTGCATAAGTTCAATACCTGGGACCGTCCGATACTGACGGACTCGGGTGGCTTTCAGGTCTTCTCGCTGACAGGCATTCGCAAACTTCGTGAAGAAGGGTGTGAATTCCGTAGCCATATTGACGGTTCAAAGCACATCTTCACACCTGAGAACGTGATGGATACACAGCGCGTCATTGGCGCCGACATCATGATGGCCTTCGACGAGTGTCCGCCAGGTGAAAGCGACTATCAGTATGCAGAGAAGAGCCTGCGCCTGACCCAGCGTTGGCTGGACCGTTGTGTCAAGCGATTCAACGAAACAGAGCCACTCTATGGTTATAAGCAGACGCTGTTCCCCATTGTACAGGGATGTACCTATAAAGACCTGCGTCAGGATGCTGCCAAGCATGTGGTTGACACTCTGGACAAGCTGAACGACGGAGGTGGTGCCTCGATAGGTGGACTGGCTGTGGGTGAACCTACGGAGGTGATGTACGAGATGATTGAGGTCGTGAACGACATCCTGCCCAAGGACCGTCCCCGTTATCTGATGGGTGTTGGTACACCTCAGAATATCCTGGAAGGTATAGAACGTGGTGTGGATATGTTCGACTGCGTCATGCCTACCCGTAATGGTCGCAACGCCATGCTCTTCACTTACGAGGGCACGATGAATATGCGTAACCAGAAGTGGCAGGACGACTTCTCGCCCATCGACCCTGACGGTTGCGATATAGACCGCATCCACACCAAAGCATACCTGCATCATCTGTTCAAGGCGCAGGAACTGTTGGCTATGCAGATAGCCTCGATACATAATCTGGCTTTCTACTTGCGACTGGTGACAGATGCCCGTATGCATATAGAACAAGGCGACTTCACACAGTGGAAACGCTCGGTGATTGACAATTTAGGACGCAGAAGATGAACAAGAGAATACCCAAACATATCGCATGGATCATACGCCATCAATGGCGACGCCTTATCACATTGATAATGCCAATCATCGTATGGCTTCGCAAGTTGCCTTGGCACAGACTGGCTCCGCTGAAGAAACTGAATCCATTGCGTTATGTGAAGCGAATGGACAGGTATATTATCTACAAGTTCATTGGCACCTACATCTACTCTATTCTGCTGATTATCAGTATCTCGATAGTCTTCGACGTCAACGAGAACCTGGCAAAATTCACGAACTATCACGCCCCGTTGCGTGCTATCGTATTCGACTATTACGCCAATTTCGTACCCTATTTTGCCAACCTGTTCTCGCCGCTGTTCGTATTCATTGCCGTCATCTTCTTTACGTCTAAGTTGGCAGGCAATTCAGAGATTATTGCCATGTTGGCATGTGGCATGAGTTTCAAACGACTGTTGCGCCCATACCTCATCTCGGCTGCGATTATCGCTATCCTCAATTTCTATCTGGGCTCCTACATTATTCCCAAGGGAACGGTAGTACGTCACGATTTTGAGGCACTCTACAAAAACAACAAGAAGAATACGTCGGCATCGAACATCCAGCTGATGGTAGACAAGGGTGTAGTGGCCTACCTGTCGCAGTACGACGACATCAGGAAAACGGGCTATGGCTTTGCGCTCTATAAGTTTGAAAACAAGAAGATGGTGAGCCAGATGAATGCCAGCGTCATACAATACGATACCATTGCAGAGGAACGCTATCATTGGAAGGCCCGTAACTATAAGATTCGCACCTTAAAAGGTATGCGCGAACAAATCACATCAGGCGTAGAGATTGATACGCTGATACAGATGGAACCCATGGATTTGGTATTCTCAAGTGGTCAGCAGGAGACATTTACATCGCCAGAACTGTTGCGATACATCTCAAAACAGCAACAGCGCGGCTCGTCGAATGTGGTGCAATATGAGGTGGAATACCATAAGCGAATAGCCTCCTCGTTTGCCTCGTTCATCTTGGCAATTATTGGCGTATCGCTATCGTCAAGAAAGCGTAAAGGTGGCATGGGACTCTATCTTGGTATCGGACTGGCGCTCTCATTTACGTACATACTATTACAGACGATTAGTGCCACCTTCGCCATCAACGCAGGAACACCACCATTATTGGCAGCATGGATTCCAAACATATTATATGGTATCATTGCTTATTTCTGTTATAGGCAAGCACCGAATTAAGTGAATAGTGAATAGTGAAAAGTGAATAGTGAAAAGTTTTAAAGGATAACAAACGTGACTTTTGAAGAAACATATTTAAATGATAACATCCTCGATGCACTCTACGACATGCACTTCGAGGAGATGACACCTATACAGGAAAAATGTATTCCTGAGATTCTGGACGGACAAGACCTCATTGGTGTGGCTCAGACAGGTACTGGCAAGACTGCAGCCTATCTGTTGCCTATACTCTCAATGCTTGACGACGGAGGCTATCCAAAAGATGCCGTAAACTGTATCGTGATGTCGCCAACACGAGAGTTGGCCCAACAGATAGATCAGGCCATGCAAGGTTTTGGCTACTATCTGGAAGGCATCTCTTCCGTAGCTGTTTATGGTGGCAACGACGGTAACCGCTTTGACGTGGAAACCAAAGGTCTTAAGATGGGTGCCGATGTGATTATCGCCACACCAGGCCGACTGCTCTC
The DNA here is from genome assembly GCA_946404405.1 of uncultured Prevotella sp. Lineage (GTDB taxonomy): Bacteria > Bacteroidota > Bacteroidia > Bacteroidales > Bacteroidaceae > Prevotella. Next base: position 18,999 of record CAMJDL010000039.1, read on the forward strand.
GCATATCCGCATGGGACATGTAGACCTGAGTCGTCTGTCTTTCTTCGTACTCGACGAAGCCGACCGTATGTTGGACATGGGATTCTCTGACGATATCCTGCAGATAGCCAAGATGTTGCCTGCTGGTCATCAGACCATTATGTTCTCTGCTACGATGCCCCAAAAGATACAGCAACTCGCGCGTACCTTATTAAATAATCCTGTAGAGGTCAAGATTGCCGTTTCCAAGCCAGCAGAGAAGATTCAACAATCAGCCTATCTCTGCTATGAGCCGCAGAAATTAGGTATTATCAGACATCTGTTCAAAGCTGGTGAACTGGAGCGTGTCATCATTTTCTCAGGCAAGAAAGACAAAGTGAAGGATATTACCCGTGAACTGAAGCGCATGAACATCAATTGTGCACCAATGCACTCTGATTTGTCGCAAGCTGAACGTGACGACGTCATGTATCGTTTCAAGGCTGGTCAGGTGTCAGTACTGGTAGCTACTGATATCGTGGCTCGTGGTATTGATATCGACGACATCCTGATGGTTATCAACTATGACGTGCCCCACGATGCAGAAGACTATGTACATCGTATTGGTCGTACAGCACGTGCCCAACGAGACGGTGTTGCCATTACTTTCGTATCTGAGAAAGATATGCGAAGTTTCTCTGAAATAGAGCGATTTCTGGAGCGCGACATTCAGAAGAACCCACTACCAGAAGGTTTGGGCGAAGCACCTGAATACCAGAAATCGTCACCTCATAAGAATAGTCGTGGACGTGGAGGACGTCGTAGAGGAGGTAAACCACAGGGAAAAAGTAAACCACAGGGAAGGAACAAACATAGGAATTCTAAGGAGAAAAGGAACAATTAATATTTTTTAATAGAAAATAATCGGTGTAAAGAGAACAACGAATCGATATTTTTCGTAACTTTGCACCGCTTTTAAAGGTATTAATGATACACAAGCTTGAATTTCAAGCAGTTAGAGACAATTACAAAAGGATAAGATGAGACAATTAAAGATTCAGAAAAGTATTACGAATCGTTCGAGCGAAGCACTGGATAAGTATCTTGTGGAAATTGGTCGTGCCCCGCTGATTAGTATTGACGAGGAAATCGAGCTGGCCCAGAAGATACGTAAAGGTGGTCCTGAAGGCGAGCGTGCCAAGGATAAGCTGGTGACAGCTAATTTGCGATTCGTAGTATCTGTAGCCAAGCAGTATCAGCATCAGGGTCTGACACTGACTGACTTGATTGACGAGGGTAACATTGGTCTGATTAAGGCCGCACAAAAGTTTGATGAGACACGTGGTTTCAAGTTCATCTCTTATGCTGTATGGTGGATTCGCCAAAGCATTCTGCAGGCTATTGCCGAGCAGAGCCGTATCGTGCGTCTGCCACTCAATCAGGTGGGCTCACTCAATAAGATTAGTCACGAAATCAATCGTTTCGAACAGGAGTTTCAGCGTCATCCCTCTGTGGCAGAGTTGAGCGACGCCACAAATATGGACGAGGAGAAGATTGCACAGTCTATGCAGGCTGATAGCCACCATGTTTCGATTGATGCTCCTTTCCAGGATGGTGAAGACAACTGTATGCTTGACGTGATGGCCTCAGGCGACGACTCGCGTACCGATCGTCAGGTAGACCATGAATCTATGGCTCTAGAGTTGAACAATGTCCTGCAGAAGGTACTGAAGGATCGTGAGATTACCATCATTCGCGAGTGCTTTGGAATTGGCTGCCACGAGAAAGGTCTTGAAGAGATTGGTGACCAGTTAGGACTGACCCGTGAACGTGTTCGCCAGATTCGCGAGAAGAGTATTGCCAAACTTCGTGATTCAGGTAATGCACGAATTCTGATGAAATATTTGGGCTAAAGTTTTGTGACCTCAAAAATTATTTGTAATTTTGGGGTCGTGAAATCGAAGTTACGTATCATATATTGCATACTGATGCTGGACGTGATGATTTTCATGCCCAGCATTTGTTTTGCAGGCCGTACGGCTGACTCGCTGTTAATCAACCAGATATGGGATTTCAGCCGCAACTACTCAGAACCTGTCAATGGTGTTGAGCAGAATCTGTATCTGCGTTATACCTTCGGTTCGGAACGCCGCAACCCTACCCTGTATCTTGTGCCAACGATGTACGCGATTGCCAAGGGTGAGCGTAATTACATTGGTGAGTCGTATTGTCGGATAAAATACAGAACGCCCAGCGACTATGATTTACACCGTCAGGTGGTGTGTGGTACCATTCCACGCAACAACTTCACCATGTCAGCAATGGTTCATTACATCACGCCTAACATCTATGACATCTCGATTTATCCTGAGAGCATACTGTCCCCATTCCATCGCTCTAATCGCTGGTACTATAAATACCGCGTATTGCAAAGGTATGATAAGAAGGCCATTATTCGTTTCCGTCCTCGTGTCAACAATACCCAGCTCGTGACGGGTACTGCCGTTGTCAATATCGAGACAGGACAGGTGTTGTCAACCAATTACGAGGGTGAATTCGACATGATATCATTCAAGGTGAATACCATCATGAATCAAACTCAGGGACACCAGCTGCTGCCAGAGAAAAGTACCATTGATGCCAAATTCAGTTTCTTAGGCAACAAGGTGTCATCGACGTTTACTGCCATCTATAATTGCCCTGTTACCCTGCCCGACTCTCTTAACGAGAAAGATGATCGTGAGCTGATGGACTCTCTGCGACCTGTCAGACTGCTCCAAAAAGAGACAAGACTCTATCAGCATCATGACAGTCTCAGCCTGCAGACAGACAGTGTCAGCACCGACACGACAGCCATTGAGAAAAACAACAAGATGAAGGAAATATTATGGGACGTTATTGGCGACAACCTGATGAATAGCACCCATACCGACGCCGGTGCCTTCTCGATGAGTATCTCGCCCATTCTCAACCCCCTTTATTTTGAATATAGCCATAGCCACGGTTTCAGCTATCGGTTGAAGTTCGGCTTGCAGTATTCGTGGAACGCCTATCGTTATCTGACCTTTAATCCTGATTTCGGTTATAACTTCAAACAGCGCCAGTTCTACTACACGGCACCACTACGCATGAACTATAACCCTAAGCGTAACGGCTATGCAGAATTCACCTGGGCCAATGGCAACAGGATTAACAGCGGTTATCTGATTGATGATATCCGAGAGCGGATGGGTCCCACCTTTGATGTTCCTGAATTTAAGGATGAGATTTTCCAACTTGTCAATAACGTGGTTGCTTACGACTGGTTGGAGATTATGAACGGTATTGTCTATCACCGTCGTCGTTCTACCAATCGAGGCCTGATGCGCCAACTCAATCTGCCTGAAGAGTACCGAAGCTTTGCCCCCATGCTGACCTTACGTTTCACGCCTTGGCGTAAAGGTCCCGTATTGACAGCCAACTATGAGCGAGGTTTTCCTGATGTCTTCAAGTCGAATCTGAGCTATGAACGATTTGAGTTTGACGGTGCCCAGAAAATTAAGCTTGGCAGTCTGCGACTCCTTAACTGGCGTGCTGGTGCAGGTTTTTACACCAGTCGAAGTACGGATTATTTTATCGACTATACCAACTTCCGTGACAACAATCTACCTACTGGATGGGAGGACGAATGGACAGGACAGTTCCAATTGTTGAACAGCATGTGGTATAATGAGTCTGACTACTATCTTCGTGGCCACGTATCCCTTGAATCGCCCTTGCTGGCCTTGGGATGGACACCTCTCGTTGGACATTTTGTCGAGACGGAAATGATTTATGCCAGTGTGCTCGGCATTGAGAATACGCATCTATATAGCGAGGTGGGCTATGGCTTCACCAATCGTTATTTCTCTACGGGTATCTTCGCCAGTTTTCTGAACCATAAGTTCCAAAGCTTTGGTTGTAAATTCACGATAGAATTATTCAAAAGATGGTAAAACCACTCGTCGTCTATAAGGCCAGTGCAGGTTCCGGAAAAACCTTTACATTGGCTACGGAATATATCAAGCTGTTGGTTCAGAATCCGCAGAGCTATCGCACCATCCTTGCTGTCACCTTTACTAATAAGGCAACGGAAGAAATGAAGATGCGTATCATCAGTCAGTTGTATGGCATCAGTCGTCAATTACCTGATTCCAATAACTATCTGGCAAATATCGTCAGCAAGACAGGACTGTCCGAAGCACAGGTATGCAAACGTGCTGGCGAGGCATTACACTTGTTGCTCCACAACTACAACTACTTTCGCGTAGAGACCATCGACACCTTCTTCCAGAGCGTCCTACGCAATTTGGCACGTGAACTGGACCTCACAGCAAATCTGCGTATTGGACTGAACGACATACAGGTTGAGGAACAGGCTGTCGACCGTCTCATCGACAATCTTACCCATACCGATGTCATGCTGCAATGGATTCTGAAGTACATCATGGAGAACATCAGCGACAATCAGTCGTGGAACATCATCGGTAAGGTGAAACAGTTCGGACGCACCATCTTCCGTGATTATTATAAGGAACAGAGCTCCACACTTCAGGCCAAGATGCATGACGAGCATTTCTTCGAGTCCTATACCAAGCAGATGCGCGCTATCCGTCAGGATGCCCTTGAACGCATGAAGCAGATTGGCAACGAGTTCTTCGAAGCGCTCGCAGCAGAAAACCTGGCCATCGAAGATTTGTCCAACGGACGTTCTGGTGTGGCAGGGTTCTTTATTAAGTTACAAGCTGGCGTTTTCGACGAGAGCATTGTTGGCAAACGTGTAGCTGAATGTGCCGAAGACGCATCGAAATGGTCCAGCAAGACCAACCAGCGTCGTGATGCCATCATCATGACAGCCGATGCCGTGCTACAACCCTTGCTACGTCGTGCTCTCGAAGAACGTCCGCGTCAGTGGCGGTTGTATAAGTCTGCCGACCTCACCCTTCGCCATCTGAACCAGTTGCGACTGTTGGGCAGTATCGAACAGAAAGTACGCCAGCTCAACGAAGAGTCAAACCGTTTCCTGCTCAGCGACACCCAACAGCTGCTGCATTCTTTGATACAAGACAGCGATTCTCCTTTTATCTTCGAGAAGATTGGTGCCCGTCTGGAACACGTGATGATTGACGAGTTTCAGGACACCTCCACCGTCCAGTGGCAGAACTTCAAGGTACTGCTTGAGGAGTGTATGAGTCATGTGGATACAGAGAATCTCATCGTTGGCGATGTCAAGCAGAGCATCTATCGTTGGCGTTCAGGCGACTGGCGATTGCTGAATGCCATCGACAGTGAGTTCGCCTATAGCCAGCAGCAACTGGAGATACGCAATCTGACAACCAACTACCGTTCTTCACGTGGCGTCATCGTGTTTAACAACGCGTTCTTCACGGAGGCAGCCCGTCAGGAGTACGAGGCCCAGCGCGAAGAATATCCAGATGGCGCCCAGCAATTGCAACATGCTTATGCTGATGTGGAGCAGCAAGTGCCTGACGGTAAGCCGTCACGGGGTTTGGTCAGCATCCGTCTTCTGCCTCGCGACGATTATCAGCAGCAAGTGCTTACAGAACTGGCAGATATCGTCCGTATGCTCATGGACAAGGGCGTAACGCCTCGCCAGATAGCCATTCTGGTACGCAGCAACCGCATCATTCCTGCCATTGCCGATTATTTCGCCCTGCAACTGCCTGATGTTCGCATTGTCAGCGATGAAGCATTCCGTCTGGATAGCTCTGCAGCCTGCACGCTGATTGTTCAGGCACTTCATCTGCTGACTCATCCTGACGATATGCTGGCACAGGCCACTATTGTCAAACTATACCATAAGGCGATTCTGAACCAGCAACTGACTGACGACCAGCTGTTCCGTCGCGACACACCACTCAGCACGCTCCTGCCCGTTGACTTTATAGAACATACCGAGGAACTGTTTCAAATGTCACTTTACGAGTTGGCAGAACGATTGTTTACCATCTTCCAGCTCCAGACTCTGACTGACGAGAGTGGCTACGTCTGTGCGTTCTTCGACCAGTTGTCACAGTTCTGCCAGGACAACACCACGGATATCGACTCGTTTATCCACGAGTGGGACGAGACCATTGGTGCCAAGACCATACAAAGTACAGAGACTGATGGTATCCGCATCCTGACTATCCATAAGAGTAAAGGCCTGGAGTTCGACAATGTCATCATCCCTTACGCTGATTGGCGTCTGGAGATGCCCGATGTCTTGTGGTGCCAACCCCACGAGGACCCGTTCAGTGCCCTGCCGCTGGTTCCCGTTGACTATAGCGAGAAACAGATGCGTGGCACCGTCTATGAGCACGACTATCTGGACGAGCACCTGCAGAATACGGTGGACAACCTGAACCTGCTCTATGTGGCCTTTACGCGTGCTTCCCACAACCTGTTCGTCATTGGACGCCGGGCTGCCAAGAATACGCGTGCACTGCTCATCGAGAAGGTATTGCCTGAAATCAAGTTAGAGGGCACTCTGCTCGAGGGCGTTGACAATGAGGAAGAAGCCATACACTTCCAGTATGGCACGCTGAGCCATCGGCCATCAGCCATCAAACATCATACATCAGATAATGTATTCCTCCAACCCGTCCGTCCTATTCAGGTCAGCATCGAGACGTTTGCTGCACCCGTCGAATTCCGCCAGAGCAATCGCAGTCGCGACTTTGTGGAGGGCGACGACGAAGCCAGCGAACTCAGCTACATCAAGATGGGTAGCGTGCTCCACGAGGTGTTCAGCCGCATCCGTACCACTGCCGACATCGATGTTGTTCTGAGTCAATTGCAAAGCGAAGGCATCCTGTACGACGACGAACTTTCGCGCGAAAAAATCACCAGCCTGTTGCGCAAACGATTGGAGTCTGCGCGAATAGCCAACTGGTTCTCGCCAAACTGGCAACTGTTCAACGAGTGCAGCATTCTGCGTCTTGACGACGATGGCAATCTCGTGGAACGTCGCCCTGACCGTGTGATGACAGACGGACACGAGACGCATGTTGTCGACTTCAAGTTTGGCAAACCACATCCTGAATATATCGCACAGGTTCAGGAGTACATGCAACTGCTCAGCGAGATGGGAATGCCACAGGTTCACGGCTGGTTGTGGTATGTTTATACGAATAAGATAGAGGAGGTCAGCTTATGAAGAGCTTTTTAGAATATGTGGCGGAAGACATCGTCCGGAAATATGGCACAAACCTGTCCCATATTGCCATCGTATTCCCCAACAAGCGTGCGTCATTGTTTCTGAACGAAGCCTTGGCCCGTCAGGCTCAGCACCCGATATGGAGTCCGGCCTATATCACCATCAGCGAGCTGTTCCGCCAGCAGAGCGACCTACGCGTTGCCGACCCCATCCAGTCCGTCTGCCTGCTCCACCAGTCGTTCTGCGCCATAACGGGTTCTACGGAGACGCTCGACAAGTTCTATGGCTGGGGACAGCTGTTGCTCAGCGATTTCGACGATATCGACAAGAATATGGCTGATGCCGATCGCGTGCTGGCTAATCTGCGCGACATTCATGAACTCGACGACCTCTCGTACCTCACTGACGAACAGCGCAAGATGCTGCAGCGCTTCTTCAGCAACTTCACCGAGGAGCATCCCTCAATTCTCAAGGAACGGTTCCTGCATCTCTGGAGTCGCATGGCCGACATCTATCACGACTTCTGCCAGCGTCTGTCTTCACAGGGCCTGGCCTACGAGGGCATGCTCTATCGTCAGGTCGTCGAAGACTTGACTGTTGGCTGCGGTTCTGCCGCAGCCCCCAACAGCGCCTTCCCTTACGACACCTATCTCTTCATTGGCTTCAATCTGCTGCAACAGGTCGAGCAACGCCTTTTCACCATGTTACGGAAGGAAGGGAAAGCCCGTTTCTACTGGGATTTCGACCACTACTACGCCAACACCGAAGCAGGCCAGTACATCAGCCGTTACCTCAAGGATTTCCCCAACGAACTCGATATAGATTGTGCCGACATCTACGACAACTTCCGTCAGCCTAAGCACATCAGTTTCATGTCAGCTCCCACGGAGAATATCCAGGCGCGCTACGTCAGCACGTGGCTACAACAAGCCGACCGCTTGAAGGCTGGGCGCCGCACGGCCATCGTCATGTGCAACGAGGCCCTGCTGCCCACCGTCATCCATAGTCTGCCTCCACAGGTCCAGAAGGTGAATGTCACCACGGGCTATCCGCTGTCACAGACGCCCGTCGCATCCTTCATCCAACTGTGGTTCGACATACTGATGCAGGGCTCTACACCCCGCATGATGCGAACCCTCCGCCGCCATCCCTACGCCAAATACATCGACGACACAATTGATACATCCGACATCTTACATCTGACAACTGACATCAAAGCCATTGCCCAAAAGGGTGTTGCCGACCATCAGGACGACCCGTTGTTCCAAGAGTCGCTGTTCCGTGCCTACACGCTGATAAACCGTCTCGTCGACCTCACGAACGAAGGCGTGCTGAACGTCACGATGAACACCCTGCAACGCCTTGTCTCGCAACTCATCCAGCAGACGTCCATACCCTTCCATGGCGAGCCTGCCGAAGGGCTACAGGTGATGGGCGTACTGGAGACGCGCAATCTGGACTTCGACCACGTCCTGCTGCTTTCCTGTGCCGAGGGCATGTTGCCACGCGGCATCAACGACAGCTCGTTCATTCCACACAGTATCCGCCACGCCTACGAACTGACGACGGTCGAGAACAAGGTGGGCATCTATTCCTACTATTTCCACCGACTTTTACAGCGTGCCACCGATGTCACCATACTCTACAACAATTCTACCGAGGGCGGTCAGCGGGGCGAGATGAGCCGCTTCATGCTCCAGCTCATGGTGGAGTATCCCCACCCCATCAAACACTACTCCCTGACCAGCGGTCAACAGTCCGTTCGCTGGCAGCCGCAGCCCATCGCCAAACCTCAGACATCAGACATCATACATCAGAAATCTTACCTCTCGCCCACGGCGATAAACACCTGGCTACGCTGTCCATTGCGCTACTTCTACCGCTATGTGGGCGGACTGCAAGAACCCGATGTACCCGACGACGAGTTAGAACTCGACTATCGCATGTTCGGCACTGTGTTCCATCGTGCTGCCGACCTGCTCTACCACCGTCTGCCGCAGTACATCGACAAGCACATCCTCCAGCACCTGCTGCGCAACAAGCAGGAACTGGAACGTGCTGTCGACGAAGCCTTCCATCTAGAACTGCCACATCTGCCACAGAGCGGACTCTACATCATCCAGCGCGAAGTCATCGTCCAGTATCTGCGCCAGCTCGTAGCCCTCGACCTGCGTCAGGCCCCCTTCCGCATCCTGGGCCTCGAAATCGACGTCTTCCGTCCCCTCTCAACGTTCAACGTTCAACGTTCAACGTTCAACCTCGGAGGCCGCATCGACCGCCTGGACCTTGTGGACGAAGGCAACGCCAACGAGCGCATCCGCGTCATCGACTACAAGACAGGCTCAAGCCCCATCAAGCCCCTGTCCGATGTCGATGCCATCTTCCTGCCTCAGAACATCCATAACCATTCAGATTATTACCTGCAGGCACTGCTCTATGCCTATATTGTCAGGAGCGACCGTCCATCAAACCTCAGACATCTGCCCGCCGACATCCCCGTCTCGCCTGCCCTCATCTTCATCCAGCATGCCGGAGCCGACGACTACGACCCGACGCTCTGCTTCGGTCGTGAAAGGATACTGGACATCTCGACCTGCAGCCAGCGATTCAACGAGCTGCTGGAGCAGACCATCACCGACATCCTCTCACCCGACGTTCCATACCGCCCCACTACCGACCTGCAAGTCTGCGCTACCTGTCCCTTCGCCACCATCTGTCGCCGGTAATGTGACGTCCTAACGTCCTGTCGTTGTACTTGGCGAGTATTCGCCTAAACTGCCTCTGAGGGAGGAGCAGCGCCTGCTTGAGAGCCATTGATGCTGTAAACGCTGATGGATGTTCCTGCATCGACACCTTGAATGTTAATAGTGCCTTCGTTGCTCTGAATCAGAACTGCTTTTGCAGGAACTTTGGCCACACCATCTGTAATGCCTTCTGTCTTCGGCTCTTGGTCTATCCAACAGAGCGTGGCTGTGGCTATATCGCTGTTGTCGTAGCCAGATTTGGTGGCATAAACTCTAATGTTATACGTAGCTGTGAGCGAGATTGTTGCACCGTAGTGTTTCTTAATGTCTGTATCTGTGATGTCTGTTACGAATTCAGCATCTTCAGTAGCACTTGCGAACGTTAACTTACCGTTCTCGTAGCTGATTGTAGGCTTTTCGCACTTGGGCATTTCTTCCTGCGAATCATCTATAGCGACAACAGCCTTAAAACCACTCCAAGGTGCAATTGTTTTATAAATATTTACTGACGTTGCAGGCACATGTAGTATAGCATATTCTATATAAGAATTTACAAAAGCGTTTGCTCTTGTATTGGGTGCATTCTCTGCATCGCAATAAACATCCGTCACTTCTGTACAATTCCAGAATATTTTAAGTATTGATAATCAACAACTTACTTGTTAAACGGTAGAAAAGTGATTTTATGTATCTGAAGGCATGGTCTTGGAGTGTAAGATTTAACGGATTTATCATTCATAAACGGCGAATGAGGGCTAAATATCAAGTGCATGAGACAATGAGAGTCGGGGCAATGTGCCTCGGCTCTCAAAGTGAATAGACAGGTTGGAACTGTTAGAACGTATAGCCGTTCACGCTGTCCCAATCTGGATCGGCGGTGAGGCGGAAGGTGCCGTCGGAGGTCTGGCCGCTGCCGCCATTACCGAAAAAACTGCCTGTGTAGCGGGTAATCTGGTTGCGGGTGACAGGAACGTTCTCGAAGACGCGCTCCTTCACAGTGTTGTCGTTGGCATCGAGGGCAGTGACGGTGAGCTTCGTCAATACATCTTCCTCGGTATGAGGCAGGGTGAAGATGTCGAAAGTGGTCACACCGTCAGCAACCGTGCGGATTTCCGTTTGCTTCGAATTGACACAGCCATAGCCTGCCGATGGCGAGAACGTGGAAGAACCGCCCGTGTAGTAGAACTTGAACTTCGCCACGGTGGACGGGATTTCATCGTCGGTCAACACCAGCACCGCCAGGACTGACGCAAAAAATACAATTTTCTTCATAGTAATAATAAA
>CAMJDL010000040.1 GCA_946404405.1 uncultured Prevotella sp.
CCTTATTAACAAAGGGATTTATATCAATTAATTAAAATTTATCGCACCACTAATAGTTGATGTTAACAAAAACATATTATTGATTACCTCTAATATTAACCCTAAATGATATTCTACGACACCATTATTGTATGTGATATCCTTTACCTGCACCAAAGCACTTTCTCTGTCTTTATGATAGCCAACAAATAAACGCAGAGCATCGTAACGTCGCAGATAACGCTTACCATCAGCTTCATCAACATAAGTGTATTTATTGAGAGTTGTTTGTTCCTTAACGATTCTCTTTTCTAAACATTCCAATTGGGGATTATAGGTATATCCTAGAATACTGCCGTCCATTATTTTCTGGATAATTATATCCACTACTGGCAAAGGGACGACAAACCAATCTTGTGGCTGATGCTCAACCCCTTTTTCGTCGAATACGGACACTTGGAACTGTACTGGCTTTAGCAACTGATGAATCAAGTCCTCGAACTTCTGCGAGTTCATGTTTACCACCTTATAGCTTGCCTGAACCTTTACCAGTGCCATCAAGTAAGTAGGTTCGTTTTCCGCATTCGCTATACGTTGTTCAACACTGTTGGTCGAGAAGCCAATCTTATAGAGATGTTTGACATCTTTAATGGCAGGATCTTGCGACAATGAGCTTAGGACATAGATGTATCCCGTTATATTATCATTAGCAATAACATTGGAATTATCGAAGAACTGACCGTTAGCATCATCTTGTAATTCTGTGACAGCGCCACTTACGAAATAGAAACGTCCCTATGCAAGCGTAGCTGTCTTATTGATTTTCACCAACGAGCGTCTTCCCTGCTTTAATTCGCGATGGACTTTAGCGAACAGAGGTTTGTACTCATCAAAATTCTCACACAACTTATGCTGTGCTACATAGTATGCAAACCTCGAAAATGTTACATGTTTCAATCAAACTTTTCACGCATTTATAGTTAAAGCCAAGAAAATCTTTTCAACTATAAATTCTTTAAATAAAGAGGCCCCCAACTCTGTGAGAGTCGAGGGCTTCTTTTTATGTTCAACAGATGTTAGCAGGGACGCTTCTTCGGCAGGTTGAAGACATCCTGGACTTCCTTCATCTGCTCGGCAGTCATGCCATCGGGCTCAGAACCCATAGAGCGGGCACACATGTAGATGTTGGCAGCCTTGCAGAGCACGTCGGTCTGGTCGAAGGCATCCATGATGTCGATGCCTACGGCAACGGTTCCGTGCTTTTCCCACATCACAACGTCGTGGGTCTTGATCTGCTCAAGAGTAGCCTCAGCCAGATCTACCGACGAGGGAAGAGCGTAAGGTACGATACCGATTCCGAGTGGCGCAAAAGCCAGCGTCTCGGGAATCATAGACCACAGCACGCGGGTCATCTCGTCGCCCTTCAGGAAGCGCTGGATATGACTCATGGCAACCAACTCGATAGGATGCGTATGCAGCGTAGCCTTATAGCACGAACCCGTCTCGAGCAGATAGTTCTGTAAGGCCAGGTGTGTGGGCAACTCTGAGGTCGGTACTACGTTCTCGTCGGCGATGACTTCGTATGAGGCGCAGTCGTCGAGGATACGGATGATAGAACCGTTCTGCATGGGTTCCTTGGCGAGGTCGCGCATGCGCTTGCCCGTACCTTTACAATAGAAGTACTTGCCCTTCAACTGAGTCAGTACCATACCAATCTGCTTCACTTCGCTGATGGCGGGCATAGCTTTGCACTCGTCGTCCATAAACTCGGTGACGTTAACAGTGATGTTACCACCATTACGCTCAGCCCACCCTTTCTGCCAGAGGTAACCAGTAACCTCGGCAATCTGATAAACAACCGCTTTCAATCCTTCGCGGCCTTCTAATATACTTTTCATAATCTTTTTTTAAAATTAGAAATTAGAAATTAGGAATTAGAAATTATGATTTGTTTTATCGCTGCTACTATTGCAGTATGTCATCATTGCATTTTGGACAAGCATAGTAATCATAATTCCTAATTTCTAATTCCTAATTCTTAATTTGCTTAATAGTTCTCTCCGTATCTCTCCTTGGTGATATCCTCCAGGGCACGACCACGGGTGTTGGGAACACCGAGGAAGCCGACGATGAGCGAGATGGCCAGCAGGGCAATCATGCAGAAGGCGGCAATAGTGAAGCCCTCACCGTTCTCTCCATAGATATAGGTGAAGATGAGTCCCCAAACGGCTGACAGACCACGGACGATGAAGAACATCAGGCCCTGAGCACCAGCGCGGAACTTGGCTGGGAACAGTTCTGAGCCCCAAAGAGCATAGAAGATCTGTGGTGACGAACCGCCCTGAACACCCCAAAGAATGGCGAAAAGCCAGAGTCCAACCATGCCATTGACACCGATGGTGACGATAACCAGCCAGGCTGCGATAGCGACGAGGAGTCCAAAGGTGTAAATGGCCTTGTGTGACGACTTGTCGATAAGCTTAGACACGACGAAGGTCACAGCAACGATGATGAACCACTGGATGCAGTTCATCCAGTTAGCCTGCTCGTTGGTGACACCACCTGCCGTCTCGTAGATATGGGGCTGGAAGAAGCCCATAACCGATGCCACGAGGTTCCAGGTGAGATAGATGGTAGCCAGGAAGATAACGGTGCGCACAGCAATCTTGTTGGAGAACAGCACCTTGATATTGTCCAGCAGACCTGTCTTCTCGGCAGAGTCCTTCTGAGCAGTAAACTCGGCGCTCTCCTGAAGCTGGCGCTGCAGGTTCCACGCGATAAACGCCACGATGAACAGGGTAAAGAATACGATGCGCGACGAGAAAGCATTGACCGCCTCGGTGCTCATGTCGGCACCGCCAAACATGTGTGCTATAGACTCGACCCATCTGAACAGATAACCTCCAGGGGCAAAAAGCATACCAAACAGAAGGATACACATCGGTCCGAAGCCCCACGACATCTGCGAAATACAGATGTTACGACCGCGGTTGTTGACCTCGGACGACTCAGAGATATAGGTCCACGAAGCGGGCACACCAACACCCACGGAGATACCCGTGACAAGGAAACCGGCCAGAAGCATGGGGAAATTCATCGAGAACATGATGAGCAGGACACCCGTCATGTAAACCAGCAGGTTGTAGGTGAAGATGAACTTACGTCCGTACTTGTCGGCCAGGAAACCGCCAATGATAGCACCAATGGCAGCACCCAGACAGTTGGCAGAGATAAAGTTCAGCCATCCCAAATGAACCTCAGAGAGTCCGAGGTAGTTCTGCCACAGCGTCAAGCCTGATGCGCCAGCCACGATGGCACCAGCGTCGAGATAATTGGTGAGAGACACCGCGATGGTGCTCTTCAAACTTCCGTTGTTTGCCATAATTCAAATTAGAAATTAGGAATTAGTAATTAGAAATTATGATTACCTACAAACGACGTCACACTCTATGTTGAAAATCTTGGCAACCTTAAGGATGGTATCGATATGATGACCTACGGCAGCTGCCATGTGGTGGGTAGGACCAGCCTCGCTCCACTTGTTGACAAACTCGCGGCACGACAACGAGAACTTGGTGCGCATGTTGGTGTCGCCAAAAGTAAAGATAGGACCTTCCTCGTTGACACCTTCAGCAACAACGAACTTGAACTTGCCGTTACCATCTTGCGTGATGGCCAGATAAGTGACGGGTCCCGTGGGAGGATAGAACTGGGTGAGATAACCGCCACCCGTCTTTCCATGGAACACAGGCACAATCTTCATTGTAGGCTTCTTGGCCTGCGAGATATCGAAGTCGCCAGAACCGGAATGTCCGATGATGCAGATGTCCTTCGGGAAGTCGATGCTATACATCTCAGCCAGCGTACCAGTACCACTGATGGTCTTCAGGATTGACATGGCCATAGCAACCTTCATGTCGCCCTCAACGGCACAAGCGGTATGCTGCTTAATCAGCATGGAGAAAGCAGGAATCAGCATAGAATCCAGCTTACCTGCAACGCCTTGTGCAAAGCCTGCATAGTGGGAAGCAATCATACCGAGCTGTTCGTCCTTAACCCACTGTTCGAAGGCTACAACATACTTTGCCATGTCCCATACCTTTTCAACGGTACCACCACCCTCGATGTCGAAGGTAGCCAGGATATCCTCAGCCTTAGCACGGATAGCAGCCTCGTCGGTAATGTTATCGGCAATGGCCCACATCTGTTCCCAATCGAACTGCTTGGTATAGACGAACATGCGGTGGTAGAGATTGGTCTCGTCGATATAGAGGTCCATCATACCCGGATATGGACGACCAATCTGTGCGATATTGGTATCGCGGAAACGACGACGAACCTGAGCGGCACGGCACCAGTCCTCAATCTCAGCCTGAACGCCTGGATCGCCACCTTCTACGACGCCTGTAATCACAGCAGAGCGCTTGCCTGCACGATTGAGGTCGGCAACCATCTCGCCAATGGCACCACAGGCATAGAGCTCGCCCAACCAGGTGGGAATATCGGTCTTGGCATAATCGGGAGCCAGTTTCTTCTGCACATTCACAATCACTACCGGCACATCGAGGTCGCGAACGGCAGGCAGCATATTATAAGATGTACAATACGTCAGCATCTGCAAGATGACGAGGTCAACATCGGCAGCGCGGAACTTGTTGCCAGCAGCCATCGACTGCTCTTTGGTGGTCACCATACCGCCATCGATAATCTCGATGGTGTCGGGCAACGTCTTCTTGAATGCTTCATACTGAGCCTCGAACTCAGGAACGAGCTGAGGGAACTGTGGCAGGTAAGCCTGTAGCGCAATGCTGAAGACACCTACCTTTGCTTTAGTTTCAACTAATGGTTTTGCCATAATACTTTGTTTTTTATGATTTGTTATTTCGATATTACGTTATTTCGATAATTCAAGGTAGCGCTGGTAGGCAACGTCCCATGCTGCCTGGTCGCCAGATGGGTGATAAGGCACCATATCGACGCTGTTGGCAATGATTTCGCGCATCGCCCAAATGTCGCTAACGTCACCCGAGGCCTTGGCCTGCAGCATGATGTTACCAATGGCGGTACACTCCTGCGGACCAGCCAGCACCTCAACATTACAAGCATCGGCAGTGAACTGGGTCAAATACTTATTGAGCGAGCCACCACCGATGACGTGGAGCACATTGAGGTCGAAGTCGGCAAAATCCTTCAGCCAACCAAACACCTGACGATACCGCAGGGCCAACGAATCGAAGATGCAGCGACAGATTTCAGCAGGCGTCTCGGGAACAGCCTGTCCCGATTCGCGACAGTAGGTCTGGATGGCCTCAATCATCGACGAAGGATTGGCAAAGGCTTTGTCGTCGGGGTTGATAATCGAACGGAAGGCCTCGACGTTCATGGCAGAGCCCTGCAACTCGGGATGCGACAGCTGGCGCACCTCTTCGGGCCACTCCTTACGACAACGCTCATAGAGCCACATGCCACAGATGTTCTTCAGGAAACGTGTGGTACCCTCGATGCCTCCCTCGTTGGTGAAGTTAAGTTCATAACTGCGGTCGTTGATGATGGCATCCTTGGTTTCGATACCCATCAGACTCCACGTACCACTGGAGAGATAAGCAAACTGCTCGTTCTTAGCAGGTACGGCAGCGACAGCGGCACCCGTGTCATGACCAGCGACAGCAATAACGGGGACTGCTCCCAGACCAGTCATCTTCTGAACTTCCTCCGTCAGCACGCCAATCTTGGTACCTGGCTGCACCATACGACCAAACTGGCTACGCTTCATGCCTACGCTCTCGATGAGTTTTTCCGAGAGGTCGCCTGTCTTGGGATCAAGCATCTGACTGGTAGAAGCAATGGTGTATTCGCAAACATCCTCACCCGTCAGCATCCACGACAGGGCATCGGGTACGAACAGCACTTTCTCGGCCATCTGCATGGCGACGTTCTTGTCCTGCTGCATGGCATAGAGCTGGAACAGCGAATTGAAGTTCATGAACTGGATACCGGTAATATTATACACATCACGTGGCAAAACCACGTGAGACAGATATTCCTCCATGCGTCCAAAGGTGTGCGGGTCGCGATAGGCCATAGGATTTCGCAGAATAGCACCGTCCTTGCCAATAAACACAAAATCGACACCCCAGGTATCGATACCTATCGAGGTCAGCGTGATGCCACGACGGGCCACCTCCTTCAGTCCACGAATCATCTCAAAGTACAGGGCATAGATGTCCCAATAGAAATGACCACCCGTCTCAATCAGATTGTTGGGGAAACGAGTCAGTTCCTCCTGTTCCAAACGTCCATCGGCCAATGTGCCCAGAATGGTTCGTCCACTCGTGGCACCCAGATCGACAGCAAAATAATATTTCTTCATGCCTTAATAGATTTTTTCGTTAATCTTGACGTTTTTGATAGTCGTGCCCTCAATCATGTTCGGGTCGAAGGCATTCTTCTGGTCTTGTACGTCGATATTCTCATAGTTGAAGCGGATGAGTTTGTACTTATCGGACGTACCCACATCAAAGAAGTTCTTGCACGACATCTTGATATTACGCATGGTGATATCGTTGCCCTGCGACAATGGCATATCGTCGCGCTGTTGGGGTTTGAAGAACTGTGTCCAAGGACGTACCACGAGAAACGAGCCAGTCTGACCTGTCAAGTCCTCAACGGTTACAAACTCGTAGTGTTGTGGTGTGTCAGGACGCATCTTGAGCCACAGCACACGACTGGCGTTGACCACATGACAACGACGCAGAATGACGTTGCGGTCGTGCAACGATTCCGAGCCTAACGTCAGACAGCCATGCACCTTACCATACGTGCAGTTCTCAATCAGAATGCGCTGGCAGTCACCATTGGTCGAATCCTTGTCGGCCCATGTGCCCTTACCGCCTTTCAGCACGACAGCATCATCGCAGACATGCATATAGCAGCCCTTTACCAGCACATCGGTACAAACGTCGATATCGATGGCATCCGATGAGGGAGCACCACGCTTTGGGTCGCCTGACCAGATATTCTCCGTGGGGGCATAGATGTAACAATCCAGATAGCGTACATGGTCACTCTTATAGACGTGATTTGTCCAGAACGGCGAATTCATCAGTCGGACGTCCTGAATGGTCACGTTCTTGCAGTTAGAGATATACGTCAAACGCGGACGCTGGGCATCCTTATTGGTACACTGTGGGTTCCACTTACGACGAATCCAGAACTCCTGCCAGTAGTTCAGTCCGTTACCGTCTAAAGTGCCATTACCCGTAATCGTAAAGCCGTCCAAGCCGTCAGCATTCACCAGTGCACAGAAATACTGGCATGTCTCGCCTTCGATACGTGTCTTCATCCATGGGAAGTCGATGATACGGTCGGAGCCCTTCAGTCTGCCAATAACATGCAGGTGGGTGCCTTTCTTAAAGAACAAGGCACCCGAGAGATAGGTACCCTCGGGAATAACCACAACGCCCCCACCCTCTTCAGAGCAGCGGTCTATCACAGCCTGAATCTTCTGCGTCTGCACAATGGAAGAATCCTTCTGCACACCATAATCCGTAATGACATACTGACGTCCCAACGTCGTCACATCCACCTTGGTAGCGTTCTTAAACCAAGCGTCCATCGGTGTACCGTCAGGCCATACTTCCTGCTGTTCAACTTTAGCTTTTTTTACTTTCTTCTTGGCAGCCCATACGTCATTCGCACCTACCGTCATGGTAAGCACAACAACCACTGCCATCATCAGCATTTTTTTCATCATGTTTGTTCTAGTAGCTACAAATTGTCGTTTGTGGATGCAAAGATATAAAATAATTCTTAAACAACACGCAAAATAGCCCTCAAATTATAGTTTTTTTTCAATCCGGCATGGTATCATAGCCGATTTCAGAGTTGGCGACTTAGCAGTGACAGTACCATTACCCTTGACGACAACCATACACTTACCGAAGAACGCCTTGCGCAGTGGTGATGTAAAACGCTCCATTGAGGTCTGACAACCATTGTCGGTACCAAGAATCTTAGCATCGCCTGAAACCATGAAACTGATCTGGTCTTCAGCCCACGGACAGAGGTTACCATCCTTATCCACAACCTCGGCATTGATAAAGGTGGTATTCTTGCCCTGATAATCGACAGCCAGTCGGATATGGTCAGGGGCGCCAGCAGTTTTAATGGATTGCTCGCCGACCACCTTGCCATCCTTACGAGCCACAACCTTTACCTCGCCTGGTTCAAACGTCACACGCCACATCACATGATATTGATGGCTATCTGCTTTCCGCTTGACGCCTTGACTCTTGCCGTTGACATAGAGTTCTACTTCATCAGCATTGTTATAGTAGCACCACATATCGATGGTGTCGCCAGGAATCCAGTTCCAGTGAGGGAAGAGATGGAGCACAGGCTTCTGTGTCCACTCGCTCTGATACATATAATAGACATCCTTGGGGAATCCTGCCAAGTCGATGATGCCAAAGTACGAGCTACGGGCTGGGAAACCGTATGGTGTGGGTTCTCCGATATAGTCGAAACCTGTCCAGATGTACTGTCCACCAACGTAGGGTGTATGTTTCACGACATTCCACAACTCCTCATGAGTACTCGACCACGAGGCATGCATATTGTCGTAGGCCGAGCACATATACGACGGATCGGTATAGGGCAGCCACCACTGCTCAGGAGCCGTATATATCTTGTCAGAGGGCATCATATAGTAGCCACGCGTCTGCAAGGCACTGACACTCTCCGAGAAAATGAAGGGTTTGTCAGGGAAGTTCTTGGGCACGTCCTTCACCCATTGATGATGGTAGTTGAAACCGATGATATCAATAGCACCGCTCTTAAACAGATGGTTGTTGGGCGAAGGCTCTTGACAGCCTGCCGTAATGGGACGTGTAGTGTCGTAGCGTTTCACGATCTCTGACAAGTGCTGCGTCATCAGACTCTGCACGCTGAGTTCACCATCCTTAGCCAGTGTAGAGGCATCGTGGCCTGCATTCAGAATGAGGTTAGCCTGTTCCAATGTCAGCGTATCAGCCTCAGCAGACGACCATTGTTCCAACACTTCGTTGCCTATCGACCACATGAGGATACTGGGATGATTACGATCGCGCAGCACCAAATCGCTCAGATCGCGCTCATGCCACTCGTCAAAGAAACGGGCATAGTCGTTCTGTGTCTTACGACGTCGCCACATATCGAAACTCTCATCCATCACGATGATTCCCATCGTGTCGCACATATTCAGCAGTTCGGGAGCTGGCGGATTATGTGACGAACGGATGGAGTTAACGCCCATAGCCTTTAGTTTAGTCAACTTACGGTGCAGGGCATCTTCATTCAGTGCAGCACCCAAGCAGCCAAAGTCATGATGTTCACAGACACCATTCAGCTTGAAGTTCTTGCCATTCAGCCAGAAACCAGTCTTGGCATCAAACTTAAAATCGCGGAAACCTGTCGTAGTCTCGACTTCATCAACCACCTTGCCACCAACAATTAGCTGCGTACGAACCTTATATATATAAGGATCCTCAAGTGACCACTTTTTTAACGTTGAACGTTTAACGTTGAACGCTGAACGTTGTCCAGTAGAGCGGGCAACTACTTTACTGTCAGCATCTAACAAGGAGTTCTTGATGGTTACCTTTTTTTTGGTAGGATTGTCGTAATTCACCTCTACATTACCGTCGTGTACATATACGCCCCAATGTTTGACATGAATGGGATGCGTCTTTGTAAGCCACACATGGCGATAGATGCCACAACCCGAATACCAACGGGAGTTTGGCTGGTCGCTGTTGTCCACACGTACAGCCACCACATTCTCACCCTCTTTCAGATAGGGCGTGATATCATATTCGAACGAGCTATAGCCGTATGGACGATTACCCACTTTCTGACCATTGACATAGACCGTGGAGTTCATGTACACGCCATCGAACGCCAAAAAGAACTTTTCACTTTTCACTTCTTCACTTTTCACTATGAAATGCTTACGATACCAAGCAGTTCCGCCAGGCAATGCTCCACCTGTTGCCCCACTGGGATTACCAGCATAGAAATCACCCTCTATAGCCCAGTCGTGAGGCAAGTCGAGACGACGCCAAAAGGTATCGTTATAAGTCACTTCCGACATCTGTACGGAGTCAGCCAATATAAAAAGCCAGTCAGCGTCGAAATTCTGACGCTGACGGGCTTGTATCGTTGTCAGTCCCAACAGGACACTGACGAGACATATCAATCTGTTCATAATTGTATGCTAACAGGTTTTCCGTTATAG
Organism: uncultured Prevotella sp.; assembly: GCA_946404405.1. Taxonomy (GTDB): domain Bacteria; phylum Bacteroidota; class Bacteroidia; order Bacteroidales; family Bacteroidaceae; genus Prevotella. The sequence continues at coordinate 10,253 of CAMJDL010000040.1, forward strand.
TCTACAAGCTTACCCTCCGGATTATCGAAATTCAGAGGCTTGGGGGCATCCTTCGTGATGAATACCACATTGAATTGGCGATTCTTCAGCATGCCATTGAACTGACCATTACGTTTGCCAAAGGTAACAGTACGTGTGGCATCGTCGTACGTAATGTCAATAGTAGCATACTTGCCCTTCTCGTAGTTATAGTTGGTACCTTCGTCCTCATAGAGCAGGAACGAGCCGTTCTTGCCTGCATAGACGTAGAGGTTGATGTATTCAGCGGGTTTCTCGTCGCTCCACTGCATCTCGGGACCAAACGGAATGATGCTGCCTTCACGCACGAAAACGGGAATCTGTTCGTAAGGTGCATCTACGACCAAGTTCTGCCCTCCCTCAATGTACTCGTTAGTATAGAGGTTATACCATCCACACTGCTTTGGGAAATAAACACTGCGATTACGAGCCTTATAATAACCCACAGGACAGGCCATCAGTGCAGGACCGAACATCCACTGGTTACCGATATTCTCTACTGCCTTATCGCCATTGAAGTCCATAATCAAGGCACGCATCAGGGTATAGTCCTTGAAGTGGACCCAACCAGCCATAGAATAGAGATATGGCATCAGGCGATAGCGCAGCTTGTCGTAGTAAACGAACGATTGATAGGCAGGATGATTATCCGGAGCAATGTTCCAGATTTCGCGCAATGGCCACTGCCCATGCGAGCGGAACAGCGGAATAAATGTGCCAAACTGGTTCCAGCGGGTCTGCAGTTCGCGCCACTCCTTCAGGTCTTCGTTCTCGACCTTGGTGCGGTCGTACAACTGCTGGGCCTGTACATAACGGTTCTCAACGCAGAAACCGCCCTGGTCCATACCCCAGAAGGGCAGTCCAGAGATAGAATAGTTCAGACCTGCCGTCATCTGAGCGCGCATATCCTCCCAACGAGTACCGATATCACCACTCCATGTAGCGGTAGAGAAACGCTGCTCACCAGCAAAACCGCTACGCGTCAACAGGAACACGCGAGGCTCATTTTTCTTACCCTTCCATACTGAGCGCTGACCATTGTAGATGGCATCGGCATTAACAGTGCTGTAAGCATTAAAGTACTCTGTTGATGTGCCTAAAGCTGTTGGACCTGAGAGGGCCTTGCGATACCACATCGGGGTACAGTCGCGAACATTCGGTTCTGAGGCATCCATCCACCAAGCGTCAACCATTGACCATTGACCATTGACCATTGAACCTTTGCTAAGACCTGTATAGAGGTTCTCGTCCATCTGACGCCAGAACATCTTACGGGCACCGGCATCGTAAGCATCGTAGAAACCATTCTTATAGCCAGGGCCCACCCAGTCGTGAATATCATCGGTAGGACTCTGGATATACATCCAGCCTTTGGTATCCAGTTCCTTGTAATTATCGGTGTTACAATAGAACTTAGGCCATACAGAAATCATGAAGCGACCATGCATCTTGTGTACATTGTCTAACATCTGCTGAGGATTAGCATAACGAGATTCCTCAAACTTATGACTTCCCCACTGGTCCTCGGGCCAGTAGTTCCAGTCCTGTACGATATTGTCGATAGGAATCTGGCGCTTACGGAACTCAGCCAGTGTGCCCTCTATCTCATCCTGAGTCTTATAACGCTCGCGACTCTGCCAGAAGCCCAGTACCCATTTAGGATAGAGCGAGGCCTTACCCGTCAGTGTGCGATAGCCTGAGATAACCTGGTCAAGGTTCTCGCCAGCGATGAAGTAATAGTCCATGTCCTTGGCCATCTCGCTCCAAACGCTCAGTTTGCCACGCTCCTCGGCACTACGGGGTTCAGAAACACGCAGGCCACAATAAGCCTCACCACCATCAGGGCGCCACTCTATACGCAACTGCACCCGCTTACCCTTCTGCAACTCAGTAGAGAACTTATAGGTGTTGGGGTTCCAGGCCGTACGCCAACGCTCGGGCACCACTTCGTCACCATCGATATACACCTTGACGTAACCAGAATAGTAGAGTATAAACTGGTATAACTGAGAGGTAGCGGGTTCGATGAAGCCTTCGTAAATGACGTTGGCTCCCATCAGGTTAATACCCTTAGGGAAGTTCTTGATACCACCATTGTCCGTCTTCAGGGCTATGGACGACCTGGCTGGTGTACCATATTCATAATAGATAGAGTCCTCGTCGCGCACCAGCTTCTTGCCACGGGCGTCGATATAGGTTCCTGTGAGATGACCTTCCTTTCCCATACGGTCATAAAGCTTAAAGGCACGGTTCAGTTGCAGATAGTCGTTAGGATTACCAAAGCGGCAATAGCTGTACGAATCCCACAGCAGACCGTAGTTCTTGTTCGACAGCACAAACGGTATGCTGACCTTTGTATTGTATTGGAACAGGTCCTCGTTCTTGCCCTTCATATTGAACTCCTCACTCTGATGCTGGCCCAGACCATAGAAAGCCTCATCGTCAGGACTCTCGAACTTCATCTGCCAAGAGAGTCCATGTTTCTGCTCCTCTGGAACCGTATAACCGGTCTTCATGCCCAGCTCACGCTCAGGAACGGTAAAGTCCCAAAATCGCTTGCCGTCCTTGGCCTCCTTCAAAAGTTCCTTACCATTGGAATCATAGAAGGTAATACGACCATTTTCAGTATCAACACGTGCCTCGACATTGGCGGCTTTAACACTCACCACGTCATCATCCTCCGACACTGCGAACTTCGGTTTGGCAGTCTGCTTGACAATCATCAGGCTCTGCTTCTCGGGCAACTGGTCCTTTGACGTGGCCTGCACACGGATGATGTTGTCGTTCACTACTTGAAGGCGCACCACCTTGGCACCACCTGCCTTTGCTTTTTCGACAGGAATGGTCACAAACTGGCCATCGACCTTGTAGTCGTCTGCCAGTATTGGCAATGTTGCCATCATTGCCACACCTGTGATCATCAAATTAAATAGTTTCATGAGTTTGTTTTATTTGAATTTAGTTCTTTTCGCTTGTTACTGATTATTCATCATCCATCATGACTGCCTCCTCTACTTCTGCCAGGGCAGGCAACGTGATGAAGAAGATGGTACCACCACCAGGATTGTCTTCAAGGCGGACAGTTCCGCCATGGGCATCAATGATTTCCTTCACATAGTCAAGTCCTATACCCTCGCCATTCACCATCGGGTCAAAGGCATGTTCTTTATATTCGTCCTTGATACCAATGCCATTATCAGCAATCTGAATCTGGGCCTTATCGTCTTGTGTACGTGCTACGCCAACACTGATAAGCGGATCGTAAGGCGTAAAGTTAATGGAGTTGCGGAACAGTATCTCAAAGGCTTCCTTCAGCTTCACCTCATCGAAATCGGCAGTCAACTGGTCGACGGAGGCCAGGAAGTTCACCTTGACCTTCTTTTCCGGATTTGGCGACACATAATGTTCGCAGATATCACGTGTAAAGAAAACCAGGTCTTCTGTTGTCAGATCCAGCTTGACAACCTCTTTCTTCGTTCCATGCGACTGAGACTTGTTGGGCTGCTCAGAAGCCATCTTCATACGCATCTCGTTCATCCACTGCTGTTTCTCGAGTTCACGTCGCATCGTCTCAACACTCATACGGCTCTCGAGATGCTTCATGAACCACTTACGCCACAGGAAGGCGGCACCGGCAATGATGAGCATGTAGAGCAAAATCATCCAGCGTGTACGCCACAGAGATGGACGGATGGTGATTTCAAGCGTTGACTCTTCTTCGCCAAACGTGCCATCGTCATTCAGCATTCTGACACGGAGGGTATAGCTGCCTGCACGAAGCGAGTTATAGGTGATGTTCGGATTCTGTTCCGATGTCCTGACCCAGTTGTCATTGAAACCTTCCAGCATATAGACGAAACGCTTGCCATTATTGATGATACCCGCATCACTGGCCAACTGGATGGTAAACTGGTCGTTGAAGCGCAGCGTCAGCTCGCGGCACACGTCGAGGGCCTCGTCCAGTATGACACGTCCGTCAACCTCCTGTCCTACCGCCACGTCTGCATCGAAAATCTGAAGACCACTGAAGATGGGACGTTCCTTTCGCTTCACATCTGAGAGTGCCTTAGGATTGATGACATCCAATCCTGTCTGTCCGCCAATCAACAGCAAACTGTCGTGCGTCAGACAGGTGGAACGCTGGTTATAGGCGCCCTGCATCAGTCCGTCACGGTTGTTATAGCTGCTAACACTGAAATGCCACTTACCATTATCCTGTAATGCTGGTACGACCTTCGATACGCCATGATCGGTAACCACCCAGATGGCGTGGTTCGTATCCTCTGTAATAGAACACACATTGGAACCAAAAAGTCCGCTCTGCATATCCAACAGGCGTACCGTCTTGCGTTTCTGGTCGTAAACCAGCACACCAGAGGTAGAACCATGCCAGATAAGTCCGCGTGAGTCTTCCATCACACAAGTGGTGCTACCAGCTTGTACGGAAACATCGGGGGATTCCGGAATCACCCTGCTCACCAACTCGCCTGTACGCGGATTGACAAAGCAATAGAAATAGCTGGTGCCCACCATCAGCCATCCTTTCTTAATCCACGAGGCTGACGTCATATAATTATCCGACAGCTGGGTATTCGTATTGTCCCACGTACGGAATTTCCCCGTCCGCAAGTCGAGTCTCTGGATGCCTGCTCCCAACGTTCCTAACCAAATACGGTGCCATCTGTCCTCTGTAATACTCCAGACATTATCAGTTGCCAGACCATCAGGGGCACCCGTATGACGATAGTTGATAACCGTTGCCTCGCCATTGGCATTATGGGGGATACAACGTGTCAGACCACTATTATATCCGCCAAACCACAAGCTGCCGTCACTGGCTTTATAGGCTCCCACCATGATATTACCGAACATCGGACTGTTGGCTGCCGTATAGTGAGCCACCTGTTGACCAGTCTTCGGATTATAGACCACGATACCACGGTCGTTGGTTCCCAACCAGTAGTTGCCGTAATTGTCCTCGCATACAGCGTTGATGTCACCCAGTTCCAGATTCTGCATGCTGCGCGAACCTTCCTTATACATGTTGACACCATTCTTATAAGTACCAATCCATATCAGTCCGTCTTTATCCAGATAGATGTTACGCAGCGTGTTGTCGCTGATGGACGACTCGTCGGACTTGCTGTTCACGAACTGTCGCATGGCATGATGTCTCAAGTCAAACACCAACAAGCCCTCATGGTCGGTAGCAACCCAGACACGTCCCCTGTCGTCAATCTTCACATCCCATATCATCAGGGGATCCGGAACACCAACTATCTGGTATCGCCTGAAGAATTCGTCCAAACCCTTTACCCAGCGCTTCTCTTTGTTAAGCCTGACAAAGGAATGTTTTTCGTTGACCACCCAGATGTTATGAAACTTGTCGATACTCAGTCGGTAGTCCATGTTTTCCGGTGCACCATTGTCGTGCATCCAGTTGTCTTCCCACACCTTCACGCCTTTCTCACCGTTCAGGCACAACAGGCGACCGTCATTGGTAACAAAGACCACTTCGTCACCATCGTCAGCCAACATCAGAAAGCTGTAGTTGGGATTAATCTCGTTGACGCCATAGCCCAATTTGAAAGCCTTCTTATTCTTGGTCTTGGGATTATAGCAGTAGAAGCCCTTGTTGTAGAACTTCACCCAATAGTTTTTCTTAGAGTCAATGAATAAACGCTCCACGCCATCGTTGAAACCGAAATACTGTTCCAACTCTCGCGAGGCATTACGTTCAAAGCGTTCCGTCACAGGGTCATAGACACTGTAGCTCATGCTTTGTGCCAGCCATATCTTACCATCCCAGGCCTCCATGATAAGTGCCACATAGTTGTCGCGCATGGTTGTGGTATCACGCATATTAGAATAATATGTCTTCATACGGTAGCCGTCGTAACGGTTCAGACCGTATGCCGTACCAAACCACATGAAACCACGGGAGTCGCGGAACGTACAGTTCACCTGAGAGTTCGACAGTCCTTCGCGCGTATCCAGGCGTTTGAACTTCATCTCAGGAATGATACTGCGCTCAGCAGCACTCTTATTGGCAATGCTGTCAGCCAACAACGAGGCAGGCAACAGCAACAGGACTGCTAATAGAAATAATGACTGACGGACACCCATATTACTTCTTACTTGAAGTATCTCTAATCACAAGTTGCTGAGGAACAATCTCCTTATACACCTTGCTGTCGCCATTGATATTACGCAACAGCAATTGGCATGCCTTGACGCCCATCTGGTGCGACTGGTCCTGAATGACAGACATACGCGGTGTCACGTATTCTGCATGCACATCATCCGTAAAGCCCATCAGGGCCACATCCTCAGGAATGCGCAAGCCACAAGCCTTGATAGCCGAGAATGCAGCAAAGGTAATGATATCGTTGAATGCCAGAATAGCATCAGGACGATGGTCACTCTTCAATAGTTCCGTGGTCCGGTCGAGAGCCAGCTGATAGTCAATCTTATCACACAGCACCAATTCACGCTCGATGGGAATATGGTTCTCGCGCAAAGCCTCCAGATAGCCATGCTTACGACGACGCACCATGTCAAGATGATTAGGTCCACCGATAAAAGCTATACGTCGGCTACCCGTATCTATCAGATGCTGAGTGGCCTGTTGGGCTGCTTCGTCGCCATTGGCTGTCACGCTGGAGAAGCGGTCAGCCAGACAGGTACGACCAAAAAACACCAAGGGGATACCCATCTCAGCAATCTCCTCGAAATGGTGGTAATCGGTGGTACTCTGTGCCAGACAAGCTATAATGCCCTCTACATGCATCGAAATAAAGTTATCGATGGCATGCTCTTCGTCTTCATAACGCTCATGACTATTGGCACTGAGCACGCTATAGCCCTCGCGACGAGCCTCGTCCTCAATACCATCAAGCACAGCCGCATAATAATGCGTCACCAGATTAGGCACCACCACACCAATAACCTTGGGGGCTTCACGGCGCAGACTCTGAGCAAACGGGTTGGGGCGATAGTTGAGTTTCTTAGCTAGATCCTTCACACGTTGTTGCATTTCCTTGCCTATCTCCGGTGAGTTGCGTAGCGCGCGACTCACAGTAGCAATGCTCACCCCTAATTCACGGGCAAGGTCCTTCAACGAAGTTCTATGTTGTTTCTTGTTAGTCATAAAAGTTCTTTATCGGCTACAAAGTTACAAATTTACTTTGAAACTCGCAAACGTTTACGTGCGTTTTTTACAGAAAAATACGTTAAAATGCAAAAAAAATGCGTACCTTTGCACCAGAAAATAAAGAATGAGTAATGAATAGTTGATAATAAGTTAGTTAGAAAACAAAGATTAAGGCTGTCGGGAGACAGCCTTTTTCTATTCCTCACCTCTTACCTCTTCCATCTTCCCTCATCCATCAGTATGTCACTCACCTCTGACATCTATGTGCCTTCGTTAAACTGATTGATGCTCATCGGATTTCTCGTTATTGTTTCCTTGCTATTTCCGCATCGATGATAAAAATATCACCTTCCTTATCTCTTAACACATTTCTAGGCACCAAATCCCATACTTCATATTCGCTATTAGCATAACGACCCTCATTATTCTGCTTAGTGAATCCAATAGCAGCCATATAGGTATCAATCATAATTTGCGTAGCCGGTTGTGCCTCGCAAATACGTTCTTGTTCCAAAACTGGCATAATAGTTCTACCGTCATAGCCAGTAAAACCATGTAGTCTATATGCCGTATTAGGAAAAATCAGATTATGGAGCAGAATCTTATCAAACAACTTACAGATTCCACCACTATTTAGCAAGTTATTTACCTTGTAGATAGTGTCTTTAGCAACATAAGTGTCATTTTCATTTCCACTAGGGCCTGGAACCCCAAGGTCAAAAACATTGTCCATGGGAATCCACAAACCATTAGATTTCGCGTACTGCTCAGCAACACGCTGCTCTATTTCGAAGCGGCCTCCATAGCTTTTGCCCTCTCGAGGTTCCTTCTCATGTAGTCGGCAAAGTCTTTGGAGTTCATTGGAGACTTCTTGAATTCTACGATTTTCTTCATCGTACGCTCCATTGCTTCCTTGTGAAACTGATTCAAATATGTCATCGTTCATTTCTATTTTTCTGCAAAGATAGTGCAAATCGAATAAAACACCAAATAATTTTGGATATTTTTGAGATGCAGCCTATCTTCGAGCGCAGTTGTTTGGGAGTCTTCTCTGTAGTAAATGTAGGTGAGGTAAAAATGAAACGTAGTTCTTTAGTATCTTTCAGAGCTTCTTTCAATTCCTGAAAGGCATAGATAGAGAAACAGGATGCCGCTATGGATAGTCGGCTCCCAGATTGCATCTGCTTCATCAAGTCATCACGCAGCGTTTTACCTACGTTGTTTATTAGCTCCATACACCAACTGGATGTTGTTTTAAGTTAAGGGAATAGAAAAAGCGCACCCTCATCCCTTATGCACTTACACTCCAGCCGTCGGCAAACAGGCCAACATTACATACACAAGAGAAGGGTACGCCATACGGCGTATCCCTAATCCCGTGAGGTGTAATGACTCTATTAGTTTTGCCGACTATTTGAGTGTAAACCTCATCAAAATTTTCGATACGAATTCTTCTTAACCCGCAATGTCCTACAATGTGGCCCACACCCCCGATGGAGCACAGTTAGCACCACAATGCATCTGCAAAGATACAAATAATATTTGAATACGCAAAAGTAATTCCACAAAATCTTGATAATTTTATGAAAGGGGGCGTTAGGCTGGGTATGAATGATGTTAGAAAGATGATGGAAGATGGAAGAAAATGGCTCAAAAATTTGGAAAATAACAAAATAATGCTTATCTTTGCATCGTGAAAGGTGGAACCAAGTAGAGCCACGATGTGCGGAACGGTGGCATCTGTGTGATGATGAGCAATTCGACCTTGCCGCTTGGTTTCCTTCACTCTCATAGCCGACAGCTTCACTTGGTGTTGCTGTCGGTTTCTATTTTTACATAACGTTTGCCGTTGAATTCCTTCTTGTCAGTCCGGCGTGTGGCTGATATGAAGTTCACAAGTTTAACCACTTCTCGGCTCACCTTCATCTTGTAATTAGGATGGACTATGAATTTTGACACCCCGTCAGTATAAATAAAACATTCTCCGTCATAGTACAAATCCATTGTAAAGCGATTTTTAGGAAAGGCTATCAGTTCTTTGGCATCAACGACCAATCCTTTAGCATTTTTTGATGCCCGCATACAATGTTGTAGCTGTTTAGCACTCATATACAATTCATTGCTACCCAACACGATCCCGTTGACAGCAGCAAATTGGGACATCCTAAGTTCAACATTACCAATACTGAATGGCTGTACGGAAGAAAAGCCCTTCTGGTTAATATCATCCAGAACGTCGGCTATGAGTTCTTCAATCGTTTTAATTTCCGTTTCCATAATTGAATTGCAAAGATACGTAATATTTTCTATATTTAAACACTTTTGCGCAAAAATGTGCTGTGTTTAATGAAAAACGGGTGGAACAGGTGGTAATAAACGAAAAACACCTCATAATTGATTATTGACGATTGACGAATTGACGTTTTCATAAATTTTGATAGTTTAGGAGATATGAGTGCTATAATATGATTATTATTTAGACTAATGTATAATCTATATAATATAATAAATATATTATATTATATAGATTAATATAATTGTTTTCATTTCAAAAAACAGCAAAACGTCAATCGTCAATTCGTCAATACGTCAATATCTCGACTCTCCGGTTGTTTTAGAGAAAAGCCGTTTCTCTGGTAGCAACATGCCGTTTCTCTACCAGAGAAAGGCCGTTTCTCTGCTTTTTGGCTCATGCTACTTCGTAGCGTGTGCTATTGAAATGGGTCGCTAACGCTCAAAATTATAAGAAAATTATCCCAAAAATTAATCAAAATCTTCTTGTCTAAGGAGTTGGGGAGATAAGGAGTAAAAACTATCAAAATGAAAGGACCCACGCAGAGTTTATTTTTATGCAAAAATAGGGCGGAAAATAGAGGTCGAAAAAGGTGGATTTCGGGCGTTTTATTTGCACAGGTGCGAAAAACTTCGTACCTTTGTACTCGCAATTGAGATGCGAGTACACTGCGGGCTGCGGCTCAGCAAAGGCCAAGCAAGCTCGGCTCTGCATTCGCCTTGCACCGCAGTTGCAATGCAATTAGAGAGGTGATGCGCAGCCTTGAAGAGAACACAAAAACTAAATTAAACAACCAAACTAAAAACTAACAATTAACTAACAACAAACTAAAAACTTAAAATTATGGGAACAATTCAAATTAAGAAGGTCGAGAAGACCGTAACAACGGGTAAGGCAGGCGAGAGCCGCCAGAAGGTGAAGAAGACCTACGGCAAGATCATCTACCGAGGTACGCTGAACCTGGCAGACATGGCCGAGCACATCATGAAGCACGGTACGGTATATACTGAGGACGTCGTGATTGGTGTCATCACCAAGCTGAAGAGCTGCATGCAGGAGATGCTGGCCGATGGCTACAAGGTGAAGCTGGACGGTATCGGAACGCTCTACCCCGTGCTGACCTCGGAGGGTGTGGCTGACGCGAAGGACTACAGCGCTCAGGAGAACGTGACCCGCGTAGGTGTGTCGTTCCTGGCTGACCAGAGCAAGAAGTCGCAGTACAAGGCTTCGGCCATGAAGCAGGGCACCACACTGAGCACGCAGCTGTGGAGTGAGCTGACTGGCGAGGACGAAACCACCAGCAATGCGCCCAGCAATGGCGGAACCACGGGTGGCGGAACTACGGGTGGCGGAACCAACACCGGAGGCAATACCGGAGGTGACAACGGCGGAGGCGAGGAAGGTGAACCTGACGAGAACTAGCAAAGAGTGTGCCCCAAGTGGGCAACTCTTTCTAAATGAGGAATGTGGAATGAGGAATGGTCGGCTACGCCGATTGTCAATGAAGAATTGAGAATTCAACATTCAAACATCGCAGCGAAGCGAGAACAATTCAACATTCAACATTATGAATAAGAAGCGACTGATTGAGATTGCAGTGAAGATTTCAGAACATCAAGGTAAAGCCCAGTCGTACGCTATTCTTATGACCTTGCGAATGGTCGTTATAGTTCATGCGTCGTACATACTCTATCTGGAAGAAGCGGAAGATGCTGCGAATACCCAGGGATATTTCCCAGTAAGGTATCTTGGGATTCATCAGGTACGACTCATCTGGGAAATACATCAGGATAGGACTATCGGCATTGCGTTCAAGATAGGGATTATTCTTGTCGGACAGAGCGCCCCACAACATCTTGGCACCAATATACTCACGCCAACGCAGCTTCTTGATCAACGGGATGCGGTTGAAGATCTTGCCCTGCATATCCCAGTTCATATCCACGCTGACGAAACGGTCGTTCAGGAACTCCATACTGGTCAGCAGGTTGAACGACTGCTTCTGGCTGAAGTATGACATATTGGCTGCTGGCATACATAGCAAAGGGAAGGGCACCTGACTCCACTGCACGCCACCACGGGTGTAGAGGTCGATGCGTCCCCAGCTGCTCAGCCAGAAGCGCTTGAAGATGCTGGCTTCCGTATAATGGTAGTCGTAATCGCCTCCCAACATGCCCTTGACGCCCATGGTGTGACTCAGGGTAAAAATAGGTGCCTCGCGATTGACCTTCAGGCGACGCTGCTTGGAGTTGGTATAGAGGGCACCTGGCGAATACTCTATCTCAGCACGTAACTCCGTGGTGCGGAAGCCGATAGAGGCGGGAGATGAGGGGTCGGAGGTCAGTGGTGTAAACGACATGTTACCTGCTGCATCGTTCTTCTCCGTCTTGACGCTCAGCAACGTACGCAGACCATACATCTGCTCATACTCAAAGGTGAGCTGCTGGCGGTTATAGAACATCATCTTGTCGGCCTTGGCCCATTTGAATGCCGTGAACACGTTATCCTTATCAGTCGACAGAAACTTGTCGGAGGGTGCTATCACGTCATAGGTCGAGAGGAACGACAGGTTTCGCTTGGGGAATTCGTCCGGCAGGTACTTCTTCTTATTCAGCGACCACGTCAGCTGTGAACTATAATAGTTATTACGACTGCGCCATCCGCGTGCCGCATAGCCTTTCCAAAAGAGATGACGACTCATGTTGGCAGTGGTCTGCAGCGAGATACGGGTACGCAGGCCATCAATGAAATTGGTACTTATCATGGAGTTGACGGGACCTATATCCACCTTACTGGGATTGCCTGTCTCGATATAGTTCTCTGCCAACAGTTTAAGGCCCAAAAGAATATACTTGAAACCACCAACGGTGCGCATGCCATTCAAGAAATCGTCCATACCAGCCTCGCTACGTGTCAGTTCTACTTTACGATGCTCTTGCCAGAAGCTGTCGTCCATCAGTTCTGCATCAGGATCGGTCACCGTCTTGGCCTTGCCTTTGAAGAGTTTGGCGGGAATCTCCGTAAACGCATAATCCGAGAGGCGGGTGGTACGGATGGCCACACCCTTTTGCAGGAAGTCAAACAGCACCAGTTCCACAACCATATCGTCAACGCTAAGTACCCATTCGCCCGTTGGCAATTGGGTAAACTCCTGGGTAACCTTCAGACCTTCCACAAAATTGACATCGGTCTGGTTGGGCAGAATCAGTTCGCAGCGCTTCACCTGATAGGAGGAATCCTTCAACACATACAGGTCGCCACGGAATCCAAAGTCCTGTTGGTTGTTGGGCAGGAAATGCAGATGGATACAGGAGTCGCGCTCAACCAACAGCGTATCTTCGATATAGTACCGATAGAACGAGATGGCGCCATCGCTGATAGGCGACGTAAAGGGGTGCTGCAACAGACGGACCTGGTCGTCATAAATATTGACATCCGTAAAGACGTCCTTCGACACCGTATTCAAGATATCGCCCGTCTGGAAGAAGTCATTGATACCAGATGAGCGTTGGCCTTTTACGATGTTTTTCTCTGCATGAGGCGAACGGCGGTAGATTTTCTGCGTGACGGTTTCTTCGACGCTGGCAGGCAGGATGAGTTTGCCTGTCTGTTCACAAGTCTCTACCTGGTCGATAAGCCAACTATATTTACTGAGTTTTGGCGACTGCAACGTTTCCATTTTCATGTCGTTGAGTGCCAGCGTCAACTTCTGATACTTGGTGTACTGATAATAGTCGCGCCTGGAGAGGTCGGTAGCCTTTTTATGGGCTATCACCTTCTTCATCAGTTCCACAGCCGGATTATTCTTGCGTGAGTAGCGAGAGCGTTTCGAACGTACCGTCACCTCCTTCAGCGAACGGGTATCCTCGCGCAGCGACACGAACAGCTTATCCATATCGGCATCGACAGTGTAGGTCCGGGTCTTATAGCCCACGGCACTGACAGTCAGTTTCCAGCCTTTATGCCGCTCGATCGAAAAACGTCCGTTAAGGTCGGTGATGGTCGCCACATGACGTCCTTTGTATTGTACGCTGGCAAAACCGATATTCTCACCAGTAGCCTCATCGACTACATGCCCGACAATAGTTTGAGCATGCAGTGCGATAGATACAAATAGGAAAAAAAGAAAAAATATTTGACGCATATCTGAAAGCAATTATCCTATAGGTATTTCAACCCAGAAGAGTGAGCCCACGTTCACTTTTGACTCCACACCAACCTTGCCACCAATACTTAATGCCATACTACGACAGATGCTTAGTCCGAGACCTGAGCCTGGGACAAACTCGTCAATCTTTACAAAACGCTCGAAAAGATGGTCGTTGCAATGGTTGGCAGGAATACCTTTACCTGTATCGCGAACCCAAATGCGCAGCAAGTCGTCATGCACCTGATAGCCTAAGGTGACGACACCCTTTTCCGTGAACTTCAGGGCATTGTCGACATACTGGTTCAATATCTCGAACAGGCGGTTACGGTCAGAGACTGGTTGCACAGCATCGGACTTAGTCTCAATTTCTAACTTCAAGCCTTTACTACTGCACTTGTCAGCAAACTTATCAGCAACATCTATCAGCAACTGGTTGAGGGCAAAGCGTTCCTTCTTGACAGCTTCGACACCTGCCTCCAATTTCGCCATGTTGGCCATATCGTCGAACAAGTGTAACAGGCGGGCATTATTCTGCTTAATCAGATTGACCAATTCGGCACGTTCCTCATCATTCTGAGCCATGGACAACACATCGCTAAAGCCCACGATGGCATTCAGCGGTGTACGAATCTCATGCGACATATTGGCCAGGATTGCCGATTTCATGCGGTCACTCGCCTCTGCCTGGTTACGTGCCTCGATGAGTGCATTTTCTATCATCTTCTGTTTATCAATCATCGTCAGCGTACCCACAATGACCAGGACCCGTCCATCCAAATCGCGCTTTTCGATGGCTGCATAAACTTCTTGCCAGTGTACCTGATCAGAGTGTGGCAGTCGCGACTGGAACTGTTCGTATGCCTCGTCCAGACGTCCATCCGTCAATTGTTGAAGCGTTTTACGAATCTGATTCCGATACTGGGGCAACACCAATTCAAAGAAGTCTTCCAAAGGCGTATTGGGAGAAAAGTGGAAGGTACCAACCACATCGCGGAAGTCACTCTCGAAAGTTATTGTCATGGTCTGCACGTCAATACGCCAAACTGCCATCTTCATCACCTTCATCACCAGGTCATACTCTACGGTATGTCGCTGTACCTTGGACAATATGGACAATTCTTCCTGTAACGCTTTGCGCATACGCAACTGATATACCAGCCACATAAAGGCAAATACCAACAATGGCACACCCGCTATCCATACCAGGATTTCGAGTCTGAACAAGTTGCGCAAAGCGAAAAGAATCACGTTGTATGCCATGTCTATTTGGTAAAAGTTGGCGCAAAATTAAACAAAAAAATTGGAAAAAGAAAGAAAAAAACGTGTTTTTTCACTTTTCACTTTTCACTTTTCACTTTTTTTCGTACCTTTGCAGCATATATTAGTATGTACACATAATGACACAAAAATTTGAAATCATCGCTAAGACCTTCATGGGCCTTGAGCCTGTCTTGGCGAAAGAACTGACGCAGTTGGGCGCAAGCGACGTGCAGATAGGCCGTCGTATGGTATCGTTTAAGGGCGATAAGGAGCTTTTGTATCGTGCCAATTTCCAACTGCACACTGCCATCCGCATTCTGAAACCCATCAAGCACTTTAAGGCTTTGTCGGCTGACGACGTCTACGAAGGTGTCAAGGACATCGACTGGAGCGAATACATCGGAATCGACAAGACCTTTGCTGTGGACTCTGTCGTATTCTCCGAGGAGTTCCGTCATTCCAAGTTTGTAGCCTACAAGGTGAAGGATGCCATTGTCGACCAATTCCGCGAGAAGTCAGGACAGCGTCCTAACATCAGCATCTCCAATCCCGATATCCGTCTGCACATCCATATTGCTGAAGACCAATGTACACTATGTCTTGACTCCAGTGGTGAATCGCTGCATCGTCGTGGCTATCGTCAGGAGTCCGTCGAGGCGCCCCTCAACGAGGTGTTGGCTGCAGGTATGATTCTGATGACGGGTTGGCATGGTGAGACGGACTTCATCGACCCCATGTGTGGCTCAGGAACGCTGCTCATCGAGGCAGCCCTCATTGCCCGCAACATGGCACCAGGCCTGTTCCGCAAGGAGTATGCTTTCGAAAAGTGGCCCGACTTCGATGCTGAATTGTTTGACAAAATCTATAATGACGATTCACAGGAACGTGAATTCAACCACCATATCTATGGCTATGATGTGGATATCAAGGCTGTCAACACGGCTCGTCTGAATGTGAAGGCTGCTGGTCTGACCAGTGACATCACCATTGAGGAACAAGACTTCAAGAACTTCACCCTACCCAAGAACAAGAGCATCATGGTGACCAATCCGCCTTATGGCGAGCGTATCTCGACCAACGACCTGCTGGGCACCTACAAGATGATTGGCGAACGACTGAAACACCAGTTTACAGGTAATGAGGCTTGGATTCTGTCCTATCGCGAGGAATGTTTTGCTCAGATTGGTCTGAAACCCAGCATCAAGATTCCCGTATTCAATGGTTCCTTGGAGTGCGAGTTCCGCAAATACCAGATGTTCGACGGTAAGATGCGCGAGTTTCGCGAGGAGGGTGGCGTCGTCAAGACGGAAGAGGAGAAGCGCCAGATGGCTGAGAAGCGTCGCTTCAAGCAGAACCGTGAGTTCAAGAAACGTTTGGACGAGGAACAGGAGAATGCTGATGCAGACATCCGCTCGTTCAAGTTCCGCTCATTAGAGAAGAAAGAGCCCAGAAAGCCCAGAGACTCCAGAGAATCAGGAGATTCCAGGTACTCCAAAGACAACAGAGACAACAGAAAACCCAGAGACTCCAGGTATTCCAGAGATTCCAGAGGAGGAAGGGATTCCAGAGATTTCAAGAAGTCATTTAAGAAGAACAACCGACGTTTCCGCGATGATGACGAAGATTAAGTACTTGGTAGCTTTAGCCCTGCTATTACCGCTTAACATGAATGCCCAAGACAAAAAACTCTTCACACTGGAGGACTTGAACTTTGGTGGCAACAACTATCGTAACCTCCAGCCAGAGAACAAATGGTACACATGGTGGGGCGACGAACTGATTAGGACAGATGTGGAGGAATGTTATCTGGTTGACAAGAAGACGGGCAAAGAGAAGGTGCTCTTTACCCTTGACGAGGTCAACAAATGGGCCAATAGCGACGAAGAGGCAAACCGCTACGTGCGCCACTTGATGAATGCCACGTTCCCCTACCCTGACCAGCCACTGGTAGCATTAGGTAACAAGAAGTCGTTCCTGTTGCTGGACTTCAAAAAGCATGAGATAGTATGGCAGGACAGCATTTCAGGTCAGACGGCTAACGACTGGCACAAGACATCACGCGCAACTGCCTATGTGGAGGACCATCAGTTGTATGTGGTGGACGGTGAAGGCAAAAAGCACCAGCTGAGCACGGACGGCAGTCGCGAAATTGTCTATGGACAGAGCGTACACCGCAACGAGTTCGGCATCAATAAGGGAACATTCTGGAGTCCTGACGGACAACGTCTGGCATTCTACCGTATGGACCAGAGCATGGTTCAGGACTATCCGCAGGTTGACATATTCCCCCGCGAGGCCACTTACGAGCCGGATAAATATCCCATGGCAGGTATGACCAGCCATCAGGTGACAGTAGGTGTCTATGACCTGAAGACCGATAAAACTGTCTATCTCAAAACTCCCCTCCCTTCGGAGGGGTCGGGGGAGGCTTGTTATTTCACTAACATCGCGTGGAGCCCAGATGCCAAGACCATCTATATGTTCGAACTGAATCGCGACCAGAACGATTGTCGATTGGTGTCATACGATGCGACAACAGGCGAACGTATCGCTGAATTGTATCGCGAAACGAGCGACAAATACGTTGAACCGATGAACCCAATCCAATTCCTGCCTTGGGACAGCAACAAGTTTATCATGCAGAGTCAGCGCGACGGCTACAACCACCTCTATTTATATAATAAGGAGGGGAAGTTGCTGAGTCAGCTCACCAATGGCACATGGGTCGTTCAGAACATTCTTGGTTTCAACACAAAACAGAAGAGCATCATCATCGAGGCCAACAAATATCACCCCCTGCATCGTCAGCTCTATAGCGTCAATGTCAGCAATGGCAAGATGACGCAACTGACCATGTCAGACGGTGTGCATCGCGGAGAACTGTCAGCGTCAGGCACCTACGTCATTGATCGTCACTCGGCTCCCACCGAACCTCGCAACATCAGCATTAGCAGTGTGGCCAGCGGTTTTGCAGCTGGAAAAGCCACACGTCTATTAACCGCCTCCGATCCTTGGGCCGATTATGAACAGCCCATCTTCGAGTGTGGTTCCATCAAGGCTGCTGATGGTGTGACGGACCTCTACTATCGCATGGTAAAGCCCCACGACTTCAACCCGCAGAAGAAATACCCCACCGTTGTCTATGTCTATGGCGGGCCACATGCCCACAACGTGGAGGCTGGCTGGCATTGGTATAGTCGAACTTGGGAGACCTATATGGCACAGAAGGGCTACGTGCTCTTCATCCTAGACAATCGTGGTTCGGAGAATCGTGGTCGCGACTTCGAACAGGCTACCTTCCGCCAATTGGGCCAGATAGAGATGCAGGACCAGATGAAGGGTGTGGAATACCTGCGCACCCTACCCTACGTCGACATGAATCGCTTAGGTGTTCATGGTTGGTCGTTTGGTGGTTTCATGACCATTTCGCTCATGCTCAACTACCCCGACGTCTTCAAAGTTGGCGTAGCTGGTGGTCCCGTCATCGACTGGAAATGGTACGAAGTGATGTATGGCGAACGCTATATGGATACGCCTCAGCAGAATCCTGAGGGCTACGCAAAGGCCAGCCTCATCGACAAGGCCTGCAACCTGAAAGGTAAACTCCAAATTATCACTGGCTATAACGACAACACCGTTGTGCCACAGCATTGTCTGTCGTTCCTCGACGCCTGCATCAAGTCTGGCACACACCCCGACTTCTTTGCCTATCCTGGCGAGGAACACAACATGCGAGGCCACGCCAGCGTACATCTGCACGAACGTATCACACAGTATTTCGAAGACTACTTAAAATGAAAGAAGAGCAAATCCTAGTCCGTATCACAGGACAAGACCGTCCTGGACTGACAGCAGCAGTAATGGGCATTCTGGCAAAGTACGATGCCCAGGTTTTGGACATTGGTCAGGCCGACATCCATAGCACCCTGTCACTGGGCATCCTGATACGCATGGATGAGATGAAGTCAGGACTCGCCATGAAGGAACTGTTGTTCAAGGCCACTGAGTTGGGTGTCAACATTGGTTTCTCGCCCATCAGCGATGATGAGTACGAAGACTGGGTAGGCCATCAGGGCAAGAACCGCTATATCCTCATGGTGCTGGGACGTCAGTTGGAAGCTCGTCAGATACAGGCTGCCACGCAGATACTGGCAGACCAAGGACTGAACATCGACTCTATCCTGCGTCTCACGGGTCGTAAGAGCATCAAGCAATTGGACAAGCACACACGTGCCTGTATCCAGTTCTC
>CAMJDL010000041.1 GCA_946404405.1 uncultured Prevotella sp.
TGACACCCAATAGCACGATGAGGATAGAAATCACCGTCGACAGCACCGGGCGTTTAATAAAAGCTGTAAAAGTCATACTTTCTTAACTCTTAACTCTTAATTCTTAACTCCTAATTACTTTTTCATGGCGCCTACGATGTCACCGGCAGTCATGGCCTTAGCCTGCTCGGCAATTTTCTGCTCATAACGCTCTGGTGTGATGGGCTTGATCTCCATATCGTCACTCAGTTTCGTGATACCATTGGTCACATACTTGTCACCAGGCTTCAGACCATCGGTTACGATATAGTTCATGCCGTCGTTCTGCGGATCAACCTTAATCTCGCTATACTTCACCTTATTGTCGCTTCCCACGAGATAGATGAACTTCTTGTCCTGAACCTCTGAGACACAACTCTGAGGAATGATGATAACATCATTGGCCAGACGGGGAATGACAATCGTACCGGCACCGCCACTCTTCAGAATTCGCTGAGGATTCTGGAACAAAGCTATCAGCTGTACTGAACCCGTTGCTTGGTCAATGACGCCACTCATCTTTGTGACCTTACCCTCATGACCGTAGATGCTACCGTCAGCCAGTTGCAGTTTCACACTTGGCAACGACTGCAGTCCTGTAGCTTGCAACTGCATGGCAGCCTTCTCAGTCACAGAGAAGTACACCTCCATCGACGAGTTGTTCGATACCGTAGTCAGCACATTCGAAGAACTTACCAAGGCACCTTTCTTAAAGGGCAGCGTACCAACCACACCGGCAGCAGGACTCTTTACGTAGCAGTAGGTCAGCATTTCCTTGGCCGATGCCAAAGAAGCCTGAGCCTGAGCCAGCTGAGCCTGAGCCACCTCATACGAGTTCTGCGAGGTCTGCAACTCGAAGTCGCCTATAACGCGGCTCTCGTGCAATTTCTGTGCATTCTCGTAGGTCAGCTTAGCCGTATTACACTGCTGCTGAGCAGTATTCACAGCAGCCTGAGCCTGACGCACCTGCTGCTGAGCTGTCTCATTGTCGATGACGAAGAGCACCTGTCCGGCACCCACCGTCTGACCTTCCTTTACATTAATCTGAGTAATGAAACCCGAAGCTTTCGGACGGATTTCAACATCCTGTACACCCTTGATGGTTGCAGGATAAGTGCTCTGCATGTCAGCACTGGATGTTCCTACAGCAGTCACAGGGAACTCATTGTCGCCGAACTGGGGACGACCACCGCCTCCACCGCAAGACACCAACGTTGCAGCAACAGCTGCAAACATCATCATTTTTTTCATTTTCATACCTATAAATAACATTTTTTGTTCGAATATTCGCTTTCTCTAAATCCACCCCAGACATAGCTGTCTTGAGGAAAAACCTAAAACAATTCTTTAGTTTTCGAGTTGCAAAGATACGAAAAAAGTAGCATACCTATTTAATAGGTACGTCACTTTTAACAATATTTGTCGATTTCCTCGGTAATAAACAAAAAAATGCTATTTTGTTTTGTATTGTTCTCACTTATTTGTACCTTTGTACCCTAAAATAAGGAAGAATGGCTTGTATACTACATATAGAAACGAGTACAAACGTCTGTTCAGTAGCTGTCTCGGAGAACGGACAGTGCATTTTTGAACAGAAAGAAGAGGGCGAGCGCGGTGCCGGTGCCGAACGTCTGGGGACGATGGTCGACGAGGCCATGTCGTTTACCGACAACCATGCCATACCCTTCGACGCTGTTGCCGTGAGTTGCGGCCCTGGCTCCTATACCGGATTGCGCATCGGTGTATCGATGGCCAAGGGTATCTGTTACGGTCGCGACCTGAAGTTAATTGCCGTGCCCACGTTGGAACTGATGTGCGTACCTGTGTTACTGAGAGAAACTGTACAAGAGGAGGACGCCCTATTGTGCCCGATGATCGATGCACGCAGAATGGAGGTCTATTCCGCCCTGTACGACCGTGGACTGAAAAAGGTACGCGATGTCGGTGCCGATGTGGTGACAGCCGACACCTATAAAAAATGGTTAGACGAACGTCCCATCTACTTTTTCGGCAATGGTGCCAAGAAATGTATGGAGACCATTACTCATCCTAATGCTCACCTGATTGAAGGCATTGAGCCTTTGGCAAAATGGATGCAGCCATTGGCCGAGAAGCGTTTCCTCAACGAGCAGTTTGAAGACGTGGCCTATTTCGTGCCCTTCTACCTGAAGGACTTCGTAGCCATCAAGGCAAAGCCATTGCTTTAAGTGAATAGTGAATAGTGAAAAGTGAAAAATTATGGATATAAAAGGATTAGACTATAACACGCAACGTGAGAAGTTGGTGCTGTCGGAATATGGTCGTGAGATTCAGAAGATGGTGGATGTAGCTATTGGCCTACCCACTAAGGAAGAACGTATGCGCTGCGCCAAGACCATCATCCGACAGATGGAGATGAAGAATCCGCAAGTACGGCAGTCGGAAAACTACCAGCAGACACTGTGGGACCATCTGTATCTGATGAGTCACAAGCAGCTGGACATCGACTGGCCTTACGACGTGAAAAACGCTGAGAAAATCAGTACCAAACCCCAGCCGATGGCTCACCCCGCCAGCGAGAATATCAGTCGCATCCGTCATTATGGACGACTGGTAGGCGAGGTATTTGAGAAGCTGAAGACCATGCCAGAAGGTCCTGAGCGCGACGCTTTGGTGCGTGTCACTGCCAACCAGATGAAGCGCGACCTGCTAACGTGGGGACATGGTTCGATGGACGACGAGCGCATAGCCGACGACTTGGCGCGCTTTACTGATGGCAAAATTCAAATAGACCTGTCGTCGTTCCGTCTCGATCGTGTAGATCCCATTGCTCCAGAGCCTACTGGAAAGCGCAAGAAGAAAAAGTAACACTATACCATCATGGCATCATTCAGAATTGAAGGTGGGCACTTACTCAGTGGCGAGATTCGTCCGCAGGGCGCCAAGAACGAGGCTCTGCAGGTCATTTGTGCCACGCTGTTGACCAGCGACAAGGTAACCATCCACAACATTCCCAATATCCGTGACGTCAACAATCTCATTCAGTTGCTGAAAGATATCGGTGTAAAAGTTGAGAGGAGAGAGGAGAGAGGAGAGGGGAGAGAGAATACCTTCACGTTCCAAGCCGATGCTCTGAACATGGCGTTCTTGTCGAGCGACGAGTTCGTCGAGAAGTGTGCCCAACTGCGTGGTTCTGTCATGATGATTGGTCCGCTGCTGGCACGAATGGGTAAGGCCGTCATAGCCAAACCTGGCGGTGACAAGATAGGTCGCCGACGCCTGGACACGCACTTCCTGGGCTTCCAGAAGCTGGGTTCCAAGTTCCGCCAGATAGAGAATCGTGAGGTCTATGAGATTGGTGCCAAAAAGTTAAAAGGTAGCTACATGCTGCTCGACGAGGCCTCCGTGACGGGTACCGCCAATATTATTATGGCTGCCACGTTGGCCGAGGGCGCCACAACTATCTACAACGCTGCCTGCGAACCCTATGTCCAGCAGCTCTGCCACATGCTCTGCCAGATGGGCGCCAAGATTAGTGGTATTGGCTCAAACCTGCTGACAATCGAGGGTGTAAAGACACTGCATGGCGCAGAGCACAAACTGCTGCCCGATATGATTGAGGTAGGTTCGTTTATCGGTATGGCTGCCATGTGTGGCGACGGTGTCCGCATAAAAGACTGCTCACTGAAAGACCTTGGCATCATTCCCGATGCCTTCCGCCGTTTGGGCGTCAAGGTTGAGGCTGATGGCGACGACCTCTTCATTCCCCGTCAGAAGCACTATGTCGTCGACTCGTTTATCGACGGCACTATCATGACACTGGCCGATGCCCCATGGCCCGGACTGACGCCTGACCTGCTCTCAGTACTCATCGTCGTTGCCACGCAGGCTCGCGGTAGTGTGCTGTTCCACCAGAAGATGTTCGAGAGCCGTCTGTTCTTCGTCGACCGTCTCATCGACATGGGTGCCCAGATTATCCTCTGCGACCCGCATCGTGCCGTCGTCGTAGGTCACGACCGCCAGCGCCAGTTACGCGGCAGCCGTATGTCCAGTCCCGATATCCGTGCAGGTATCGCCCTGCTTATAGCTGCCATGAGCGCCAACGGTACCAGCCTCATCAGCAATATCGAGCAGATTGACCGAGGCTACGAGAACATAGAAGACAGACTCAATGCGCTGGGAGCGAAAATAGAAAGAATATGATCAAGCAAGAAGAAGTTTACAGGATTGGCCGTTTGGGCAAGGCACACGGCGTGAAAGGCGAAGTGTCGTTCCAGTTCGACGACGACATCTTCGACCGCGTGGATGCCGACTATCTCTTCCTTGACATCGACGGCATCCTGGTACCCTTCTTCATGGAAGAATACCGCTTCCGCAACGACACTGTCTGCTTAGTCAAATTCTGTGACATTGATACCCAACAGCGTGCCAAGGAACTGACTGGCTGCGATGTCTATTTCCCTCGCGCCTTAGCTGAGGAGGCAGAGGAACAGCCGTCACTCTCCATGCTCGTCGGATTTAATATTTTTGACACATCCAACGGCAAAACCATTGGACGCATTGCTGCCCTCGACGACAGCACCGACAATATCCTGTTCGAGTTAGAGGATGGCACATTGATTCCTGCCAACGACGAACTGATAGAAGACATTGACACCGAACAGCAAATTATAAAGATGAATATCCCAGAAGGATTATTAGAGATATGAAAAAACGACAAATAGCCATATTAGGCTCTACAGGGTCGATAGGCACACAGGCGCTTGAGGTCATTGAGGAACACGGTGACCTGTACGAGGTATATTGTCTGACAGCGAACAATAAAGTGGAGCTGTTGGCAGAGCAGGCTCATAAGTTCAAGCCTGCAGCCATCGTCATTGCCAACGAGCAGCGACTGGACGAGTTGAAACAGTTGATGAGCGACCTGCCCGACGTAAAGGTGTATGCTGGCAAGCAGGCCTTAGACGAGATAGTAGAGGCGGACCCCATCGACATGGTATTGACAGCGATGGTGGGGTTTGCTGGATTGTCGCCTACCATCCATGCCATCAAGGCTCGCAAGGCCATTGCCTTGGCCAACAAGGAGACATTGGTGGTGGCTGGTGAGCTGATTCTGCAACTGGCACAGCAGTACCACACTCCTATCCTACCCGTGGACAGCGAGCATTCCGCTATCTTCCAGAGTCTGGTGGGCGAGGACGACAACCCCATAGAAAAGATTCTGCTGACGGCCTCGGGTGGTCCGTTCCGCAACTTCACGATGGAACAGCTGGAGACTGTCACCAAGGCCGATGCCCTGCGCCATCCCACATGGGATATGGGTGCAAAGATTACCATCGACTCGGCTTCGATGATGAACAAGGGCTTCGAGGTGATTGAGGCCAAGTGGTTGTTTGGCGTCGATGCCCGTCAGATTCAGGTATTGGTACATCCGCAGAGCATCGTTCACAGTGCCGTACAGTTCCACGATGGTGCCGTGAAGGCCCAGTTGGGCGTGCCCGACATGCGACTGCCCATCCAGTATGCCTTCTCGTTCCCCCAGCGTCTGTCGCTGAGTGGCGACCGTCTGGACTTCTTTGCCCAGAAGCTGGAGTTCTTCGAGCCCGACCTGAAAAAGTTCCGCTGTCTGGCACTGGCCTTCGAAGCCATCGAAAAGGGTGGCAACATGCCGTGTATCGTGAATGCTGCCAACGAAATCGTGAACCGCGGTTTCTTGGAGGACCGTTGCGGTTTCCTCGAGATGAGCGACATCATTGCCGAGACCATGCAGCGCGCTACGTTCAGCAAGAATCCCGACTACGACGTGTATATCCAGACGGATGCAGAAGCACGTCGCATTGCAGAAGCGATGCTTAAGTGAAAAAAGTGAAAAGTGAAAAAGATAAAGTAGTATAATAATGGAAGTATTTTTAATAAGAGTATTACAACTGATATTGGCCCTCACCATACTGGTTTTCCTGCATGAGGGTGGCCATTTCTTCTTTGCCAAGCTGTTTGGCGTAAGAGTCGAGAAGTTTTATATTTTCTTCGACTGGAAGTTCAGCCTGTTTAAGTTCAAACCCAAGAAGAGCGATACGGAGTACGGCATCGGCTGGATTCCTCTGGGCGGCTACTGCAAGATAGCCGGTATGATTGACGAGAGTTTCGACACTGAGCAGATGAAACAGCCCGAGCAGCCTTGGGAATTCCGTACCAAACCCACATGGCAGCGACTGCTGATTATGATTGGTGGTGTGCTGGTGAACTTCCTGCTGGCCCTGTTCATCTATTCGCAGATTCTGTTCTGGTGGGGCGACAGCTATATCCCCGTGAAGGACATGACGCTGGGTATGAAGTTCAATCAGGAGGCCAAGAGCTACGGATTCAAGGACGGCGATATTCTGGTAGGTACGGAGAAGCGCGAGTTCAAGGAGTTTGGTGCCAACCTCTATCGCGACATCTCGGAGGCCCATCGTGTGGACATCATCCGCGACGGCAAGCCCATGAGCATCAGTCTGCCTGGCGAAATCAACATGTTGAACATGATCAAGGCCGACCCCGCCTTTGTCCGTCCGTTGATGCCTGCCGTGGTGGATAGCATCATACCCGGCACACCTGCGGCAAAGATTGGCATGCAGAAGGG
Organism: uncultured Prevotella sp.; assembly: GCA_946404405.1. Taxonomy (GTDB): domain Bacteria; phylum Bacteroidota; class Bacteroidia; order Bacteroidales; family Bacteroidaceae; genus Prevotella. Next base: position 6,620 of record CAMJDL010000041.1, read on the forward strand.
CGACAAGATTCTGGCCCTCAATGGTGCACCCATAGACTCCTACAACGAATTCACCGATCAGCTGGGACGTCGTCTGGACATGCTGATGACCTCGAAGAGCTCGGCAGACAGTCTGAAGGCACGCACGGTGGTCATTGCTTTTGGCAACGATGCCCGTACGGATACCACGCAGGTAGTTCTTACTCCCGACCTGAAGCTGGGTTTCGTTGTCAAGAATGTTATGGGCTTGTATCAGCCCAAAACCGTGGAATACAGCTTCCTTGAGAGTATTCCGGCAGGCATCAAATACGGTTGGAACGTGTTGGCATCGTATGTGGACGACATGAAATACGTGTTCACAGCTGAAGGTGCCAAGTCGCTGGGTGGCTTTGGAGCCATCGGCAGTCTGTTCCCGCCCATGTGGGACTGGTACATGTTCTGGAAGATGACTGCGTTCCTCAGCATCATTCTGGCCTTCATGAACATCCTACCCATTCCTGCTCTGGACGGCGGCCACGTGCTGTTCCTGCTCTACGAGATGATTACCCGCAGGAAGCCCTCTGAGAATTTCATGATTAAGGCCGAATATGTAGGTTTCGGACTACTCATCCTGCTGATGGTAGCGGCCAATCTGAACGACATCCTGCGCTGGTTAGGATATATGTAAGGAGAAATTTAGGAGATTTTTGAAGAATTTTTCATGCAAAGGCTTTGAAGTTTAAAACTTTATTCGTATATTTGCAGCCGTATAATAGGGTACACGTATGAAGTTTAAGCTACTAAGCCTTTGCCTGCTACTAAGCCTGATAACCATTGCAAAAGCAGAAAGCTTAGGTTACACCAAGTTTGAACCACTGAAGATTGGTTTGGATTTGGATTATGCTCCATTGGAATACGTGGACGAGAACGGACTGCCCCAAGGACTGGATGTAGAGCTGACTCAGGTGTTGATGAAACGACTGAACATTCCATACACCTATGCACCCAATTCGTGGGAAAACATATCTGGCGACGTCATCAACGGACGAGTAGGTTTGGGTATGATGGTCTATTCGCCCTACCGAAAAGACATCGTCAACTACTCACGCGCCGTATTCCGCCTGTATTATCAAGTGGTATATCGCGACAACGAGACGGAGCAGTTTGACATGCGCCATCTGGATGGGAAGGACATCGCCTATATGGCCAGTCGCCCCATTACGGACACACTCACTAAAGCCGGGGCCGTGCTACATGTGGTGCGCGATTTGCCCAAAGCCCTGAAAGACCTGAGCGGAGGCAGATACGATGCCGTTATCTGTTATCGCTATCAGGCAAAATACCACATCCATCATCAGAACTTAACCAACCTCACTGCTGAGGACCTGACCCTGACACCGCGTGAATACTGCTATGTCAGCGTCAATCGCGAGTTGATTAAAGCCATTGACCGCGAATTGATTAAGATGGATAAAGAAGGGGTCATCGACGAGATTTACGGTGATTACATTTCGAAGCTGGGCAGTTTCAAGATGCCTCGCTGGGTTTGGTGGACGTTAGGATCGGCACTCCTGTTAGCCTTCCTGGCCTTGTTTATCCAACAGCATATCCACTCGCGTCGTCTGCACAGGGAGATGCGCCGTGCCCAGAAGTCCGAACAACTCAAAACCGTATTCCTGGCTAATGTGAGCCATGCCCTGCGCACGCCACTTAATGCCATTATTGGTTTCAGTGACATGATGGTTTCGATGCCAGAAGGTGCCTTGTCGGCTTCTGACCAACAGGAAATGCTGAACCAGATTCATGGTAATGGCGAACAGCTGCTGTATTTCATCAATGAACTTCTGCAGTTGTCAACCATTCAAGGTAACGGTATCGATTTCCAATTGGTTGAGTGCAATATCGGTCTGCTGATGAGCGAATATACCAAACTTGTCCAGCCTGACCTGAAACAGGGTGTCACACTACAAATTGATGCTCAGCAACAAGACGTGACAGCCTATACAGACCCCAACCACCTGCGGCTTATAACCATGCACCTGCTGAGCAATGCTGTCAAGCATACCACTCAGGGCAGTATTACCATCAGCTACAAGACGAAAGACAATGGCCTCTACATAGAAGTCAAGGATACGGGCGATGGCCTTCCCGATGATTTGAAGGAGAATATCTTTATGTTGTTGAGCGACAAGCACACCTTTGTGCAGGAGCAGAGTCCAGGATTAGGATTGTCCATCTGCAAGGCCATCGTCGATGCCGTTCATGGCAAAATAGGTGTAGAGAGCACAGAAGGTCAAGGTGCGACCTTCTGGTTCTGGATTCCATGCAAGTTCAAATGAACAATAACCGTTAACCAATATATTCGGCTATCATCTTCAAGCAGCTATCTGCACTGACAGGTTTCGACATAAAGTTGTCGCAACCTGCTTCGAATGCTGCCTGACGGTCGCTGTCGAATGCATTGGCTGTAAGAGCGATGATGGGCAGGTCGGGCATTGCCATCTTAATCTGGCGAGTAGCATCCAGTCCGTCCATCACGGGCATTTTAAGATCCATGATGATTAAAGCATAATCACCCGTCAAAGCCATTTTCACGGCTTCCTCACCATTATGTGCACGTACGGGCTCATAATTCCTCTTCAACACATAGGTCATCAGCATCCAATTGCTGTCATTGTCTTCTGCGACTAAAATTCTTTTCATACCTATATTTATTTTATGAGTTAACAATAATAATCACAAAAGTAATACTTTTTTTCGAAATTCCTAACATTTTTGTTTCTTTTTAACTAAATTTGTCGGAAAAAGTATTTTTATTCCTCTGCTTTTCGTGATTACCGTATTTTTTTTGTAATTTTGTACGCGTATTATGTACATACGCGAAGAATGTTTGAACAGGTAATAGGACAACGGGAGGTGCAGGAACGCCTGATGCAGATGGTCAACGAGAATCGTCTGCCGCATGCCATCATGCTTTGCGGCCCACAAGGTGCCGGCAAACTGGCATTGGCTGTTGGTCTGGCCCAACGACTGCTAGCCACCAAGGTGGACTCCATGTTCGCTGATGCTCCTGAATACGTCGAGAGTCCGATGCTCAAAAAGCTGGAACATCCTGACCTGCATTTTACCTATCCGACCATCAAGTTACCGTCCATGAGCACAGACCATAAGCCCGTAAGCGATGACTTTGCACAAGAATGGCACGAACTCACCATGGCCAGTCCGTATTTCACTATGAACGAATGGCTGGCGCAGATGGGCGGCGAGAATCAGCAAGCCATCATCACAGCAGGCGAGAGCGACGAGCTGGTGCGCAAGCTGAGCCTTAAATCGAGTCAGGGCGGCTATAAGGTGAGCATTATCTGGTTGCCTGAGCGTATGAACATAGAGTGCGCCAACAAGATATTGAAACTGTTGGAAGAACCACCCTCGCAGACGCTGTTCATCATGGTATGCCAAGAGCCGGACAAATTGCTTGAGACCATTCGCAGTCGCGTGCAGCGCATCGACGTCAGGAAGATTGCCGACGAGGACATCAAGAAGGCATTGATGGAGAAGCGTGGATTGGCTGAGGATATGGCTCAGCGCGTCACCCGTATGGCCAACGGCAACTGGCTGAAAGCCCTGGAAATGCTGAGTGCCGATTCTGAGAACGAGCTGTTTTTGGACATGTTTCAGTCGTTGATGCGACTGGCCTATATGCGCAAGGTCAAGGATTTGAAGGCCTGGTCGGAACAGATGGCTGCGATGGGACGCGAGAAGCAGAAGCGTTTCCTGGAATACTTCCTGCGACTGGTGCGCGAGAACTTTATGTATAACTTCCAGAATGCGGAGCTATGCTATATGACGCAGCGCGAAGAGGATTTTGCACGTAACTTCGCGCGGTTCATCAACGAGGCGAACATCCTTCCTATCAGCGATTTGGCCAATCTCGCCATTCGCGACATCAGCCAGAATGCCAATGCAAAGATTGTGTTCTTCGACATGGCACTGCAAATGATTGTTTTGTTAATACAGAAATAAGATATATGGAAAAAGACTTAAATATGATGACTGGTTGCGACCGCGGACTCTGCAAGGAGGCCGTAGGACGACAGGACCGACAGTTGAATACCTACGACTGGCTGGCCGACGTGCCAGGTAACGTGGACGATACCGACTTAGTAGAGGTGCAGTTCAAGCATACCCGAAAAGGCTACTACCATAACGTGAACAAGCTGGACCTGAAGAAGGGCGACATTGTGGCCGTGGAGGCTAATCCAGGTCACGACATTGGTGTGGTGACGCTGACGGGACGACTGGTGAAGCTACAAATCAAGAAAGCCAACTTGAAGAGTACCGACGACATCAAGCGCGTGTATCGCATAGCCCGCCCGATAGACATGGATAAGTATCATGAGGCCAAGAGCCGCGAGCATGCCACGATGATTGAGAGCCGGCAGATAGCCAAGAATCTGGGACTGCAGATGAAGATTGGCGACGTAGAGTATCAAGGCGACTGCAACAAGGCTATCTTCTACTATATTGCCGACGAGCGCGTGGACTTCCGTCAGCTCATCAAAGACTTGGCTGCCACCTTCCATGTTCGCATCGAGATGAAGCAGATTGGCGCACGCCAGGAGGCCGGACGTATTGGCGGTACGGGTCCCTGCGGACGTGAATTGTGCTGTGCCACATGGATGAAGAACTTTGTCAGCGTGGGTACATCGTCTGCCCGTTTCCAGGACATCTCGCTCAATCCGCAGAAGCTGGCCGGTATGTGCGCCAAGCTGAAGTGCTGTCTGAACTACGAGGTTGATGACTACGTAGAAGCCAGTAGGAAACTGCCTTCCAAGGAAGTACAGTTGCAGACGCAGGATGCCGACTACTTCTATTTCAAGGCTGATATCCTGGCAGGACTTATCACCTACTCTACCGACAAGAATATTGCCGCCAATCTGGAGACCATCACTGCCCAGCGTGCCAAGGAGATTATAGAAATGAACCGCAAGGGCGAAAAGCCTGTCTCACTGCTTGAAGACGGCAAGTCAAAAGAGCCCAAAGGTCCTATTGACTTGGCCACTCAGGAAAATATCAACCGCTTTGACCGCGCCAAGAAAAAGAAGAAAAAGAAGAAGCCCGCTAATAATGGTCCGAAGCCAAAGCCAACAGCTAACAGCTAATAGCCAATATGAACAGGCATACCTTATTATATATATATGTAGCGATGTGCATGGGCATTATGCTTGTGTCATGCAACGACCGCACCGTCTTCAGCCATTACGAGTCGGTACCCGTCAGAGGCTGGGAACGAAACGACACGCTGTCATTCAATATTGAGCCCATGTCGGAAACGAACCTATATGCAGAGGAGATTGGTGTGCGCATCACGGGCGAGTATCCATTTAAGGGATTGAGCCTGGTTGTGGAACAAACGGTGTACCCTTCCAACACGACAATCACGGACACACTGAATTGTGACCTGATTGACGACGCAGGACATGCCAATGGCAAAGGTATCAATCACTATCAATACTTATATCCGCTCACCACACTCAAACTTAACAAGGGAGAATCGGTTCATGTAGCCATACGACACTGCATGAAGCGCGAAATACTGCCAGGTATTACTGATGTAGGCCTGACGCTATCGCGCCAGGTTACGGCTGGCATCCAAACGAAGGAAGATAAACAAAAGGAGGGTAAAACCCCACAACGATGAACCGCCGTAGCTGAAGAACGGCAGCGGAATACCAATAACAGGCGTCAAGCCCAGCACCATACCCACATTGATGAACACGTGGAACAGGAAGATGCTGACCACACAATAGCCATAGACACGCGCAAAACGATAGGGTTGTCGTTCTGACAAATAGATTAAGCGCAGTATCAAGGTCAAGAACATCAGCAACACACCTGCCGAACCCAAAAAGCCTTCTTCTTCACCAACAGTACAGAAAATGAAGTCGGTATCCTGCTCGGGTACGAATTTCAACTTGGTCTGTGTGCCGTTCAGGAAACCTTTGCCCCGCAAGCCACCAGAACCGATGGCAATCTCGCTCTGGTGCACATTATAGCCTGCACCTCGCAAGTCCTCGTCAAGACCCAGCAGCACATTGATACGTGAACGTTGGTGTGGTTCCATCACATTCTGCATGATGAAGTCTGCACCATAAAAGAAGCCCACAGAACCTAAGGCAAACAGGGCTATGAAGAAATAGGGACGCAGGCGCGAACTCAACCCCTCCCACAACAGATAACCTACCAATACGACTGTCATGACCAATTGCACATAGACAATATCGATGGGAATAAAGAGCAGTAACAACGACAACAGCGTTACCAGCACACAATAGAACAGCAATTGTATGGCCTTACGTTTGTTGCAATATACCCACACCATTCCAATAGAGAACAGTTGCACCAATAGCAATACGACAAACTTTCCCACCGAAGTGGGCGTGTCGCCCATATAAACCTCTGCAAAGCGGATGCCCACCACAAAATATACCACCATAGCCACGCCCGTAAACAAGATACTGCCCGGCATGCCTTCACGATAGAACATCAGGAAGAAAGCCAGATAGACCAATGCCGAACCCGTCTCGCGCTGCAGTACGATAAATAACATAGGGAGCAGGATAATGGCCATTGTAGCGGCAAAGTGTTTCCATTGGTTGATGTTATAACCGTAGGTTGACATCAGCTTTGCCAGTGCCAGTGCCGTAGCAAACTTGGCAAACTCAGCAGGTTGCAAGCGCAGGGGACCCAATACTAGCCACGAGCGCGAACCCTTGATGGAATGAGGATTAAAGATAGTGGCAAAGAGCAATATCAATAGCAAGCCATAGATGACAAAGGAGAAGGTGTCGTAGAAGCGGTCGTCAAGCATCAGGATGACAAAGCCCAGCACAATACTGGTTGCTATCCAGACAATCTGCATGCCAGAACGCGTGTCAAGACTGAAGATATCTGTCTCGCCATACGAGTAGCTGGCACCGCAGACACTGATCCATCCGAACGAGAGGAGGGCGATATAAATCAGAATCGTCCACCAATCTATGCTACGCAATACGCTTGCCTGTCGTCTATCTGCTGGTTGTACCATACGCTATATGTCTGCTTTGGAGCTCTGCAGCCTGATGTTTCGAACCTTCCGAGAGCTTTCCATGAAGATACTGTTCCATAATCAATCCGCCAATGGGTACACCATACGTAGCACCCCATCCGCCATTCTCCACATAGACTGCAACGGCAATCTTCGGATTATCCATTGGTGCAAAACCCATGAATACCGAGTGGTCGTGACCGCGGTTCTGCGCCGTACCGGTCTTACCGCATGCCTTGAAATCATATTTGGCAAGTGCATGACACGTACCGCCCGTAGCAGAAGCACGCATACCCTGCACCACGTAGTCATAAGACTCGCGCGAGGCCATAGTACGACGTTTCTTTGTGTATAATGTGTCGAGTTTCTCGCCCTGAACCTTCTTCACCACATGAGGAGTGATAAACCAGCCTCGATTGGCAATCGTGGCTCCCAAGTTGGCAATCTGAAGCGGTGTGGCATTGACCTCACCCTGTCCTATGGCGATAGAGATGACGGTCAGACCATTCCACGACCCCTTGTAAGCCTTGTCGTAGAAGGCGGCATTAGGTATCAAACCACGCTTCTCACCAGGCAAGTCGACACCCAGACGATAGCCAAATCCCATCGACACCATATAGTCTCGCCACTTGTTCATGGCATTCTGCACAGAACCGTACTTTGAAATATTGGTGTTGATCATGTGGTAGAGACCCCAGCAGAAATAACCGTTACACGACGTACTCAATGCCGGCACCAAAGGCAGCGGCGAAGCGTGTCCGTGACAGCCCACATGCAAGCCCTTGAAGTTAAAGCCATGACCACAGGGGTAAGCTGTATGCGTAGGATGTAGAATACCCTCCGTCATGAATGTCAGTCCTTGCGTAGTCTTAAACGTAGAGCCCGGCGGATACTGACCCATAATGCTGCGATTAAGCAGAGGTTTCCACACGTTCTGACTCAGCATGTGATGGTTCTTAGAGCGTTGGCGACCTACCATCAGGCGGGGATCATAGCTGGGCGAGCTGACCATGCAGAGAATTTCGCCCGTCGAGGGTTCTATGGCCACAATACTGCCAATTTTACCCTCCATCAGGCGCTCGCCCAAGGTCTGAAGGTCGGCATCGAGTGCCAGCGTCAGGTTTTTACCTGCTACAGGACGTTTGTCGAATTTTCCGTTCATGTAACGGCCCTGCACACGTCCGTGGGCGTCGCGCAACAGAATCTGCATGCCCTTTTCACCACGAAGCTGTTTCTCGTAGCTACGCTCCACACCCAACTTTCCGATATAGTCGCCAGGCTGGTAGTAGTCGTCTTCCTCGATATCGGCTGGCGACACCTCAGCCACATCGCCCAACACATGGGCGGCAAAAGGGAATTCGTACTGACGAATGCTACGGCGCTGGATATAAAAGCCTGGAAAGCGGAACATCTTCTCCTGAAACACAGAGAAGTCCTTGTCGTTGAGCTGGCTCATAAACACCTGTTGGGTAAATCGTGAATAGCCGGGATTCTTGTTACGGTCCTTGATGGTGGCCATACGGCGGTCGAACTCCTGGCGTGAAATATTCATCACATTACAGAAGTCGGCAGTATCCAGATGGTCCTTGGCCTCGTTCATGACCACCATAATGTCGTAGGCTGGCTGGTTATATACCAGCAGCTTGCCATTACGGTCGTAGATGCCGCCACGTGCGGGATATTCTATCTTTTTCAGGAAGGCATTCGAGTCAGCGCTTTTCTTGTAGTCATCACTCGTAATCTGCAACTGGAACAAACGAAGGATATAGACGACCACAATAAACACGGCCACCCCAGCAATCACAAAACTTCGTTTGCCCAGATTATAGTCCCTCATACCCTACGTTTCGCAATCTCGAAAGTAAAAATCAGTGCCAACGTTACCAATACACTGCCCACTACATTCATCAGCCACTCCAACAGATTATCGAAGTTGAATATTTCGAGTGTGAAGAACAAGAGACAGTAGATGGTGACCAATGTTACGATATAATAGCTGTACTTGGTTGGTCCCAGATTGAGGAGCGAAGGCTCCAGCGTCTCTGCTGCGTCACGGGGTACGAAGAGTGCAAAGAAATAAGGTTGTATGGCAGCTACTGCCGTCAAAGAGGCTGCTGCCAATCCTGGCGTGTTCGAGAAGATGTCGACAACCAGTCCCAACACGAAGGCCCACGTCAACACACCCCACTTGGGATAGTTACGCGGAAACAGCGTGACGAAGTAGACATACAACAACGGTGTGGCGCAATGGAACAGATGGATACGTCCCAACACCAACGCCTGTGCCAATACGAAGGCAACAAACAATACAGCCCGTTTCAGAAAATCTATTGACATCTTAATTTTCTCACCTCTTATCTCTACTCTCGTACATTCAACTTCAGCGAATCTCTTGCAGCCTGCATCAGTCGCATGCGCTCGGCTATCGACTTGTCGCTGATAACCACTACATCGCGCAGTGTGCCAAAATCGGTAGAGAGGCGAACCTTCAGTTTATACGACAATCCGTCGCGTGAGTTATAAACTTCGGCAATCTGTCCTACCAGCACGCCAGCAGGGAATATGCTGCTGTAACCGTTGGTTTCCACCCATTCGCCACGTTTGAAGCGCGCATGACGGGGAATATCCTCGACATAGGCATAACCGGACTCTTCGCCATACCAGCGCAAGACACCGAAATAGCCTCGGTTGCGGATGGTACAGCTGATGCGCGACGATGTTGTATTCAGCACAGGAATCACTACTGAGTAATGGTCACTACACAAGAAAGTGACACCCACCACACCTTGTCCGCAGGCAACGCCCATGCCAGGCTCGACACCATCGGCACTACCACTATTGATGGTCATCAGGTTGTTGTTCTTATGCAACTCGCTGGTCACCACCTTTGCAGGTATCAGCTTGTATTGGCTTATCTTCTCCAGTTCCTGCAACTCCTTCGGGTCGGTCGTATGCGTAGCTTCCTGATACAACCTGCGCAACTGTGCCAGTTGTCGTTCCTGATAGAAGTTACGCTTGGTAAGCATCTCATTATTATGAGACATCGTAAAAAACGACTCTACCGCTGCATCCCATTCGTACACTTTTCCAGCCACAGCATTAGCCGTCGAGAACCAAACCGAGCCCTGGTAGTTGTTAAACTGGAACAACAATACCATGCTCAGTGCTTCGAAAAACACGAACAGGAACCAGTGGTGATATTTATGCAGAAACTCTAGGAGATTCTTCACCTTCTTCTAACTTCTCTAACTCCTTTAACTTAACTCCTTATCGCATCAGGAATGAGAAGCGGTCAACATTCTTCAGGGCAATACCAGCACCCTTGGCCACTGAATGAAGTGGGTCGTCGGCAATATGGAAGGGGATATTGATCTTCTCTTCCAGACGACGGTCCAATCCGCGCAACAGTGCACCGCCACCTGCCAGCCAGATACCATTCTTCACGATGTCGGCATACAGTTCGGGAGGTGTATTCTCCAATGCAGAAAGCACAGCGTTCTCAATCTTGGCAATGGTCTTATCAATACAGTGTGCAATCTCCTGATAGCATACGGGCACCTCCATAGGCAATGCCGTGATACGGTTAGGACCGTGCACGATATAATCTTCGGGAGCATCATCGCCCAGGTCGGTCAGTGCAGAACCGACTGCAATCTTGATGCGCTCGGCCATACGCTCAGACACCTTCACGTTATGCTGACGCGACATATACTCTTGGATATCGAAAGTTAAATCGTCACCTGCAGTACGAATCGAGTTGTTTGACACGATACCACCCAACGAGATGACAGCAATCTCAGTAGAACCGCCACCGATATCGACAATCATATTACCTTCCGGTGCCTCAACGTCAATACCGATACCAATTGCAGCAGCCATAGGCTCGAAAATCAGGTAAACGTCACGACCATCGGCATGCTCGGCAGAGTCACGTACGGCACGCAGTTCAACCTCGGTAGATCCTGAGGGCACGCCAATCACCATACGCAGTGAGGGCGAGAACAGACGACTACCTGTATGTACCATCTTAATCAGTCCGCGCATCATCTGCTCACAAGCCGAGAAGTCGGCAATCACACCATCGCGCAACGGACGTACGGTACGAATGTTATCATGTGTCTTTTCATACATCATCTTGGCCTTCTCGCCCACGGCTATCATCTTATCGGTGTGGCGGTCAAGTGCTACTACTGAAGGTTCGTCCACCACAATCTTATCATCACTGATAATGATGGTGTTGGCCGTACCAAGGTCCATGGCAATCTCCTGGACAAAACTAAAAAATCCCATCTTCTTTAACTTCTTTAACTTCTATAACTTCTTTAACTTCTTATTTCTCAAACCATGCATTGATGGCGGTATCATAGTGTGAACTAACACCGAAAGCACGGGTTGCCAACATACGGCGCTGAGCCTTGGTAGTCTCCGCACCCTGCTTGTTCAGGATGTCGAGCAATACAGCATATTCAGCCTTCGAAGGCACGATGACCACATCGTTGAAGTTCTTGGCGGCTGCACGAATCAGTGAGATGCCACCGATGTCAATCTTCTCGATGATATCCTCCTCTGAGGCACCGCTGGCAACGGTCTGTTCAAAAGGATAGAGGTCAACGATGACCAGATCAATCTCAGGAATCTCGTACTGAGCCATCTGCTGACGGTCGCCTTCCAATTCGCGACGTCCTAAAATACCTCCAAAAACTTTCGGGTGAAGAGTCTTCACGCGACCACCCAGAATTGAGGGGTATGTCGTCACGTTCTCAACCTTCTCGCACTCGTAGCCCAGTGACTCGATAAACGACTGTGTACCACCCGTTGACAAGAACTTCACGCCCTCGTCGTTCAGCTTCTTCAGCAACTCCTCAAGGCCGTCCTTGTGAAACACAGAAATCAGCGCTGTCTTAATCTTCTTGTTGTCTGCCATAAATTTTAATGTCCTTTGTATATAACGTTATATGATTATTCGCTTTTGAGTCTGCAAAATTACAAAAAATTAGCCATATCGCCACATGTTTTCCTGAAAAAAGTTTCTTTTTTAATAATTAATAATGTATATCAATCCGTTTTTTCACATGAACCATTATATTTTTCACTTTTCACTTTTTCACTTTTCACCTTTTTTGGCACATTTCTCCCTTTGGAGAAGGCACTTTCGTTCGAAAATAAAAATAAATTCGGATTTATTTTGTATTTTGCTCACTTATTCGTACCTTTGCAGCCGAAAATTCAACCAATTTATTTCTTGATGAGAAAAATTATCCTTTTAATGGCATTCGTTGCCACAGTTTTTACCGCCTCGTATGCAGGTGGATTGATGACAAACACCAACTATCACATCGCTTTCGACCGTATGATGGCCCGCGGTGCTTCGTTCGACATTGATGCGGCCTACTCGAACCCTGCCGGACTGGCTTGGGGTCACGAGGGTTTCCAGTTGTCTATCAACTTCCAGAAGCCTTGGCAGTTGCGTAATATCGACTACAAAAACGGTAACAGCGCCCACCTTTATGAAGGCGTCGCTTCGGCTCCTATCGTGCCCGCCCTGTTTGCCAGCTACCGTAAGAACCGCATTGCCGTCTCGGCCATGATTGGCATCGTAGGCAGTGGTGGTTTCGTACAGTACGACGAGGGTGTACCCATGTTCAACGTCGTTTTGGCCGGTATGTTCGCCCAAAAGGGTATCGCCCCCACCGACTACAAACTCAGCTCTGAGATGAAGGGAAAGCAGTACATTTATGGCGGACAGTTAAACCTGACTTATAAAGTCACCGACTGGCTGTCGGTTGCCGCTGGTGCCCGTGCCAACTACTACGACGGTTACTATCGCGGCCACGTCATTGCTGATGGTCACAAGGTTTTTGGTGATTTAGCAAAACTACAGCTCGATGTCGACCAGCGTGGTTGGGGTTACACGCCCATCATCAGCGCCAACTACCATAAAGGTCCGCTGACGGTAGCTGCCCGCTACGAGTTCCGCACCAAGATTAACGTTCCCAATACGACCAACGAGCTCACTGCCGACCTCGGTCCTCAGTTGAAGGCCTATTTGGCTGCTGCCGATCCTGCTTCGCTGGCAGCTATCGGCACATCGTTGGCTACCAAGACCACTGCCTACCAGGATGGTGTCGAGACGCGTTACGACATGCCTGCTCTGCTCTCTATAGCTTTAGGTTATGAGTTTGACAAGAAACTCCGTGCCACGCTAGAGTATCACTTCTTCGACGATAAGAACGCCCAAATGGCCAACAACCGTCAGGAGCACCTCACGCACGGTACACACGAGTTTCTGGCTGGTATCGAGGGCGATGTCAACGACCGCTGGACACTCTCTTGCGGTGTACAGCGTACCGACTATGGTATTTCTGATGACTACGAGCAGAATACGTCGTTTGCCTGCGACAGCTATAGCATCGGATTGGGTGCCGCCGTTAAGCTGACTGATAAGATTCGTCTGAACGCCGGATACTTCTGCAGCATCTACGATGACTATAATAAGACGTGCCTGCCTACGCGCGAGGGCTACTCCGGCAACGAGACATACTCGCGTACCAACCATGTCATCGGCTTGGGCGTCGACTTCAAATTCTAAAAAAACGCTTGAAAATTTGCAAATTAGCTCTAGTTTTTTTATCTTTGCAACGTGAAGATTAAAAACTAGAGCTATTATAATTATGAAAAAATCATTTCTACTCCTGATTTCTCTCATCGTCAGCATAGTGGCGATGGGCGGTCCCTTGACACCCGACGAGGCACGACAGAATGTTGCCAAGTTCATGAATCCCCGTCGTGCCGCCGCTGTGACACAGCATCCAGAAGCCCTGAAACTTGTGTCAACAAACCATTACAAGATTAACGATCGTGAGCTGGTTCCCAGTCTCTATGTATTCAATGTTGCTGGCGGACAAGGCTACGTCATTGCCGCTGCCGACGACCGCATTCCTGCCGTGCTGGGTTATTCGGACAAAGGGAATATCAACCCTGATAAGATGCCCGAGAACATGCGTGCATGGCTGAAGAGCTATTCTGACCAGATGGAATACTTAAACCGCCATCCCGAGGCTGCTGCACCACGCCGTACGGTCACGGGCGGGGCTATTGAGCCGTTGTTAGGTCCGATAGAATGGGATCAAGGGACACCTTACAACGACCTCTGCCCTATAGATGGCGACGTAAATAGTCTGACGGGATGTGTAGCCACAGCTATGGCACAGATTATGTATTTCTGGAAATATCCTGCTACCACTACCGACTCTATTCCCGGCTACATCACCATTGAAAAGAAAATCCCAGTATCCACAATTCCGGCAAAAACGCCCATTGACTGGGATAACATGTTACCTCAATATAAAGGCAATGAGACAGATGCGCAAAAGCAAGCTGTGGCCAATCTGATGTTGCTATGCGGAACTTCTGTTCAGATGAATTACACAAAGGATTTCAGCGGTGCTTGGGGTGGAAATGTTGCTACAGCCTTGCGCGCGTACTTTGACTATGATCCGGCTACGATTTTCGAAAAACATGACTACATTCGCGCAGCCGTATGGAACCAAAGGGTGTACGATGAACTGAAAGCCGGTCGTCCTGTCTATTATGACGGAGATTCAAGTGGTTCAGGACACGCCTTTGTGGTCGACGGCTATGGGGGCGACGACTACTTCCACGTCAACTGGGGCTGGGGCGGTGCAAGCAACGACTACTTCCTGCTCTCTATTCTCGACTCCCACAATAATTCCGGATCTGGTGCCACCCAGAGTTCCGACGGCTACAGTTTCGGCCAGGGTGCTATCTTCGGTATTCAGCCAAACACAGGTATTGTTCCTCCCACTAATACCGTGTTAACAACGACTGGCTGCGATATTCTCGACAGTGCAGTAGTCGTACGCTCGGGTATTAACCAAGACTTTGTTTTTAGGATTGGTATTGCATTTAACAACCACACGCAGGACGCTTATGAACTTGATTTAGGTCTTGGAGTTTTCAACACAGATGGTACTCTATACGGAGTTATTGATGGACCTTCGGGACTATTAAAACCGACCTACGGATTCTTTGACACCAAAGATTGTCCATTTACCATAGCTTTGGGCACTAATTGGGAATCTATGGAATTCATCGCGCTTCCCATATACAAATTCCGTAATACTGAACAATGGATGCTCCCCAGGTGTTCCGACATCTATTACGTCCATGGCGTCTTTAAGGGCGACACGTTGAGACTCACCCAGAATGCCTTCGGCCTTACCGGCACATTAGCAGCTACTGGCAAGAAGGAAGTTGGCTCTCCATTGACCGTTTCAGCCAAGATTGCCAATAATGGTTCGTTCTATTTAGGCCAAATTTACTTTGTTGTTGACGGCAAAATGGTGGGCGGACGCCATTTTGACCTCGACCCAGGCGATTCGACAACCGTTGATTTCTCGTTCATACCCGAAAAAACAGGCAAATCAAGTGTATCTGTCTGTACGCGTAAAATGAACCAAGAAGGTTTGTACGACTACACCCCGTTCATCACCGACAGCATTACTGTTGATAGCGCTGCCGCCGCTAACCTGACACTCAGTCACGTTGTCGAAAACGCTGAAGGAAGAATAGTAAAAGAAAATGTCATCAAGATGAAGATTCGTGCCAAGAACAACGGCACTGGCGTCTATGACAACAATATCAGAATCCAGGTCTACAAAGACAGACGAGACGGAACAGGTTACTTCAACCTCATCAAAGAAACCTCGAAGGGTGTCCAGATTGAGGCAGGAGGTTCTGTTGACGTCGACTTTACGTTCGACAATCTCGAGGACAACAAATATCTATTCATTTACTCATATCTCTCAGGAGGCAGCTGGAAGGATGTAAAGAGCCCGGTTTATACTGTACAGACACGCGAACCCGACCCCGTACCCGTGCTTAGCACAGTGTCGCAGACCATCAACGCCGTCGTCCAGGATGGCAATTGGATTGTGAAGTCTGACACAGCGTACATCAGCGTAAAGGTTAAGAATACAGGAAAGATCGACTACGACGACAATATCATTGTCAAGTTATACCAGCTGACTAGCGCTACAGGTGGACCGTTTATAGCCCAAACCCAAACTAACATTAAACTTGCAGTCGGTGCCGACACGACCGTCGTTATGCAATTCACCGAACTGCAAGACAGCGCCACCTACTTCTATTGGACCTATTATGTAGCCGACATGCAGCAAGTACCAGGTTCACAGAATACGCCATTATTCACTGTCATACTTGACAAGCCAGCACCCGAGGAAACGGGCTACTACCTCATCAGCGAACTGAACTCGTGGAGCACTACCGACCAGAGCTATCCGTTCACAAAGCTCGACGACGGCAAGACGTGGCAGATCACATTCAACGCACCTAAGGAGAAAGACCTATGGCTGAAGGTAGCACCCGCCTCCGCATACGACGACCAGGCTGGATTCTGGGCGCACTTGTTCTGCGCTCCATACAATGGTTGTTCTGAGCCCTCAGGTACAATGATTATAGGCGACGAAGGTGCATGGTTGCTGCCAACGACACTCAAGGCAGAGACCTACACCATGAGTATCGTTCCCAGCGAGATGACCTACACGATTACCTACACCGAACAGTCCGACGGCATCCAACTCGTCAATGGTGACCGCCAAGGCCTCGTCACCATCTACGGTCTGAACGGCAACAAGATAGCCGAGGGCAATGCCGCCAACCTACAGCAGCAGCTGAAGACACTGCCTAAGGGTTTCTACATCGTACGCTCAGGCAAACAGAGTGCAAAGGTTCGCAACTAACGTCAAAACGAAAAACATCCTGAAAGCGCTGCTTTCAGGATGTTTTCTAGTAGCGGGAGGGGGACCCGAACCCTCGACCTCCGGATTATGAATCCGACGCTCTAACCAGCTGAGCTACCCCGCCATTTGGTGCAAGTACAGTGCAAATCGAACGCAGAAAAACGTGTTTTTATGCTGAGATGCAGCCTGTATTCGCAGGTGATTTCCTCGAAATCGCCTGCAAAGGTAACACTTTTTTTCGTACTTCCAAAACTTTTCTGCAAAAAATTGATTGTTATTCAGATATTTTTTGTATTTTTGCAGTGTTATTCATGGACATTACTAATCTATAAATAGAAAATCTATGCAGAAACTTACCTTAGAATACCCGCTGAGCACGAAATCCACACGACTGGTGTGGGACATGATTAGCAATGCAGCAGGGCTACAAAAGTGGCTGGCCGACCAAGTGGAAGAGGCAGATGACAGCATGACATTCACGTGGGGACACCCATGGACGGAGCGTGATACCAAGACATCGCGCATACTGGAAAAAGAGAAAATGAACTACATACGCCTGTTGTGGGACTACCATGAGGATACCCCTGAGGCTTATTGGGAAATCAGAATAGCTGAAAGCGATCTGACTGGTATGCTGAGCCTACAGATAACGGACTTTGCCGCCGATGACGACGAGGAGGCCGACCTGCGCGGCATCTGGGACGACAACTTTGAAAGGCTGCATCGCGTCAGCGGATTCTGAGGAGTTATGAATTAAGAGTTAAGAGTTAAGAAAATTTGCGATGGAAGTAAAATAATTCTTAATTCTTAATTCTTAATTCTTAATTTATTATTACCTTTGCAGCCCGAAACATGTTTCGAATAAAGAAATTAGACATATTTATAGCTAAACAGTTCGGACTGCTGTTTATAGCCACCTTCTTCATCTGCCAGTTTGTGCTGATGATGCAGTTTTTGTGGCGTTATGTCGACGAACTGATTGGTAAAGGACTGTCGCTGGACGTGCTGGCGCAGTTCTTCTGGTATATGGGCATCATGTTGATGCCACAGGCCTTCCCACTAGCCATTCTGCTGAGTTCACTGATAGCATTCGGTAACTTGGGTGAGAGTTCGGAACTGACGGCCATCAAGTCGGCAGGCATCTCTCTGTTGCAGGCTTTCCGTTCGCTGATAGTCATCACGCTGGCTATCTCGCTGATGTCCTTCTACTTTCAGGAAGTGATAGGTCCACAGGCTTTTTCGTCGTTCCGTCAGTTGCTGCTGGCCATGAAGCAAAAGAACCCCGAGGTGGAGATACCGGAAGGCATCTTCTACGACGGCATACCTGGCTCCAACCTATACGTGCAGAAGAAAGACGTGAAGAGAGGTACATTGTATGGCATCATGATATACCGCATGAATGGCGGCTATGAGGATGCTGCTGTGATACTGGCCGACTCGGGACGCCTGCAGTCGACGGAGGAGAAGAAACACATCCTGCTGACATTATATAGTGGCGAATGGTTCGAGAACATGCGACAGGGCGGCATGGGTGTGGCTGCCAACGTACCATACCGACGCGAAACTTTCTCGACGAAACAGATTGTACTGGATTTCGACAGTGGTCTTGATATGTCGGACGTGGGCGGTATCTCGTCCGATGCCCGTGCCAAGGGACTGAGCAGGATTATGCACGACCTGGACTCAATACGGGAATTCAACGACTCGGTGGGTCATCAGTATTTCAAGGAGGCCAGCTATTCAACATTCTTCAAGCCGCAACTGAGCAAAGAAGACACGACGAAGTTGATGAAGGAGGTAGAGAAAGCTGATGCTGACTTTGACATGCTCTATGCCAAGCTACCAGGCGAACAGAAACAGAACATCGTGCAAATGGCATCGAACGATGCAAAGGCGGCCATGAACGACTTGGAATTCAAGTCGGAATATTCAGACTATTTGAACCGTGAGGAGCGTCTGCACCAGATGGAGGCTATCAATAAGTTTACGCTGTCGCTGAGCTGTCTGATATTCTTCTTCATCGGTGCCCCGCTGGGTGCTATTATCCGCAAGGGTGGCTTGGGTGTACCGGTGATTATATCGGTACTGGTATTCATCGTGTTCTACATCTTAGACAATACGGGTATGAAGATGGCTCGCGACGACAACTGGACGGTATGGTTCGGAAAATTCTTGGGCACGGCGGTGCTATCGCCTATTGCCATCTTCTTCACCTATAAGGCCAACAACGACTCGGTTGTGTTCAACATTGACCTGTACAAGTCGCTGGTTATGCGCATGTTGGGCTTGCGCCAAAAGCGTCCGACCATTGGCAAGGAGGTGATTATCAACACTCCGGATTACGCACAGGACGCCACGATGCTACAACAGATTACCGCCGACATTAACCTGTATACGCAGGAACACAAGTTGCGCGACTGGCCTAACCCCATCAAGGTATTCTTCCATCCGGGCGACGATCAGGCCATCAGCCGTATCAGCGAAAGACTGGAGGAGACCATAGAAGACCTGTCGAACACGCGTGACAAGATTATACTGAACGAACTGAACACCTACCCCATCCTGGCTACACACGCCCACACACGCCCCTTCCGCAGGAAATGGCTGAACGTGATAACGGGACTGGTGTTACCAGCAGGTCTGTTCTTCTATCTGCGCATGCTCAGATTCCGCCTGCGTCTGTATCGCGACCTGAACGTGATAGAAAAGGCTAACAAGGCCATCAGCAAGAGAATAGAAACCAAATATATATAATTATATAATAAGGTATAAGGAATGGAACAATTGAAACTGAATACTATCGACGAGGCACTGGACGACTTCCGTGAAGGCAAATTCGTCATCGTGGTGGACGACGAAGATCGCGAGAACGAGGGCGACCTCATCTGTGCCGCCGAAAAGATAACACCTGAAATGGTGAACTTCATGCTGAAGAACGCGCGCGGTGTACTATGCGCCCCTGTCACCATCAGCCGTGCACAGGAGCTGGAACTGCCCCATCAGGTGCAGGACAACACATCGCTGCTGGGCACACCGTTCACCGTTACCGTCGACAAGATAGAAGGTTGCACGACGGGCGTATCGGCCCACGACCGTGCCGCCACCATCCGAGCTCTGGCAGACCCAACATCAACAGCCCAGTCTTTCGGACGTCCAGGACATATCAGTCCATTGTATGCGCAAGACAATGGCGTGCTACGTCGCTCAGGACATACGGAGGCCGCCATCGACCTGTGTAAGCTATGCGGACTATACCCTGCCGGTGCACTTATCGAGATTATGAACGACGATGGTACGATGGCCCGCATGCCCCAGCTGATGGCGTTCGCCAAGGAGCACAACCTAAAGATTATCACCATCAAGGACATGATAGCCTACCGACTGAAGAAGGAAAGCATTGTGGAACAGGGCGTCGAGGTGGATATGCCTACAGAATACGGCCACTTCCGCATCATTCCCTTCCGTCAGAAAAGCAACGGACTGGAGCATTTCGCACTTATCAAGGGTGAATGGAAGGAGGGCGAACCCATCCTGGTGCGCGTACATTCATCATGTGCCACAGGCGACATTCTCGGTTCGAAGCGTTGCGACTGCGGTGAACAGCTGCATAAGGCCATGCAGATGATTGAAAAGGAGGGCAAGGGCGTCATCGTGTATATGCAGCAAGAAGGCCGCGGTATCGGACTGATGAACAAACTGGCAGCCTACAAACTACAGGAGGAAGGCTACGACACCGTCGATGCCAACCTCTGTCTGGGTTTCAAGGCCGACGAGCGCGACTACGGCTGCGGTGCACAGATACTGCGCATGTTGGGCGTACAGAAGATGCGCCTGATAACCAACAATCCCGTCAAGCGCGTAGGACTGGAAGCCTACGGACTGGAAATCGTCGACAACGTAGGCATCGAAATAGCCCCTAACGAGTATAACCTCCGCTATCTGAAGACCAAAAAAGACCGCATGGGACATCAGCTTCACTTGAAGTGAAAAGTAAAAAATGAAAAATGAAAAGTGAAAAAGTGGCGCAAATATTCGTTTTTAAAGAATAAAATGCGTACTTTTGCAGCTAAATTTATACATGAAGCATCATTATGGCACAATTATCTGACCGTTTGCAGAGACTGGCTCCATCGGCAACGCTAGCCATGTCGCAAAAAAGTTCTGAAATGAAAGCACAGGGTATCGACGTTATCAATATGAGCGTCGGAGAGCCTGATTTCAATACGCCCGACCATATCAAGCAGGCTGCCAAACTAGCTATCGACGAGAATTTCTCGAAGTACTCGCCCGTTCCTGGCTACCCCGACCTGCGTCAGGCCATAGCCCGCAAGCTGGAGCGTGAAAACCTGTTGCACTATACGCCAGCTGAAATTCTGGTATCGAACGGTGCCAAGCAGAGTGTCTGCAACACGGTGATGGCGCTGGTGAACCCAGGCGACGAGGTCATCATCCCTGCACCCTACTGGGTCAGCTATCCGCAGATGG
>CAMJDL010000042.1 GCA_946404405.1 uncultured Prevotella sp.
TAGCCACCACCAGGACAGCACACGATGGCTCGGCCTGTGGCATGTTTCTCGTTAGGCAGGTAAACAGTCACCTTGGCCATGTCGTTGGGATCGCCATTACTGGTGTTTGGTCCTTCGGGCCATAGATTCATCTCGATAGGTTTTTGTGCCATGGCCATGGCGGCTATGAGCATCATGAGGATAGTCAGTACATTTCTTTTCATATCACGCATAATTTTCAATTTTCAATGTTCAACGTTCAAAGCCAGTTCATCAGCTTGCGGAGATAGTCAGTCAGTTCATTGGCCATTTTTTCGTCTTGATAGACATTGGGATGCCAGTCGTTGCCATAAAATGCCTCACCGTCGATATGGTTCATGTCAAAACGGTACACTTCTTTGTCGCCTGCTTTATGGGCTTTATCAGTCAACTCATCAAGTAGTTGCTTGGCAATCTGCAGTTCTTGATTGTAAAGCATAGACCCCGTGAGGAGCACGATTTTTGCCTTGGGGTTATGCTGGCGTACCACCTTCAGAAACTTCTGATAGCTTTGTTTCAGCAAAGAAAGGTCATAGTTGGGAGTCGAAAGGTCGTTAGTGCCAAGGTTGATGCAGACAACATCAGGCTGATAGCGGCTAAAGTCCCACTTCTCCCTCAAGAATGTCTGCTCCTTGCGGAGTTCTGGTTTCCAGGCATAACCGGTATATTCATATTGTACAGGCATACAGGACTCAGGATTACCCTTTTTGGGACCATCATAGTTACGATAGGCGCCGATACCGCTACGTGCAACGACCCAATGCTGGGCCTCCAGATTGCGGGCGGCTATTGAGGCGTACGAGTAATAGTGGTTTTCAGTGGCATAGTCGAAATGCTCCTCCTTCTTCAGACCTTCATTGCCATAGCCACAAGTAATGGAGTTACCGATGAATTCGATCTTTCTTGACGGCAGAACTGGCGCATCAATAAGCTGTCGCCCCTTGTCAAGTACAAAACCCCAGAACTCCGGGAAGAATTCATAGCCCTCGATAATATACATCAGTCGGACCAGATGACGACCGTCGGGCAGTGCAGTGGCCAGTGTCACCACAGAGTCGCGTTCTCCGCGAAAAGCTACCTTGAAAGGTTCTGCATGGTCAATTTGTGCCATGAAGTAACCACTACGGGGTTTGGCTATCATTCGTAGTGACGTGCCCTCGAAAGCAGCGATAATCTGTACACCAGGATAGTTCCATGTCGGACGTTCTGGATTGGTAAAGCTGATACGGCCTGTATACTGAATATGCTGATTGGTGGGGCTGATGATGGTTCCTTTCAGA
The DNA here is from genome assembly GCA_946404405.1 of uncultured Prevotella sp. Taxonomy (GTDB): domain Bacteria; phylum Bacteroidota; class Bacteroidia; order Bacteroidales; family Bacteroidaceae; genus Prevotella. The sequence continues at coordinate 1,299 of CAMJDL010000042.1, forward strand.
GGAATGGTCGTGATGGCCTTGGCGCCAAAGGTTGTTAAGACCATCAAAAAGGCGAAGAATGATCGTTTCATACGTAGATTTTTGTTATTTGGCTGCAAATTTACAAAATAATTATCAATTATCAATTGTCAATTATCAATTATTTATTAACTTTGCACACAAAAGCTAAAAAATATGATGGACGAAGATTTTGACATCAGAAACGAGCAGCTGAGCAGTAGCGAGAAGGAATTCGAGAATGCCCTGCGTCCGCTGGCCTTCAACGACTTCAGTGGTCAGAAGCAGGTGGTGGAGAATCTGGAGGTGTTTGTCGAAGCTGCCAAGTATCGTGGTGAACCGCTTGACCACGTCCTGCTGCATGGTCCCCCAGGACTGGGTAAGACCACGCTGTCGAACATTATCGCTAACGAGTTGGGCGTAGGCTTCAAGATTACCTCAGGTCCTGTGCTCGACAAGCCTGGCGACTTGGCTGGTATCCTGACATCGCTGGAGAAGAACGACGTGCTGTTTATCGACGAGATTCACCGCTTGTCGCCTGTCGTCGAGGAGTATCTCTATTCGGCTATGGAGGACTATCGCATAGACATCATGATAGACAAGGGTCCTTCTGCTCGAAGCATCCAGATTGACCTGAACCCGTTTACGCTGGTGGGTGCCACGACGCGTAGCGGTCTGCTGACGGCTCCGCTGCGTGCCCGTTTCGGCATCAATATGCACCTGCAGTACTACGACCCCGAGACGTTGCAGAAGATTATAGAGCGCTCTGCCTCTATCCTGCGTGTACCTATTACTACTGATGCCTCGCTGGAGATTGCCCGTCGTTCGCGTGGCACGCCCCGTATTGCCAACGCCCTGTTGCGACGTGTGCGCGACTTTGCCCAAGTGAAGGGAACGGGCCGCATTGATTCAGAGATTACCAAGGTGGCGTTGAAGGCGCTGAATATTGACCAGTATGGACTGGACGAGATAGACAACCGCATCCTGCTGACCATCATCGACAAGTTCCGTGGTGGACCTGTGGGTATCACGACGATTGCCACCGCTGTGGGTGAGGATGCCGGTACGGTGGAGGAGGTGTACGAGCCGTTCCTCATCATGGAGGGTTTCATCAAGCGTACGCCCCGTGGACGTATGGCGACGGAGTTGGCCTATAAGCACTTCGGGCGTAATCCGTACTCAGGCAATATCATGGAACCGTCACTTTTTGAGTGAAAAATGAAGAGTGAATAGTGTAAAATTTGCTACCGCTATGACGAAAAGGACTGGAATATTTGTTGGGAGCTTTAATCCGTTTACGGTGGGGCACGATTCCATTGTGCGCAGGGCACTGCCATTGTTCGACCGCTTGGTGATTGGTGTGGTGGGCGACCAGGTGCATAAGCCCGATATGCCCAATGCCGAGGAACGTATCAAGGCTATTGCCGACCTGTATCAGGACGAGCCTGCCATCGAGGTAAAGCCGTATTATGGCTTGGCAGTTGACTTTGCACGTGCAGAAAACGCCCATTTCATCGTGAAAGGGGTGCGTTCCGTCAAGGACTTTGAGTACGAACGCGAACAAGCTGACGTGAACCGTAGTCTCAGCGGCATAGAAACCATCCTGCTGTATGCCGAGCCGCAATTATCCTCCATTTCATCGACAATGGTACGCGAATTGCAGCATTTTGGCGTAGATGTGAGTGCATTTTTGCCAAAACGAGAATTAATTAGTAATGAGTAATTAGTAATTATGATTACCTATAGTGCGGAGGGGGTTAAGTTCCCTAATATCAAACGGCGCGAGACAACTGCCTGGATTCGACGGGTGGCCGCTACCTACGGTAAGAAGGTGGGTGAAGTGGGTTACCTGTTTTGTGACGACGAGCATATCCTTGAAGTCAACAACGAGTACTTGGGGCACGACTACTATACGGATATCATCACGTTTGACTATTGTGAGGACGACGTCCTGAATGGCGACTTGGTGATTTCGCTGGATACGGTACGGTCGAATGCTGAACTCTTTAAGAAAGACTACGATGAGGAGCTGCATCGTGTCATTATTCATGGTATTCTGCACCTTTGCGGCCTGAACGACAAGGGTCCAGGCGAGCGTGAGCAGATGGAAGCAGCGGAAGATGCTGCGCTGAAACTGAGAACGTTGAACGTTGAACGTTGAAGTTATATTTATATTATTCACTAAACAAAAACAAGTATGAAAGATCTGAAAGGAACAAAGACAGAAAAGAATCTGCAAGAGGCTTTTGCTGGTGAGTCAATGGCTCGTAACAAGTATACCTACTGGGCTTCGAAGGCCAAGAAGGACGGCTATGTACAGATAGCAGCCATCTTTGAGGAGACGGCAGCCAACGAGAAGGAACATGCTAAGATGTGGTTCAAGTTGTTAGAGGGCGGCATCAAGGATACAGCCAGCAATCTGGAGGCTGCCGCTGGTGGCGAGAACTTCGAATGGACTGATATGTATGCCCGCATGGCCAAGGAGGCCCGCGAGGAAGGCTTCGACGAGATTGCTGAGAAGTTCGAGGGCGTGGCAGCCATCGAGAAGGCTCACGAAGAGCGCTATCGTAAGCTGTTGGACAATGTCCGCAAGGAACGTGTATTCTCAAAGGATGGCGATGTCATCTGGCAGTGCGCTAACTGCGGTCATATCGTTATAGGAAAGATGGCCCCAGAGGTTTGTCCCGTCTGTGACCATCCACAATCTTACTTCCAAGTGAAGGCTGAAAACTATTGATTATTTTTTCCAGCTGCTGAGGAACGACGTATAGTTGTCGCAGCGCGAAACATAACTGCTGGTACGCTGAGAGTTTGCTTGCTCGAAGCGTGCCAGTTCTGTTAATGCCTGATACTGCGACGATTCCGTATGAATCTTCATGACGTCTTCCAACTTCGAGCTGTCCCACTCAAAGGTGTACCACGGATTCTTGTGCAGATAGTAGTACGACATGGCGAAGAGGGCCTTCTCCTTCAGTTTGAAGTCTGAGGTCTCGCTGGCCTGACGCAGATATCCCAAAGCCTTGGCAGCCAAGTCGGTTTCGTTGACACGCAACTCGTCAGAGATGCTCTTGCCATTACGCATCAGGTACCAGCAGTCACCTGTGAAGTGAGCCTGGGCATAGCGTACGGCCAAGTCATAATAGCGCTGTTGCTGCTGCAGTCCGCTCAGCACGTTGAGTTCGCCCTCCATCTGCTGTATCTCACGACAGAATGTCACCTTCGGGTGCTGTTGCAAGCGCCACTGGATGTCGTGGTTGTACTCAATGTCCGACTTCAGCCACTGACGTTTGATCCAAGGCTCTACCGTGTAGCGGCGATTGGCGGCATAGGCCACATAGTTTCTCTCGTTATAGAATTTCAGGGGCACCTTGCTGAGCCATTGTGTAGCCTTGCTCCACTGGCACAGACGCATATATTTGGTACCTATCAGGTCGTTCATCTCGTCCATCTTCAAGTCCTGCAGGGGCTTCAGTACCTCTTCCAAAGGTGTAGTGGCAGGCTTCTGACAGTAATAGAAGTACTTTTGCAGCGTCTGAACATTCATGGTGTCAACCACATAATCGTAGCGATAGCATTTGAATGCCTTGTAGATGGCCACTGTGGTCAGGGGCTGTCCTGCCTCCTCATATTTCTGGCCTAACACCTGATATATTAGTCGGTGGAGGGCATCGTCATAATAATTAGCTAATTCGTTGGGACCAGATTTATGACTCTTCAGCCATTTCAGCTCGCCAGCCAGCCATGCGTCGAACTGTGCATTGACAGGTTGCTGGGAAGAGTTGATATACAGCTGGATGATGCGGGCCACATCTTTCATACGCTCTGTACCTTCCAACGTGGTGGCAGTATAGATGTCTTGCTGGGCCTGCTGCCTCTTGTCATACATGTATTCCAGCCACGCCTGGGCGGTCTTCCACAGGGCAGGCACGCGTGTCTTACCCTCGCTGACCACCTGTGCGGCAAACTTCATCATCTGCTCGGCTTCGCTGCGTACAATCTTACGGACAAAAAGCTTACCCTCTGAACCATAACCCTTTTCGGCGTCAATGGCCTCCTGGGCATTGTTCACGAAGTCCTGCAACAGGAAAGGCAGCACGGCCGAGTTAGCGTCGCGCAGGTATTCCTGACGAATGGCTTCGAACGAACGGTTCTTGTAGTATTGCGTCATCAGACTGTTCCAGTCGCCCTGTTCGGCATATATCCGTCCTGCCTCGTCGGCACGTCCCATCTTCAGCAGGGCGCCTGCATAGATGTTTTTCATCATGTCCTTATACACCGTCTCAATGAACTGGCTGGCGGTCTGTTCCCAGAAGAGGATGTTTTCGTGATTGTTGCCCAACAGCATGTTGGCACGCATATAGAGCAGGGCATGCTGACTGCGCAACTTGCTGCGTATCTTGCCAGAGGCGTACCCCTGCACTTGCAACAGCGTCTTCTGGCGCTTGTCCAGTTGCTCCTTGGTGGGATAGTCCCAACGCTCTGATGCCACATCGTCGGCACAGTCCAGATATAGCTTCAGGTTCTGGACGTAGCTGACCATCAGCAGGTCGCCCTTGTCCTTAGCAGCCTTGATGACATCGTCGGCATTGAACCAGAAATAATCTTTTGTATCGCCTAAATACACTTGCCAGTTCTTGTCGGTCAGCGCATTCACACGCTGTCTGAACTCCTGTTTGTCGCACACACAAAACAGGTAGTAGTTGTCAGTACCACCGCCAGCACAGGCGAAAGAGGGCAGAACCATAGCTGCCAACAGACTAATGATGATAAATCGCTTCATACGTTTCGGGTTTATAATGGTTTATGTTATCTTTATCCAAATGATAGGTCAGAATGGTGTGACGCAGCTCTGGACGCTTCTTTTCCATAGCCGCCTTCACTTTCAGAATCTCGTCGGCTTCGACGGTATGCTCCAGATGTACCCCCTCAAAATTACGAATCCACCGGAAGGTTGGGTAGGCTGCAGCCAGTGGCAACTCATAGTCAGCAAGATAGCGCAGATAAGGCTCTACGTCACGCATGTCCAAAATGGGGTTGCGTTCGTTGAACTTGTTGGGATCGCCTGTATTGTAGATCATCAGCACGCCATAATCTACAGGTGGTATGGGCATCGACAGCTGGTGCAGACGGATGGTGGTAGAGAGTTGCATGCCGTGCTTCTGGGCCTCGTCCCTCACCTGTTGCAGAAAGTCGTAATAGTTCTTTCGGTTGCGTGCCGTGTAGTCGCAGTCTATCTGCAGTTCATCGACACCCTTGATGTCGTTCGTCTCGTTCATCTGCACAATACGGTCTACCAGTTTCTTGGCCAGACCCTTGTGTGGCTGGTGCATACAGTTCTCCGTGATAAAGACGGTAGGAATGAGCTTGATGCCCTCTTGCTGGCCCTGCACGAAGCGGATGGTGGCATTAGGCATGGGCTCGCCGTCGTTGTTCATCACCACGTCGAAGTAGCGGCAATACACCTTATTAATATGATATTGTTGCAGGAAGGCACGCTCCACAGAGTCTGTCCGCCACTCTGTTCGCCAGTAGTAGACAGCATTCTCCTGGGGCATCTCTGACTGCTTGCAGCCTGTTGTCAGTAGCACTGCCAGCAGCATCACCGTTCCTATCAACTTTTCACTTTTCATTTTTCACTGTTCACTTTTCACTAGGGCTCTGCCCGCTTCATCCAAAGGTGTAACTGATAGATGGCTGGCACCAGTATCAGCAGCGAGAAGCCAATAGCCATTAGCACATGCTGCTCAGAACCCTTGAAGATATCAATGAGTTTGATGTCTGGGTTGGGATATATATTATATATAATGTATGCCATGCTGTTATTGGCCCAATGGTAGGCCACACCAGGCAGGATAGACCCTGTACGCCAGTACATCCAGCCTAACAGCAGACCGATGAGGAAGGCATGCGGCATCTGTGCCGGATTAAAATGAATCAAGGCGAAGAACACTGCCGAGATGGCGATGGCGGCCCATGGTGACAGCTTTGGCGACTTCAGCAGTTCTTTCAATACAGCGCCGCGTAGCACGATTTCCTCAGACAGCGGTGCCAGCAGGCCTATGGCCAGATAGCCCCATCTGTTGCTCAGAATCATGTCGAATTCGTTCTCCATCAGATTGGGCAGTTCTGGTATCTGTTCCTGTAGCCAAGCCGATGGAATCAATGCACCGGCAGCAGCTATCACACTCCATGTTAATACCATCCAGGGACGTGTACGTATCCAGTTTGGCGACACCTCAGCCCAGCGGGCTACCAAGAAGAGGACGATGGTCACCACGCCTGCTGCCACTGTTGACGTAATAATTTGGGCTGTCGTAGTATCCTCTGATTTGGTGATGAGTTGCCACACCATTGTAACGATAAATCCCACTATCAGTTGGATAGCCAGAAATTCTATCAGATAGATAATCGCTTTCTTCATACTCAATTTCTCATTCTCTCATTTTCTCAATCTTCAACATTCAATATCTGTTCTGCCAATACGGCATCCTGTTGCAGCTGGTTGATGAGTGCCTCGACATTCTCGAAGCGTTGCTCTTCGCGCAGTCGTTCTACAAACGACACCAGCAACTGTTGACCGTACAGGTCTTCGCTCAGTCGGAATATGTGGACCTCCAGCGTCCTTTTGTGTCCGTCGAAGGTGGGACGCATACCGATGTTCATCATGCCGTGTTTCCACTCCACGCTATTCTCCATCCTCACCTTGACAGCGTAGGCACCAGCAGCGGGAATCAGCTGTTTCTCGTCCACAGGCACCAGATTGGCTGTTGGAAAACCTAATTTCGTACCCACATGCTCGCCATGTTCCACGCGTCCTAAAATGGTGTAAGGATAGCCAAGACCTTCTGAGGCCTTACCGACATGGCCTTCGGTCAGCAAGCGACGGATATATGAAGATGATATGGTTGGTCCTTCGCCCATTCCCATACCGTTTGAGGGGGCAGGGGGGAGGCTTCTCACCTCTATGCCCAACTCCTTGCCGTATCTTACATATTCATCAAAGCCCTCCTCACGGTTGTGTCCGAAGCGGTTGTCATAGCCCGTCAGCAGTATCTCGACATCCAGCTGTTCCTTCAGTACCCGCTGCATGAATTCACGGGCCGTCATCTGGCGTAGCTCGTCCGTAAACTGCAACACCTCAATGCGGTCAATGCCCGTCTTCGATAGCAACAGCCGTTTGGCATCAAGCGATGTCAGCACCTGGTCGCGAGGCATCGTTTGGTCGAAGGTAATGGCCATCGACTGCAAGCCCTGTTCACGAGCCGTCTCCACTACATGGTGCAGCACGAACTGGTGACCCAGATGTACCCCGTCAAACATGCCTATCGTTGCAACATATCCCATTATAACGTTCGTTTTGCCTGCAAAGTTAGCACTTTTTATCTATTTTCGCAAAAAATATTTGGATAATTGCAATATTATCCGTACCTTTGCATCCGCTTTTAACAAAATAAGCACCGGACTTGTAGCTCAGTTGGTTAGAGCAACAGACTCATAATCTGGAGGTCGTAGGTTCAAGCCCTACCTGGTCCACACTAATAATATAGGAGTTGCGAAATGTTCGTAACTCCTTTTTCTTTTTGCACTATTCCGACTTTCTGATAAACCTTTTCACTCGCTCATCGACGATTCGCAAGTATTTCCGCTTCATCTTATCGTTCAAAAAACTATTACCCACAAGCTTTGTGGTCAGTTCTGGAATAGCCATATATTTATCCAACACTCGTTTTACACGAACTTCTGTCAGTCCTGTCTTCGCCCCGAACCGCTCAAAGTCCAGCCTGCACGGATGTCCCGTCTTGTCCATCACGTCGCTCGTCTCAATTTCTGGTGATAGTCCTCCATCCAGTCCGAAGTCATCACCAATTACATGCAGGCTTGTGTTCAGCAGATCGTAAGCCGGAGCAAGCCGATAATCTCCGCCCTGTCTGATGACAGAGAAATTTTTCAGGTGGTCATCACCGTTGGCATAGATATAATTAAATACCACGAGTTCGAAGAACCGTTCCATATCCACCATCCATGCAGGGATATACTTCCTGATGCACCTTGCAATGTCCTCATAGCAGCCGCTATATTTAAAATAGGTGCCATCAGTCTGTTCATTGCGACCTATAAGCGCCGCAAAGTCCTCCATTTCTGCCTTTGTTCCGTCAGGCAGAATGTCAAACCTCTTTGTGATATATACTGTCTGGCCATCCTTCGTAAAGCACAACCCGTTCTCAGCTGTCGTGATACCATATACCTGACGTGCAATCTGCATTGTCACGTGTTCGTTGGCAGGTATCTGTTTCCTCGTTGCTATCGTTTCATCCCAAGGTGCAGGCTTAATGATATATGTGGATCGCTCACTGCTTTCAGCAATGCGAATCTGGTTCTGATCTATGATGCCTGAGAACTTCTCCTGCACACCCGATACCGATATACGCTGCATAGCCCTCACAATCGCATCCGACTGCTTCAGTTCGTTGATGTTGAAGTCCAGAAACGGAGACACACGTTTCCCATCAAACAGTCGCTTGACAGCTTGTGGGCTGTAGGTGTCATATCCTTCAGCTAATGTCGATGGGCAATATTTTATTTCAATCATAGCTCGACCTCCCTAAAATTTACAGACCCTATCATATCCGTTCCCACAGTTGCCATCAGCATACCGAAAAAGTCATTATCATCGATACGTTTCTCTCTGCAAACCACTTTTCTGTTGGCTCCTTCAGGAAGCAAGTTTGTAAAAAACGGGAACAAGTTCTCTGCTTCATACGTCTCTGTCCTCTTGGGTAACGATAGCGATATGGGAGGAAAGTCGGATGCGACATACTCAGCATTATAGGCAAACGTATATCCCTTGCCAGGATTATGCTCTGTAAGCAATCCAGCCTTTACTTCATTAACATATACTTCCAACTGTCTCATAAGCTATATCATTCGATTGTTCTGATACGAAACTGCATTTCAAGCCCCAGCACCTCCAATATTCTTGTCACGGTTTTCATCGACGGGTTTCCTGCACCACGTTCAATATCCTTTACCGTGGCCAGACTGATGCCCGCCATCTCTGCCAAGTCCAATTGGGATATTCCCAAGACGCCTCGGCGCTCCTTGACCACCTCTCTTAGATTCATAAAAGTATATTATAATCGACTTTTGGCTGCAAAGATAAACAATTTCTTTCATTTTACCAAGAAAAGTCTAATAAATCATACTTTTAAGCACCACTTTCCCATCATCTTCAGCATTTTTTCTTTGAACTTGCAAGGTTGTTTGTTGAGGAGGTTGCAAGGTTTCTATCCGAGGTTGCAAGATTTCTATCCGAGGTTGCAAGAATGAGTCAACTATACCCTACTATACCCTCATTTCGCACCCTTTCCTCTTACTTTGTACTCCCCGTCTGCTTACTTTAGAACAGCCGTTTGCTTATTTTAGGACAGCTGTTTGTTTCTTTGGTCCTACAAACAACGTTGGAACGACCCTAAACCAATATAGTTATTAACTACCATATTACCACCAATCTACCACCACCCGGAAAGTGTTTTCAATAAATGTGTTTTGAAAGATTGGTGGCAATATGGTAATTATATCCAAAAAATTATGATTACATGCGATAAGCGCCGCTTATTACGCAATAAGCCATGCTTATTCCCAAATAAGCGCCACTTAATTTTCAATAAGTGCCACTACGCAGCTAGTAGTTATAATAACTATGCTACTAATTACAATAACTAGCGCAGTTATGATAATAGGATGCGTAGTAGCTGGAATTAGTTGTTTTATTTTCTATTAATACCCGCAATTGCAAACATTAATGTTCGCAATTGTTACTATTAATAGTAGCAGTCCCAAGTGTTAAGATTTGAGATCGCTACTGTTAATAGCAAAAGGCCCTTTTGCTACTTACTAAAAGGTCGTAATACGTTTTCTTTAGTTAATTCCTCGTCGATGAACGTTAAAACCACGTCGATGAACGAGAATTCCACGCCGATGAACGAGAATTCACCGTCGATGATTGAACTTTTCAGAACGTTCTATAATTGCTTGTCGTCAAGGGGCAGAGTATGACACAGGTTCCTGTCATGTATGGCTGAGTTTGTTAGTAGTGTCATACTGCGACTTTTATTAATAAAGTGTCAGCTCATAGAGCTATGCTTATTAGCTAAATGATTCTATCCGACAGGATAGGCAAAAGAACTGATTTCTCCATCGTTAATGGCAGAATTTTGCTCGACATTAAAAACAAAGACTATTTTGTTTTGTAATGTGCTCACTTTATTGTATCTTTGCGTCGGATATGTAAAAATGTCCGATGAATGATGTAATATAAGACAATATGACACAAGAGAATAAAGACAGATTACTGCGATTGCTCCAGCAACACAAGGTGCTGGGCATCTCCGACCAGATAGACTTCGACAAGTTCTATCTGTACTCCATCATTACGCACTCTACAGCCATTGAGGGCTCGACGGTGACGGAGGTAGAGGCGCAACTGTTGTTCGACGAAGGCATTACCAGCAGCAAACGTACGATGCTGGAGCAGCAGATGAATCTTGACCTGAAAGTGGCTTACGACTACGGACGTGAGTGGATTCGTCATCATGAGCCTATCACGGTGGATTGGCTTATCCTTCTGGCATCTAAGGTGATGGCTCGCACAGGTAGCGAGTATCACCCGATAGGTGGTGACTTCTCTGCTGCAAAGGGTGAACTGCGTAAACTGAATGTTACAGCTGGCACAGGTGGCAAGTCGTATATGGCCTATCAGAAAGTGCCTGCACGTCTCACTGCCTTCTGTGAGGAACTCAATAAGCGTCGCAAAGCCATTGATTCCGCTGATGTGGCCGCTGTATATGACCTCAGTTTCTGGGCACACTTCGAACTTGTGACCATTCATCCTTGGGCAGATGGCAACGGGCGTACCTGTCGCCTGCTGATGAACTTGCTGCAATGGGAGTTTGATGTACTTCCTACTAAGGTACTCAAGGAAGACAAGGCTGATTATATCCAAGCGCTGATTGACACTCGCGAGAGCGAAAACTTCAACATTTTCCTCGATTGTATGACTCGTCATCACTGCCAGCACCTGCAGGCAGATATCGACCAATTTATCAAATCGACAACAGGAAGAGTGGTCGATAAACATGATTTGATGCAGAAAATGGTCGATAAATGGTCGATAAAGCCCTCTTTGGCCGAGAAAATGGTCGATATTTTGGAATTTGTGACCGATAAAGACCAGATTACGACAGAAGCAATCGTCAGTCACTTTGGATTCAATCCTACTACGGCAAAGCGCTATCTGCGCCAACTCACAGAGTTCGGTTATCTGGAGTCGCATGGCGGCAATAAGAATAGGACGTATAGTAAAGCAATCTGAGAAATAAAAAATAAGGAGTTGCGAAATTCGTAACTCCTTATTGTATTTTTATCGAACAACTTCGGTGAACTCTGGTTTGGCACCAGCTTGCTTGCCAACGGTGACGTAGATGATGGAGGCGGACTCAGCGCCATCGAAGCCGCGGCCTTTTACCATAAATTTGTAGTCGGTGCTGTCGTCAGTGGTGCGTTTGCCTACTGTTAATGGTGTGCCGAGTGGGAACTGGTAGTTGGAACAGGCGGCATCGAAGATGGCTTTGTCGGCATCGGTTACGGGCTGCTGAGCAGAGTAGTCAGCCAGCTTCTTAACGGAACCTTTCTTGTAGCCATTCTCCTTTAGGAAACGGTCGAGCTCCTTGGCTGCTGAAGCTAATCGGGCAGCACGAACACCATAGCCTTGCTTGATGGTGGCCTTGGGCAGCGCCTTCTTCAGGGCATCGCTGGATGTATTCAGACCACCACTGCCAAAGGTGCAGAACGGTACGATGGTCTTGCCTGCGAAGTCGTTGTTCTTTATCAGCGTAGCGATAGGTGTGGCATAGGTGCCGCTCCAGATGGGATAGCCCAAGAAGATAACTTTGTATTTTGAAAGATTCGACTTAATGGGCTTGTCGGCCTCGACGCTCTCAATGTCGGCACCAAGCTGCTTCTGCAACTCCTCAGCTACGGACTTGGTATTATTTGTCTGTGAATAGTAAAGCACGAGTGCTTTCTGTGCGAAACATGCCGTGAAGCATGCCATCATTGCCAATGATAATAATAGTTTCTTCATAATTGATATTAATAGTTAGTTAAATTACTCTAATGTACCAAGTGCCTTCTGCAACTCTATCTGACTGAGCTTCACTTCGATTTCGGCATCGATCTTTTGCGACTGGGCCTTCAACCAGGCAGTCTGAGCCTCGATGACGACTGTCGATGAAATGACACCCTCCCTGAAACCAAGGTTGGCAGTACGCAGGTTCTCTTCGGCATGTGCGATGTTCGACTGCGCCATAGCCAGCTTCTTGTTCGACTCTTTGACGAGGAACGACTTTTGGTTGACTTGTAATTCAATCAATTCGCGAGCCTCGTCAAGTTCCAGATTGGCAATGGTGGCGGCACCCTTGGAAGCACGTACCTTGTAGCGTACGTCGCCCCAGTTCCAGATGGGCACATGAACCAATACGCCTATGTTCCAAAAACCAGCAAACTTTTTCTCGAAACCATTGAAGTTGTTGGGATTGCTGATGGCATACCCACCCGTCAAGAGCACCTTCGGCAGATTGCCCGCCTTCAGCAGATTAGTAGTCTGATGAGCCAAATCTAAAGTATTCTGCAGCATCTTCAGTTCAGGACGGTTCTCAAATGCGAGGTTAGAGGTTGGAGCTGAGAAGTGAGAGGCTGGAGTTTCTAAACTCAACTCTTCACTGTCCTCATCGGCCAGTTTCACCTGTTCGTTGACGGGTAATCCGCAGAGTTGGCAGAGCAGCATCCTCGACAATACCAGACCATCGGTAACCTTCGTGAGTGCCATCTCAGCCTCGTTAACCTTGACGCTAACGTTCAGGCGATCGCTCTTTGTGGCCACACCCTCTTCCACCATCTTCTGTACATCGTTATCCAGTTTCTTCACCAGATCTACAAAGCTTTGGGCCAACTTCTCCTTATGGCGCAATGATACCACTTGCCAGTATGCTTGGTCGATGCTGAACAGCGTATTCTGACGTTTAGCCTCCAAAGAGTTGGCTGCCAACTCCTCGTTGATATCGGCCATCTTATTCATGGCTACAATAGCACCACCCATGAATACCGGTTGCGTGAACATGACGGTACCGGCATAGATGTTTCGTGTATCAGTACGAAAGGCGTCAACGATGCCCAAGCCTAACTGGTCGAGTGTACCAGCCAGTGCATCTACGTCACCAGCCAGTTTAGTCTGTAATGCTGGGGGCAGTATCGAGGCATAGGGACCTATTGAAGTCTGCAACCCAGTAGCAGCATTGGTGCCTAAGTTGCTGAGCGCTGACTTCTGGTCGTCGTTCAATATCGACACCTCCTTGCTGTTATGAACATAGCCTGCCAATGCACTGACGTGAGGCAGATACTTGGTACGTGCCGCTTTGCGCAGATTGGCAGCAACATCCTGCTTGGCTTTTGAAACGCTAATCTGTTTGTTGTTTTTCAGCGCCATTGCCCTACAACTGTCAAGTGTCAGCAGTCGCTGTGCACTTACGCCCAACGGCAAGAAAGAAAGCATACTGAGCACACACACCCGTATCAATCTTACTATTCTTTTTTCTGTATTATTCGTCATAATCATTTGCAATATGCCGCAAAAGTAGAAAAAATACTGCACTCTCCGAATTTTTGTTCATTAAAATAGGATTTTTTTAATTGATTTAACTAAAATAAGAGGACTATTGGAAGCGACGCGAAGGCTGTAGTCCTTTCTAATTTATATAAGGGTTGCAACATTTTTCTATAACGATGAAACAAAAATCCATGGTAATATGGGGAATTTTGTGTACTTTTGCCGAATAAATAACATAATATGCATCGATTACTACTACACTTTGCCAGTATTCTGGTTTCTGTCCTTGCTTTTGGACAGGCCGGACATTTCATTCCCTCTGAGCGTTTTTCGAGTGGTTTGATAAATGATATTTGTCAGGACAAGTATGGCTTTATCTGGATTGCTACTGAAAATGGACTGAACAAATACGATGGTTATCGTTTTACGTCCTATTATCATCAGCCGTCTGACTCGACCACTTTGCCCAGTAAAGTCGTCACTAAGTTGTATTGTGACAAGAAAGGTCAATTATGGGTTGGTACGAGAACGGGTTTTGTGCGGTATGACTATGCTACCGACCGTTTTGTACGATATCCGTTTTCGAATCATGAGACGCCCCGTGTCATTTCTGTCATGGAACGAAAGAATGGTGAATTCTTGGTAGGTACATCGGGTAGGGGTGTTTATAAACTACAGAAGGACTCGTTAGTGAAGATTCCAGACGGCTATACATCGGGTGGCGGTAACTGGTATTTCAACCAGATGATGGAGGATAGTCACGGACGTTTCTGGAAAGCCGGTTATGGTGAGGAGATAACGATGAAGGACAAGGCTGGCGTCCACCAGTTCTTTGTCAGTAATGGTATTGTCATGCTGATAACAGAAAAGGATGGTGAAATTATGGTTATTAGCCAGCATGGCATCAGCTGTTATCATAATGGCGTTATGGTCAATGCAGATATTGACCAGTCTGCTTTTGGCAATGAAAACGTGGTGATATGCAGTGCCTATCAGGACCGTAAGGGTAATATTTATGTTGGCACGCGAGGTGATGGTCTCTTCTTGTTGAAAAAGGGGAGTAAAAGTCTTGTTCGTGTGGAATGTGGCTTGAATGGTTTGGATTTGAATACCGCGAGGATTTGGTGTATCAAAGAAGACCATGAAGGTAATATATGGTTAGGCTGTCAGTCGAAAGGACTGGTCATGATACCCAGTGTCCAGCCTCAATTTTCGACTTGGAGTTTTTTGTCTCAGGGTTATCGTATCGGCTCCACTGCGACTTCCGTCTGTGAGGGCGATCAAGGCATGATATGGTGTACTGTTCAGGGTAGTGGTGTCTTCGGCTTCAATCAGCAAGGACATATTGTGGCACATCCAGCATCTCCTCCTTCTGCAGAATACATCTATCGAGACAAGAGAGGACAATACTGGATAGGCACAGACGAAACACTGTATTCGTATGACCCATTGACGGGACGATATCAGCAGCAAGTGTCACTGATCAGTGATGTTGTCAACGACATGACAGATATAGGAGACGGTCTTTTGTATATCTCGACCTTTTCTCGAGGATTCTGTATCTATAATACGGAAACTCATTCGTTACAAAACTATCTGGCTACACAGAATGATGCTGTGAAGGGACAGTTATGTAATAACTGGGTAACAGCCATGATGCCCGACAGAGAGGGACGTATATGGATGGCGACAGTATCTGGTGTCTCGTGCTATGTACCCAATAGGGCCAGTTTCCGTCCATATGGTTGGGACTGCCTGTTGGAAGGTATGATATGCTTTTCGCTTTGTGAAACCCGCCAGGGCGATATTCTTATTGGCACAGACCAAGGGCTGTTCCGTTATCACCCAGGTGACGATAAGGCAACACGTTTCCCTAATGGTGATGCCTTGACCAATAAAATGGTGGGCTATATTGTAGAAGCCAATAACGGTGATATTTGGTGTGCCACATCAATGGGTATCTGGCAGTACGATGTTCGCAAGAAGCATTTCATAGCCCATGTCAGCGGAAATGGTCTTACAGCGAAGGAATATGTGAATAGTGTTGGTGTTCATACAGACCAGGATATGGTTTATTTTGCCAACAACGACGGTTTTACCGTCTTTAATGCAGCGAAGGTGGTCGGAGGACATAAGGATTTGCCGAATGTTAATCTGACAGGCTTCTTTGTTGCAGGACAACCTGTTAATATCCGAACGGAGTCCAATGGCCAGCAAATTACCGCAAAACCAGTGATGGAGTCGGACTATTTTGAGGTATCCTATCTTGACAATAATGTCTCACTGGAGTTTTCGCTGTTAGACTATAATAGTCCGCTTAATATCGTTTATGAGTACCGAATCAATGGTGCCCAGTGGCTGAAGACGCCTGAAGGCCAGAATTATATACAACTGAGTCATTTGCAGCCAGGAAAATATGAGATAGAGGTCAGGGCGTTGTCGTCGGGTGTGTACTCTCAGTCCAAGACGATTGTCGTTGAGGTCGCGCATCCATGGTATAATTCCCGTTGGGCATACTTGGTATATTTCTCAATCTTTTTCGCTTTCCTAGGCTTGATATTATGGTTCCAGAAACGTGTGGCCAACCAACAATTGGACGAAGAGAAAATGAAGTTCTTAATCAATGCCACGCACGACATCCGATCGCCGTTGACGCTGATTATGGGTCCCTTGGCTAAACTTAAGTCGATGGTAACAGATGGCGAGAGCCAAAATTACATTGAAACCATTGACCGTAATGCCAACCGACTGATGTTGCTGGTTAACCAGATTCTGGACGAGCGCCGTATCGACAAGAATCAGATGAAGCTGCATTGTCGTGAGACGAATATGGTGGACTTTATAGGTAGTATCTGCAAACTCTATCAGTATAACGCCTCACAGCGCAATATTACATTTACTTTCGAACATGATCGCGATCACGTGATGGCGTGGATAGACCGCATTAACTTCGACAAGGTGGTGAGCAATTTGCTGTCGAATGCCTTTAAATTCACTTTCGATGGTGGTGAAGTCAAGGTGGTGCTGAGTGAGACTGAGAAGAATATCACCCTGAAAGTCATCGATTCAGGCGTAGGCATCAAGTCAGAAGATGCTTCACACGTGTTCGACCGTTTCTTCCAAGGGCGTAATGCTGACGATATAGGCCTGCAAGGTACGGGTATCGGTTTGAACTTGTGTAAAGCCATTACCGAGATGCATCATGGCGAAATCAAAGCACAGGGTCGTGAAGACGGACAGCGTGGCTCGTGCTTCAGCGTTGACCTGTTGAAGGGTAACGCCCACCTGAAGCCTGAAGAAGTAGTTATCGATACACCTGCCCGTGAAGTGTTGTCTTCAGGTGGTACAAGTCGTCAGTTCCGTCAGTTCCGCATTCTCATTGTGGATGATGACCATGAGATAGCAGACTATATCATTAATGAACTGGGCAACCGCTATAAGTTCGACTATGCCCCCAATGGTAAAGAGGGCCTGAAGATGCTGTTAATGGCTCAGGCTGGTAGCGATGAAAACCAGACGACGGGCTACGACCTCGTCATCAGCGACGTGATGATGCCTGAAATGGATGGTATTACCATGCTTAAGCGCATCAAGGACAATCCGCAGATTTCGCAGCTGCCCGTTATCATGCTGACCTCGAAAGCCGAGGTGGAGCATAAGCTGGAAGGCTTGAAGTCGGGTGCCGACGCCTACATCGCCAAACCTTTCAACATGGAGGAGCTGCACATTCAGATAGACAATCTGATAGATAATGTGCGCCGTCTGCGTGGAAAGTTCAGTGGAGCCGTCCAACAGGAGCAACGTGTGGAGAATATTGAGGTCAAGGGCAATAACGATGCCCTGATGGAACGTATCATGCGCTCGGTGAATGCCCACATGTCGGATCCAGACTATAATGTCGATACGCTGGCTGAGGATGTGGGTATCAGTCGTGCTCAACTGCACCGTAAAATGAAGGAACTGACGGGTATATCGAGTGGTAAGTTCCTGCGTAACCTGCGTATGGAACAGGCAGCCCGTCTGTTGCGTGAGTCAAAGGTCAATGTATCGCAGGTGGCTTATAAGGTAGGTTATTCTGACTTGGCCCATTTCTCTACCGCTTTTAAGAGCTATTTTGGACAGTCACCCTCAGAATATGCAGAATCACATAAGTAAAATGATAAATTAGTAAATAAAAATGGTAAAAAGAAAAAACATTATCTTGCTGCTGCTGTTATTGATAACGGCATGGCAGAGTGGAACGGCTCAGCAGCGCCGTCCCATCGACTCACAGCATCCGCTGTGGCTTATCCATATTGACGTATGGAATTCGGCTGATCCTCAGAAGATTATCAATCTTATTCCTGACGACATCAAGCCTTATGTCTGCATGAACCTCTCATTGTCATGCCAGTACGACACGAAGACCAATATGTACCGTATGCCACGTAATGCCGTGCGCACTTACAAGTCATGGGCTTCCGTCTGCCAGCAGAATGGAATGTGGTTCTCATGTCAGCCAGCTTCTGGCGGACATACCCACATTCAGGACAATGACCTTGAGACCTTTGAATATTTCTTCAAGACATACCCCAACTTCCTTGGTTGGAACTATGCTGAACAGTTTTGGGGCTTCGGTGATGCTGGTGACAAGGGCTCAATGACTACCGCCTCACGTTGGGCATTGTTTGCCAATCTGGTAGAGATGTCCCACAAGTACGGTGGTTTCCTGACTGTCAGTTGGTGTGGTGGTGTCTACCACATGAACACCAACCCTGTTGCTGAATTGAAAATCAACAAGAATTTCTTGTCAGCTTGTCAGAAGTATCCTGAAGCTATTGTATTTCTTTATAAGTACACACACTGCAGCAGTTTCTATAATAACGAGAGTGTCTGCTGGGGACCGTTTGTCTCTGGCCTGACCAAGAACTATGGTGTACGCTACGACAACTGCGGATGGAATGATATGCTTTCAAAGCTGTTGGGTGAAAACCACGGTAAGAAGTATCCTGGTAGTGCCGGTATCGGTACGGTCATGGAACAGACCTGTGTCAATGGTGGTGCCGTCTGGGACGGTCCTGAGCTGATATGGCGTGAAGAATGTTTCTTGAATCAAGGTGACACCAATGTGGATGGCTACACACGCCGCAACTGGGCTGCCTCGCCTCACTTTAAAGGTATCTGGCTCGAAATGTGGCGCCGCATCATTGATGGCACGATGTATATTCCTTCGCGTGAAGAAGTGGTGGCAAAGACCAAGATTGTTGTTGTCAACGACAAGGCTGACGACTATACGGCGTGGGACGACCTCTATAATGGTCTTTACCTTCAGACAGACCCAGGCAACCAGAGGAAAGAAAGCCAGTGGAACTACGGTCAGTGGCAGAACAACCTTTGCTACTTCAAGTCGACTGGCCGCTATGGTGCCATCCCCATCGTGACTGGTCTGTACGATGATGCTGCCAAGGCCATTCCTTTGCAGGTAAAGAAGTCGAACTACACTTCGCGTTGGAGCACGCAGGCCAGGAAGCAGAACGACTTCAATGCTCAATATCCTGAGGTGTCGAAAGGTGACCTTTACGTGAACCGTTACCGCAATCAGCTGGTTACTTATACGCCCTACACTTATCTGAATACAAAGAAGACTGCATCGGCGGAAATACCTTTGCAGTATAACACTTGTGACACGTTGAAGTTGCAGTATGGCAAGCTCTCTGCAGGTGTTATCCATGAGTTTGCGGATCATATCGACTTCTATTTCAACAACTATCGCAGCGATAGTACCGCACAGCAGACAGACAAGATTACCATTACTGGCGTGACGGCAGAACCAACCTGTAAGTTGACGAAGCCGACTATTGCTAATCTCTCAGGTTACAATGCAAGCCTTACAGGAAGGTCGTATGATGCCGAGACAAAGACCTTTACCGTCAATGTCCAACACATGGGACCAGCCATCTTGCGTATCGACTGTTCAGGTGCTGCCACCGACCGTTTGACCGATATTCTGCCAGCCAATGCGCTCGAACTGCCCAAGCAGCCGGAGCCTTACAAAGGTCCCATCATCATAGAGGCTGAGGATATGGACCGCAAGAGTGTTGACCACAAGATGACCCACTCGGGCTGGTGGGCACAAGACTATTTCGATTTTGCAGGCCTTGGCTTTATCGAGACACAAGCCAGCACCAGTAGTGCTCTACGTCATACACTGAAACTGGCAGAGGGTGGTAATTATAATGTGCGCGTACGTTATTGTAATAGTAGTAAGGCTGGTAATATGAAAGCAACTGTCAATGGCACTCCTCAGGATATCAGCTTTGAAAAGGTGGCTAAAAACGATTGGCGCGAGGCTGTTGTTGCTGTAACTTTGAAAGCGGGCAGCAATACATTGGTGCTTCAGAATTCTGGTGCTATCAAGATGACCATCGACCAGATTATCTATGAGCCTGTAGGTATGCCTCAGGAGAAGTTTAACGTGAAAGTACGTGAGGCTGACTTCGGTAAGGTGGTTGCTGATGTTGACTCTGCCGTTGCAGGCCAGACGGTACATCTTACTATTACACCCGATGAAGGCTATGGTATCCAGGCTTTGAACGTTGTTAACTCAGTTTATTATACTCAGGGCAAGACTATTCCTGTCAGTAAGGATGCCACTGAGGTGACATTTGTCATGTCTGACGACAATGTCACCATCCAACCCGTATTCTACGATATGGCAGCCGTCTATTCGCTCGATTATACAGATGTAGCAGCAGGTACATTGCCTGTAGGTTGGCGTACCACTGATGGCAGCGATGTCCGCAACTACCCCACAAGCAATGGTAGTGGCCCACGTACCTTCTCAGGACTGACGGGCTATCAGGGTAAAGCCCTTTATTGGCGTACTACCAGTGCAGAATACGGTCGACAGTCAAACAATCTGTTACCATTGGAACCTGGTAAATACCAGCTGGTCTATGCAATGGCAGCATGGAAGGGTACCCCTACTTATCAGGCAAGGATTCTTAGCAGCAGCGGCTCTGCCATCAAGTCATCGTCTACGTTGACCGCCAAACCAAATATTAATGGTAATGGTGCTGGTGACATTTCTTCTGCCGTACGTAACACGTTAGACTTTGATATAACTACCAAGGGCAACTACATTATCCAGTTCAAGGAAGTGGGCAGTGGTATGCAGGAATTCCTTTTGGCTGAGTGCCGTTTGAGAAGTCTGAATACGACGGGTATTATGACTGTTAATGCTGCCAGCCGATGGCCGCGAGGTATCTATAGTCCGACAGGTGTTCATCGTCAGGCATTACAGCCAGGATTGAACATCGTGGTTGACGCCGATGGCAATGTCAAGAAAGTGTTAGTGCGCTAACAATTAATTCTTTGCTCTTAATTGATATTGATATGAAGAGATTATTGACAATAGGCTTGGTACTATTCGTCGTGACAATAAATACATGGGGCACTGCACAGTCAACGGCAACTGTACGTTTTGATGCACAAAGTACTCATCAGCGTATTACGGGTTTTGGAGGTTTTGTCTGTTCACCACAGTTCGGCTATAACCACATGTCGGAAACGGAAATCAAGAAGGTGTGGGGACCTACGAGCACCTTGGGCTGTAACATCATGCGCCTCTACCTGCCCATCGGCGAGAGTTCATGGAGTCAGTCGCTGGCCACAGCCAAACTGGCAAAGAAACTTGGAATCATCGTCTTTGCCTCGCCTTGGGGACAACCCAAGGAATGGAAGACCAATAATTCGAGTGACGGCAAGAATGACAATGGTGAAGTGGGCTCTCTGAAAAAAGAGAACTGGCCCGATTATGCCGCATATTTGGAGAAATACGTGCAATACCTGCGTAAAAATGGTGTGGAACTGGATGCCATCTCTATCCAGAACGAACCTGACTGGACACCTTCCTACGCCGGTTGTAAGTGGACGACCAGTGAGATGGCGGAGTTTGTGAAGACTTACGGACGCCAGATCAGTTGCAAGATTATCACGCCAGAGTCGATAGGTTGTTCCGACGGTTACGCCAATGATCTGAACAAGACTGACGTGCTCGATTGCTTTGACATTTATGGCGGGCACCAGTATGCTGGCATAGGGTCGGCATACAAGAACCTTGCTAAGAAAGGGAAGGAGATATGGATGACGGAGTATCTCATCAACTGGAATGAGAACCAGTCTACCACCCGCAATTTCGACTTTTCGAAGGACTTCTTCAACTTCTTCACCGCCATCAATACCTGTATGTTGGGCGACTTTAATGCCTGGATACACTATGCTTCCAAACGCTTCTATGCCATGATGGGCGATGGTCAGAACGGCACTTCCAATGGCACCATCACTAAGCGCGGTTACATTATGGCCCACTTTGCCAAGTTCGTTACAGGCATGACACGCATCGATGCCACGTTTGGTGGTGGGCTTGAGGGCTCTGCCTATTTGTCGCAGACAGGAGATACGCTTGTTGCCGTCATGGCCAATGCTTCAGACAATGCTATTGATTTGACGTTCGACCTGCCGTTCTATACCCAACAGGGCGAACTGCGGACAACGGGCAAGAGTCAGAACTTCAAACAGACGCTATTGTCACCTGAATCAGAAACATGCCGTCCTGTGGCTGCCATCAATGCCAAGAGTGTGGCAACGGTGCTGTTTGTCAAGTCGCGCGAACGCCAGCCCTCCGGCATGACGGGCAGTGTCAGCTATTTCGATCGCAAGCGGATAGATGACCTGACGACAAGCAAGACCACCTTTGGTACGACCTATAAGCTGAGCGGCAAATCGAAGACCTTCAATCACAGCAATCCGCTTATTAGCAGCCGTACTGATGCTAGTTACGGCTATGTAAAACTGGATGAGGATATGACGCAGCTGGTGTTTGAGGTGAAGACTCTGACATCGAACATGAACTATTCGTCGGCCATAACTACGCTGACTTATGTCAACAGCCAGGGACAAGTAGCAACTCATAACTATGGCGATTTGGAATTCCCTGTTCATGAGAACTTCCAGTGGGTATTCGACCTCTCGACAGCAACTCTGACCGACGGTTGCATTGGTCTTATCTCAATGACGAACAACAACTGGTCGTCGAATCTGCAGTTCACCTTTGGCGATGTATATCTGACCGGCGGCACCAACAGCCTCTATGCCGGAACGTTGACTGGTGACTATGTAGCGGACGATAGTTATGTGCTTGACTTCTCGACAGACCCCTCTTGTACCAGCATCGACATGACTGCAGTCACAGGTCTGCCTGCTACATTGCCGTGGTTGGAGGGCAGCAACCGTGTGGTCTATGTGTCTTCTGACTGCCTGCTGTCAGGAACGAACGTTGTCAAGGATGGTGTCTGTGCATCGCTGTTGATTGATGAGCGCTTCGGCCCCTTCCGTCCTGCCCAGACATTCACGGCTACCGAGGCATCCTATACTTGCGAGGTCAATGGCCAGCACATCATTCAGATTCCTTTCCAAGCCGCCGTACCAGAGGGCATTCATGTCTATACGCTGACAGAAGACCTGACACCGGTATCTGTCACTACGGTGCCAGCCAACGAGCTGCTGTTGGTCGAGGGGCAAGGCATGGTGACATTCCAGGGTGCTGGCGAGGTGGGTTATGCATTTTGTCCGTTGTCTGACGACATTTTGCCCATCGTGACTCCGACGGGTTTCACCCAACCCCTAACACCTAACCCCCAACACCATGCCAAAGGCATCTACAGTCCTACCGGTGTTCATCGTCAGACCCTGCAGCCCGGCTTGAACATCGTGGTCGATGCCGATGGCAATGTCAAGAAAGTAATGGTTCGCTAACAAACCGATTCTTGTGTTTTTAGTTGTTATCATATCCCGAGGCATTTTTGTCTCGGGATATGTTTTTTATTTCCATGAAACACGGAGAAACGTGGCGAGGCTCCGATAATCGGAAGGCCTCGCCTAATTCTTTCTCCCCTAAGGATTTTATGTTTCAGGGCTTGGGACATATGTTTCAGGGCTTGGGACATATGTTTCAGGCCCTGAAACGTATATTTCAGGCCCTGCAATACGAAATAGGTACTACAAAAAACAATAGCAGCTACAATCATATTCGACTGTAGCTGCTATTGCTATAGTATATAAGTATTTAAGCTACTTAGCCTTTATCACATATTTCTTCCCGTTATTGATATATATTCCTTTTGGTAGTGTGGGAGACGATGAGAATTGATTGGATACAGAAATCTTGCGTCCTTGGAGGTCATAGTACTGGTTATTGGTTATTGGATCATGGTTATTGGTTATTCTGATGCCCGTTTCGTTATAGCTGTTAGCAGTCAGGATAAGCTGACCGATAATACAGTCACTCCATTCTGAGGCTGCTGAATAGACGGCGATGGCGTAGGCACCCTGCTCGGTAATGTCAAATTCGAAAACCTGTTGCTCTGGATTGCCAAAATTGTTGGATGCCACATTGCCGATATTGATAGTCGGTATGTAGGTCTGGCTGGCAATGCTACTGCCTGTAGCTTTTTCGATATTCAGTTCCACGGAACCAAAATCCGACATGTTCCAGTTGCAGATTTTATATTTCAGCGTATAGTGACCAGGAGCAAGACATAGAGTTGTACCACCGTCGGAAAGACCATATTTGGCCCAACCCTGACGTGCACCTCCGCTGATATTGCGGAAGTAGAGACCATAGTTGAATCCTCGTGATGAGCCTGTGAACTGCAGAACGCGGCAGCCCTGCGAGTAGCCGTTGCTATAGCCCGTACGACGTTCATTGCTGTCGTAGGTTGTCCATCCGGCAGGTAATGCTCCACCCTCGGTAAATGCTGAAGAGATAGTGAGTGAGGAAGCGGCTTGTAGTGTCACTTCGACGGAGGCTGTGCTCGTCTCGCCGTCATTATCAGTGGCTACGGCCTTCAGCGTGTGCTTGCCAGCCTTAGCACCCGTCAGAGTAGCCTTGTAGGGTTTGGCAGTACATGTGGCAAGCAGTGTCGTACCATCATAGAACTCCACCTTTTTCACAGTGCCGTTAGAGTCGTCGGCGTTGGCAGTAATGGTTATGTCAGGGAACAGGTTTCCACCAGTAGGGGCGAAGCTGATGTATTTGGTGCCGGTTTTCGGTGCTGTGATGCTGACGTTTGGCGAAGTCTTATTCAGTGAGTAGTTCTTACAGAAGTTCCAAATCTCCTTGCCAGTATATACTTGTTTTTCCTTGCAAATCCAGTGGCCTTTATCAGCCAGTTCCAACAGCCTGACCTCAACGTTGTCGTTTCCAGGTCCCCAGATGTGTAGTTTGGCACCACCGAAGCCGTTGTAGTTGCTCTTGACCTTCGCTGTTGTGGGACAACCGTTGTAGTTGATCCACACGTTCAGTGCTGGTTGTACGCCACTGAATCCACATGTTTCATCACCCGTACCATGGATATGCAGAATAGGTATAGAGCGCACATTGGCATTGGCTGTAGCACCACCCATGGGATAACCGCTAACAGGACAGAAGGCAGCAATAAGGTCTGGAATCTTATTCATGGCATGGTATGTGAACATACCGCCCATGGAGAATCCCCCAAGATAGACGCGGTTGCGGTCAATATTATGTTTCGTCACCATCTTGTCGATAATGGCTTTGACGAAGTTGATGTCGCGATCGCCGGAAATGTCCCATGATTTGTCGATGCCATTTGGGAAGACCACGACGAACTTGGCAGTGTCGCACACTGCTTCCATGCTCACATTATCGTTCTTGAACTCGCTGTTCTGCATCCAGTTGGCATCCTGATTGTAGCCATGACAGAAAATGAGCAACGGGCGGTTCTCGCCGAGGTTCTTTGGTGCATAGACGTTATACGAACGGCTGGTGCCGTTGACGGTGATGTTGTCGGCATTCACTGACACCATTCCTACCATCAGTAGGAGAATAGGAAAAAGTATATGTTTCATAATTATTCAGCACTAGTGTCTATTAATATATGTTAATCGTATATAAATTCAATTTCAAGCTGCCC
>CAMJDL010000043.1 GCA_946404405.1 uncultured Prevotella sp.
AGAATGCGATGACAGGTGTGCGGAAGTCGACGGTGACCTCGGGCTTACCGTCAGGTCCTAAGAGTTCGGCGCGATGGAGCTGGCACTTGTGAATCTTGATAGAGTCGTTGCGCCACGTGTTGTTCGAGAACTCCATGATGCCATTCTCAGCCTCGACAAAGGGTACCTTGTCCATGTCGTGCGAGCCGTCCAGATAGCTGTGCAGGGCATCCATAGGCTCTTGATTGTCCAGACGAATGCGACCATACTGGTTCTCGCCCTCCTTCATGCCAGGAACGTTGAAGGCAGGATGACCACCAATCTGGAAATGGATTTCGCGAGTGTCAGTGTTGTGGACATGCCAGATGACGCCAATCTTATTATCGTCAATGACATAGCTGACGCTGAGGGTGAAGTCGTAAGGATAGACTTTCTTCGTCTCTTCGCTGGATTCCAGGGCAAAGGTAACCTTGCGTTCACTCTGGAAGATGAGTGTGAACTCTGCATCGCGAGCGAATCCATGACGAGGCAGATGATACTCCTTGCCGTCCACACGGTACGTCTCGTTATTTACGCTACACACAATGGGGAAGAGGATGGGCGAGTGGCGAGGCCAGAATTTGGGGTCGGCCTGCCACAAATATTCCTTACCATTAGCATCCTTGATGCTCTGCAACTCTGCTCCTTTCTCCGATACCACGACGGAGAGCTGTTCGTTTTTCAGTTCAACCATAGTTCTTTGTTTTTCTTTTTTTTATTTTGCAAAGGTAGTGAAAATTTTCGATTATGCGAAGAAAAATCATTGTCCTTTTAAAAATAATGCGTATATTTGCCGAAAATATTCAAATAGGTGAATATGAAAGTTATCGTATCGCAAGAAATAGAGCAGATATGCCCTGAATTTGTGGGGGCATGTGTCGAGGCGGATGTTGTCAATACGCCTTACTCTGAGCCGTTATGGCAGGAAATAGAGGCGCTGTGTGGTAAGTTGCGCCAGACGCTGACGACGGAATCGTTGAAGGAGATTACGAGCATTGCTGCAACCAGACGGGTGTATAAAGCTTGTGGCAAGGACCCGTCGAGATATCGTCCGGCTTCTGAGGCACTGATTCGTAGGGCGTTGCAGGGTAAGGAGCTGTACCAGCGCGACACGTTGGTAGACTTGGTGAATCTGGCATCGATAGCATACGGCTACAGCATTGGCGGTTTCGATGCAGATAAGTTTGTGGGCGATACGCTGACTTTAGGCATCGGACGTGAAGGTGAACCCTACGAGGGTATTGGGCGTGGTATGATTAACATCCACGGACTACCCGTCTATCGTGATGCCGAGGGTGGGGTAGGTACGCCTACCAGCGACCATGAACGTACGAAGATGACGCTCGACACGCGCCATCTGGTGGTGCTGATTAACGGCTATGACGGCAATGAGCAGCGCGTCCGCGAGAATGCAGAGTACATTCAGACATTGCTTCGTCGTTATGCGCAAAGCGATGGCGGTACCTATTATATATATACTTAGATAATCACTTTTTCTCTGATTCACTTTACAAACACCTTTTGTCCATTGACGATATTCAATCCCTTCTGCAAGGTACTGATGCGCTGGCCTTGGAGATTGTAAATGTATTCCTTGGAAGTTATCTGTCGTTGGAAAGTTGAGATGCCAGTAGTGATGTCGCCCATGTACTGCCCTATAAAGAATATGCTACCCGTTGATTGCTCGCTAATGACGTAGAAGAATGGGCGCGTGGCATGGAACTCAGCAGTCTTAGGTATTGAGGCTTTTACCATCTCAATAACGGTGACAGCTGCTGCCTCAGTACCCTCTTCGTCGAGTTTAATTTTGGCAACCTGGAACATATTACCAATATAGACGGGCGTATTGCAGAAATAGGGGAATTCGGCAGTTTCTGCGAATGCTGAAGGCATACCTAACGCTGACATAATGTCCACCAGCTGCAAGTTTGTGTCTGTCTCGAAACGAGGCAACTTCAGGTCTACATCGCAATGAGAATTCTTTACCTGCCAATTGCTACCATTCAGCGACTCCAACACATCGCCGATAGTCTTATCCTTGCGAGGCAGGAATACCGTCATCTGGTATGCGCCATTACCGTAGGGAAGGTTGACTGCCTGATAAAGTTCGTTCTCAGTATAGTCAAACTCTGGAAAGTATTTATGCATCATGGGGACCTTAGCGCCTGATCCAAACGCTTCCTCTTTGGTCTCTGCAGCATCGAAGGGATGGCTCCAGGCTCCTTTAAAGTAGAGGGCGTTGAGCAAGTAGCTTACAGCCAATGGGTTAAATGTCTCATTATCGAGTACACTGGGAATCAGGCCTTCTGTATGATTGCTGGCCCACTGATTGATGATGTCCATGGTCTGCCCGTCACCAAAGTTGCGGTTCTGTGGTTCGGCATTATAATAGTCGTGGGCCTTCTTCGTGAAGTCATCCTGCAAACGATAGCCAAAGCCCTCGTTGACGAAGATGGTGTTGGCGATGAGCGACTTCGTCTTGCTGTCGAGTGTTTCAGCCTCCGTGAGCATTTTGTGGCAGAATTGATTGATACCATCGGCACCAGCCTTGCCAAAGCCCAATACCTGGTTGATTTCCTGCTGCGTCTGACCTGCCGCACCGTTGTTCAACATACCCAACGCGTAGGTAATGCTCAATGGCGACATGATGATGCTCTTATCGCCACGTGCCTTACGGAACAGGTTGAAGGCAAAGTTGTTGTTGCCAACTATCAACTGCTGCTCGTCTTCTGTCAATTCAATTTCCTTGGGAGCATTGAATGCTGAGGCATTAAACCAAAAGTCTTTAGCATTGACGTAGGCCAATGATTCGGAGTCGCAGATGCAGTCAGGCTCTTCCGCATAAGGGTCGAACATCAGACCATGAATCTGGAAACCTATACCTTCCACGGCAACGTAACCTAAATTGTAAGCAGAGCCGTCGGGGGCAACATTCTGATAACGGAATCGACGGAACAACTGATTATCCTCTTTGATGGTCTCAGCGATGCGAACAACATTGGGGAAATAGCCACTTTCGTAATGCAGGCTGAAGTCAAGCGTCATCACTTCTTTCTTGCTGTAAGAATCGAGCATATAAACCCGTCCCTCTTCGTCCTCACGGAAGGCAGCGAAGTATTTCTTGCTGTTGTTGTGGTCATCCCACCTGTACAGTTTCATATACTGGCGTCCATCAATGATCGTGTCGCCATTCAGTTGATAATAACTATACCATACAGACTCATCGTAGCCAGTCCCATTATCTTCGAAATGGTGATAGTAATAAGCCCACAACTTTCCCTGTTCCAACATCTTCCGTTCCGGTGCTGTTGCAAACGCTATTGTAGTTATTAAAAAGGTAAAAGTAAAGAGTATAATTTTCTTCATAAGCCTACCAATTTAAAAATTTCATGCCTTATTGTAATTATCAACCATGCAAAGATAGTGATTTTTTTTGTAATCTTCTATACTTTTGAGGCAAAAATTTCACTTTTTTCCATGAGATTGCTTTCAATTTCAAAACTTTTTGTATATTTGCAACGTGAACAACAAACAAAAGACGTATGAGCACACAGACGATGACACAGATAATAGCCGATTATTTCAAGACGCAACCCGTCCTGAAAGCATGGCTTTTTGGATCGTTTGCTCGTGGTGAACAACGCGAGGATAGCGACGTAGATATACTCTTCCTGCCTGACATGTCTCGGAATTTCAGTCTATTTACTCTTGGTGGAATGTATATGGACTTGAAGGAATTATTGGGCCGTGAAGTAGATTTGGTGCCAGAAGGTTCCTTATTACCTTTTGCACAGGAAACAGCAGAACAAGACAAAAAACTGATTTATGAGAGAGTTGCTTAGAGATAAAAATCGTTTAGAACACATGTTGGAGCATATCCGGAAAGCAGAAGATGCTGCGTAACACATAGGGTCTGACCCTTTGTGTGCATAATCAGATAGCTGAACGCTAAATCTTAACCAATATGTCTTGTGCCTCTTACGAAAACACGGTGCAAATATACAAAAATAAAACTGAATTTGCTCCTATTTAGCAAAAAACTTATAAAATCTTATGATTTTACTTGGAAGTTATAAATAAAATGCTTATCTTTGCAGCGTCAGAATGTATGTTCTGGCTATCCGGTAAACATGTGAGGCCTTAGGGGCTGAGAATGCCGAGAGGAGTAAGCCTTCATCGACCCTGCTCCATTTAAAAGTCACCTGCGGGTGGCTTTTATTTTTCATAGAGCTTTTTGAACTCCGTATAGAAACGGGCTGAAAAGGCGAATCTTCTGAAAATCGACAGTTCGTACTTTCTGCGGAATATCAACACTTCAAGAGCCTTGTCGTTCGATTCAAAATAGTTCCTGATGTCGGCTGCCAACAAACGTGTATTGTACTTTGCTGGCATGTTCAGTAGGGCACGGTTCGCCTGTTCGGCAGACTCGTTGAGTCTTGTCAGTACGATATTCTTGCCGCTGATGTTCTTCAGATCGAACAACTTATACACTCCTCGACGTTCCAAAATGAAATCAGGCGTTTTGAGACCAGGTGGGTTAGGCAGCATAAATACACGGTAACCATGTTCCACTGCCTTGCGTGCTGCCATGAGAAGCGATGGGTAGTCATCATCTTGAATCATTCCTACGGTGTAGATGAAAGGTTCACCGGGCAGGGCGCGGAACTCCTTCCTGGCAGCTATCTCCTTCAGTTTGATACCAAAGGCAGCACCCTCAAGCGATTTCAGCAATTCCAGCTCTGCTCGTATATCGCCCTTCGTCATTGTGCTATCGTGTGAATTAGTACATCGGTTCTCATACGGTTTGCAAAGATAGCGATTTTCCACGAAAGTTGTACCTAGAAAACGAAAAAACACCTATTTTATACGCGAGATGAAAGGTTTTTTAACGAATCGTTAGATGTGAATGACAAATTCGCCGAAGTTTCCCACTTTCCCACTTTCCCACTTTTGACATTTAGGTTCTAAGGTATTGGTGGGTTGGGAAGGGTCTATCAGGGGGGAGTAGTAGATGATAGGTAGTAATTATACTATTAATATTATATATATTACAATATATATAATATTAAAACTTCTTGCTTAGAGAAATCTGAAAATGCAGATGTCAAAAGTGGGAAACCGGGAAAGTGGGAAACCTGCAAAAATAATCGCTAAAAAGTTTGGTAGTTTCAAGAAAAATTCGTACCCTTGCAACATAGTTGCAAAAATGACATTAGCGACTAAAATTTGCGGCATAGCCAACGGAAAAATTTTTGTTAACCATGGAGCAAGATTTTCATAGGCAAAGCGCAAAACTGAAGGAACAAGGAATAGGTTTTAAGGACGAGGAAAAATTTTTACACCCTTAAAATTTATAATTTTATGGCACTTAAGGTAAAGGCAGTAGAGAGACTGCTGAAGTTTGACAAGGAATCGGCGGGCAAGTACCGCTATGTGATGAAGGCCGACCTGTACACCAGCCTGACTCAGGCCAAGGTGATCCGCGAGGCTGCCCTGCGCAGCGGCGTAAGCCAGGGCGTGATGAAGGCTTGCTGGGATGCAGCTGGCGAGGTGATTAAGGCTTGGGCTACGGAAGGCCACTCGGTGGCACTGCCCGGACTGGGTTCGATGCGATTCGGACTGCGAAGCAAGGCCGTGGAGAACGTGAACGACGTGAAGACCAGCCTGATTGAGAGCCGTCGCATCATCTTCACTCCCTCGGTGGACCTGAAGGACGAGCTGAAGAACACCGCCATCCAGATTACCTGCATCGACCGCACGGGCAAGGAGGTGAAGCGCGTGACCTCAACCTCTGGCGAGGTGGAAGATCCAGAGAACGAGACCACGGGTAACGGAAACACGGGTAACGGAGGTTCGAACACGGGCGGCAACACCGGAGGCGGTGGTGACAACGGTGGCGGCGAGGAAGGTGAGCCCGACGAGAACTAAGCAAAGAGTGTGCCCTGCAAAGGGCAACTCTTTGAATGAGGAATGAGGAATTAGGAATGATCGCCAAAGGCGATGTTCAATGAAGAATGAGAAATGAAGTATGGCGAAGAAACGACTGATTGAGATTGCAGTGAAGATGATAGTAGCTGCGCTCACCGCCTTCCTGACCGCACTGACCACTACGTCGTGCATGGGGTTTGGACCGTTTTAGTGAATAGTGAACAGTGAAAAGTGAAGAAAAAAGAGCGAATCCTTGGTGGTTCGCTCTCTTTTATTTTGTTATCCGATTACTTACGCAATCACGAGGATGATTCTTTGGTAGGTCTTCAGATTGAAGGGCCCATTGTCGCTGACTTCGCAGACGATGTGGAGGGTTTGCCCAGCAGCATTGGCAGGGATGCGGATGGTGATGGAGGGATTCTTCTCGTTGTCGATAGTCAACTTTGCCGTACCAATCTCTGGCTGTTGCCACCAAAGGAACTGAATGTTATGGCCGTCTGGGTCTGACGATTTGGAGGCGTCCAGGCGAATGGCGTCGCCAGCCTTTGCGTGGAGTACCAAGGGCGAGGGGCCTTTGTGCTTATTGACGACGACAACAGGATTGTGGTTGCCTTCACCTTTGTCGGCCCACTGCATACGGGCCATGAAGTCGTTGAGTTCCGCAGGGTAGAAGCGTCGCTTGTAACCCACGCTGATGCTGCGAACGGGTTCCTGCCAAGAGGTCCACGCCGTTGTCAGCGAGTCGGGACACAGGCCTCGCTTGTGATAGCCTGCCCAGCCACACTGCTTGGGGTCCTCAGGGTCGTTCAGTCCATTGGGCATTACATAAAGGAAACTCGGTGTGTCGCCCTCGACGCCCCATTTGTAGTTGGGATATTCCTTACCCAGTGCACCCTTGCCCTGAATGTTCTGCTGGTGCTGGGCCCAGTGCTGCTTACCCAGTTCGCACTGTTCCTGCCAAGCGCCTTCGTCCCAAATGAACTGCAGGTCGTCCTTGAACTCCTGGCGCAGCCACATGTGGGAACTGCGGGCACGATCCATGCGGTGGGCATAGTCCATGTCCTGATCAGTAATGGTGAAGAGGCGGAATTTGCGGACGAAGTCAGAAACTTCGTCCACACTTCGTGTCTGTTTTATGCGCCATATAGCCTGTGCCAACGTGTTGGCGCCACCCCAAGCAGCGACGTAGATAGGTCGTGGGTCGTCCTCATCGGCCAACCGGATGAGCAACTCGCTGCCTGGCGAATCGTTACCCTCGCCAATGGAACGGATGCCACCATTCGTGCTACCCATGACGGCACGGCTGCGGATGTATTCGGCACTGGGCCAATAGCCAATCTGTTGGCGCCCGTCCTCCCTCTTCAACGACAGGAATTTCTTCTGTTTTGAACGTTTCATCAGGTTTGGCACGTCCTTCGCGTAAGCATCAATGACGCGATACAGATACTGTGACCACTCACTAGGATATGGGTCGCAGTTCCAGCCAACGGACGTAATCAGCGCTTCGATTTCGAACATATCGGCATAGGCCATCAGGCGGACCATCGACTCCATATCGTCAGGTTCCACATTGGCTGGTGCGATGTCTGTGCAGACAACGAGTCGCGGCTTCAGTGGGGCACCCTTGGCATAACTTATCGTCGTTACGACTACTAAAAGGAGTAGCATCAGTATTTTTTTCATGACTTGCAATTTATGGGTTTATGCGTGCAAAGTTACGAAATAATTCATAATTCATCATGCATAATTCATAATTATTTCGTACTTTTGCATGCACAATAATAAAAGATATGAAAGATTCCGTATTGATACTAAGCGGTGGCGTAGATTCCGTCACTTTATTATACGACGAACAGGAACGCATAGCGCTGGCCATTTCGTTCGACTACGGTTCGAAGCATAATGCACGTGAGATTCCCTTTGCCCGCCTGCATTGCGAGCGGTTGGGCATCAAACATATCACGATACCCTTGGACTTTATGACGAAATACTTTAAGAGCTCGCTGTTAGAGGGTGGGGAAGAGATTCCTGAGGGCCATTACGAAGACGAGAATATGAAGTCGACGGTGGTACCTTTCCGTAACGGTATCATGCTGTCCATTGCGGTGGGTATTGCAGAGTCGAACGGACTGAAATACGTGATGATGGCCAATCACGGGGGTGACCATACCATCTATCCTGACTGTCGACCTGAGTTCGTCGATGCCTTCGACCAAGCTGCTGCGGCAGGCACCTTCGTCAATGTGCACCTGCGCTCACCTTATACTAATATCACGAAAGGCGACATTGCCCGTCGTGGTAAGGCGCTGGGTATTGACTATAGCGAGACGTGGTCGTGCTACAAGGGTGGCGAGCACCATTGTGGCCGTTGCGGCACTTGCGTAGAGCGTCGCGAAGCCTTTCAGGAGGCAGGCATTGACGACAAGACTATATATGATTTTTAATTGACGACAACTAAGACAACTAGGACAACTTTTAACAACGAATTAATTGTTTTTTTATGTTGTCTTAGTTGTCCAAGTTGTCGTTAATCTACCCAAACAGGGCACGCAGGGCTTCTTCGACCTTGCGGACGGGCACGAGCTCAATCTTGAACTTTTTGCGATTCAGACCTGAGAGGTTATATTTCGGTATGATGATATGCTGGAATCCTAACTTCTCAGCCTCCGAGATGCGCTGTTCGATACGGGCCACAGGGCGTACCTCGCCACTTAAGCCTACTTCGCCAGCCATACACCAACCCTCCTCGATAGGCGTATCGACATTGCTACTGAGTACGGCGGCAATGACGCTGAGGTCCATAGCCATATCCGTGACGCGCAGACCACCTGCGATATTCAGGAAGACGTCCTTCTGCATCAGTTTGAAGCCTACGCGCTTCTCCAAGACAGCCAGCAGCATGTTCAATCGACGCTGGTCGAAACCTGTTGCAGAACGCTGGGGCGTACCGTATGCAGCAGAAGAAACTAATGCTTGCGTTTCGACCAAGAAGGGACGGACACCCTCGATGGCCGAGGATATGGCGACACCCGATAGTCCGTCGTGATTATCCGTCAGCAGGAGTTCTGAAGGATTCGAGACCTGTCGCAATCCCGTCTGCAGCATCTCGTAGATGCCTAACTCTGACGTCGAACCAAAGCGGTTCTTGATGCTGCGCAGGATGCGATACATATAGTGTTGGTCGCCCTCGAACTGGATGACGGTATCGACAATATGTTCCAAAATCTTCGGACCTGCCAGTGTGCCCTCCTTTGTGATGTGGCCAATGAGGATAACGGGTACACCGCTGGTTTTGGCAAAACGGAGCAGGGCAGAGGCACACTCGCGGACCTGAGCGATGGAGCCTGCTGAGGACTCGACGTCCTCGGTAGAAATGGTCTGGATGGAGTCGATGACCAGAAGGTCAGGCTGTACTTCCTTGATGTGGTCGAAGATGGCTTCGAGGGAGTTTTCGCAGAGAATCATGAAATTATCGGTGTCAGCGGCAAAACCGCTGACCACAGAGAGGCGTTTAGCGCGCATCTTCAGCTGGTGGGCGCTCTCCTCACCGCTGACGTAGAGCACGCGTTTGTCGGTTAGATTCAGCATCGTTTGGAGGGTCAGCGTCGATTTGCCGATACCGGGTTCACCACCCAACAGCACGATGCTGCCGGGCACCAAACCGCCGCCAAGAACGCGATTCAGTTCGCCATCGTGCATATCGATACGTGGGTCGTCGTGGGCAGAGATGTCCTTCAGACGCAATACTTTGTTTTCACGTAACTGACGACCAGCAGACGCTGCTGCCGAGGTGGCTACTACCTGCTTACGGGTGTCTGCCACCTTAATTTCCTTATACGTATTCCACTGACCACAAGCGGGGCATTTGCCTATCCACTTGGCCGACTCCTGTCCGCAGTTCTCGCAGACGTACATAATCTTGTCTTTTGCCATAACGGGTACAAAGTTATAAAAAAATGAGAAAATGAGAGAATGAGAGAATGAGAAATTGATTTTTTTTTGTAATTTTGCAGCGAATTATGAAACATTTGATAATTATGATAGTGGGCATGCTGCTTTTGGCAGCTTGCGGACAGAGTTACGAAGAGACGAAACGTATAGCCAACGAGAATCGTCGCGAGGCTATGCGCAAAGATTCTGCGGCACTGAAGGTGGCTGTGCTGCCAACGTTGGATTGTCTTCCTTTGTATGTCGCTGAATACTACCAATTGTTTGATACCATTCGTGGTGGCGTCCGTCTGAAGCACTTTACTGCTCAGATGGATTGTGATACGGCGATGGAGCGTGGCCGTGTTGAGGGTACGGTAACCGACCTGGTGCGTGCCATCCGTATGCAACGGCGAGGAACAAAGCTGCGCTATGTGACGGTGACGAATGCCTACTGGCAATTGATTACCAACCGTAATGCGCGTATCCACCAGTTGAAGCAGTTGGACGACAAGATGGTGGCAATGACGCGATTCTCGTTTACGGATATGTTGACAGACAAGGTCGTTGACTCAGTGAAACTGAAGGAGGAGCGCGTGTTCAAGGTACAGATTAACGACGTCAACGTGCGTATGCTGATGTTGCAGAACAACGAGATGGACGCCCTCTGGATGACGGAACCGCAGGCCTCTATGGCGCGACTGATGAAGCATCAGGTGGTGTACGACTCGCGTACGTCGAAGATGCAGCCAGGCGTGATAGCTTTCCGCGAGAAGGAAATGCGCCATCCGGAGCGTGCCAAGCAGTTACAACTATTCGTCAAGGCCTATAATCAGGCGTGCGACTCGATCAACAAGAATGGATTCAAGCGCTATCGCGACATCATCATGCAGCAATGTAATGTGAGGAAGGAAGTGGTGGATTCACTGCCAGACGTCAAGAAGAATCCGTATATCTACGTGCAAGGTCCGCGTCAGGATGATGTGGCTCAGATAGAGAAATGGCTGGGAGGAGGCGCTTCGCTAGTGAAGAGTGAAAAGTGAAGAGTGAAAAGTGAAGAGTGAAGAGTAATAAGGATGGGAACAATTGACACATCGCTACAGCGCATCTATGACCAGCTGCGAGCAGGCAATGCTGGACTTGCTATTATGGAGTTGGAAACATACCTGATGGCGTGGCCTAACCAGCAGACGCGTGAGAAACTGGAGACGCTGAAGAGCGAATACGACCTGATGGCCGACTACTGGATGCAAGGCGCTACAGACCCTGAGCGCGACGAGCAGTACAACAAACTGCTGCAACGTATCTACGTTCTCATGGCCAATATCGCCATTCATCGGCATCTGACCGCTACGTCGTTCCTGCAACAGTTGCATAGCAATGCCCGTCAGACGGGACGACCGATGAATCTGGAAGAGATTCGTCAGGAGATGGAGAACTTTGTGAGCGAGGTGGCTATGCTGGAGTTAGAGCCCGAACATACCAGAAAGGAGAAAAGCCTTGCGCTATATAAGGCTCACTATCAGCAAATGAACCAATTGTTCAACTACATGCTGACATCGAATATCTGGTCGGAAGGTACGGGTCGCATGATGGAGGAACTCATGGTTTCGCCTACCATTGACGCTATCGACCAGCAGTTGTTGGTTTCGGCAGTGATGTTGTCGCTGATGAATCGTTTCGATATCGTGAAATTCCGGACACTGGTTGGCGTATATCGTCGTTCGACGGATGAGCATGTGCGCCAGCGCGCCCTCGTGGGTTGGGTGTTAGGCATCGACGACGACATGCAGCAAATCTATCCTGAGCAGAAATCATTGATTGATGAACTGTTGAAATCGAAACGTACGTGTGCTGAACTGACGGAGCTGCAAATCCAGATGATTTACACGATGGATGCCGAGAAGGACACCAATACCTTGCAACAGGAAATCATGCCAGACATCCTGAAGAACAATAACTTCCGAATTACGAAGGATGGTATCGAAGAGATGGAAGACGATGCCCTCGAGGACGTGTTGCATCCCGATGCGTCGGAACAGCGAATGGAAAAGCTGGAACAGTCGTTCCAACGGATGGTAGACATGCAGCGCAAGGGTTCCGACATTTTCTTTGGTGGTTTCTCGCAAACCAAACGTTTCCCCTTCTTCTACGACATCTCGAACTGGTTTGTACCTTTTTATATACAGCATCCTGATATCGCTCAGTTTGTTGATAAACTCGAGGATAACCGTTTCTTGATGTCCATCATGAGCAAGGGACCTTTCTGCAATAGCGACAAGTACTCGTTTGTGATAGCCTTCCAACAGGTTTTCAGTCAGTTGTCTGAAGGTATGCGCCAAGCCATGAAACATGGTGAAGTCGGTATGGACGAAATGGCGATGGACAATGAAGGACAGCAGACGCCAGCGGTTATCCGTCGCACCTATCTGATGGACTTGTATCGTTTCTTCCGTCTGTTTCCTAATCGTCAGTCATTCATTAGTCCCTTCTATCAGAATGGGCCAGAGCCTGCTTTGTGCTGCTTTTTCTTCTCACAACTGTTCAGCGATACACCGATTGACGCCCATAAGCCTGAAGTGGTGAAGGTGATGAAGAAACACATGTATCATCGTGAGGCCGGTTTTCTTCTTAATACGTTCCCTGACTCGATGCGCGATGTACAGTTCTATCTGTGGCAGGGTAATTACGATGAGGCTCTGCAGCTGGAACCTAACAACGAGCGTGCCTTGCTGGGTAAGGCTCGCCAGCTGTTTTCCCAGGGGATTTATGATGAAGCCAATAACGTCTATGAACGCCTGATGCTGTTGCACCCGAATAAGGTGAACTATACGCTGAACAAGGCTGTCTGTCTGGTGAATATGGAGGAGTATGAGGATGCGTTGAAACTGCTTTACCAGTTGAACTACGAACACGATGAGGATGTGAACATCCAAAGGGTGTTGGCATGGGCTTTGACATGTGACGGAAAACTGGAACAGGCTGATAAGTTGTACCAGCAATTGACCAGCGACGAAAGTGCTACCAGCGAGGACTATCTGAATAAGGGCTATTGTCAGTGGCTGTTAGGACGCATCAAAGAGGCTGACGCTTGTTTTGACCAGTATTTTACGTTGGGTGGCAACTATTTTGAGATATTGGAAAACAAGCGATGGCTGAATCAGCGTGGCATCAGCGATACGGATATCCGGATGATGATGGCTCTGATATCGCGACACGATTCTGTTCGCAGGGCAGAGGAACGGGAGGAAAAGTGAATAGTGAAGAGTGAAGAGTGAATAGTGAATAGTGAAGAGTGAATAGTGAAGGTGAGGCGTTAGAGGAAGGGTTGCAACAGGTGGGCAAACCATCCACGGAACTTCTGCCAACCGGTACGGAACTCATCCCATGTCTCATCAGTCAGTTGGAACGACTGTTGCTTGTCGCGCCAGAACATATCGTCCAATTCCTGCGTCGTGTTCTTGTCAACTATCACTGCATTTTCCTCAAAGTCACACTTCAGACTGCGTGCATCGAGATTGGTACTGCCAACGGTACAGTAGCGTCCGTCAATCATCATGATTTTCGAGTGGTGGAAGCCGGGCTTGTAGAGCCAAACGATAGCGCCACGCTTCTGTAGCTTGCGTGCCTGATAGAGTGCACAGTCAGGTGTCAGCGGAATGTCGCTCTTTGACGACAGCATAATCTCAACCTTTACTCCACGACGGATGGCACGAGTTAGCGCACATGTAACGGTAGGAATCAGCGTGAAGTAGGGGTTAATGATATGTATGCTGTCCTGCGCCTGATTGATAGCGTTGATGTAGAATGTTCGCATAATCTTGGGCGTGATGCCGGGTTCGCGATTGATGATGCCCACCATTTTACGTCCTTTGGTAGCTGTGGTGTCTGGCTTCAGTGCCGTAAACTTGGTGTTTGTGCCGCCACGGAAGTATTTCATGCCGCTGACCTTCTGTCCTGTCGAGCGATTCCAAATGCGGAGGAAAATGCTCTGCAGGTCGTTGACGGCATCGCCCTCGATACGACAGTGCATATCGCGCCATTCACCCACCTGTTCCGTACCTTTTATATAATAGTCGGCTACATTCATACCGCCCGTATAGGCTATGCGTCCGTCGATAACCACTATTTTGCGGTGGTCACGTCCATAGATATGATTGACCCAGGGGAATCGGATAGGGGAGTACTCCACAATCTCGATACCTTCTTCACGCAAAGGTTTCAGGTGATACTTTTTTAGCGGCTGATTGTTGGAGTCGTTGCCAAAACCGTCGAACATAGCACGTACTTCGACGCCCTCTCGCCTTTTCTCCTTCAACAGGTCGAACAGCAGCATGGCGATGGAGTCGTTGCGGAAATTAAAATACTCCAGATGGATGCTGCTCTTGGCCTGACGGATGGCCTGAAACATGTCGTCGAACTTCTGCTGGCCAGACAGCAACAGCGTCACACTGTTGTCGTGTGAGAAACGGATGTTGCTTTCACGCAGTGTCTGAACAATCAGTGAATCGCTGGTCTGCGCTTTTGCATAATGAGTAATGAGTAATGAGCAATGAGTAATGATGATAACAATAAGCCATCGATAACTCCTTTTATGATGTATTCTGTGACTAATTGTGCATTTATGTCTAATCATAATTACTAATTACTCATTACTAATTACTAATTCCTAATTTAAATTACCTTTTGTTCTTCAAACGGTACTCTAACGGTGTCATGCCAAACTTCTCCTTGAAGATGTTGACAAAGTTCTCTGCCGTCTTGAAACCTACATTAAGAGCCAACTCGCTCATATTGACATTCGTGCTGACAAGCAGCGTGCAGGCGTGCTTCAGACGAATATCGCGTACCACCTCGGCAGGCGTCTTCGTAGTGATGGAGCGTATCTTGTGGAAGAACGGTACGCGACCCATTCCCATAGCGGTTGCCATTTCTTCAAGGCTGATCTGTCCGCGACTCATGTTCTGCAGCACGAACTGCTCCACATTACGCATCAGCTGCTGATCCATAGCATCGCTCATCGAGTAGTCGCCAATGGTTTTACCACCATAGTATTGCTGATGCATCAACTCACCAGCATTCTGGGCTGCAGGAGCATTCTCGATGGGTTGCTGCTCAGTAGCGACTTCTGACTCTTCCTCGCCATTCTCGGCCTGATGCTTTGATTTCAGTTCGTCAAGATCCTCGTAAACCATTGTTGCGGTAGTCATACTGGCGTTACGGCCTTCAATCATACGCGTCTCACTACCCTCGATGACATCCTGGTTCATCTCGATAGGACCAAGACCCATCAGTTTGTTGAAGCGCATCACGGCCTCCTGAACATTGAACGGCTTAGCCAGATAGTCGTCGGCAGCCAGTGTAATGTTCTGGTCTATCATATCCTGTTGCGTCAGCACACCATCAGTCATCAGCACGAACTTGGTCTTGCCTCGATGGTTGTCCATCTTGAACTGTGTGCAAAGCTCGCTACCCGTCATTGGCTTCATGTTCTGCTTACAGATAACGAGGTCGGCATTCAGCGTGTCGATATCGGGCAGTGCTTCCTTGATGGTCTGGTAGGTGTGGAAATTATATACGTCGTTCAAATGGGCGTTCATGAAGTTCAGGAACTCGCGATTGTCGTCAATCAGAACGACGGCAAACTTCTTGGCCTGCGAGTCTACCCTAATAGGTTTGACATCGATGGCTAACTCGCTGCTGACGTTGTAAGCCAGAGCAACCTGACCCTTATCGTTCAGTTCCAGACGATCCTTAGCCGATGAGGTGGCTTTCTGCTCAGGATTCTCAAGTGTCGACTGCATCTCAGAGATACGTGTGATGACCTGCAACAGTTGGAAGTGCAGCGAGTTCAGCTGTTCGCGTCCCTCCAGTGTCTGCTCGTTTTCTGCCAAGGTGCCGATAATGGTCGTCATACGGGCCATAGGCTGACGCAGTTCGTCGCTGGCCAGTTTGATTTCCTCGCGCTGGCGTTTCAACTCCTCGATAACGGCACGCTTGCTCATCCAGATATGTTTCACCTTACCAATACCATAGCGCCAGATGATGAGGATGACGATAGCAATGATGACATAGAACGTGAGCATCCACCACGACAGCCACCAAGGACGTTCGATAGTGATGTCGAGTTTACGTTCCTGATTGCTGACGGCACCATCAGCACTGACAGCCTTAACGTGCAGCGTGTAATCGCCGCTTCCCAGATCCTGGAATTTCACGCCGTGCAGCATGGCATCGCCATTGCGCCAGTCGTTGTCGCGTCCTTCCATCCAGTACATGAACTGCAGACGCTCACCTTTGTTGTAGTTGCCGGCTGCAAACTTGATGGTAAAGGTGTTCTGACTGTTCTTCAGTTCTATCTTGCTACTCTCGTTGAGTGCTGAGGTCAGGATGACGCGATCGTCGTAGGCATGGCCTGTCAAAATCTCCTCTTCGCCAATAAACAGCTGGGTCAGCATGACGCGAGGCAATGTCTCTTGATCGTCCTTGGCGGCTTCGCGAACCCAGTTGATACCGTAGAGTCCGCCAAAGTAGACTTTACCCTCAGTACTCGTCGACAGGATGGCACCCATATTGAACTCATTGCTCTGCAGACCGTCGTTGATGCTGTAGTTGTAGAGTCCAAAGGCAAAGGTACCGTCCTCATGGTTACGCTGAACCACGATACGGCTGATGCCGTTGCTGGTGGTTACCCAAATGCTTCCAGCCTTATCTTCAGCAATACCACAAATGGAGTTGTTGCAGAGTCCGTCGTTTTCTGTGACATAGTAGAGGTCGTCAGACTCAGGATTCAGTACGTTGATGCCCTCGCGCGTACCTATCCATATTAAGCCTCGCGTGTCTTCGTGAACCTGCGTAATATAGTTGTTGGTAAACGAGTGCAGATTGGTGGTGTTACCCGTGAGCACAGTCTTCTTGCGTGACGACAGATTCAGGATAACCATTCCTTCTGCCGTACCTATCAGCAGGTTGTTGTCTGTGCCGTAGTATAGCGACGTGATGTTGTTGGTGTTCAGCATACCGTTTTCACGTGTATAGCTGCTGAAAGTGTTCATTTTCGGACTATAAACCTGCAAACCACCGTTGCTGGCTATCCACAGGTTGCCAGTCTTATCGGTACAAAGGGCATTGATATGGTCGTCTATCAGAGTCTTCATGCTGTCGCGAGCAGACGAATAGAAGGTGGTGACACCATTCTTGATTCGTGTCAGACCATTCTGCTTCGAACCTACC
Source organism: uncultured Prevotella sp. (assembly GCA_946404405.1). Classification (GTDB taxonomy): domain Bacteria; phylum Bacteroidota; class Bacteroidia; order Bacteroidales; family Bacteroidaceae; genus Prevotella. Next base: position 17,107 of record CAMJDL010000043.1, read on the forward strand.
CAAAGGCTACCGTCTGAGGTCGTTGCCATACAAGTCACCTTACGGCTGGCCAATGGCCCTTCATAGTTGATGATACCCCTGTCGCTCGTACCGTACCACAATTTGCCTTCCTGGTCTTCCGCAATAGCGGTAATGTCGCCAATCATGTCGGCCTCGAACTTATAGATGTTGTTACCATAATAGGCAACACCCGATTTTTCGGTTCCTACCCATAACAAGTCGGTATCGTCTACATAGAGGCTTTGTACGCCTATCACTTCTTGGATAATGTTTTGCTGATCGTTGAAGCTTCGAGGTGCCACATACTCAACCTCATGAGTGTTGACATTCATGCGCAACAGGCCTGCGCGATCCGTACCAATCCAGATGTTACCGCTACGGTCGCCCGCCATACCGTTGACGATATGGTCCACGCTGATACCCGTCAGTCCCAGCTGGTTGCCAACGTTGGTGTCCCACTGGTTAGTGTTCTTGTTATACATCATCAGCGTACCCTGACCGTAAAGCCATATATTGTCCATCTGGTCGGCAAAGGCACGTAACGATTTGCTGCGTCGCAAGCCATTTTCAGCAATATAGTCTGTTTGCCAGACGGTATGTTGCTGGTGCATGATATCGCAGCACACCAGTCGTCCGTCTTCATAAACCAGCAGGGCACCGTCGCGACATTCGCTGATAGAAACAATGTTTCCCTGTGGAATACCAACGGCGTCGTTGGTGTAACCAAACTCATAACTGGTCTGTTGCTGCTGGTTATAAGCTACAACACCCTTGTTGGGTATCGAAGCCCAGAAGTTCTTGTGACGGTCCACATACACTACGTTCGGCTGTCCTTCTATGCCCATGCGGACGTATACCTGCTTCATGTCGCGCTCGAAGTTCTCCGTCTGTGGATGATAGACGCAGAAACCTGCAGAAGTCTCAATCCACAACGTACCTTCCAACGTTTCCTGCATACTGATAATGTAGCTGTCGGGCAGCGACGAGCCGTCCTGTGAGTTACACTGGAAGTTGCGGAATGTATAGCCGTCATAGCGATACAGACCTGCTGTGGTACCAAACCAGAGGTAGCCACGCGAATCCTTCAGTACGCAGTTTACCTGACTGCTGGTCAGGCCATCGCGTGCATCCAGTGTCTTAAACAGATATACACCAGCAACAGCCAGAGGTATTGCCAGCATCAACACAATCAGTAATCGTTTTATTCTGTTCATATATAACTATTCACTTTTCACTATTCACTTTTCACTTCTATAGTACGCACGCGTAGCGGTCGACGATTCCCAACAGATGGTTTTCGCTGTCAACTACCAGCACGTTATGTATTTTATGCTTATTCATCAGTTTCTGCACGTCGGCAATCTTGGTGTCAGGGCTGACCGTCTTCGGCGTGCGTGTCATGATGTCACTTACCGTGCGGTCGAAGAACTCTGCGTTCCACTTCTCCATTGCACGTCGGATGTCACCGTCGGTAATCATACCCTCGATGCAACCGTCCTTCATCGCTACACCTAATCCCAACTTGCCCTTGCTGACGTGGATGATAGCTTCGCCCAAATGCATGTCGGCTGTCAGCATGGGCAGATGCTCGGTTATCATCACGTCCTGAGCGGTAGTCAGCAGACGCTTGCCTAATTCGCCACCAGGGTGGAACTGTGCAAAGTCCTGCGGCTTGAAGTTGCGGCGCTCCATCAGTGCCACAGCCAGCGCGTCGCCCATGACGAGTGTTGCCGTTGTCGAACTGGTCGGTGCCAGATTCAGCGGACAGGCCTCCTTCTCTACGCTCACGTTCAGGTGGCACGTCGAGTATTTGGCCAACAGCGACTGCGGATTGCCACTCATGGCGATGATAGGTATGCCGAAATGCAGCACCATCGGAATGAATCGCAGCAGTTCGTCGGTCTGACCGGAGTTCGAGATGGCTATCACCACGTCGCCCTGTGCCATCACGCCTAAGTCGCCATGATAGACGTCCAGCGGATTGATAAAGAACGATGGTGTGCCCGTCGAAGCCAGCGTAGCGGCTATCTTGGCACCGATGTGGCCACTCTTGCCCACGCCCGTCACGATGACCTTACCCTTACACTGCATCATCAGTTCTACGGCGCGGTCAAAGTCGTCGTCCATCTTCGGTATCAGGTCCAGCACTGCCTTTGCCTCGTCCTTGATACATTGTATCGCGTAGTCTCTACTCGTCATTCTTCACTCTTCACTTTTCACTAGCTTTACGACCAAATCGTAAAGCGCATCCAGTTCCAACATGTTGGCAGCATCGCTTAGACCTTGGTCGGGGTTGGGGTGTACCTCGAAGAACCAGCCTGTAGCTCCGAAGGCTTTTGCAGCCATTGCCATCTGGGGTACGAAGCGGCGGTCACCACCCGTTTTGCCGTCAGCACCACCCGGACGCTGCACACTATGCGTACAGTCCATAATAACTGTAGGACACAACTCCAGCATATCAGGTATGTTGCGGAAGTCCACCACCAAGTTGTTGTACCCCATCATGTTTCCACGTTCAGTCAGCCACACGTCCTTGGCTCCAGCTTCGCGGGCTTTCTCCAACGGATAACGCATGTCGTGACCGGAAAGGAACTGCGCCTTCTTAATGTTTACGATGCGTCCCGTCTTGCCTGCAGCAACCAACAGATCGGTCTGACGACACAAAAAAGCGGGTATCTGCAGTACGTCGCACACCTGCCCGGCAGGAACAGCCTGCCACGCCTCGTGGATGTCTGTCAGTACGCGCAGCCCGTATTTCGACTTTACGTCACTCAACATCAGTAACCCGTGGTCTATTCCAGGACCACGAAACGAACTGATAGACGTACGATTGGCCTTGTCGAACGAGGCCTTGAATATAATGTCAGTGCCCAGCTTCTTGTTGATGTCCACCAGCTTAGCTGCCACTGTGTCAAGCAGTTCAGCCGACTCTATCACGCACGGACCTGCTATAAAAGTTGCCTTCATGATGCTTTTTTCTTGCGATTTCAATTGCAAAGGTACGTATTTATTTTGAAACGTGCAAGAAATAAACTCTTTTTTACATTATTATTTTTTAAAACATATTTATATAATTACAACTGTAATTGTTTCGTTTTTCCAATCTATTGTTCAATATTACCACTAGAATTGATATACATCAAGAATTTAAGCTAAAATTATTAAAATTATGGAGAATTTTATCGTTCATTTAGGTTTTCTATCTATCTTTGCACCCGAATTAAGTAACGACTTGCGGTTTTTTATAGACCAATAGTCAAAGTTTAACAATTAAAAAGGTAAAAAGAAAATTATGAAAAAGATTATGATGACACTTGCAGCTATCGCAGTTGCTGCAACAATGAACGCTCAGGTTTATGTCGGTGGTACTGTAGGTTTCAAGTCTGTAAGTCATGATGGTGAATCAGCTTCTGCATTCACAATTGCTCCTGAGTTGGGTTATAACCTTGATGAGAACCTTGCAGTAGGTATTGCTTTGGGTTACTCTTCAACTGACATGACAATTGATGCAGCAGGTAATGTTGCCAAGTTGGCTAAGAGCGTTAACACTTTCTCTATCAATCCCTATGTTCGTTACACATTTGTAAAGTTTGATAAGGTTAATTTCTTTGCTGATGGTTTTGTAAGCTATGCAAGTCGAGGCAATAGTGATCGTAAAGTTAATACTTTTGGCCTGGGTGTTCAGCCTGGAGTAGCTGTTAACTTGAACGACAATGTAAGCTTCGTAGCTAAATTGGGTCAGATTGGTTACAGCAGTTCTAAGGGTGACGAGGATGGCGCTAAAGCTATTAATACTATTGACTTTAGCTTGAGCTCACTGGCTGCTCTGAACTTCGGTCTCTATTTCAACTTCTAATTTCGAAGAAAGTATTTAAAATTAAATTATAAATGTCCGCTCGATTCCGCAAGGAGTCGGGTGGATTTTTTATTAATTTTTCTTAATTAAACTTGCGTGGTCAATAATTATTATTATATTTGCAACGAATTTATTAACAAACCGGGTGGAAACACCTTAATTATTAACTTTAAAACAAATAAGAAAAATGAAAAAGCTAATGATGATCGCAGCCATGATGCTGATGAGTATTGGTGCATTTGCACAGGGTAAGATGGCAGTTGGTGCTAACTTAGGTTATGCTGCTTATGGTGATAGCTACAACCCCATGGGTATTGGCGCTAAGTTCCAGTATGAGTTCGTTGAGAATATCCGCGGTGAACTTGCTTACAACTACTGGTTCCCGAAGGATAAGGCTGGTGTCATGGATTTCGACCTGAACTTCCAGTATCTGTTCCCCGTTGCTGAGGATATTAAGATCTATCCTCTTGCTGGTGTGAATATAGCTATGCAGCATGGTGATATGGATGAGAAAGAGTCTATCTTTGGTTTCAATATTGGTGCTGGTGCAGAATACTATCTGTCAGAGCAGTTGAAGCTTAATTTAGATATTAAGTATCAGCGCAACAAGAAGACAAAGACAATTAATGGTTATGATTATGATGTCAAGTTCGACGGTCCAGTCTTCCAGATGGGTATCGCTTACGTATTCTAAATTCAGAATTCAAGCATAGAAAGATGCGACTCTCTAACCGGGGGTCGCATCTATTTTTCCTCTCACCTCTCACCACTCACCGTCTCTTCACCCAATACAGCGTGCCGGTAGTGGCGTGCTTGCTCTGGAATTTGTATTCAGGACGATTCAGATAGTTGCCTATTTTCTGATAGCTGTTGGGTTCTTCCTTATATCCTTTGAAATGTTGCTTCAAGAGGGCTGACAGCTCTTTCAGACTCAACCACTGTCCATCCTCGTCATGACGTGGCTTTTGTATGATGCTCATCAGCATTTCACCCAGTCCGTTCAGTCGCTGGTACTGCAGGTTGTGCTCCATCAGTTGCCGCTCCTCGTCTTTGGTGAGCCAATAGCGCTCTCCGTCATGGATTTCCTGTTTCAGTTGTGCAAAGAGCTGGTCGTGTCGGACGGGTGTCTCGAAATCGATGTCGCCATTGATGCTGACGCAGACGAAACGGCGTGAACCTGAGGGGTCGGTGAGTGGGGTCTGCTCGTTGGTGGTACCTATGAACGAGGCGTAACGGCGGTTCGACGTGTAGGCCTTGCCGTAGGGTGGGCGATACTTTAGGTCTGCAGTGGACACCAGGTATTTCAATACGATCTGCTGGCGTTGGGTGACACGGTCGAACTCGTCGAGGTTGATAAGTGCGAACGATGTCAGGCCAAGGTTCAGGTCCTGCTCGTTCTTGAAATTGATGCGGTCGTTGTAGTATTCCTGCAGGTCGCGAGGCAGCAGGATACGGCAGAACGACGACTTGCCACAGCCCTGACGACCAATCAGAAGAGGTACGAGGGCGTTACCTGTCAATTGTCCCTTGCCCAACCACATGGCCACCATTGAGCGCATCCAGATATGGAACAAATGTGTCCACTCCGACCATTCGGTGGGTATGCGCTCGGCCAGTTCTGTCACACGATCCTTACCGTCCCAGCGTGGCAGATGCTCCAGATAGTCGTTCATGGGGTCGTAGCGCTCGATATCGTCGGAGTTGACATAACGTCGGATGTCCTTGTCCCAGCAGCGGATGCCCTGTTCCATAGCCCGCATGGTAATGGAGTTGCGCGCCTCTTCCGTCAGGTCCTGGAACGAGAATCCGAGACCTGTCCTCATACGGTATTCTGCCACACCTCGCATCACGTTTTTGCGCAGTTCGTAGTTGCTGATCAGAAAGAGGTTCACCTTCATGGTCAGCAGCGTTTCGGGGGGTATGGTCTTGGTGCGCTGGATGCCCTTGCGTTCCATGTATTTCTTGACCTGCGTCTCACGATAAGTGTTCTCGAATACCTTTTTTACTAAGTCTGGATCGTTCCAGAACGAATGGCTCATCATAGCCTGGCGCATGGCAACGGCCTGTGGCAGACCTGTTTCCAGACAGTAGCCTGCCAGTCGCGACAGTGTGGCATGACGGCGTTCCTCGTCGTCGCTGATGCCCTCCGTATCGTCGTAGGCCTTCGACAGGTTGAACTCAAAAGCGGTATGGATGCTCTGATAGCGGTCTGTGCCCTCTTGTCCTCTGGTAGGTTCCATCGTTGACGCCAGGTAATGGATGTTGGCAGTGGGCTTCTCGGCCTTGGCGTAAATCGGTGTCGCCATCGGATTATATACCAGTTGCGGGTCGTAGCTCATGTAGCAGACACGTTGCGTGGTGGGCTCCAGCTTCTCGACGGTGACACCTAACTGGCCGTTATAGATGAGTCGGGCACGCTCGTAGAGGTTTTCGTGGAATAGTGTAATGTCATCAGGGGACAAATCTCTTTCCTCTTTCCTCTTTCCACTTTCCTCTAACAATTCTCCTCGGCAAACGATTCTCACCGATTGTCCGTCAGCCCCCACAAAGGTCATCAGTGTCTGGGGCATCTCGGCAGCACCGCGACGGATAGCTTCAGCCTCGTCCTGCCCCGTCAGGTTGTTGACCTCCAGCAATACTAGCCCGTTGTAACCTCGTATCACGCGTTCGCCATTGCGGTTTTCCTGTTTCAGGGCGAAACAGATGCGTGGCAGGTCCTTGGGCCAGTTCTGATAACCATCGATGGTACCGTCGTCGCGCCTGTCGGCATAGGTCATCAGTGGCCAGACACGACGGAATTCGCTTACTTGCTCCTTGTACTCACCCGTGGAGATAGTGTCCGCCAGTGCCTGCAGCTCCATCATCCGTAGCGTTTCCTTATTCCTGTAACTCTTGATAATCGTAATTCTTGTTTCCATAATTCGTTTTGTTTTTATTTGATTGCAAAGGTACAAAATTCTGCTGAAATGTGCAAATGTTTCTTCATTTCATTTCTTTATTAATTTTAGCCTTCAGCCGTCATAATTCGTGATAATTAGCTTATTACCAATATGATAAACTATGACACCTTGCTCTTTAAGCCGTCATATAGCCGTCATATTATCCTAACTTCGCAGTCTTTTATTTCTAATTCCCTCCGTTTTTCCTTAATAGTTAGCGCTTGTTCCCCTAATAGTTACTGCTCGTTCCAAAAAATGGAATAGTCAGTTCCCCCAATGGGAACAGACTGTTCCCTCCGTGGGAACTATCAGTTCCCTTCGCTGGAAGTGATAGTGAACTACTTGGGAACAAGTTAGTTAAATGTTTTCTGCGCCTTAAATATACGTTATAAGCGATGAAAATGACGGCTATATGACGGCTTAAACAATAAGCCTTCATATTATACCTAAAATCCGCAGATAATTTTTCAATGGTCTAGTCTTGCCGTCCTTTGAGACATGTCTGTCTGTTTTTAGCCATCAAAGCGTGTAATCCGACCGGACATAAGCCAGTTTCCCCTTACCCCGTAAGGTCAAGAGGCTTAGACCAAAGCATCAGCGAAGGATGTTGTTTTATCCGTGTTCCCAAATAAGTTTGTATGGCTTATTGGAGTAGATGTTGAGTTTGTACAGCCTTGCCGTTCTGACCCACTTGGCAGGCACGGCGA
>CAMJDL010000044.1 GCA_946404405.1 uncultured Prevotella sp.
ATGCCCTGAATTTTTGTAACCCATCTATCAAACAGGACACTATCTTCTTCATATTTCATAATATTATTTCATTCCGGACTGGCTACTGAAGTTGATACGGACACCATTGTCTTCAACCATCATGCTCATGCCTCCGCTGTTACCGTTGCTGGTAGTAGGTTTGCGCTCACCGTCCAGTATCTCGCGGCACATGTTCTTGATGTCGGTAACACGCTGGGGCGACTCCAGATTGTTACCGCTGTAATGACCGGGAAACAGAAAATGGATGTCATTCTTCTTCATGTAGTTCTCAATCCTCTCGGGCATCATCCTGATAAACCACCTCGCCGCGATGGTCACGGCTATTGATTTCTGTTCCCTGTGCATCAGCCGTGATGTCAATCTTGGGTATGCGGCCGTCCTTCATGCGCTGGAACTCGCGGAAGGCGGTGGTACGACGGAAGCCGTTGCCACCAGAGGGGATGCCGTCGTGATAGAAGAGATACGACTTACCTTTGAAGTCGATGGTACCTCCGTGAATGGTAAAAGAGCCGGGCGACTCGTCGGTGATGCGACCCTCGTAGTGCCACGGGCCGTGAATGCTCTTCGACGTTGAGTAGGCCCAGTGTTCAGGCACGCCGCCTGCAGCATATTCGAGGAAATAGGTATCGCCAATCTTGTAGATCCACGGAGCTTCCTCGAAGCCGGTCTTCATCACCTTCTTGTGCAGCTGGTAGTCCATCTTCATACATCTGGGGCCGAACTGTGCCTCGTCGTCCAGCATGGCACGCATGTCACAGATGCCGTTGTTGGCAAAGCTCTTGTCAATGCTGATCATGTCTTCGTTCAACTTGGCATACCAGCAACCGTTGTTGCCCCAGAAGAGATATGCCTGCCCGTCGTCGTCGATGAACACCGTAGGGTCGATGAAGCCCCAGTCGCCAGGGATAAGCGGCTTTCCGAGTGCGTCAGCCCAAGGGCCTTCCGGACGGTCAGCCACAGCCACGCCGATGCCATGCAGATGCTTGGTGGTATCCTCGGCAGCCACATACCAGTACCACTTGCCGTTACGCTCGATGGCTTGCGAAGCCCAGGCATTGTCGCCCTGCTTGGCCCACTTGAAGTTGGCGGTGGTCAACACCACGCCGTGATCCGTCCAGTGCTCCATGTCGGTAGTGGAAAACACCTGCCAGTCGGGCATACGGAAGTAGGTCGCCGTGTCCAGGTCATGACCTGTGAACACATAGAGACGGTCACCCGACACCACAGGAGCCGGATCGGGATTGTACATGTGATTGTTTACACGTCTTTGTGCTTGTAATGTAATGGCCAGCAACAGTGTGATGGCTGCGAGAATAGTTCTTTTTCTCATAACAATTTGGCTTATAGTTTATTTCACGGTGCAAAGATAGAGAAAAATGTGCGAAAAAACCAAATTTTATTGTTAAACAATATATTACCCCCAATCTTCTGAAGTATCTGGCCGATGCGTACGACTACGATTGTGAGGGTGAGTGCCTGGCAACTTGGAAGTTCTTCTATGAGGGCGGCGGCGATGTCGGTGAGTTGAAGTCACGCCAGATAACGGCTCGCGACGGGAACCACGTCCTTGTTGAAAACAAGTATGTCAACTATGAGTATGACGTGCTCCACTCTTCAAAGATAGCGTCGCGCTTCCAATCCAGCTTGCCCATCTCACCCATCAGGTCGGCATAGACCTCATGGAGATTCATATTCGCAACTATCATAACGGCGGCAAAGGTACGGAAATACCATGAGAACAGAAGGGGCAACTCCCCTTTTTTATCCATTATCTATTGTAGTTTTTGACAAATATCAGTCGAACAAAGGTATTATACAGCCACTATTCCAACAAGAGCCACTTCTACAAGGCTCGCCCCAAGGCTTATGTAAGTTAGCCATCAAGCTTGCTTGCGCTCGACCTTTGGTCGCTTTTGCTACCGCAGGGACGCAAGAATGGTTGAGGTGCGAAGGAGGAAGGCCGAAGATCAAATCTCACAAAATCTGATATAAAATCTCCCGAACCGCTGCGATTTGGGAGATTTTTCGTATCTTTGCAGGCAAAATTTAGAATTACTAATCGTAAGCTTCATGAATAAGACAAAGCTATGGATGATGGCCGCCATCCTGACTATCTGCGGCACGGCGGCGTTTGCATCTTGTACGGCTAACGACGATAATCCGTCGGGGCAGGCTGTAGAGAGCCTGTATGTGCCATTGGCTCCTGACTATAGCGACCCGACGATGTGGATTACGGAAGACGGCGACGCGGACGGCACGGGAGCCGATGTGTTCTACGTCGTCTCGACGTGGGAGGACGACTGGATGACTGCGGACGGCAAGGTGTGCCACTATGCTGACGTGTGGAACCCAGAGCACCGTGCCCACATGGCCGACTTGGAGATGAAGAAGGTGGCAGCCTATATGTCGCCCGGCAACCGGTTCTTCGCACCCTTCTATCGCCATACGACCATCCAGGCGTTCATGACCAACAACGAGGACACCGTCTATCAGCGCACCCGACTGGCGATGGAAGATGTCCGCACGGCCTTCGATCTCTTCCAGGCGCAGCGTGACCAGTCGCGACCGCTCATCATAGCAGGCTTCAGCCAGGGCGGTCTGGCCGTGGTGGAACTGCTGAAGCACATCGACGACGAGACATACAGTCAGCTGGCCGCAGCCTACGTATTGGGCTACAAGGTGACCAAGGCCGACATGGCCGCGTGCAGCCACATCCGGCCTGCCGAGGGCGAGACCGACACAGGCGTCACCATCTGCTACAACACGGTGAAGGACGTGAAGTACGTGTTGCCCCTCATTTCCGGTTCAGACATCTGCATCAACCCCGTTAACTGGCACACCGATGCCACGCCTGCCACGCTCCACGACACCATCACCATCACCGTCTCGCCCGAGCATCACGTCCTCGTGGCCACCAACTACAGTGCCTCCGAATATCCCCCGTTCCGCGGCTTCCTGAACGTGGGCGACATCCACAGTTGCGAGCCGTGGCTTTACAGCGAGTGCCTGCAACGGAACATCAAGGTACGTGCCAAAGAGTGGCGCAAGATTCACCAGCCGACAGTTACCCGCATCCAGGAGCGAGGCAAGCTGCAGGTGGGCACCACGGGCGACTATCGCCCACTGTCATACCGCGAGGCCGACGGAAACTATTGGGGCTTCGGCATTGAGATGGCAGAGAAGATAGCCGAGCGTATCGGTGTAGGTATCGAATATGTACAAACCTCATGGCCCACGCTGACTGCCGATGTGCTGACAGAACCGCAAACCTTCGACCTTGCTATCGGTGGCATCACGATTACCGACACACGAAAGGAGACTATGCTGATGAGTGACGGCTATCTATGTAATGGCAAGACCATCCTCTGCCGTGCTACTGAGGCCGACCGCTACCAGTCACTGGCAGATTTAGACAAGCCAGAAGTGCGCGTGATGGTGAACCCGGGAGGGCTGAACGAGAAGTTCGCCAACGAGAATCTGACCCATGCCACCATCATCGTCTATGATAAGAATGAGGAAATTCCTAATCAGGTGGCCGAGGGTAATGCCGACGTGATGATAACGGAAATTACTGAGGCTCCGTGGTATGTGCAGAATGACCCGCGCCTCGCTGCACCGCTCCTGAATGCTCCCTTCACCCACGGAGAGATAGGTGTTCTGATGCGCAAGGGGCAGAATGATCTGCTACAGGTGGTCAATAATACTATCCGACAGATGAAGTCTGATGGCACCCTTCGTAGTTTACATGAGAAGTACGGATTAATATACGCGTATTAACAAGAATGAATGAGGAGAAGGCTAAGAAAATGGGATTCTTACACTGTGAGGTCGAAGATGAATCGAATGAACAGTGAGAGCCATCAAAACATGTTTTGGATGGCCGAGTCGTAATTGAGATGGACAAAGTCAATCGTAAGAAGGATCCAATGGGTAGAGCCATTGCCGAATACTGGAAAACAAAGACGGCTGACAGGCTCAGGGTGTTCTCCCCGATGTTCGAGGAGGACGAGATTCCCCTGACTACACTATTCCGCAGCTATGAGGATATGCCCGAGATAGAACGTAAGGCTCTTGACATGGCTAAAGGGAGGATTCTGGATGTAGGAGCCGGAGCTGGTTGCCATTCATTGGTTCTCCAAGAGCGAGGTATGGATGTAACCGCCATTGATATTTCCCCTCTTTCCGTAGAAACTATGAAAGAACGAGGGGTCGAGAAGGTGCTGGAACAGGACTTCTTTACTCTGGAAGGGCAATTTGACACTATCCTGATGCTAATGAATGGTATTGGCATTGTGGGAACCTTGGATCGTTTGCCTGAGTTTTTCAGGCAGCTCGACAAGATTCTGGATCCTGGAAGTCAAGTTCTTTGCGATTCATCGGATATCAGCTACGTTTTCGAAGACGTAAGGCTACGGGTAGGCGACGGTACGTCGGGAATGGAAGGTATGATAGATATTCCAAACGAAATGGACTATTATGGTGAACATAGTTTCCAGATGCAATACAAGGACACCATCGGAGAACCCTTTGACTGGCTATATCTCGATGCTGATACCCTGAAAGAGAAAGCTGGGAGATATGGATATGCAGTTGAAGTGGTTGCTGAAGGTGAGCACTACGACTATTTGGCGAGAATCACAAAGAAAGAATGAGCTTCATTAAGTACATAGCAGACGAGAACCACTATAAGGAAGTCCTGTCATTGGTGGGCAAGGCCAAGCAGACGGTTTGGATAGGGACGGCAGAGCCTACGTCGGCTCCGCGAACCTTACAGGTGCAGGCATGGGCATGAAATCGCCTAAGAAAAGGAACTTCGAGGCTGGCATCCTGACAGATGACCCTGAAATGCTTGAAGCTGCCATCGAACAGTTCGATAATGTGTGGATCGGCAAGTTTTTCGCAAGCTCAAGCATAAATGCTGCAAGGACTGTGGCCGACGTGAATATTGTGCAAACCCTATAAAATAGCATCAAATGCAGGTAATAAGAGCAACAAAGACAGCAGAGCAAGTCGGAGCCTACTATGTCCGCATACAGGCAATGGCACGTAAGCATCAAGCTATGTAGCAGACTACTCGCAGAAGATATATCGGATGGAAAAACCTTTGGGTTAGAACCTCCCTAATACCTCTATCACCTTAACCCAGTCCGTTTCTGGCTCAAAACCGAACTTGTCATCTATCCCTATGGATGTCAAGTGATTTCTAACACTGTCTTTCTTAATTATTTAGACTCTTGACCAAGGGGACTAATAATATTCAAAAGAGGACAGATATAATTCAAAACAAATAATTAACAATATTTAATAAATTCGGTTGAGTAATCAAAATCAGTCTTTTTTACACATAAATGCATTTGGAATAAGTTTCTTACTTTGTAAAAGAAAAGTTTAACAATGACTATTGTATAATTTAAAATCAGGGTAAGATGAAAACGAAAGTTGATGTAAAATTCAGGATCAGGCCTCAGAGAGTCAAGAACGCAACAGAAGGTCTGGACGTACAATCAGGTGGAAAACATCTGGTTACAATGAGAGTTGTCTTCAATTCATTGAGAATGGAGTTCTCCACGGGTTATCATGTCAATGCAAAAAACAGAGTCATATTCCTCAGTATGGATGAATTGAAAATATTAGAGAATTATCAGATTCCTGAAGAAAAGACATACCTTATTTTTACACGCGATGTGTTCCTGTTCATGTGCTTCACAGGGTTGCGCTATTCTGATGTGACAAACCTAAGACGTTGCGATATTTATGATGACCGTATAGAAATCACAACGGCCAAGACTTACGAGGCCTTGGTTATCAACCTAAACAAATACAGCAGCTCTATTCTCAAGAAATATGAGGACACTGAATTCAAGAGAGATGCTGCCCTACCCGTAGTCAGCAACCAAAAAATGAACAAGAACCTGCACGAACTATGCAGGTTGGCTGGTTTTGACAAGCCTATCCGATATACTTATTTTCGAGGTACTGAACGCATTGACGAAGTAAAGCCGAAATATGCATACATCAGCACGCATACTGGCAGACGTAGCTTTATCTGCAATGCACTTGCCTTAGGGATTGCTCCGCAGATTGTCATGAAATGGACTGGTCATAGTGACTACAAAGCCATGAAGCCATATATAGATGTGGCAGACAGCATCAAGGCTGATGCTATGAAGATGTTTGATGACATCTGATTCCAAACTGGAAATAAAAAAGCGGCAAAACTATTTGTGTTTTGCTGTTTTTTTAGTTTATATCATTTCAAATCAGACCCCAAGTACAATAGCTGGATCGATATTCAGCTTACGGCTGATTTCCCTTCCTGTCTTCAGTGATGGTTCACCTTTGCCGGTGATAATCTCACTGATACGGGCAGTGCTCAGTCCCAGCATTTCAGCCAGCTTTGTCTGGGTAAGCCCCATCTCATACATTCGGAGTTTGATAGTCTCCACCAGCGTTGGAGCGGCTACGGGGTAATGCTCCTCCTCATAGTCTGCCACAAGGTCTGAAATCAAATCCAGCTCCAGCATGTTCTTGTCATCGGCAGGTGTATCGTTGCTGACGATCTTCAGGAGCTCATTGACGCGGTCACAAGCTGCCTTATACTGCTTTTCTGTCTTAATCTGTGCCATAACTATATGTTTTTAATATCCTTAATTCTTTCATATTCTTCATGCGTACCAACGAAACGCATATATACTTTCTGGTTGATGAACAACACAATGGCCACTATACGATAGTTATTGCCCTTGATATCGAACACGTAACGGTCGTTGCCTACATAGTCCACGGTATTGAACGTCTGCTTGATATCGGCAAAGCTCTTCCAGCTGGCCTTTGTTGTCCTCTTGTACCAATCACGGAGAGCCACGTCTGCATCTGCGTGTTTGGCTATGAATTCCCGTATCATGGAGAATGAAATTACTCTCATACCTCAATTTTTGGCGCAAAGGTAAACAAAATATTCGGTAATACCAAATTATTTTCGGTAAATTTTAAAATATAATAGTTGTCATTTCTTTTTTCATCCCTGTTAGTTAAGCTGAGTAAACTAGACAACAATAAGGTTCGTTTTTGACGAACTCGTGAACCCAAACATGTAAATAGATGAAAAGTGATGTAATTTAATACATTTCCGCATAGGTTCATTTTTGGTTAACTCTCGAACCCTTCTAATGAAACAAAGAAAAGTAATCGCGTAATAACGTAAACATTTTTCATTTTTCCATTAATCAGGTACAGGTTCGAGTCCACCCAAAGAATTTTCCCCCAAAGTGTTTCCTTTGTATATTATCAATTATAGAAAACAACATAAACATCTTATTTACAGAAAATTACAAGTTCAAAGACAAGAAAATAGATAACCAGAATAGGCAAAATCTAGCTACAAATCGCCCCAAATATGCCCCAAAATTCGCCCCCGATAAATCCGCAACAAAACTGCTAACTTTCTAATAATCAGCTGATTATTATTAAATTATGGTCGAGGTGACAGCAAGGTTTCGGGAACAAGACAATAGGTGACATCATGTGACAGGCCACAAAACTGACTATTTGAACGACCCTAAATTTGCCACAAAACAGGCAAAATTCTGTATCAATTTTTTACTTTTACCGCTATTTTAGGGCATTTCAGGCATTTGGTAAAAACAAATTGATTGTGTATCTTTGCATCGAATTAGGGGAAGACTGAATTCATCAAAACACTCATTTTTTCCTCAAAGTTCGATAACCCCAACATCTGGGGTCAACCTTATTCGGTTTTTAAACCGTAAGTGGCCGCAAGGCTGCCAGCCAGAGAGGAAGGTTTCAATAATCAACTCTTAGTAAAGACTCTTGGTGGGGAAAACCATCGGGGAAATTGGGGGAAAGCGTTTTTGGGGAGGCATTTTTGGCGTTTTTGAGGGTTCAAAATGGCTTTGGTATTTTTTCCCAATGACAAGAAAAACGACAGAATCCCCAAATGTTCCCCGGGATGTATACCCACAATGTGACGTAGGTTTATGAGTGATTTTGTCAAGAAATCAAAATTCAGCACCCATTTGTCACCCTTATGCTCAAAGAGTCACCTAAGGGTTCGAGAATACCTTTAACTTCTTACGTACAAAGAGTAACAGAATTATTAACTAAAATTGTCGTAAGATGGCAACAAAAACAGACATTAAGTTCAGGCTTAAGCCGAGGATGATCAAAGATCGTCGCACAGGTGAGAAAGTGACAGACCCGGAGAATGCGCTCATCACCATGAGAGTTACGTATGGAACAATGAGAATGGAGTTCTCAACCGGCATCCACATCATCATGGAATGCTGGGATTCCTGGTCAGAACAAGCAATCGGAAACAGTTACGGGAAGACAGCTGATGAGATTAACAAAGATCTCAGAGAGCATTTAAGAAATGCGCACAACACAATCATGCTCTTCGAGGAGAAAGGAGTATTCCCTACGCAAGAGGAGTTTAAGGAGTCATTCAAAACGGTCTCAGCCGATAGGAAACCGGACATCATATCCAGAAGAATGCTCAAACCTTTTGAGATTAGAAGCGTTCCTGACCAAGGGGACACGAAACGTTCAAAAGGGGACAAGAAATGTTCAGATGAATCTTTTAACAATCTTTCACAGCCTAAGAACAAGCCTGTCAGCACCGTCACTTTTTGGGATGTCTATCATGAATATGAAGCTTATGCGGGCAAACTTAACGACTGGGCTGAGAAAACCCGCAAGAAGTATGAGACTATACGCTATAACCTGAAGTCGTTCCGTGACTGGAAAAGGAAGCACGGACTGAACAATTTTGAAATCACCTTCGACTATTTTGACGAGGACGGATTCCAGAATTTCGTGGACTACCTGCGTGAGGTGAAGAAATATGTGAACACGACCATCCGTAAGGACATTGTCATGCTGAAGGTGGTAATCCGCTGGGCTTATCGAAAGCACTATCACGACAACAACGAGTTTGAGGCATACAGGCCCGCTTTGAAGAGTGCACCTAAAAAAGTCGTGTTCTTCAACAAGAAAGAACTGGAACAGTTGGAAAAGTTCGAGATTCCTGATACCAAGCTCTATCTGACAAGAACCAGGGACGTATTCCTTTTCCAGTGCTATACAGGGATAAGATATTCGGACCTGGCGAATCTCAGAAAGTGTGACGTACATGACAAGTACATCGAGATAACAACCATCAAGACCGTTGACTCTCTTAGGATAGAACTGAATACCCATAGCAAGGCTATCCTGAAGAAGTACGAGCTTTTTGAGTTCCCAGAAGGAAAGGCATTACCCGTTGTATCTAACCAGAAGATGAACACCTATCTTCATGAACTGTGTGAGTTGGCAGGTTTCGACGAGCCTATCCGAATCACTTACTACAGAGGTAACGAGCGTTTCGATGAGATCAAGCCAAAACATAAAGTGGTAGGAACCCATACTGGCCGACGCAGTTTCATATGCAATGCCCTTGGTATGGGTATCTCTCCACAGGTTGTCATGAAATGGACTGGCCACTCAGACTACAAGGCCATAAAGCCATACATCTACGTGGCCGATGAAATCAAGGCAGAGGCCATGAAGAAGTTCAATGACTTCTAGAGATCTTAGAAAAATCTTTGTTAAAAAACAGCATGAAAGCCGTCCAAGTGGCTGTTTTCTGCTGTTTTATGAGTACCTTTGCACCCCGATATGCAAAAGCAAAAGAAGATATTGTTCCTTCACGGATTCTATGCCAGCGGCAGTTGTGTGCCAGCCCTGGCATTGAAGGAGGCTTTCGAAAGGCCACGGGTAGGCGAACGTAGTTCGGGAATGAAGAGGGCCACCGTACTGACTCCCGACCTCCCACTCCACCCTGCCGATGCAGTCAGGCTTATCCGCGACATCTGTGACCAAGAGAAGCCGGATATCCTCGTGGGCAACAGCTGCGGCTCGTTCTATGCGCAGATGATCTCTCCGATTATCGGAGTCCCTGCCCTACTCGGCAATCCGCATTTCAAGATGTCAGACTTCCTCCGCGAGCGTATCGGCAACCATCAGTACAAGTCACCAAGGGCAGACGGCAAGCAGGACTTCATCATCGACAAACAACTGATTAGCGAGTTCGAGGAAATGGAAGCCAATCAGTTTGACTGCTGTAATATATATAATAAGGTTCGCGTATGGGGCATCTTCGGTGAAGAAGATACGCTGGCACATTTCGAGCCATTGTTCTTGGAGCATTATCACAACGCCTTCCATTTCCCCGGTGGCCATACACCAACGGCAGAACAGTTCAAGACATGGTACTGTCCGCTTATTGAAAAGCTATTATTGGATTATCCCATTTCAGAAGACCGAGTGCGATACTTCCAGCACTTTAAGGGAAATAAGTACAGACTGGAGCATATTGCGTTTGATTCAGAAACGCAGGAACGAATGGTAGTCTATCAGGCACTTTATGGCGACCGCAAATACTGGGTGCGCCCGGAAAAGATGTTCTTCGAGACCATAGAGCGTGACGGGAAACGTTTCTCACGCTTTACGGAAATAGACTGGGAAGAATAACAGATTCTCCTTTACACAGAACAAAAAAACAGGCAGCTATTGAAGCTGCCTTACAAACGGGTTGTGGAACTGCGCTTAGTTGAACCAGAGCTCTCCACCGAGCACCTGAGCGCCTACTATATAGGCTTTATTGCCTGCGGCCTGAGTTGTATACTCTTTGTACTGCTGGCCGTAATCAGATTCTTTTGTTACCATAGATCTACCCATTTAATATACAATTTCACAATGACTAAAGTTTCTGCTGCAAAGGTACGGTGAAAAACAGTAATGCGAAATACCATCAGCTAGGCATTTAACATCACAAAGGTTCGGTATTTCATAAATAATCACATGAAATTAAGGGAAAATTCCCCCGTAAATATAGGGAAAACACCCCATAATTATAGGAATAATCCAGGATCTTTCGTCCTCTTCTTTACGTCAAAGAGGTGAGAATAAGAAACAAATGTCTAACAAATTAATGATAGGAGATAACGATATGAAGAAGATGATGATCCTGACAGTGATGATGGTCATGACTATCTCGGCCAACGCAATGAGCTACAACGCAGCAAAGCACGAGGCTCTGTTCCTGAGCGACAAGATGGCTTATGAGCTGAACCTTACCGCTGCACAGTATGAGGCAGTCTACGAGATCAACCTCGACTACCTGATGAGTCTGAACGGTCATGGTGACGTGTTTGGCATCTGGTGGGATCGTCGCAACGCAGACCTCCGCTTCGTGCTGACTCCGTGGCAGTATGACAAGTATGTAGCACTGAACCACTTCTATCGCCCCGTAGCATGGAAGGCTGGTGGATGGACATTCGCAGTGTACGCTCACTATGGCAGAGACCGTTTCTACAATGCACATCCGAAAGTGTTCGTTACCTACAAGGGCAGTCATAACAAGGTTCATGGCTCACACTATGCTCACATGCACAAGCCCGCACCTGCTCCTGCAATGGGACATCGCAATGCTCCGATGCACGACAATGGCGCAAGAGTGATGAACGACAAGGGACACATGGGTAACCACAATGCTCATAAGGCTCCGAATCTCGAAATTGCTCAGAACACACGCAACAATCACGGTGGTTCCGGCCACTTTGGAGGTCGCCGCTAAGGTTGTTTACTTGCCTCTATCATATGCCTCGAAAGAGGACTCCGGGGAATCGTAGAAATACGGTTCCCTTTTCTGATTTTACAAGTAGAATACGAACTTTGTTCCCCTCGATCCTACCCCGTCATAATCGGCAGGTATAGGGAACTGGCAACACAAATCACTGATGACGTCTTCATCAAGGGTAACAGACAGTTCAAGAACGATGGCACCACGCCTTTCATCATAGGCCAGATTCCAGATGCATTCACCCAGAACGGCATTTACAACCGTCCTTATCTCATCCTGAGTGCGCCAGATGGAATCAAAGTCAATCATAGTATTCTATTTGCAGTTCTTCGCTGACGTTGAAATCATCGTGGAACCCATCATCGTACTTGTATACAATACGAAGGCCACGATAAGTAGAGGGAACTTTCAGCACATCCAGCAAATGCCACTTGGGACGGCCAAAGTCGTATGACTCTCTGTCAAGGATGATGCGATTGGAAACGAAGTCGAAGGTATAATAGCCACCACCGATGCACTGGTCACCCGGCTTCAGCAAGTGCTTGTGATGGTCAACCATGCCTAAACGGAATACACCGTCCATGGTAATGATAAACTTCGGTAGTTTCATCGTACTATCTTTGCTTTTTGTAGATTATCGAAGTCGCTCCAGAAATCTGATTTTTCTGTTTCACTAAACCCGTTGGAGGATAGTTCATGAAGGATGGCATCCAAAAGTTGGACCTTTGATATATTCAAATCTGGTTCAAAGTCAATTGGGTAAGTGAGAATATCGCCCAAAGAGCCGACATGGGCATTGGTGACAGCAACTTCCCCATCGATCAACTTGACCTGGATATGCCTATTGGAGCCATATTCAGGCTTTATCTTACGGAGTTTTTGAAATAGCGCAGAGTCGCTATACTGCTCAGAATCTACAGACTGTAAGAGTTCTCTTAGTGTCATGGCTCCAGATAATTTACTTTCTTTCCTGTTTTCTCGGCATAGGTAATCTCACGTCTGGTACTTTCGCCGATATAGCCTCCGACATTGATGACAAAGATTTCATCAGCCAGATCGATCTTTCGGAGGTGCATATCGTCAAGCATTTCCTTTGTGCCAGGTTTCCAGACTTCATCATCACCGGAATGTCCGAACAGACCTACGCTGATGACTATACAGCCTTCCAGCGTCAGCCGTTTCTGGGCTTCTAAAAACTGCTCCTTAAATCGGGTGCTTCCGCAGAGCGTGACTATCTTGTAATTCTCAATCATATACTTTCAGGATTATATTTGAGCGCATCTGACGGCCATCCCGTGACATTCCTGCCTGTATCAAGCAGACGAATACCATGAAGGTCATCATCAGAAAGGGTAAAATCAAACAAATCAATATTCTCTCTCATCCGTTCCTTGTGAGTAGTCTTTGGAATAATGATGACACCATTCTGAATGAGGAATTTCAAGGCTACCTGTGCAGGTGTCTTTCCGTATTTCTCGCCAATGGTTACAAGAGTCTTATTCTTAAATATGCTGTTTCTACCTTCTGCCAGAGGACTCCATGCCTCCAAAGACACATCGTATGGCTGTAGGTATTCGAGCATCTTGCGCTGTTGATAGAGGACATGTGTCTCGCATTGGTTCACGACAGGCATCACCTTTGCACCATCGACAATCTCGGGAAAGGTGTTGGGATAGAAGTTCGATACGCCGATAGCTTTGAGCATGCCCTGTTCATAGAGTTCTTCGAGTGTATGCCACATGACAGTCGGATTTCCCACAGGCCAGTGAATCAGCATCAAGTCCACATAGTCGAGTCCAAGCTGCTTCATAGAATGGTTAACAGAGCGGAGTGTCTCTTCCCTCGTGTAGCAAGAGTCGCATATCTTGGTAGTGATAAACAGCTCATCACGGGGAACAGCAGAAGCCTTGATAGCATCACCGACACCTTTCTCATTGTAGTACATGGCTGCAGTGTCAACACTCCGATAGCCGACGGACAGGGCATCTTCTACCACCCTCTGAGTATCTCGCTCAAGGATGTTGTAGACACCAAGACCAATCATAGGCATCTTCAGACCATTGTTTAAAGTCTTATATTCCATATCATCATTCGTTGATGTAGTTTTTGGTTGACATGTCATAATACAGAGCTTCTAACTCCTGCAGGGTTAGGTTCTCTACAGAATGTTCAATCTTCCTTATTAGCTCCTCGCGGCGGAAATCGTCTGACTGTCCGAAACGACCTGTGTATGCCATGTTACTTCACAATATCATCAATAGCCTTACGGCTCTTGGACTTCATCTCATCAGCAGCATAGCCCAAAGGAATGATGACGGCAGGTTCCTCATTCTCAGGTAAGTCAAACTGCTCCTTACAGAGGTTAGCGTCAAAGTTACATACCCAACAGGTAGCCAAGCCTTGCTCTGTAGCTGCCAAACAGAGGTGTTCAACGGCAATGGCAATATCAATGTCGCCATGATGCTTACCATCGCTACGAACCCATTCTTCATCGTGCAGGATAGAAGCAATGATATACATAGGAGCCGACTTGAACCAGTCGCGGTTATAGCACTGCTGCAACTTCACCTTCTCGTTCTCACCATTGACAATATGGAATCGCCAAGGCTGCTTGTTCACTGCTGAAGGTGCAAAACGCACACACTCCATGATATAGTCCAATTTCTCTTTCTCTACGTCGAGGGACTTATAGGCCCTGCAACTGTATCTGTTCTTTACAAGTTCTAAAAAGTTCATATCTAACAATTCTCATTTAATATTTCAACACATTCTTCCTTGGCAGCAGATTCATTACTGATCCAACTGAGACACTCATCTAAGTCTTTGAAAGTACGGATGACAGCCGATTTCTGCGTATCACCGTCAACGGGATTCCAGTAGAACACGACACCTTCAACCACCACCTGACCGTCATCCTTCAATCTGGCATACAGGTTCATGCAGTCAAAGAGGTAGTCCTCATTGGATGCTGCAGGATAGTTGGGACTGACAACACAATTAGTTCTGCCAATCCTCTTGCACTCTTCCAGTTTTACCCGTAATGAGGAAATCTGCATATAACAGCACATTTCCATATTGAACAGCCAAAGATTGCCGTGTCCCATATTCTCAATCGTTATTTCTTCCAAGCATTAACAACCTCACCGATATACATTGAGTGGATGCCAGCAGGGAAATTGGCATACATCTGCTTGGGCGCATCACTCTTAAAGCCTTGTGGATCGAAGGGAGCGGCATACATGATCTTACACTCTATCACCATCGTTGCCTCAGTGTAATATGGAGTGCCGTTGGCGGTGTAAGCAGTATGAAGTCCCAAAGCCTGAGCCTTGTCACCGTCACGTCCGCTCTTAGTTCCCATATAGTTCAACACCTTGCTGTCCTTGACATCGAAAGACATTACGGTGAAATACTCGGAGTTATCCATGAACTCCTTGGTATAGCGTTTCTCTGCCACATAGACTGTCAGTGCTGTCTTACGCCAGAGTGTTCCGATGCCACCCCAGCCAATGGTCATGGCATTACTCTTTTCCTTGTTTCCTGCACAAAGCAACTGAGCATCACGGAACCACTGGAAACCATTGTCCTCAAAGGCTTCCTCCACACTGAACTTCTTAAAACCGTTGTCCTCCTGACCGGACATCTTGCTTGGTGCAATCATCATCATTGCTGCCATGATTGCTGTAATAAATGAACTTTTCTTCATAAACAATCCTAAATCTATGGTGCAAATATAGTAAAAATGCAACAAATTTCGTATATTTGCATGGTTAAAACAACATAGTTTAAGGATTTATACTAAACAAATACGATTATGAACATTCTGATTCTACAAGGCTCACCACGAGCAAACGGCAACACCGCATGGATGGCGGAAGAGTACAAGAAGGCTGCCGAGGCAGCAGGTCATCAGGTTACACTGGTCAACGTATCGAAGAAGAAGATTGCAGGTTGTTTGGCCTGTGAGTACTGTCATAACAAAGGCAATGGTGCCTGCATTCAAAAGGATGATATGCAGGAGCTTTACCCCCTTATGGCAGAGGCAGAGGTGCTGGTATTGGCAGCACCCATCTATTACTTCACGCTCTGCGCACAGATCCAAGCACCCATCCAGCGCATGTACTGCGTGAATGCACCTGCAAAAGTGAAGAAGATGGCTCTGCTGATGTCATCCTATTCGCCTGGTGTCTATGACGGTGCCATTGCTGAGTTCCGTGACATCTGCAACTACTGGAAGGTCGAGAACATGGGCTTTGTCAGTGCAAAAATTGACGAGCAGAAGACTGAGGAAACCAAGCAGAAGGTAATTGAACTGGTTGGAAAGATGTAGAATATGAGAAAAGGATTGATGATAGCTGCAATGATGCTGGTTGCATCGGCAGCGGCTCTTGCACAGAGCACGGTATATCTGACCAGGGACATCAGCCCTGAGTCGTTGGTTAAGATATACAAAGCCCTGGGCGTTCCTGCTAAGGGACGCGTGGCAGTGAAAATGAGTACCGGCGAGGGCAGTAATCCCAACTACCTGAAGCCTGAACTTGTCAAGAATCTCATCTTCGAGGTAGACGGCACTGTTGTGGAGTGTAACACAGCCTACAGCAGCGGTCCTGGAAACGAGAGGGATGACCGCAATTCATCGGAGAACCACTGGAAGGTCATCGAGCGGCACGGGTTTACGAAGTATTTCCCTGTGGACATCATGGACGAGTATGATGAGATACGCATCCCCGTGAAGGATCAGAGCAATATCAAGTTCGACATCGTGGGAGGACACATGGCCAACTACGACTTCATGATTGCTCTTAACCACTTCAAGGGTCACCCCATGGGCGGTTACGGCGGTGCGCTGAAGAACCTCTCCATCGGCTGTGCCAGCCGGAACGGCAAGGCTTACATTCACTCCGCAGGTAAGATGGAGAAGCTTGACATGTCGAAGCTCTGGACGCCGGAATATATCGGCAACCAGGACGGATTCCTCGAATCGATGGCTGCCGCAGCGCAAGCTGTAGTGAACTACTTCCAGAAGCAGCAGGGCATCATCTACATCTCGGTGATGAACAACATGTCGATTGACTGCGACTGCGTGGATCATCCTGCCCCCGTGAAACTCGAAGACTACGGTATACTGGCATCAACAGACCCTGTAGCCCTCGACCAGGCTTGTATTGACATCATCAACCAGCAGAAGGTCACAGCCAAGAACGACCCCACCGACCTTCTGAGCCGTATTGACAAACAGCATGGCATACACACCATCGAACATGCCGAAAGGATTGGTCTCGGCAGTCGCAAATATACGCTGGTAAGCATTGACAAATAGTGTATCGTATCCTATAGATGAAAAAACTGCCAGTCACTATTTGGAGGCTGGCAGTTTTTCCGTTATCAGTGGCTTTATCTCACATTCAAAGATTCTTTTCTCGACTATCCTATAGTGCGGATGATAGGCATTACGATAATCTGGTGAATGACTGATTGCGTATTTTCCGACAGAGAGAACACTATCAATGAATTGTTTGTCCTCTTGAAAGTCCGGTAAATCCAATTTCATTTGGTCAATTGTACCAATAATCATGTGCCAGCGGTCGCTCCACGACTCAACAGAAGGTCTCGTTTCTGAGTTTGCACTACGGATAAAAGCATCGAGGAGTTGGTCTTCTGTGATAATACCCTCCTTGATAGCCCTGATACTGACGCGATAATAGCAGCTCTCTATCCCACATGGCTCGTAGTACCAGGGCATGAGTTCGTCAAGGCTGGTAGTATTCAACTCTTCATCCAGATATGCCTTAACGCTTTTTCTGTCCGACACAAGATGTTCAACTCCCATATAGTCCTGGAAGCACGACTTGTAGATGTCTAGCAACCGCGACTTCGGATAGGACTGCAACTGTCTGTTGACAAATCCCTCAATATCCTGTGCCGATATTGCAACTGACATTATCAAAGCAATTGATAAAAGTAATCTCTTCTTCATTTTTCCAACTTCCAGCCGTTATTGCCGTGATAGATCATCTGATGGGTCATGCCGCCGTCGATACAGCGTCCGATGCCCTGAGCACCTCCCGTTACGACGGCTACTTTATCCTTGAAAGAATCCATAACTGTAGTTTTTGTTGGGTTACTTGATAAACAATGCTAATTCTTGGTGCAAATTTAGCGATAATTCCGTAATTATCACTATCCTTGCTAATAAAATTAAGTGTATTTAGGAAAAACATTACTAATTGTTACAATCCTGTTACGTAACCGAATCGTAACAGGATTTTCTTGGAGGCAGATGAAAAACGTCGTATCTTTGCGCAAAAAAGAAATGATGGAAACAACACATGATTATTTGTTTATTTCGCTGAAACTGTTAGGCGCACTTGGCTTACTGATTTTCGGCATGAAGATGATGAGCGAGGCCTTGCAAAAGTTGGCAGGCACACAGTTGCGACACGTGCTGGCAAAGATGACCACAAACCGGCTGACGGGAATGCTGACGGGTACGATGGTGACCTGTGCCGTACAGTCGTCATCGGCCACAACGGTGATGACCGTTTCGTTCGTCTCGGCAGGGCTGCTGACGCTGGCACAGGCCATCTCAGTCATTATGGGTGCAAACATCGGCACCACGCTGACAGCGTGGATCATGTCGCTGGGCTATAATGTTGACCTGACGAATGTCGTGTTCCCCGCGTTCTTCTTCGGCATGGTACTTATCTACCGCAAGCGTCACCGCTACGTGGGCGACTTCCTCTTCGGCATTGCCTTTATGTTTCTTTCGTTGGTCATGCTAAGTACGGCTGGTAAGGAGATGGACCTGGAACACAATGAGACCGTGGTGAACTTCTTCGCCTCGTTCGACACCGGCAGTCACCTGACGATACTGGCGTTCCTCGCCATCGGTACGCTCATCACCTGCATCGTGCAGTCATCGGCAGCGGTCATGGCCATCACCATTCTGCTCTGCTCCACGGGTGTACTGCCTATCTACCTCGGCATCGCGCTGGTAATGGGCGAGAATATCGGCACTACGGCGACGGCTAACCTCGCAGCACTTGGTGCAGGCACTCAGGCTCGTCGGGCCGCACTGGCTCATCTGTTGTTCAACGTCTTCGGCGTCATTTGGGTGCTCTGCGTGTTCTATCCCTTTGTCAATATGGTATGTTCGCTGGTGGGTTATAATCCTGCTGCGACAGATCAGACCGCACTACTGCCCGTAGTGCTGGCCATGTTCCACACCTGTTTCAACGTCACCAACACTGCGTTGCTCATCGGTCTCATCCCGCAGATGGAGCGCATCGTTTGCTGGCTGTTGCCTGAGAAAGAACAGGCCGGGCGTCAGGAATTACACCTTCAATACATACAGGCAAATCTAGTGCAGACCCCCGAAATAGCTGTGCTTCAGGCACAGAAGGAGACGGCCCATTTCGCCGAGCGCATGCAGCAGATGTTCGCCCAGGTGAGAAGTTTGGCTAAGGAGGACGACGAGAAGCAGTTCGACAGCATCTTCCAACATATAGAGCAACAGGAAGACCACGCCGACCAGACCGAACTGGCTATTGCCCGCTACATGGAACAGGTGAGCGAAGACCACCTGAGCGACGAGACGAAGCAGAAAATCCGTCAGATGATGCGCGAGGTGGGCGAGCTGGAGTCAATCGGAGATGCCTGCTACAAATTGGCACGCACCATTAAGCGCAAACAAGAATCGGGCAAGCGCCTCACCACTCATCTGCAACAGCAGCTCGACGATATGATGACGCTCTCTGACAATGCTCTCACTCAGATGAACATCATCATGAAAGGTCATCGCAGCGAGCACGACATCCGCGACACGTACCGGATAGAGAACGACATCAACCAAATGCGCGACCGCCTGAAAGTCGGCAACATCCGTGCCGTTAATGATCATGAGTACGACTACGCCCTTGGCACCATCTTTGCCGACCTCATCAGCGAGTGCGAGAAGCTGGGCGATTACGTCGTCAATGTCGTACAGGCGAGATTTGGGATATAAAAGCTTTTCTCTTTCGATTTTTTTTATTATATTTGCAGCCAGAATGGAACAGAAAAGGATTCTTGTGGTGGATGACGAGCAGGACTTGTGCGACATACTGCTCTATAACCTGAGGGCGGCAGGCTATCAGGCCGAGGCTGCCTACTCGGCGGATGAGGCTTGGGCGACAATCGTAAATTGTAAATCGTCAAATAGTAAATGTTTTGACCTGTTGTTGCTCGACGTGATGATGCCGGGCATGTCGGGCTTTGAACTGGCACGGCGGCTGAAAAGCGACGAGACGACAGCGGCAACGCCCATCATCTTCCTGACGGCGAAGGACACGGAGGAGGACATGCTACACGGCTTCGGACTGGGAGCCGACGACTACGTGAAGAAACCGTTCTCGGTGCGCGAGGTGATGGCAAGGGTGAAGGCGGTGCTCAGCCGTTCGGAGAGTATCACAACTGATATCCCCAAAACCTTGCAATACGAGGGGCTGGCGATAGACCTTAGCCATAAGTCGGTCACGTTGGATGGTGAGGCGGTGGCGCTGACCAAGACGGAGTTTGAACTACTGACCCTGTTGCTGAGCCATCGCGGCAAGGTATTTTCGCGCCAAGAGATTCTCGACAGCGTCTGGCCGCAGGACGTCATCGTCACTGATCGCACGGTGGATGTCAATGTGACCCGCATGCGTAAGAAGATAGGGCGATACGGGCAGAAGATCGTCTCCCGTCAAGGATTTGGATACGTGTTTGAGCTATGAAGAAACTATCTGAAGGAACGAAGATGTGGATGAGCGTGATGGTGATTTTTGCCGTCTACGCCGTCATCTTCATCCTGTTCGAGGACTACGACCGCAAGATGCTGGCGCCTTTCGAAGAGGTCAGCGACTGGCACCTGCTGCTGTTCTCGCTCGTGGTGATGGCTGGTCTTGCCCTGCTGCTGCACCGCTATGCCCGTCACATGGACGAGCGCATCAGTCGTGAGCAGGCCGAGAAGGAGAACCGGATGCGCCGCGAACTGACACAGAATATATCGCACGAACTGAAAACCCCAGTAGCCAGCATTCTGGGCTATACCGACACCATCCTTGACAATCCGCAGATGGACGACCAGACGCGGCGGCAGTTCATAGAGCGTACCCACACGCAAGCCCAGCGGCTGACAGCCCTGCTGCAGGACATCTCGACGCTGAACCGTATGGACTATGCCACCGATGTACTCTCAAAGGAGCGCGTCGATGTGTCACAGATGGTGGCCGACATTGCCGAAGAGACCGTCCTCGCCTTCCGACAGAGGGGGATGACGCTGCACAATTGCCTGCCGCATAACATCATCATCCAGGGCAACACCTCGCTCGTCTATAGCATCTTCCGAAACTTAACGGACAACGCCCTCTGCTATGCCGGCGAAGGTACCACCGTAGAAATCGCTGCCGACGAACAGCCCGACAGTTGGCACTTCACCTTCCAGGACAACGGTACGGGCATCGCCCCCGAGCACCTGCCCCGCATCTTTGAGCGCTTCTACCGCATCGACAAGGGGCGCAGCCGCTCTCTCGGCGGTACTGGTCTCGGTCTGGCCATCGTCAAGAACGCCGTCCTGCTGCACGGCGGTACCATCACCGCCCAGAACATCGCCACTGGCGGCCTACAGTTTGAATTTACATTGAAGAAGGAATAAGGGCTGCAGTTAGTATGCTTCCAGTTAATCTTCCGCCAGGTCACTATAGGACATTGACTCAAAATCTGACTCGACGAGCTTTCCGTCCTTCCACTTGTATCTCACAATTTCAACCTCGTCATCCAATCGCCAGGTACTGACAATACATTTATTATCGGTATCAACATATGGGTCGAAGATCCCACTGACGTCGTCCAAAGGCATAAAGTAATGCGTCTGGTCGTCCCAGAGCCATACATCGTAAGTATAATTGCCGAATCCGTTCATCGGTCCTGTACACACCTGAAGGTCTGGAATGCCGTCGAAATTCCAGTCATCCTCAGTGATTTCACCTATGCTGCCTTTGTTCCAATTGACGGTATCCAAAGGTAATGCCTGAGAATAGAGCTTTGTTGTTTGACCACGCGTATCTGTCAGATAGACAACAATCGTGTCCCAACGCACCTCATCATCCTCAGTAATTGTCCTGACCTCCGAACGGAAAATATAGTCAGAACGTGTAGGAACAAAGCTTCCATCTGAAACGATAACAGAGTCTGTTGCCAAAGAGTCTGCAGAATCTATTGCCTTGCCTGTTTTACTACCACAAGCTGTCATCGTTAGCAGCACCAACAAAAACAGAATTAGTTTTTTCATTCGTTGTCATTTTTTGTTAAATATGGCTGCAAATATAACTATAATTCCGTAATTATCACTATCTTTGCCGTTAGTTTTAAATGTATTTAGGTATTACGCGTATGATAGACCAGATTATTGCCTACAACAAGACCTTCGTTGAACAGAAGGATTACGAGAAGTATCTGACTGACAAATACCCCGATAAGAAACTGGCGGTGCTGTCGTGTATGGACACCAGACTCACCGAACTGCTCCCTGCAGCTCTGGGTTTAAAGAACGGTGATGCCAAGATCATCAAGAATGCAGGAGGTCTGGTGATTTCAGCCTTCGACTCGGCTATGCGAAGTCTCATTGTGGCTATCTATGAGCTGGGCGTAGAGGAAATCATGGTGGTGGCTCACTCGCATTGCGGAGCCTGTCACATGAGCTATGACCACTTCCACCATGAGATGATAGCCCGTGGTGTAACAGATGAAACGCTTGATACCATCCGCAAGTGTGGCATCAACCTGGATCATTGGCTGGAGGGCTTCAAGGACACGCCAGAATCCGTCCGCAAGACCGTTGAGACCATCAAGACTCATCCCCTCGTCCCCATGGACATTGTGGTGAGAGGCTTTATTATTGATTCTGAAACAGGTGCATTGGAAGAGATCGGTTAGCTAAACAACATGGATTACCTGCCCAAAGATCCTGCCATATTGGTTTCGAGCGTCAATATGCTCCTGCGTGACGAGGAGTTTGATACGCTTGAAGCACTATGCTATGCCTTCAGCAGAGATCCAAAAGATATAAAGGACTACCTCTATAAAAGAGGCTTTGTTTGGAGTGAGCAACAGAAACAATTCAGGCCAATCGGCTACGACCAATGATAACGAAGGACAGCATAGAGACCGCATATAGCTTCCTGCATCAGAAACGGAACGTCTATATCCATTCTACCCTCGACTGGCAGAAGGATGACATCGAACTAGCTATTGGCAGCTATGTGGATGACATGAGCCCAGAACTCTATGAAGCCATATCCGACGGCAGGACTGATTTCCTGAGAGATCACAAGCGGTTTGGAGAGGATATTACTCAGGCTGTTGAGAGATTAGAGCAAAAGTTATAGATGATATATGGAGAATTTTGAAGAGATAATGAGAAAAGACCTTCACCAGTTCCTGCTGTCGATGAAGGAAGTGGACGAGCGTCTGCCGGAGTGTCCTGACGTGGAAGAGAAATGGGAGGAGATAGCCAAGGCTTACATCCCCGACGGCATCAAGGAGTTTAATGACTTTCCTTCCGCATCCCTCGGCTGGATGATATATATCGGCATGGCCGTGGCCAAGATGTGGGACACGGAATGGGAGATCTATTCCAAGATAGAGGATCTCTACGCCTATATGCGTGACAAGCGGGGTTACGATGCAATGGATGAGTATATCCGTGAAGATGTCCTGCTGTTACAGGGCATTGACTATACTGTCCTTGAGAAGGTGGCAGGTGAGTGTGCCTCACGTGTCTACAATGCCCTGATGCACCAGCGGTACGAACCAGGCACGAAGGAGGCCTTCAACGGCTATGTGTCCTGCCTGCACCAGCTCTACCTGTTTGGAGCCGCCATGCAGCTAAAGAGGATGGGCTATCACATGACGAAGATGAATTGATGCAATGCAGATAATTCTTGCTTCCGCAAAAATTATGAACGACAAGCTAAAGTCTGTTCCTGACATGAGCCTGTCAATATCTCGTTTCCAGAATGAGGCAGAATCCTTTGCCAGGGATATGGCCCAGTATTCCGCAGAGACGATAGCCGAAATGCTGGGCTGTAGTCAGCAGATTGCCGTACAGAACAGGCTCAGGTTCATGCAGTTCTTCGATGAAAAGCCAAAGCTTCCAGCCATCCTTGCCTATCATGGTCAGGCTTACAAGCACCTGAAGGCTGAGACGCTGAATGTGGATGACCTCATTTTTTCCCAAGGGAAGTTATGGATTACCTCTTTTCTCTACGGCCTGCTTCGTCCTATGGATGGTATTCTGCCTTATCGGATGGAGGGTCATGTGGAACTGCCATGCGGAGCTGGGCAAAACATGTTCGGTTTCTGGAAGAGCCGCCTGACAGATGTCCTGATTGATGCCGTGAAAGCGGATGGCGGCATCCTGATTCACCTTGCTACTGAGGAATACCAACACCTCTTCGACTGGCAGCGTGTCCGTCGGGAAGTCCGTATTATTCAACCATTGTTCTATATCCGTAAGGGGAGCGATTTGAAGATACAGGCCGTATGGGCAAAGACCTGCCGGGGAGCCATGACGCGATTCATCATCGAGAACCGAATCGATAAGCC
>CAMJDL010000045.1 GCA_946404405.1 uncultured Prevotella sp.
GCAGGAAGTGCAGCACGTCGTCCTTACCATAGTCGAAGCACAGCGAGTCCCATGCCGGATGCTCGTGGCGGTCGCCCTGATAGAAGAACTGGTTGGGGTCGCCGGCCAGATTGCCCAGGCCCTCGACCTCGTTCTTTACTGCGTGCGAGTGCACGATATCCATAATGACGGCAATGCCCATCTTGTGAGCCGTGTCAATCATTTCCTTCAGGTCCTCGGGCGTACCAAAGCGACTGCTTGGTGCAAAGAACGAGCTGACATGATAACCGAAGCTTCCATAGTAAGGGTGCTCCTGGATGGCCATCACCTGAATGGCGTTGTAGCCGTCCTTCTTGACGCGGGGCAGCACGTTCTCCGTAAACTCCTTGTAGGTGCCAACCTTCTCGGCATCCTGACCCATACCCACATGGCATTCGTAAATCAACAGCGGAGACTTGTTGGGCTTAAACGACTTTTTCTTCCACTCATAAGGCTTCTCAGGGTTCCATACCTGGGCAGAGAAAATCTTGGTCTGGTCGTCCTGAACCACGCGACGGCACCAGGCGGGAATACGCTCGCCTTCTCCACCGTTCCACTTCACCTTCATCTTGTACAACTGGCCGTGCTTGATGGCCTTTTCCGAAAGTTTCAACTCCCAGTTACCAGTACCGGCAATGCGCTTGCAACGGTACTTCTCGTTTTCCTGCCAGTTGTTGAAGTCGCCAATCAGATAGATGTCGGTAGCATTGGGTGCCCACTCACGGAATACCCAACCCTTGGCCAACTTGTGGAGTCCGAAATACAGGTGACCGGAGGCAAACTGCGACAGGGTCTGCTTGCCGTTCTTCGTCAGCTGACCAATCTTCCACAAGGCATGGTCGTGGCGTCCACGAATAGCCTGCTCGAAGGGTTCCAGCCACGAGTCGTCGCGGACCAGTCCGATATGCTGCGGTTCTTCTACCTTCTTTACCTTCTTTAGAGCAGCCTTCTTTGGGGCAGCCTTCTTGGCTGTAGCCTTTTTAGCCGGAGCTGCTTTTGCCGTTGTTTTCTTAGTTGTTGCCATAGACTTATGCTTTTACTTTAAATATTGCCTTTTTGATTTCGGGAACACCGGCAATGCAGGGCGCATGACCGTCCTGCGGAAAGAAGATGGCCATCATGCCAGGCTGACATGTCAGATAGCTGTCGGCAGCCAAATCTGGAATTTTCGTAATATCCTTCTCCTCATTGTACTCAGCATCGGGTAAGAGGTCGCGCTGGGTATAGCCGAAGGTCTCGGCATCAGAAAGAGGAATCTGAATATCAATCATCTTGTTATGAGTCTCAATGACAGCAGCTTCAGGGGTACGTCCCTTGGCCATCTGAATATTCACAAAGAGGTCTTTACCCTCTATCTCATACTTGCCAGGCTCCATCGCATTCAGATCGTGCTGCTGGATAAATTCCACCACTTTTGGGAACAAAGGGTTCACCTGAGCATAATTCTTCAGATTCTCAATTTTGTCAATAATCATAGTACTTTATAAATAATTAGTTAATATCTCATTTTCTCAATTTCTCATTTTCTCAATCCAGTTGTCTCTTGCCACGAATATAGCTGCCTTGGGCAATGATGTTGCCATTGCGGTCCTTCTCTACGAAACGGCCATCACGGCGGTCGTCCACATAACTGCCCTCAAAGCGCTTGCCTTCCTTGTCTTCCTCAATGGCCGGCCCGTGACGCTTGCCCTGCTTGAAGTGTCCCTTGAATTTCGTACCGTCAGCAAAACGGGCTATGCCCTCGCCATGAATCTGACCGTTCTGGAACTGACCCTCGAAGACGTCGCCGTTTTTCATTGTCAGCTTACCGCGACCGTTGGGCGTGTCCTGTTTCCATTCGCCCTGGTACTGGTTGCCATTCTTCCACACCAGCATACCCTGGCCTTGTTTGGCGCCCTTACGGAACTGTCCGGTATATTTATCGCCATTGGCATAGCGGAACACGCCCTGACCGGTACGCTCGCCGTTGACGTAGTCGCCCTCATAGCTGTCACCATTCTGGAACTTGTAGATGCCCTTACCATGCTGCACGTCATTAGCCCACTGACCGATATAAATGTCGCCGGAGGCATAATTATAGGTACCCTTGCCCCAGCGCTGGTTGTCCTTCCACTGACCAGTATAGTTGGAACCGTCGCCCCAGTCAAACTGGCCCTTGCCGTTCTTCTTGTCGTTGGCCCATTCGCCTTCATACCAGGCGCCCGTCTTATAGGTATAGCGGCCCTGACCGTGGCGCATGTTCTGATGCCAGTTGCCGTCGTAAATATCACCATTATAATAGTACATGGTACCATGACCCTCCTGATCGTCACGATACCACAAGCCTACATATCGGTTGTTGTTCTGGAAATAAAAAGTACCCTTGCCGTGCTGATGGTCCTGAAGCCATTCGCCTTCGTATTTCTCGCCGTCGAAGAAGGTATAGACACCAAAGCCCTGACGCTTGCCCTTCACATATACGCCTTCAAAAACATCGCCGTCCTTCCATGTTGTGCGGCCCTTACCGTGAGGCTTGCCGGCCTGCATCTCCCCCTTGTATTCGCCGCCGTCCTTCATCTTGTAGGTACCCAGCGTAATCTTCTGAGCCTGAGCCGATAGCACGCCTGTTACCAATAAAGATAATAATGTATATCGTATATTCATTTGTTCCGTTTGCTTGTTTTACTTTACAAAGGTAGAAAAAAAAAAGAGTTTTTTCGTGTTTCACTTTCCACTTTTCACTTTATTTTGTACCTTTGCAGAAAATTTAAGAAAAATAAACGACGATGAAGTTCATTGCAATCATTCCCGCACGTTATGCCTCCACCCGTTTTCCAGGCAAGCCATTGGCCATGTTAGGAGGCAAACCAGTCATCCAGCGTGTCTACGAACAGGCCATTTCCGTACTCCCCGAGGCCTATGTTGCCACCGACGACCAGCGCATCTTCCAATGTGTCGAGGCCTTTGGCGGACATGCCGTCATGACGCGTACCGACCACAAGAGTGGCACCGACCGCATCCAGGAAGCCGTAGAGCATATAGGCACCGATGCCGACGTCATCATCAATATCCAGGGCGACGAACCCTTTGTGCAGGCCTCACAGCTGCAGACCCTGATGCAACTCTTCGACGACCCGACAACCCAGATCGGAACGCTGGGCAAGCGCTTCGAGACCATGGAGGCCGTCCAGAACCCCAACTCGCCCAAGATAGTCTGCGACCTGCGCGGCTTCGCCCTCTATTTCAGCCGCTCCGTCATCCCCTTCGTCCGCGGCAAAGAGACTGCCGAATGGCTCCAGCATTATCCCTACCTGAAGCACCTCGGCCTCTACGCCTATCGCCGCGAAGTGCTGCGCCAAGTCACACAACTGCCCCAGTCGCCCCTCGAGAAAGCCGAGAGCCTTGAACAGCTTCGCTGGCTCGAAAACGGCTACCGCATCCGCGTCGGTCTCACCGATGTCGAGACCGTCGGCATTGACACCCCCGAAGACCTCGCCCGCGCCGAAGCATTCCTGGCGGCAATGAAATTATAAAGTTGTTGCTTCGTCTGCATCTGAAACAGATTTGTCTTCAATCTCGCTTTCAAGTTGCTTGTCTTCAATCTCACTTCCTAGCTGCTTGATACGTTCTTTCAGCTGGCCTATTTCCTGTGCTTGTTGCTTGATAGTATCTACCAGCTGCATAACCATGCCTACATTGTTCAAGGACAGCTCATCCTCTGATTTGCTTATCATATTGCCCCGCCCTGTCAGCAACCAGTCGGCAGAGATGTTGAATTTCAGGCACAAAGGAGCCATGACTTCAACAGGAACATACATTTTCAACCCCATGATTTGTGAAAACTTTGCGCTCCTAACGCCTAACAGCTCGCCCAACATCGTTTTGGTAAGATCTGGATGCAGTCTTGGCACAAAGATACAAAGAATTTTGTTAATGAAAGTTAGCCCCCCTAAAAATCCTTAAAATTGGTATAATTAATATTAATCGCATTTTTTTCGGTGAAATTCTTTGTGCTGTCGAGGGAAATATGTATCTTTGCAATCTTTTCGCATTTATAAAAACAGGAGGTAAAAATGAACTTATCGGCAGATGAATTTTTGTCCCTGTCGACACAAATGAGCGACAGGGATGTGAGGGTGGCAGAATTGGAACAACAGTTGCAGCAGACGAAGGACTTGTTAGTTGCCAAAGAGGCTGAAAACGTAGCGCTAACCCGACAGTTGGACGCACTACGGGAGGCTCACGTGGCAACGGAAATAGAGAATACGTATCTGAAACGATGTCTATGGTTGTCGTGGGCGAAGATCAAGAAATTCATGTCGCGCATCCACGACATTCAGTTGCTGGCGTTCCTGCAGACATTTATGATCAAGACGGTATCAGAGGAGATGGGGGCCAAGGCGCTGGAAGCCATCAATGAAGCTGTGCAGTTGCCTGATGATGAGGAAAAGCCATCGACGCAGATTCAGGCTGAACAGG
Organism: uncultured Prevotella sp.; assembly: GCA_946404405.1. Lineage (GTDB taxonomy): Bacteria > Bacteroidota > Bacteroidia > Bacteroidales > Bacteroidaceae > Prevotella. The sequence goes on from CAMJDL010000045.1 coordinate 4,477, forward strand.
TGATCATGCAGAACAGCGGGACTGTGAACGGCCCGGCACGACGTGATTCGGCCACGAAGACTGACAAACAGGCGAAGCGTGCAGTAGAGCTGCTGATGGAGGCTTGCGACGATCAGGGACAGTATATCATGCAGGACCAGGAACAATGGTATGCCGGCAAGGCTGTGCTGACGCAGCTCTGCGGTTTTCCTGTGAAGCCTGCGGACTTTGAGAAGGTATTGAAGAACCTCGAGATGGACCAGCTGCGCGTGCCTTATGTCTACGACAGCGTGAGGAAAGTGCACCTGCACCAACTACCCCTAAATGTTGAGCTTTGGGGCCAGTTTCTGAATACTGCCGATGAGTATTCGCGCAAACAGATAGTTGTGGCCTTAAAGCTGATAGAACTACTGTCAAAGGTCAAGCCATAGCATTTTCCCAATTTTCCCATTTTTATTCCCAATCAGGATTATTCCTTGATTGGGTCTTTTTTTCTTCTTACCTTCGCACCATCTTCACAGGCACGAAGCCGCGTGCCGGTCTTGAAGGGGCGGTTTGGTAAGTAGGGTGACGCCGTCGGCAAGGTAAACCTGAGACCACATTATTTCCTAAACAGAGTAACGATTATGGGAAATAATATTGTGAACGACATCGTGGGCGAAGCCGTGAGCCAGCCCACCAGTGAGGAACAACAGCGAACGGAGCGTTTGGCGGCTTTGACAGCCTTGCGTGTTGCCAGCGGGACGGAGGTGCAGCCCGAGGAACCTGCGCTGACGGTAGACGACGTGGGGCTGTTTGCCCTGGGCGACATCCACGGTCTGAAGGGCAAGCAGAAGTGCGGCAAGACGACGGCCCTGAAGGTGTGTCTGGCGGCATGGATGAAGGGCAGCCAGTTCCGCGTCACGTCGGGTTTGGAGTCGCCGCGCGTGCTCTATCTGGACACGGAGCAGAAACAGTCGGACGTGAAGCTGATAGTGACGGACGTCATTCAGATGACGGGCCTCGAGGCTGAGTACGTCGATGACCACCTGCGGGTGTATGCCCTGCGCCGTCGCGACTTCAATCTGCTGTTGGACGACATGCGGCTGCTGATTGACGATTTCCGCCCGCAGGTGGTGGTGGTCGACGGCATCGTGGAGTTCGTGGCATCGTTCAACGACGAATCGATGGCCAAGCAACTGATCCATGAACTGTTGTGCATCAGCGAGGACTACCGGCTGGCCATGGTCTGCGTGCTGCATACCAACAAGTCGGACGACGACCACAACATGCGCGGCCACTTGGGTACGATGCTGGCTCAGAAGGCAGGTACGGTGCTGGAGTGCAAGAAGGAGCGTGGTTCGAGCGTCATAACCGTCATGTGTTCGGATGCTCGCCATCAGGAGATGCCCGAATGGAGCATCATGTTCAACGAGGAAGGTTGCATCGTCGATGCCGACGAGCGTCGCCGTCAGGCCCTGGAGCAGCACCGCATCGATATCCAGCAGCGCCGTCAGGAGGCTCAGGCCCAAAAGCAGAAGGAGCGTCTGGACTATGCCCTGCTGTGCATTCGCGACAATGGCGGCAGCATCAGCCGCAAGCAGCTGACGGCCATCTTGGTTAAGAAGTTCAATGTAAAACGAAACACCATCTCTGGTTACATCTCACAGTGGTTGAATGAAGGTTTGGTTTTAGAGGTCAATGGCTTTATACATGCCTCCGACGAGACCGCTTTGGCCTTCTGACCGCGGAAAGATTTTTGTCGGTCGGTCGGAGCTACCTATATATATAGTAGCTCCGACGACCGACGGGAATCCGCCACAAAAATCATTAAAAACAACACAATCATGAATACTGATTTTCGATATCAATTAGAGAGCAAGAAGTTGACGGGCCACCAGCCCCAAAAGCTCAGCTGTCCGCACTGCGGCAAACGGAAGTGTTTCGTACGCTATGTCGACACGAAAAACAATTTCAGCTACGTGGCCGACACGGTAGGCAAATGCGACCACCAGCACTCCTGCGGCTACCACTACAAACCCTCCGAGTACTACCGCGACAACCAGTGGGCGCGCAAGCGTGATGTGATTCCGTCGCAACATGCAGCGCCCAAACCGCTGCCGCCCTTCATTCCTCTGGACATGGCCTACGTCAGGTTCAGCCACTCGTCGCAGAGCACCTTCTGGTACTGGTTCACCACCAATCTGGCCCAGCGGCTCAAACTGTCAGTCGTCGATGTATGGCGCGTCTACAACGAATATATGCTGGGTGCCACCCGACACGGCCACGTCATCTTCTGGCAGATAGACCATCACGGGCTGGTGCACGGTGGACACATCATGCAATACCATGCCGACGGACATCGTGGCGGCTATCAGGGGTGGACGCACGTGCCGCTGATCCGCGCAGGATGGCTGCCACCGGAATGGACGCTCTACCAGTGTCTCTTCGGCCAGCACCTGCTGGCACGCTATCCCGACCGGCACGTCTGCCTTGTTGAGAGCGAGAAGACCGCCCTCATCATGGCTGCCGTCCATCCTGAACACATCTGGCTGGCCACCTGTGGCTGCGGTGGACTGTCACCCGAGCGTCTGAACTGCCTGCGAGGCCGTTGCGTCACCCTGTTTCCCGACAGTGGCTGCTACCAGAAGTGGAGCCGACAGATGCAGCTCACCACAGGCATCCTCTACAACATTTCGCCGCGCTTAGAGTGCTACCAGCCCAACACCGACCTGGCCGATCTCGTGCTGGGCGACGCGCACCCGCCGTAAACAAGAAAAAGGGCACTCTTTTGTGTTAAGCCCTCGTACCCCTACCCTTCAGCCCTCGAACCCTTAGGGTTCAGGGCTTGAAGCCTTAGGGTTCGTTGGATAAATAGTCGGAGGAAAAGGTATGAATTGTTAAAAAAGCATCATTGTAGCAAAAAAGCTACTGAAAAATTTGGTATTTTGTAGCATTTTTGCTACCTTTGCACCGTCCTTTTAGGACAAAGCGTTCAAATATTTAATTACATTTATGCATGACAGTCAACGAGTTGACAAGGGAGCTTAGGAAAGCTGGATTTTTGAAGTGAAGATAGTAGTATTGAATATATGACAAAGAAGGTGACAGTATTATTCGAGATGCAGAACGACCATTCGTTCTCGTGCATTGTAGAGGATAAGTTCGAGAAGTTCGGACTCATCGGCTATGGACCGACAGCGCGTGAGGCAGAAAGGGATGTGTTTGTCTCTGCGAGCGAGATGAAGGAAGAATTTGGTGCTGACGAGGTCCCCGATATCGAGATCAAGCACCGGAAGTTCGACGTGGGTTCGTTCTTCAGCTACTACCCCTTCTTTAACGTGACACAGTTCTCGAAGTTCGCAGGTCTGAACCCTACTCAAGTTAGACAGTATGCCAGTGGGGTCAGACAGCCTACCGAGCAGAAGAAACAGCAACTGAACGAGGCTGTACGCAACATCATTCAGACATTATTATCAGACAGTCGTGCTTTCAGCATCGATTGACGTCAATAATAAATGTAAATATTTAACGCTTACGAGTCCCCATGTACGAGAGTATAGGGGGATTTTATTTTACACTAATTAACATAAATAATCGTTGTAATATTTGCATAATCCAATTATTTTTCGTACCTTTGTGGTGTAGTTGAGAGGTAATCTAATACCACGAAAAACCACTACAGAATTAACTTTATTGTTTCACTTTAAAAAACACACACAATTATGGCAAAAAACACGATTGCTATGGAGGTGAACCTCCGAAAGAATGAGAACCAGCAGAATGCCGGTTACGGTAAGTACTACCTGGAAGTGGCTCGCAAGCCGACTCTGAGTCTGAAGGGTTTCGCCCAGCACATGGTGGACCACGGATCAATCTACAGCCGCGACGTCATCGAGGGCGTGCTGAAGAAGATCACCCAGTGTCTGCCCGAGCTGATTGCACAGGGCATTCCCGTTCAGCTGGAGCCTCTGGGCACCTTCTCGCCCTCGGTCAAGAACAAGAAGGAGGGTCTGACGCTGACCCAGCTGAAGACCGGTGCATGGGACATCAACACGCAGGTGGAGGGTGTGCACTTCAACTTCCTGCCCTACTCGGTGGCCGACGAGAACCTGACCTCGCGCAAGTTCAAAGAGGAATGGTGTACGCTGCAGCTGACCGACGTCGTCAAGTCGCGCAAGGAGACCATCAACGGCAAGGTGAAGCGCTTCGTCGAGAAGACCCCTTGGGAGACCTGGATTCACGACCAGGGTGGCAGTAGCAGTGCCCCTTCTAACACTGGAGGCACGGGTACCAACACCGGAGGTAGCACTGGCGGTAACACCGGAGGCAACAATGGTGGTGGTGGCGGTGACGACGAGCCGGACGAGAACTGAGCAAAGAGTGTGCCCTTCGGGGCACCTCTTTAAAGTTGAAATTTGAAATTTGAAATTTGAAAATTAAGAGTGAGAAATTATTAAAAACACACAACATTATGAACAAAACAACGAAAATGGTGCTTCAAGCACTCGGTTACATCATCAGTCTCATCCTCGGTGCAGCAGGTGGCGCCACATTGATGAATTAGAGAATGAGAACTGGCACGGATTACACGGATTTCGCGGCTTATTATATTTTGCATATATGAAATGAATGCCGTGTTTCTGAAAGAACCGTGAAATCCGTGCCAAAAAAGAAAATTGTACTATGGAAAACACACGCTTTAAAATCTCTCAGTATGCCTGTGCGGTGCTGCTCATCGTGAGCAGCATTGCACTGGTGGCTTATCAGGTCGTCATGATCGACGACGTGTCGAACGGCCTGCTGGTCTATGTCGCCCAAGCCTTCCTGCTCGTCGCCAGCATCTTCGGCCTCGACTATTATGTTAAACTTATCACACGGAAAATCAATGGAAAACATCAAACTCAGTAATCATTTTCTGTTGTCCGAGTTCTGCAACTGGAAAAAGTACCCGCAGAACGTACCCACCATCCAGCAGATTTCAAACATGATCTACGGTTGCCGCCAGTTGCTGGAGCCCGCCCGCGAGGCCATCGGCTGCCCCATCATCATTAACTCCGGCTTCCGCAATGCCGACGTAAACCGCCGCGTTGGTGGTGTCAAGAACTCCCAACATCTCCAAGGCCAGGCTGCCGACATCCGCCCCAAGGACCCAACGAAATTCCAACGCCTCGTCTCGTTCCTAAAGGCTTGTGAATATACCGACCAACTCTTGACCGGCTCCGGCTGGCTCCACATCTCTTGGCGTCCCCTCGGCATTCCCCGACATGATGTCCGCATTGGTTACTACAAGTAACAACAATCCCCGAGACTCGTAAATCTCGGGGATATTTTTACACAATAGGGTCGGTTCCGCTGTGTACTATACCAATAAATATGTTTTAATGGGGACAAAGATAGAAAAAAAGAGCGAAACTTCCAAATAAAACAGGGAAAAAGTAGGATTATAGTACGAGAAATGAAAGATTGGTGGTGGCTGAAGGTTGACGTCTGATGGACCGTTAATGCCTGAACTTCAGGATGACGTAGATGATGACGGGAGCGCCTAACAAAGGGGTGACGGCATTCAGGGGGATGACGCCATTTTCGCCTGGCAACACGCACAACAGATTACAAAGGAGGGCTGTTACCGAGCCCATCAGAATGGTGGCTGGCAACAGGGTGCGGTGGTTGTCGGTGGTGAGCAGCATGCGGGCCACATGGGGCACGGCGAGTCCGATAAAGGCGATAGGACCGCAGAAGGCCGTGACGACTGCCGTCAGCATGCCGGTAACGATGAGCAGGATGTTGCGCACTCGTACCACGTTGATGCCCAGATTCTCGGCATAGCGTTCGCCCAGGAGGAGTGCATTGAGGGGCTTTATGAGCAGGAGAGCACAGAGCAGCGACAACAGCGTGAGGGTGGCAAAGACGGGCATCATGCGCATAGAGACGCCGCTGAACGAGCCCATGCCCCACACGACATAGGACTTGACGCCCTCGTCGGTGGCAAAGAAGTTTAGCAGGGTGACTGCCGAGGACGAGACGTAGCCTATCATGATGCCGACAATGAGCAGCATGACCGACGAACGTACCAGTCCGGAGAAGAAAAAGATGACCAGCATGACGGCCATAGCGCCCAAGAAGGCTGCTGCAAGGATGGCCACGAAACCCGACAGGGCTACGGTTCCCGCCGTGATGCTTCCGCCCAGAAACAGCATGACCAGAGCAACGCCAAGACCGGCACCGCTGCTGATGCCGAAGATGCCCGGATCGGCCAACGGGTTGCGGAAAGCCGTCTGAAGCATCAGACCGCTGACGGCCAAGGCTCCACCTGCCAGCGCTGCGGTAATGGCCTGTGGCAGGCGCGACTGCAACACGATATACTGCCAGGAAAGGCGAATGCCTTCTGTATCGCCAGTCAATATACTGAACACGTCAGAGGCGGGAATATGGATAGATCCCACCAGGATGTTGACAACCATCAGCACCACGACTAATACGGCAAGGAAGACACACTTTTTCATTTTACTTCATGATAATAACGCAACTCGTGATGCGGCAAAGCGTCGGGATACAGGATTCGGATAAAGTCGGACAACAACAGGTCGGGACGGAAGGGTGACTCCTCGTAGAACATGGACAGTTCGACATTGCAGCCATACACCCTACCCTCGCGGAAGGCACGGAACTGGTTGTAGCCCCGATGCTCGCTAAGCAACTGATTGCGAGTAAGAGGCACTTTACCGCTATAGCGCAACAGCCACACATCGCACTCGCCGGCACGTTCAAGCACGGTCTCGAAAGGCAGGGCCACAGAGCCGCTATGCTCGTCGCTGGCCCACGGATAATCGGCACCGGCATCGGCCAACATCCGGCCTATGGTGCTGCGTCCGCCAGGCACATACCAGACGGAGCCTGTGACTTTGTCGATGTTGGCTTTTGGCTTTTGGCTATTAGCTGTTAGCTGTTTCAGGGCATTGTAACTGCTGTCGACAAGGGCGAAAAGGCTGTCGGCCTCATGTTCGCAGCCATACAGCATACCATAGAAGCGCACCCACTCGGCACGGCCCAACGGCGAGGCTTCCATATACTCGGCACACTCGACGATAGGAATGTCAATCTCCGACAACTGCCCATAGCCGCCGCTATTCTCGAAGGGCGACAACAGCAGGGCATCAGGATGCAGGTCGATAATCTTCTCGATGACAGGGCTCATACCGTCGCCACAATCCATGATACGACCGCTATCGACACCGGCCTGAACGAACGGTGCCTTGATATACTTCAGATCGGCCACGCCAGCTACGCTTCCCTCACGATGGAGCATGCTGAGCAGCGAGCAATGGACGGTGGTAAACACCACGCTGCGGCGCAGAGGCGTGCGAATCAGGGTACCCTCGGGTAAAGCCTCGGGAACAACACTGTCGGCAGGCACCAGCACATACTGATGCAACACGGCATTCTGTCGCCAAGGATGCTGAATCGTAGCTACCGTGTAACCTTGGTAGCGCACCAAGCTGAGCAGCTGGGCATAGCGGAAACGGACAGTGTCGCCACCGTCTGCGGAGGAGCGCATTTGTCCCCCGCAAGACGATAGCAATACTGCCGCGAATATCAGATATATCAGCCTATGCATTAGAACTGAACAGCGACATCGTCGTAGGCAAAGTAGGCAGGCGTGTTAAGACCCCAATTACCCTTGTCTGTACCATCCATGTCGACGGTAATAAAGGCGACCTTGCCAAGAGGAGAGAGGTCGAACTTGGTCCAGTCAGAGATGTAAGCACCATCCTTGCACAAATCGAACTTCACAGTACCAGTCTCATTGCCCTTGGCATCGTAACCAGTAACTGTAATCCACAGGCTACCCTTTTGCGAAACCAACGACTTGGAATAATAATCGCCATTGACGATGCTGTTCAGCGTATAAGTAGTAGGAATAACATACATGTGGTCAATGACATGTTCAACACCATCAGTGAAATACACGATAGGAGCAATACCCATCATGGTGCTTGAACCGAAGTGAACACAGAAGTTCTTGGAACCATTGTGACCAGTAGCAACAGGAATAGCCAATTGTGACATATAGTCACCCTTCGACAGGTCTAACTCAGAATAGTTAGAAATGGCATGGCCACCATAATAGTACTGATTGTCACCGTACATATCAGCAATGATCTCATGGGCCAGGAAAGTGTTGCCGTCATCACTCCAACGATAAGCCACAGCGTCATAGTCTGTAGGAGCGAGCATACTGCCGCCATACTGAGGATAGTCAATCAACGTGCTCCAGTACTGCTTGCCAAGGTAGTTGGTGCCAGCCTTCCAGTCGGCATCCTCAAAGGTCAGGACACGAAGGGTCTTAACAGACACATCACCACCACTGGGATTGTCAACTTTTGAACACGATGTGAGAGCAGCCATTGCGCATACAAATGCTGCTGAGATGAATAAAACTTGTTTTTTCATAACTGTTTGATTTAAAATGAATAATAAATGTTTATTTAAAGAAAACTTTCTTTCCGTTTCTAATGTAGAGACCCTTGTATGACGGCGTCGTCTTCAGCCCTTGCAGATTGTAATATGCAGCATCGGTCGGCATCGATGACTTCACCTCACGAATACCGGTCAGAATCTCCTTAAGGCGCTGCATTGAAGTGTCAAGATGCAAGTCTTCGGCACCCAAAAGCTCGGTTGACGTCTCACCAATCCATCCGCATTGCTGGTTCACAGCGGTATAGACGCGTATAAAGTCAACAAAATCAATCTTCACGGGCTGACGACTAACCACCTCGACGGCATTGTCGAAGTCGAAGCTGCCATTCTCGGTCTCGGTATTGGGCTTGTTGTCGACATAGCCCCACGCCAATGACTGTAGAAGCCAGTTCTCCTTAGGATACACCAGCGTATTGTATCCATTCTGAGGCAGTAGCGTCTGTGGTCCGAACGTCATCGTATCGTCATTGACCCACATAGGATAATACGTTTGGGCATGGTATCTGTTTTTATGGACATAACCGCTCTGGTCCTGATTGTCAGTCCAAGGGATATACTGTTCTATCGTAATATCCTTGGAAATCGTGCTTGTTTTACCGTCGGCCTGCTCTGTTTCCGGACGCTGATAGGTAATTGTGTAGCCATAGACGACCTTACCGACACTGTCGACATCGGCACTACCTTTCAGTTCATACCACGTATCGTCAGGCAGTCCGTTTCCATTCTCGTCTTTCGACACCATTACGATGCCTGGTTCGCTATTGCCTTCGAAGTTAGAATTACCCAGTATCATAACGTCAGCCTGTCCTTGAACGTTGGCAATGGAATGGTCGAAATGAAAGGTAATATACCCGCCATATCCGCCCAGACACACCATGTCACGCTGGTCATTGGCCAGAGACTCCGTACACTTCTGAGCCATGCGGGCAGCATCGTCGCCCTGCTCGTATTTAGGTAGCATATTGACAAACTGACCAGGGGCAGGACGATATTCGTCCACCACCGTGATGTATTTGGAATGAACAGCCACATCGTCCATCCGCTGGGCAGATAAAGGCAAAATGGCAAATATACAAAGAGGTATAATAATAAATTTCTTCATTTCTTTCATTTCATATTTCTCATCTTTCATTTTTCACTTTTCATTTTAAACGCCGCATGTGCCGGAATATCGCCAGTTCGCACCTTGTAGTCGAACGTGCCGTCAGGCAGGAAATGCAGCAATTCACCACTCGACACATAGTTCTTGGCATCCATCAGATAGAAGTCGCGGTTCTGCGGATGCACAATGATACCATAGGGTTGCACCATAGATTCAGCCTCAGGAGCCGTCGTTAGCTGAGTCGTCACCACTTCGTGCGTCTGCACGTTGATGATACCCATCACCCTGTCGTTGGACATCGTGGAGTAATTGAACGACGAACCCAGATAATAGAGCGAGTCGCCCACCAGACACAGGTCAGTGGCGGGCACATCGAAGTCGCCAATGACCTCCATCTGGTCACCAAACCCTTTACTCAGACAGTAGAGCTTAGGTTGTATGTCGTAATAGTCGCCTCGCGATGTGACCCACAGGTTTCCATATTGATCGGCACGACAGCGATGCAAATTGACATCCACGTCAATCTGACGCTCTTCAGTAAACGAAGCCAAATCGACCACGCTCACCGTATGGTCATAGTCAGGCACACGATAGCCGCCGCTGTTGGCAACATACAGCTTGCCATCGACAACAGCCATCTCTTCGGGCTGATAACCTACAACAACGGAATCGACCTTCTGCAAGGTCAGCGTATCGACCTTATAAACCCTGCCTCGAGGTGCATTACTGCCCACAGCGACAGGCCCCACATAAGAGCTGACATAGGCAAAACCGTCATCAAACGTCACGTAACGGCAGTTTGGGATATCCACCTTACCTATCTTCACGGCATCAGAAGCACGGCACACCTCCACCTTGTTCGAGCAGTTGATGACGAGCCAAAGGCGCGAACCATATATCTTGATGTCGTTGCCCACATCGCCCAACTCCTTGACTTCGTTGGGATTGCGCTCGGCAAAGATATTGCGATTATAGATGGCTTTAATGCCCGAGAGGTCCAGATAGTCGAGCGTGCATTTGTTGGAACCCATATTGCCCTCGTTTAGCAGATACATTCCCACAACTTCGCTGTTCACAGCCATGGCACCAGTATCCTCTACCTCTGCATAGATGATAATATCGTCCGTGCGACAGGAACTAAAAAGTAAAAGGGTAAAAAGGTAAAAAGGTAAAACCAATTTTACCCATTCGATATACCTATTATATATAATATCCTGTCTCATATCTTCACGTCAAGAGTTAGTCCGTAGTTGCGCTTGGGCATCGGATAGTTCAATATCACATCATAGTCTTGCGAGAACACATTGTTGACCTCCAGCATCACTCTCAACTTGAAACCTGAAACCTGAAACTGGTAGGCCAACGAAACATCACTGGTATACCACGGCTGCATGTAGTTGTACTTGATGTTCTCCTGCTGGTTGTAGCGCTCGCCGGCATAGATGAAGCTGTAGTTCAGGTCCCAGTTGCCATATTGGACGTTCACGATAGCCGATCCGGAGTGCCAGGGAATATAGGGAATCTGGTGCTGATAGTACGAGTCAGCAGGGTCTGTCACGTCACGCGCCTGCTGCCATGTATACTGTACACGCCCCGTCACCAAAAGCTTTCTGACAGGAACGATGGTAGCCTCAGCCTCAACATCGACACCCTTGATGTGAACACGTCCCAAATTGAGCATCGTCCAACGGAACTGCTGGCCTTTAGGATAGGCCACAATCTTGTTGTGAACGGAATTGTAGTAGGCATCGGCCTGCAGATGGAAGTAGCGGAGCAATCCTTTTGAGAAACGCTTGTCATAACTGAGTCCTACATTATATTGCAGGGCACTCTCAGGCTTCAGCAGCGCATTACCTATCTCAGTATAGTACAAGTCGTTGAACGTAGGCATACGGAAGCTCTTTTTAGCGTAGGCACGAATAGAAAGATGGCGTGAGGCCAGCGGATAAACGTTGAAGAAGACAGCCGGCGTCCACTCGGTTATCGATTTCGAAGTCTGATTGTCCGTCCTGTCTTTCACAGAAGTCATCAGCAAGGAAGCCTGTAGCTTAAAGCGGTCGAAATTCACGGCAGAAGCCAACGCCAGATAGTGGCTCCAACGCTGTGGATTCACGAACTGACGCATGTCTGAGTCCAGTCGGTTCCAGCGCAGGTCATAACTCAGCGAAGCACTCCACCAAGACAGTAACTCATAAACGTTCGACGTAGAAAACAGCATTTCCTGCTGACGGTAGGTATTGTCCACCATCATCTGCGTCGTATCACGGTTCACGTAGCGAGTATTATAATAGGCATATTTTGCGACAGCCTGCGTAGTAAACCTCGTCGTCAGCTGCCGTTGCCAGCGTCCTTGCACAAAGGTGTTATGGTCCCACTGGCGTTCGCCCCTACGCCACACGTTGTTGACAATAGCACCAGGAATACCACGCTCAGAATGATAGGTATAGACTTTCAACTTCCAGAAGCCGTCGTTGAGCATACCATGTAGATTCCCTTCGGCACGGAAAGCCCAGATATCTCCGTTCTGACGGGTGGCCGTCGTATCATAAGCCACAGTGCCATTCTGATGTCTGCGAAGATAACGGAACTCGTATTTGCCAGACGACGACAAGCCTTCAGCCGACAATGAAGAACTGACCTTCGAAGACAATTTCTGTTCCCAAAGTGCCGACAACTTCAGGAGGTCGCTGGAGCCATACTTGCCCTTAACCTTGAGATTATAGGAACGGTTATGGCTAAAACGGGGCGCACGGGTTCGGATATACACCGCACCAGCATGACCAAAGTCGCTGGCAGGTTGCAGCAAAGCACTCTTCTGACCATTGAACAAGGTAATCTCTTCGACATTGTCTAACGAAAACTGAGCCAAGTCTATCTGTCCGTTCTGCGCATTACCCAACTCAATGCCATCATAGGAAATACCCAGATGGTTGGTACCCATAGAACGGATATTTACCGTCTTGATACCACCTACTCCGCCATAGTCCTTGAGTTGCAAGCCAGAGAAATAACGCAGGGCATCGGCCACCGAATGAGCACTAAGTTTCTCTAACTGCTGACCACCAAGGGTCTGCGAAGGTATCACCTCCTTATGATTATAACGCGCAGTAACAACAAACTCATCAATATATTGGATGCTGTCGAAACGGCTATACTGCGCAAAAGAAGTGAAAAGTGAAAAATGAAAAGTGAAAAGCAACAGCAGCACCCACTTGTTCAGGGGGTGTGTCAACCATTGATATAATCTTTCATCATTCATCTTTCATCATTCGACTTTCATCTTTAATTTACAAAAGGGAGACCACATGTCTCACGACATAAGTCTCCCGACTTATATAATAATACACGTATTGCCGACTCCGGCCTAACCCCAGAGGCCTCGAAGCACGGACTTAGATACAGCAGGCAGGTCTTCTGACTTACAGCCGGAGGTAAACGTCTTCCCAAGAATATCAGTGACTTACACTGTTCACCTCATCAAATGACTGCTTACAGCTGCGGGACAGTTGGGGACTCACACCCCATTCCCTTATCCTGTTGCGCCTGCAAAGATAGTATAAAACAACCGAAAAACCAAAAGAAAGACAAGAAATTCTTGGTCTTTACCGCTTTTTTTACTACCTTTGCACGACAAAAACTAAGTGACGATGAAAATTGAAGCCAGTTTAAGACAAAGAATACTGATTCTCGACGGAGCCATGGGCACCAAAATACAGTCGGAGGGACTGACAGCAGAGAGCTACCATCAGGGGCTGTTTGCCGGGTGGCCTGTGTCGCTGGTAGGCAACAACGACGTGCTTTGCCTGACGGCTCCGAACGTCATCCGTCGCATCCACGAACAATATATTGAGGCTGGTGCAGACATCATCACGACAAACACCTTTTCAGCAAACCGTATCAGTCAGAAGGAATATGGCTGTGAAGAGCAGGCACGCGAAATGGCACTGGCTGGTGCCCGCATCGCTCGACAGGCCGCCGACGCCTTCGTCCATCAGACATCAGACATCAGACATCAAATATACGTCGCCGGTTCCATGGGACCAACGTCGAAGTCACTGTCGCTGGCCTCTGACATGAATGATCCAGGAAGCAGAAGCATCACCTTCGACGAGATGACTGCCGCCTACGAAGAACAAGCCGAGGCACTGATAGAGGGCGGTGTGGACGTGTTGCTGTTGGAGACATGCTTTGATGCATTAAACGCCAAAGCCGCCATCTATGCCATCGAGCGTATCAACGAAAGAAGAGGTACGGCGATGCCTCTAATGGTGTCGGCAACCATCAACGACCGCAGCGGACGCACGCTGACGGGCCAGACACTGGAAGCCTTCTATATCAGTATTAGCCACTACCCCAACCTGCTAAGTTTCGGCCTGAACTGCTCGTTTGGTGTGACGGATTTGCGTCAATTCGTCGAGCAGTTGTCAAGTAGAATACCCGTCTTCCTGTCGCTATACCCCAATGCCGGTCTGCCTAACGAAATGGGCGAATACGACGAACTGCCCGCCTTTACCGCCAGTCACTTGCGACGCATGGCGGAGGACGGTCTGCTGAACATTGCGGGCGGATGCTGTGGAACGAGCGAGGAGCATATTCGTGCTATCAGCGAGGCCTTGCAAGGACTGAAGCCCAGACAATTACCCGAGCACGACCAGCGCATGTGGCTATCAGGATTGGAGCCGTTGTTGGTAGATAAAGAAACGCGCAACTTTACCAATGTCGGTGAAAGAACAAATGTGGCCGGTTCAAGGAAATTTGCCCGACTGATAGCCGAAAAGAAATATGACGAGGCACTGAGCGTGGCGCGAAACCAGATAGAAGGCGGTGCACAGATTATTGACATCAACATGGACGATGCCATGCTGGACAGTCGGCAGGAAATGCAGACCTTCTGCCGCTATATTGCCAACGACCCTGCCGTAAGTCGTGCGGTGCTGATGATCGACTCGTCAGACTGGGCTACGGTATTAGCAGGACTGAAGAATGCCCAGGGAAAGTGCATCGTGAACTCCATCAGCCTGAAGAACGGCGAGGCAGACTTCTTGCATAAGGCTCAGGAACTGCACCGACTGGGTGCTGCTGTGGTGGTGATGGCTTTCGACGAAGAAGGACAAGCCACAACCTATGAACGCAAAATAGCTATTGCGGAACGCGCCTATAAGCTCTTGACAGGTATCGGTTTCCCACCACAGGATATCATATTCGACGTGAACATCTTGTCCGTAGGAACGGGACTGAAAGAGCACCAGGCATACGGTGTGGACTTTATCCGTGCCGTGGGCTGGATTAAGCAACACCTGCCACAAGCAAAGACCAGTGGTGGTGTGAGTAACCTGTCGTTCAGTTTCCGCGGAAATAATAAGGTACGCGAGGCCATGCACTCCGTATTCCTCTACCATGCCATCCGCGAAGGTTTGGATATGGCCATTGTGAATCCAGGCATGCTGCAAGTGTACGACGACATTGAGCCCACGCTATTGAAGGCCGTGGAGGATGTCATCCTGAACAAAGACGACGAAGCCACTGAGCGACTGATAGCCATCGCTGCCAACGTGCTTGCAGATTCCGCCACCGTTCACGATGGTTCTCCATCGGGCCCCTCTTGGCGCAGCAAAACGATAGAAGAACGGCTTACCTACGCCCTGAGCAAAGGTGACAACAGTCATTTGGCTGAAGATATTCCTGAAGCTCTCACTAAATATGGACGTCCCATTGACGTGATAGAACAACCGCTGATGCAGGCTATGGAGCACATCGGACAACTGTTTGGTGAGGGCAAGATGTTTCTGCCACAGGTGGTGAAGTCGGCTAAGGTGATGAAAGATGCCGTAGCCTTGCTGCAACCATATATCGATGAGGAACAAGGAGCACAGAAGGCAGAACGTCCCTGCGTAGTACTGGCTACCGCTAATGGCGACGTACACGACATTGGTAAGAATATCGTTGGCATCGTATTGGGCTGTAATGGTTTCGATGTCGTAGACCTGGGTGTAATGGTGCCTAACGAAACCATCTTGGAAGAGACACAAAAGCGGAAGCCGTGTCTGGTGGGCATCAGCGGACTGATCACCCCATCACTAAAGGAGATGGAGCAGCTGTGCATATTGTTCCAAAAGGAGGGTCTGCGAGTGCCCCTTGTGGTGGGTGGTGCCACCACGTCGCCAGTACATACAGCAGTAAAACTGGCTCCGCTATACGACGGTTGTGTGGTACATGGCGGTGATGCCTCGCAAACGTCCCTATTGGCCAAGCATCTGCAGATGGATGCAGAGGCGACCATCGCCCAAATTAAGGCTGAGCAGCAGACGCTACGTGATGCCTACGAAGAGCACCATGCTCCGCTGACACCATACGCAGAGGCTAATAGCAAGGCACCGCATATTTCGTATCAGCCAGCAATTAACATACCTCAGGCTTCAGATATCATCCCTCAGCTATCAGACATTATGCCTTTCATCGACTGGCGTATGTTCCTGCTGTTCTGGGGCTTTAAGGGCGAAACCTTGCAACAACTGCTGGTGAATCCAGAAGCTGAGCGTACTTTGGAGGAAGGCAAGCAATACCTGCAACATGCCATCGAACAACAAACGATTCAGGTACAAACGTTGGTACGCTTTGAGCCAGCCATACGTCGTGGCAACGACATTGTATTGGATGACGATACCGTACTCCCCATGCTTCGCAGTCAGAGCACCACAGGCCATTACCTCTGTCTCTCCGACTTCTTCGACGAGCAACAATCGACCCCGTTAGGTCTCTTCACTGTTGTCGCCCGTCCTACTATGCAACCCACTGACGAAGCTGATAGACTCATGAGTCATGCTATCTGTGCCCGTTTGTCTGAGGCTTGTGCGGAATGGCTCCAGCAGACGCTTTATGGTCAACGACCTGCTTTGCGATTGGCTTTTGGCTATGCTACTTGTCCCGACCACTCGTTGAAGCGTATCGTCTTCGATTTGTTGGATGCTGAACGTCAATTGGACATCACGCTTACCGACCACTATTCGATACAGCCTTCTACCTCCATCTGCGGATTCTTCATCTCTCATCCGGAAGCACGCTACTTCCCTGTGGGACGCATTGATGAGGTACAATTGGCAGACTATTGCCAACGACGGGGTATCAGCATGGCTGAAGGTGAACAACTGCTATCGAAATATATTGCCCATTAAAAAACAATAGAATCATGAAAGTTATCGACATCCTGAATAGTTCCAGACATCCGTTTGCCAGTTTCGAACTGGTACCCCCATTGAAGGGTAGCGATGTTACCCGACTCTACGACAGCATAGAACCGCTAATGGAGTTCGAGCCACCGTTTATCAACGTCACCTGCCATCGCGACGAGGTGGAATACGTTCCCAATAGCAATGGTACATACACGAAGATGACACTGGCTAAGCGACCAAGTACCATCGCCATCGTCGCAGCTATTATGCGTCGCTATCCACAGCTTGAAATCGTACCGCACGTCATCTGTGGCGGAGCATCACGCAGCAAAGTTGAGAGTGAACTGCTCGACCTGCACTTCCTTGGCATTCAGAATGTGGTAGCCTTGCGTGGCGATGCCATCCCTGGACAGCGTTTCTTCATTCCAGAGCCTGACGGTTTCAGTCACAGTTCAGAGCTGGTAGGTATGATTCACAACCTGAACCAAGCACAATATCTCGACCCCACTGTAAAGAATGGCCTTTCGACGAATTTCTGCGTTGGTGTGGCTGCCTATCCAGAAAAACACTACGAGGCTGCCAACCTCGATACCGACATCAATCATCTGAAACAGAAGGTTGAAGCGGGGGCAGACTACATCGTTACTCAGATGTTTTTCGACAATGAACAGTATTATCGTTTCGTTGAGAAAGTTCGCAACGCAGGTATCACAGTACCCGTCATTCCAGGCTTAAAGCCTATTTCCACCCAGCGACAGATAGATCTGTTGCCTCGTTCGTTCCATATCGACATTCCACAGGCATTGGTCAGTGAGCTGAATAAAGCCAAAACTTCTGACGATGCCTATCAGATTGGCATTGAGTGGGCTATTGAGCAAAGTCGCGACCTGTTAGCACATGGTGCACTTGCCATTCATTATTATACAATGGCTAAGACAGACAATGTTCGTAAGATTGTAAAGGCCGTCTTTTAACTGTTTTTACTATAAAGGAATAAAAAAGAATCTGAATTGTTTGGAAGTTCAGATTCTTTTTTGTACCTTTGCAGTCGAATTTCCGAAAACATGACTCCACAACGTTGGAGCATTCTTTCCAGAGTTTTCTTTTTTCAATCAAGAAGTATCATACAAATCATTGTATATAATCACTATGTACACAAAGGAAGAATTAGAAAAACTGCCTATCCCCGAATTGATGGAGATAGCTGCAGAATTAGGCGTTAAAGTGTCACAGAATGACGAGTTGGAGAATGTCATATACGCCATTCTCGATAAGGCTGCTGAGAACTCGGCAGCAGGTGTAGCTACGCCCAAGCGCAAGCGCACGCGTATAACAAAGGATAATAGTAAGGTATATACTGTCAACGGAACAGATGCCGAGAACCTTGACACTAAAGCTACCAAGAAAGTCAAGAAGCCTTCGCTCGACTCACTGTTTGCTGAGCAGGAAGCAGCAGAACAGGCTGCTGCAGAGAATGCTAAGGCAGAAGTAAAAGAGGAGGCTGAAAAGCCCGCTCCTAAGAAGCGCGGTCGCAAGTCGAAGAAGGAGTTGGAAGCTATTGCTGCTGAAGAGGCTGCAAAAGCCCAAGAGTCTCAAGCTACAGAAACCGCCCTTGACTTTAAGGAGCAGGAGGAACCTGCAGCGCCTGCAGACATCATTCCCGAAGCCGAACAGGTAGATAACGATTCGCAAGTAAACGAAGAAATGCTTAATCAGCTACAAGAAAAGATGGTTATGCGTAATCAGGTAGAAAGCGAAGAGTTAAGAGAAGAAGCTGGTGAAGCTGTTTGGGAAGGTGATCCTGGTGACGGTACCGATTTCATTGTGACGGTAGACCTGCCTATTGAAGACGAGGCTGCTATCCCTACCCTCGATATGTTTGACCGTCCTATGACACAGCAGCCCGCATCCGAGCCTGTTATGCAGATGGATCATCCCGCAGCAGGTAGAAGCAACGACACCTTCGACTTCGAAGACCTGATAACCGGTAATGGTGTACTTGAGGTTTTGCAGGACGGTTACGGTTTCCTGCGTTCCAGCGACTACAACTACCTTTCGTCGCCTGATGACATCTATGTGTCGCCCCAGCAGATTAAAAAGTATTCGCTGAAGACTGGTGACGTAGTGGAATGCACCGTTCATCCGCCTCATGACAATGAGAAGTATTTTGCTATGTGCAATGTCAATGCCATTAACGGACGTCAGCCTCACGAGGTACGTAACCGTGTGGCTTTCGAGCACCTCACGCCGCTGTTCCCAGAGGAAAAATTCACGCTTTGTGGCGATAAGGCTACCACTAATCCTTCAGTACGAATTGTCGACCTCTTTGCTCCTATCGGTAAAGGCCAGCGTGCACTGATCGTAGCTCAGCCAAAGACTGGTAAGACCATTCTGATGAAGGATATTGCCAACGCTATTGCTGCCAACCATCCTGAGGCATACATCATGATGCTGCTTATTGACGAGCGTCCTGAAGAGGTAACGGATATGGCTCGTACTGTGAATGCCGAGGTTATTGCATCAACCTTCGATGAACCTGCTGACCGTCACGTGAAGATTGCCGGTATCGTACTGGAAAAGGCTAAGCGTATGGTGGAATGTGGTCACGATGTTGTCATCTTCCTTGACTCCATCACACGTCTGGCTCGTGCCTACAACACTGTTAGCCCTGCTTCTGGTAAGGTGCTTACTGGTGGTGTTGATGCCAATGCCCTGCAGAAGCCCAAGCGTTTCTTTGGTGCAGCTCGTAACATTGAGGGAGGCGGTTCGCTGACCATCATTGCTACAGCACTGGTAGATACTGGTTCTAAGATGGACGAAGTTATTTTCGAAGAGTTCAAGGGTACAGGTAACTCTGAAATCCAGCTCGACCGCATGCTCTCTAACAAGCGTGTGTTCCCTGCACTCAACCTGGTACAGTCTTCTACTCGTCGCGACGACTTGCTACAAGATCAGACCACGCTGAACCGTATGTGGATTATGCGCAAGTATATTGCAGAGATGAACCCCATCGAGGCCATGAATA
>CAMJDL010000046.1 GCA_946404405.1 uncultured Prevotella sp.
AGATTTAAACTAACAGGCGTGCACGCGAACAGGGTGACGCATCGCCGAAGTCAGGTGATTGCTTTCATATCTTGTTGTTTTGTTATAAATAAGAGACGGATACGCGCGTGTATTGTCACCCTTGCCAATTAACTTTTCCAGCCAAAATTTGGTCGTTTGCCACCTTATTCGTAACTTTGCACCAACTTTATCTCATTCTAAGTATATGCGTATCAAGGAACTGGATTATTTGAAGGGTGTGATGATTATTCTGGTCATCACCTTCCACTTGGTGTATTTCGAGCATCTCTATCCGTATGCCAAACAAGTGGTGTACACCTTCCACATGCCAGTATTCCTGATTATTTCAGGCTATCTGATGAATATCAGTAAGACGTGGAATGCTTTCCTCTTGACCATTGTAGGATTGGTGGTTCCCTATTTAGTCATGGAGAGCGGATATATTGTCATGGCTTCACTGCTACCCATCAACGAACATATTGACAATCTGACCGTTGGTGTCTTCTTCGATAAGCTGCTACTCCATCCTTTAGGCCCTTACTGGTATCTCCATACGCTGATACTTTGTGGCTTGACCTATTATTACGTTTTTTCCCGATGTGCTGCGATGAACACCCTGACGCGTTTTATACTGGCGGGCCTTGTTTACTATCTGTTCTCACATGTATTGGGTGTGCTTGCATTGTCGTCGGCTATATACTTCCTGATTGGGGTCATTCTGCGCCAAAGCAATATCGGTTTCACGCGTTTCTTCCAACCCTCACTGCTTGCTGTCTTGGCTTTTATCCTACTCATCATGCACGTCCAGTATCTGAGCCCGTCGACGCTTAGTGGCATCATCATCGTCTATCTTGCCATCAGCAGTTGCCTTTGTTCATTCAAATATTCTAATAGGATGTTTCGCAACACCATCCAGTTCTTAGGCAGAAACAGTCTGCTGCTCTATATCTTTTCACCAATCTTCACCATCCTTTGCAAACAAATGGTGCCTTACTTGGCATTTGACAAGTCGGGCATACTGTTCCTGATGGCTTCGCTCACAGTCTGTGTCAGTGGCAGTCTGGCCATTGGCTATCTGATGGATCTTCTAAGAATATCGCCTTTGTTCTTTAGGAAGCAGCGCGTTGTGTCTCCTTTTCTTCCAGATAACCCCAAATCGTGAGTTCTTTGTCGGCTAATGGTGTCTTAAAGCAATAGCTGGCCACATAGCCTACAACGAGAACGATGAGGTGCGAATAGACACCTAACATATATTTATGGTGGGTGAAGTTCCAATCGCCCAGGTCGAGCAACGTCTCCTTGACGCCCGTACCGTGAATGTCAACTTTGGTGCTGGTCAGCACAGCGTAGGCTGTAAAGATGACGGCAGCGGCAATACCGATATACAGGCCTTGCTTGTTAGCACGACGACTGAACAGGCCGAGGATAAAGATACCTACAATACCTGCCGAGAAGATGGCATAGAGCGAGAACAAGGCACCCAAGACACCCTCACCGCCCCAGAAGATGTACAGGCAGGCTACACCGATGGCATCTACACCCGAAATCACCACCATCCATTTGCCAAATCGCAGCTGTTGCTGGTCGGTGGCATTCTTGCGGAAACGCTTGTAGTAGTCCTGTACGGCAATGGCCGACAGACAGTTTAGGTCGGAGTCAAGGCTGGAGATCGCTGCTGCAGCAAGGGCTGCAATGATGAGGCCACGGATACCGACAGGCAATTCGTGTGCGATGAAGTAGGGGAATACCTCATCGGCCTTAATGCCTTCTGGCAACAACGGTGCACCCTGTGCATGATAGTAGGCAAAGAGTGCTGTACCTATAAACATAAACAATGCCCAGATGGGGACAGACATCAGTACACCGATATAGGCTGCTTTCTTCGCTTCCTTGTCATTCTTGGCTGCCAGATAACGCTGCACGATAGTTTGGTCGGTGCCATATTTTTGTAGGGCATAGAAGATGCCGTTCAGCACCATTACCAGGAAACACAACTCGGAGAGACTCCAGTCGTATGGTCCGAAGTCTATCTTGTTGTATTCCGAGGCAATACGGAAAGTCTCGGCAGGACCGCCCTCGATGCCAAACAGCAAGATGCCGATGCAGATGATGCCGCCTCCAATGAGCAGAAATCCCTGTGCCACATCCATCCATACAATAGCTTCCATACCACCAAAAAGTGTCAGGATGATGATGGTGATACCCAGCACCAACACGATGGTATATATATTAATATTAAGGAACGTAGCCAACGCCATTGAGACGAGGAAAAATACCGTGCCAGCCTTTGAGAAGTGCCCCAGCGTAAAAGCAAATGACGAGTATAGACGGGCAAAGAGTCCGAAACGACGTTCGAAGTATTCGTACGTCGATAGACGGACGACTTTACGGAACAGCGGTACAATGATACCGATGAGGGCTACCAATACGATGGGTACCATCAATCCCTGAACCAGCAGTATCCAGTTGTCGGCATACGCAGCACCTGGGTAGGCGAGGAACGTCACACTCGATATCAGTGTGGCGAAGATAGAGATGCCTACGGCCCAGGCAGGAATTTTTCCTCCGCCAGCAAAGTATTGTGAGGTGTCCTTCTGCTTATGGGCAAAATAGACTCCCGTGCCAATAGCTGCCAGAATGGACAATAATACGATGATGTAGTCAATCCAATGCATTTACCTTG
The DNA here is from genome assembly GCA_946404405.1 of uncultured Prevotella sp. Taxonomy (GTDB): domain Bacteria; phylum Bacteroidota; class Bacteroidia; order Bacteroidales; family Bacteroidaceae; genus Prevotella. The sequence continues at coordinate 2,684 of CAMJDL010000046.1, forward strand.
TCTTTTATGGTTTGTTCTTCTTCGGCTGAAAGCCGCGTCAACGGCATCAGCATCCAGGGGTCACAGAGTCCTTTGGTTTGCATCATCACCTTTAAAGCAGTAAGCGACTGGCCTAAACTGCGATCCTTCTGGTAGATTTTAGCAATCTCGTTAGTCTCTTCCTGCAATCGGTTAGCTGTTTCCATGTCACCTGCTACAGCGGTGTCGAAGAGTTGGCTGAACATCTCAGGCACGTAGTTGCCCGTTGACGGTACGATGCCGTTACCACCCAACTCCAACGAGTGGGCACTTTGTGCGGCCCATCCACAGAAATAGGCAAAGTCGTCACGTCCCTTGGCAATCTCGATACACTGTGCCATACGCTCTAGGTTGCGCTCCGAATCTTTCAAACCTACGATATTGGGATGGTCTGCCAATCGGCGGATGATTTCCACGGGAATACTCATGTGTGTTGTTGCGAGGATGTTGTACAACATTAATGGCCCCGTGATGCAATCGGCCAGCGTATGGTAGTATTCGTACATCTGCTCTGGGGTCAGCGCGTAATAAGTTGGCAGTGTGGCTACGATAACGTCAGCACCCAAGGCAGTGTAGATCTCTGCCTGACGAACCTGCTCAGCAAAGCAGTTACCCGTGAGTCCGGCATAGATACGTTGAACGTTAGACGATGAACGTTGAACGTTCACTGCTGCCCATGCATCGCGGGCTTGAACTGCCGTTTCCACAAAGAGCTGTCCGTCAGCCTGACTGACACTATTGCCCTCTCCAGTGGTACCCATGAGCAAAGGCGACACGTTATGATTGGCAAAAAAGTTAATGATTCGCTTGACAGCTTCTACGTCGAGTTGTCCGTCCTGAGTCACGGGGGTAACCATTGGTACCACCACGCCACGATATTTACTATTGTTCATATACACTTTAATAGTTTGTTGTTATCTACTTATATATTAAAGACGTACGAGCGTAGGTTTGGTAATCACTATCGACGAATCGCCTTCTATTAACCTTTTTTTGCAAAAAATCTCGGCTAAAAATTTAGGAGGTTTTAGTTATTTTTTGTACCTTTGCAACCGAATCGGATTTTCCAAAATGGATAACTTTTTGGAAATTCGAAGACGAAAAGTTGTCCAAAACGGAAAACCTTGGTCAATAGAGAAAGCATAATTAAAACCAATAATAGAAGAGAAATACATAAAATGGAAATTAAAAATTTTACCATTACGAAGCGTGACGGAACCAAAGATCGCTTCTCGTTAGACAAAATTATGAATGCCATCGTGAAGGCATTTGAGAGTGTGGATGAGCCTGCTGACCTCGGAACAGTATCAAAAATCCTGAGTCATCTGGACATGCACGACGACATCAAGGTAGAAGACATTCAGAACCAGGTGGAGGAGGCTCTGATGCGCGAAGGCTTCTACAAGGTGGCTAAGTCGTTCATCCTTTATCGTCAAGAACACTCAGAAGACCGTGACACACTGGAGAAGATGATGTTCCTCTCTGAGTACACCGAATCGGTTAACGCTGCTACCGGTTCGAAGTACGATGCTAATGCCAACGTAGAGCACAAAAACATTGCTACGCTGATTGGTGAGTTGCCAAAGTCGAATTTCATCCGTCTGAATCGTCGTCTGTTGGTAGACCGCATCAAGAAGATGTATGGCAAGGATTTGGCCAACGAGTATATTGACAAGTTGACACATCACTTTATTTATAAGAATGATGAGACTTCGCTGGCTAACTACTGTGCCTCTATCACGATGTACCCTTGGCTCATTGGCGGTACGACAGCTATTGGTGGCAACTCTACTGCCCCCACGAATCTGAAGTCGTTTGCCGGCGGCTTCGTTAACATGGTGTTCATGGTTAGTTCGATGCTCTCTGGTGCTTGTGCTACGCCTGAGTTCCTGATGTACATGAACTACTTCATTGGTAAGGAATATGGCAAGGACTATTGGCAGCATCCAGACCAGCAGGCCGACCTCTCGTTGAAGAAGCGTACCATCGACAAGGTGATTACAGACTACTTCGAGCAGATTGTCTACACACTCAACCAGCCCACTGGCGCCCGTAACTATCAGGCTGTATTCTGGAATGTGGCATACTACGACAAGTATTACTTCCAGAGTATCTTTGGCGAGTTCTATTTCCCCGATGGTTCTCAACCGGACTGGGAAGGTCTTTCTTGGTTGCAGAAGCGCTTCATGAAGTGGTTCAACCAGGAGCGCACCAAGACACTGCTTACCTTCCCCGTTGAGACTATGGCACTGCTCGTCGACGAGAATGGCGAGTGCAAGGACAAGGAGTGGGGTGACTTTACAGCAGAGATGTATGCTGAGGGACACTCGTTCTTCACCTACATGAGCAACAATGCCGATTCACTGTCATCTTGCTGTCGTCTGCGCAACGAGATTACTGACAACGGCTTTAGCTATACCCTCGGTGCCGGTGGTGTCAGCACGGGTTCTAAGTCTGTACTCACCATTAATCTGAACCGTTGCATTCAGTATGCTGTCAACCACAAGATGGACTATCTGGAGTATCTGGGTGGCGTCATTGACCTGTGCCATAAGGTGCAGATGGCCTATAACGAGAACCTGAAGGAGTTACAGGCTCATGGCATGCTGCCGCTGTTCGATGCTGGTTATATTAACATCAACCGTCAGTATCTGACTATCGGTATCAATGGTCTGGTTGAGGCTGCCGAGTTCATGGGCCTGAAGATTACGCCAAACGACGATTATAAGAAGTTCGTACAGGGCATTCTGGGACTCATTGAGCAGTACAACAAAAAGTACCGTTCTAAGGAGGTGATGTTCAACTGCGAGATGATTCCTGCTGAGAATGTTGGTGTGAAGCATGCCAAGTGGGACCGTGAGGACGGCTACTTCGTGCCACGCGACTGCTACAACTCATACTTCTACGTTGTTGAGGACGATTCGCTCAGCGTTATCGACAAGTTCAAGTTGCATGGCGCTCCCTATATCGAGCATCTGACAGGTGGTTCCGCTCTGCACATGAACCTCGACGAACATCTGTCAAAGCAGCAGTATCTGCACCTGTTGAAAGTGGCTGCCCAGGAGGGTTGTAACTACTTCACATTCAACATTCCCAATACTGTCTGCAATGATTGTGGCCACATTGACAAGCGCTATCTCAAGGAGTGTCCGCATTGCCACTCGAAGAATGTAGACTACATGACTCGTATCATTGGATATCTGAAGCGCGTGTCTAACTTCTCACAGCCACGTCAGGAAGAGGCAGCACGCCGTTTCTATGCACACACGGAAGCTTAAGACATGTTGAAATACGTTAATACAGGGGTTGTTTTTCAGGAGATACCCGACGAAGTGACACTGGCGATTAATATTTCCAATTGCCCGTGTCACTGCCCGGGTTGTCATAGCCATTACTTGTGGGATGATATTGGTATGCCCCTGACAACCGATGCCATTGACGATTTCGTAAGTCAGTATGGCACGGACATTACCTGCATCGCATTTATGGGTGGCGATGCCGATCCCAAGAGCGTCAACCAACTGGCCCAGTATATCCATGAATATCACCCACAGTTCCATGTAGCATGGTATAGTGGTCGTTTACGCGTACCGCCTATCGTTAACAAGCAGGACTTTGACTATATCAAGATTGGTCCGTTTATCCGCCACCTTGGCCCCTTGAAGTCTGCCACAACAAATCAACGTCTCTATCGTCGTACTGTGGATGGTGATTTCGAGGATATCACCTACCGCTTTTGGCGAGAGCGCGATGTAGCAGTATAGTCGATTCCTTCTTGTTAGAAGGACACAGAAGTAATGAAACGATTATCATTTCTCATTTGTCATTTAGCGTAGCGCTACTGTTGCTGGCCATTGCAGCACAGGCGCAAACGCCTCACGACTGGGAGAACCCGCATGTACTTGGTTTCAACAAACTGCCGTATCACACCACATTGCAACTGCCTTCGAAATGGAAGGAGTGCAAAGAGATTGTGAGTCTCGACGGGCAATGGAAGTTCCATTGGAGCAAGGACCCTGATTCGCGCCCTGCCGACTTCTATCGCGAGGATTATGATGTGAGCAATTGGGACAAGATCACCGTGCCAGGTTGCTGGCAGTTGCAAGGTTTCGGTAAACCGATTTACGTCAACATGCAATATCCTTTCCACCGCGACCGTCCCCGTGTGATGGGTGAACCCAATAAGGACTGGTATGCCTACGACCATCGCAACCCCGTTGGCTCGTATGTGACGTTTGTCGATGTCACGAAGGAGATGCTCTCGAAGAATCTGATTTTGCACTTTGGTGGCGTCCATTCTGCGATGTATGTCTGGGTAAACGGTCAGAAAGTGGGCTATAGCCAGAACTCGATGTCACCTGCAGAGTTCGACGTGACGAAATACATGCGCGAAGGCCGCAACAAGCTTGCTGTCGAGGTGTATCGTTGGAGCGACGGTTCCTACCTCGAGTGTCAGGACATGTGGCGTCTGAGCGGTATTTTCCGCGAGGTGCAGCTCTGGGTGCGCCCCTTGGTGCATATTGCCGATTATAAGGTGGAGGCCATCCCCAATCAGGACTTCTCAAAGTTCACTGTCAAAGCCAAGATCTCTGTCTGCAATACTGGCAAGAAGACTGCCAAGGATCTTTTGACACAATTGAAGATTGCCAGCCCTGAACTTGAAGGAGTCAATACCACTTCGAGGATGTCAGATACAGGTTTACCTGTTCCCGCCTCTTATTGTGTAACCAATCATCTCATTCGCAAACTTCGTGCAGGCGATACGACAATCGTCGAACTCAGTTTCCACTACGAAAGTAACCGGCACCCATGGTCGGCTGAAAAGCCTTGGCTCTTTCCCTATACAGTGCAACTGCTGGGTAGTAAGGACTGGAAGGATGATGAGCATTTCGCCAACCATTTCGGTGTGAAACGTGTGGAGTGTGTGGGCGAGGTCTTCAAGATTAACGGCAAAAACGTGAAACTGCGTGGTGTGAACCGCCACGACCACCATCCCGTAACAGGTCGCTATGTCGATGACGCCACCTACGAAAAAGACATCGCGCTGATGAAGCAGGCTAACATCAACTTCCTGCGTACCTCGCACTATCCCGACCGCGAATACCTCTATGAGCTCTGCGACCGCTGGGGCATCTATGTGATGGACGAGGCCAATCAGGAATCGCACGGTTATGGCTATGCCAACCGCGTGATGGGTGAAGACCCAGAATGGAAGGATGCCCACGTGGACCGTGCCGTCTCATTGGTGCAGCGCGACAAGAACCATCCCTGCGTCATCATGTGGAGTATGGGCAACGAGGGTGGGGTAGGACCCAATATGAAGGCTATGCGAGAGGCCGTAGTAGCCCTTGACACCATCGCCCTACCGTTCTGTGATACCGATCGTAGCCAGAGCGATATCTATGATGATGGCTATCTGACGCCCGAACGCCTTGCATCCGAAGCAAAGAGAATTACCGACCGCCCTTTCATGATGCGCGAATATGCCCATGCTATGGGTAACTCCATGGGCAACTTCCAAGAGTACTGGGACGTCATCTATGCCGACTCCTCCATCTGCGGTGCAGCTATCTGGGACTGGGTGGACCAGGGACTATATCCAGTTGAAAGTGGAAAGTTGAAAGTTGAAAGTTCGGATTTCCTCTATGGTGGAGATTTCGGCGATAAACCCAACGACGGAGCCTTCTGTATCAATGGCCTCATTGGTCCTGATCGTAAGCCCCATCCGCATTACTATGAGGTGCAGCATGTCTATCAGCCCCTGCACTTTGTGAGAGAAGCCGATGGTCACATTCGCATCATCAATCACGATAGCTTTACAAATCCCAGCGAATACGTTATCACCTACGACACCGTGCGTTATGAAAGCGAGACCTTGCTCAATGTTTCTGCTCGTCTTCGCGAAGACAAGCCTTGGGCAAAGAAAGGTTTTGCTGTGGCCAACGAGCAGTTCGTACTCAAACCCTATGCTTTCCCTCAACGTTCCTCGCAACGCCACACTCTCGAAGAGAGAACGTTCAATGTTCAACGTTCAACATCCAAGAACATCACCATCGATGGCAACAACCTCACCTCGTGGATTGTTGATGGTAAGGAGATGCTCGTTGCTCCCCTAGAACCCTATTTCTGGAAGCCCGAAAACGACAACCAGCATGCCGCTCGCTTTGCCCAGCGCACCGCCTTATGGAGGGAAACCAAGGACGTGACGGTGAAATATACCGTTATTAACGAACGCCAGATTCTGGTCGATGTGGATTCCCAACCTACAGCTAATGATCGTCCCGTGATGCCTAAGTTCGGTATGCGTATGCGCATTCCAGCCAGCTACACCAACATAGAGTACTATGGTCGTGGTCCTTGGGAGAACTATCCCGATCGCAAGCGCAGCGCGTTCTTGGGTCAGTATAAGATGCCGCTCTCTGAATTCGAGACGGAATACATCCATCCGCAGGACAACAGCTGTCGCACGGATGTCCGTTGGTTTAAACTCTCACCCTTTACCCCTCACCTCTCATCTCTTAAAATTATTGGCCTCCAGCCTCTCTGTATTCGTGCCTGGGACTATGGCGAAGAAGACCTCGAGCCCGCTAAGCATCCTCATGAAATACAGCGTGGACGCTTTGTCAATCTGAATATCGACCTGAACGTCCACGGTGTAGGTGGTGTTGATACTTGGGGTCAGCGCACGTTACCCCAATATACTATCGATGGCAACAAGCCCTACCACTATAGCTTCATTCTCAGTTGGAGTTAACTACAATACTTCTCCCGTACTTCTTCGATGTTCATGTATTATTAGTTACTTGGTATATCCGCAGGCAGGATTCTCGTACATGGAGATGGGGATGCGGAATTTCATCATCTCGTCAAGGTTGTGCACGGGATGCTCCATATCCGATGGAATCGGGCGATGTGAGAAGGTCTGGAAATAGAGCAGACAGGCATCTCGCCACCACTCGGCATCGCGGGCTTGTATGCGGAGCTTGCGCTGCACCTCGTCAAAGCGTTGACTGTCGATGTAGGGCTGCATGGCATCCCAAACCACCAAGAAGCGGCGAGCCTCGCGGACACCGTCGTCATATTTGTGGCACAGTTCGTCCCAGAAGGTGCGTCCGCTTTTCATCTTGTGGTCCCAGGGTACGTGGTGGAACCATGCCAAGAGGTTTTCGGGACAGGTGTTGATGTCGTTATATAAACGGCAGAGCTCCTCAGGATACTGCTTGACGTTGCCCGACCCCGTGAGTGTGCGGTTAAAGCCCAAACCGATGTTGTCAGCCTTGTGATAATAGGGAGGAGTCCAGTCGGCTCTCACACCACGCGGAGCATACCAAGGCTCTGGTCCGTAGTGATGGTTTCCTGCAAAGATATGGTGGATTCCCAGAGGCATCATGTAGTCGACGCAAGTCTCGCGAGAGCGTAACATGACGTTTAAGAGTTGAGAGTTTGCTGCCGCCTTAATATCAAAGGTTTGAGCCAGCCATTCCTCAGCAATCTGTTTCGATGTCAGGTCGGGGTTCCATGCCAAGCGTCCGAAGGCATACCAGTTGGACTGTGCGAAGTGGTGTCCGCACCAGTTCGTGTTGTCGCCGATATTGGCCACACCAGCCATCGCTCTCAGACTGGCAGGTTTCACAAACGAGAAGAACTCCTGCCACATCGGGGCGAGATAGACCAGGTGGTTGGCGGCACCGAGATACTCCTGCGTGATTTGGAACTCCACCATCATCTGTGTCTTCTGCAGTGAGGTGAACAGCGGGCTATATGGCTCGCGAGGCTGGAAATCCACGGGGCCATTCTTGATCTGGATAATTACGTTGTCGGCAAACTGCCCGTCCAAGGGCATGAATTCCTCGCAAGCTTGATTGGCACGGTCTCTACTCTGTGGCTTATACACAAAGGCGCGCCACATCACGATGCCCTTGTGTGGTTTCAGCACCTTGGCCAACATGTTAGCACCGTCGGCATGTGTCCGTCCGAAGTCCTGTGGTCCAGGCTCACCCTCGGAGTTGGCCTTAACGAGGAATCCGCCGAAGTCGGGAACCATTTTGTATATCTCATTCACTTTGTCTTTCCACCAGTTGACGACCTCGGAATCGAGGGGGTCGGCAGTCTTCAGCCCGCCCACCTTGATGGGTGATGCGAAGTTGATGGACAGATAGACGCGGATGCCGTAGGGGCGCAGCTGGTCGGCTATCACTTTCACCTTCTGCAGGTTTTCGGTTGCCAGCGCTGCGGGCTTTGCGTTCACGTTGTTCAGCACCGTGCCGTTGATGCCGATAGAGGCATTGGCGCGGGCGTATGTCTTCATTCGCTCCGGATCTGGATTCAAAAAGATGCTCCGTCCAGCAAATCCGCGTTCTACTGTGCCGTCGGGATTGTCCCAATGGTTCAGTATGCGCAGGTCGTAGGCCGGCTGTTCCCTGATGTCGAGTGCCGTAGTTGCCTGTCCTGTCTGCTGCATGCGCAACAGGTGGAAGGCGCCGTACAGCAGTCCTGCTTCGTTCGTTGCCGATATCACCGTTTTTCCGCCCTCACTCTTGATGGTGTATGCGTCGGCGGGCATACCCTTTTGGCGTTTCAGTACCACCGGTCCGCCCTGCCAGTAGCTTTGTAGCTCTGTCATAGCCGTACATTTCACGCCTGTTACCGTAGCAGCTGTGCCGCTTTTCTCCATTCGCAGCCACAAACGGCTGCCGTCCTCATTTTTGGGGGCTGCCACGCACCATACTGCCACCAGCAGTATAAGTGCAGAAATCATGATTCTCTTCATCGTTATCAGGTTTTATTTGCAAAGATAATGATAATTACGGAATAATTGGTAAAATAGCATTCTAATTTAACAAAAGTTATTTATAGCAGATTTTGCTTTTCCATTGAATATACTTGAAATAGTACAAAGAGAGAAATAAATTTGGCTTTTCTCTCGACTTTTTCGTAACTATGGAAGAATTTGCAGGATTTCTTTGTATAAAGGCAGTCTGAGGAATTGAAGAGAAAGCGGGTTACGATTTGGAGACCGTACTCAATTCCACGTACTGCTATAAATTGCATTCAACGAGGGAAACTACACGCTTACCTTCGAATATGTAGATCCGAACAACTGGAACAAGGTGTTGGCTCGTGGATTCATTAACAACATAAAGGTGAAGCAGGGAAAGACGCAGAGCAGTGCCACCACGGTGGTATCTACTGCTCAGGCAGAAATAACATCAGTGGAGTAGAAAAAAACGAAAAAAGATTGTCGATTTTGAGAAAAATTGACTAACTTTGTAGCCATATTCTGAATACGATGCCGAATAAGGGAACTCTCAAAGTGGGGTGGTGGAAGCGATTTAGGAACTTCATAAAGGCCCATATTAATCTGGTTAACATCATTGCTGCTGCATTGCTGGTGGAAGTGGTGTCGGGTGTGATGTACTACTCGGCTCAGGACATCATTCACAGGACGGTAGAGAAGTTGATAGACCGCGAGATGAATGCCATATATCTCTGTATCCGCAACAAACTGGCTCAAGTGGAGGTTGCTGTCGATAATATGTCATGGGTGGTAACTGAAGGCCTTGAAGAGCCGGAGTGGATGTTCGACATTACCCGTAGGATGGTGAAAAACAACCCATCGTTCTGGGGTAGCGGTGTTGCTTTCATCCCCAACTATTACCCGAATAAGGACAAGTTTTTCGAGCCCTATGCCGTGCGCCGTGGACAAGACTCCATTGTGACGATGCAGTTGGGAAGTGACGGTGTCGACCATACCATGGATGAGTATTACAGGATTCCTTTTACACAGGAGAAGGCGCACTGGAGCGAACCTTATACGGACATTGTTGGAGCAAAGACTGTAATCACTACGTATGGCGTTCCTGTACGTGACGAGAAGAACAGGACTATAGGGGTGGTTTATGCGGATATTGCCATCGACTGGCTGAAAGACGTCATGGAGGAGGGACGAATGTATCAGAGTACACAACGATTCCTGATTGCGGGAAATGGACATCTGATGGCTGGTGAGGATAATGCCACGTTCCAAGCTGCCATGAAGTTGGTGAATAACGATGACGACAAGACGGGCTACGAGACGATGGATGATGCCAAGGGCGAGAAGCAGCACGTGTTCTTCCACCCCGTAGGCGGCAAGACCGACTGGGTACTTATAAGTGTGTGCAACGACGAGGAGATCTTTGGAAAGTTGCGCACGGTGCGCTATACGCTGCTGTCGCTGATTGGGATGGGTCTGTTGCTGCTGGGCTTTATCGTCGTTCGTGCCAAGCGCAACTTAGAACGTCTGCGTATGGTGAATGCCGAGAAAGATCGCATTGGCAGCGAGTTGCGTGTAGCCAGTCAGATTCAGCAGAGCATGCTACCTCACAGTCATCTAAAGCATGACGATGTGGATATATTCGGCTCGCTAGTACCTGCCCGTGAAGTAGGTGGCGACCTCTATGACTATTTTATCCGCGACGAAAAACTGTTCTTCTGTATCGGCGATGTCAGTGGCAAGGGATCACCGTCAGCTATGGTCATGGGGGTAATACATTCATTGTTCCGTGCGTTCTCGGCCCATGAGAACAATCCTGCCCGCATCATGCAAGCCATCAATGAATCAGCCTGTCAGGGTAACGATACGAACATCTTTGTGACGATGTTTATCGGTGTGCTCGACTTGCCTACAGGTCATCTGCGCTACTGCAATGCTGGTCACGATGCACCAATGATCATTAGAGGTGAGGGGCAAGAGGTGAGAGGTGAGAGAATTGTTCAGATTCCCGTACAGCCGCATTTGCCTGTTGGCGTTTTCAATGACGTGAAATATGACATACAGGAGATTCATTTACAGCCAGACAACACTCTTTTCCTCTATACTGACGGCCTGACGGAGGCGATGAACAAGGAGCACAAGCAGTTTGGTATGGACCGCGTAGAAGCGGTGCTTGGCACCTGTGTTGGCATGCAACCCGAGGATATTCTGCAGACCATTACACAGGCCGTCCAGCAGTTTGTGGCCAATGCTGAACAGAGCGACGACCTGACGATGCTGGCCATCCATTATACGCCCGTCCGTCGTGAATCGGTGTATGAGGAACAGCTGACGTTGCAGAACAATGTTCGTCAGGTCAAGCAGCTCAATGCATTCGTCAAACAGGTTGTCGGAGAGCTCCAGATAGAGACGTCGTTAGCCAAGCAGCTACAACTGGCTATAGAGGAGGCCGTCGTGAATGTGATGGAGTATGCCTATCCCTCAGGAGAGACGGGCGACGTGACCATCAAAATGGCATCTGACGGTAGCGTGCTTCGCATTCAGATTATCGATGCAGGTGTATATTTCGACCCTACATCGAAGGAGAAAACAGACATCGACATCCCCGTTCAAGACCGGCAGATAGGTGGTCTGGGCATTCTGCTGGTGCGCGAACTGATGGACAGCATCAATTACGAACGTCTAAACCAATTGAACATATTATCATTAACAAAAAAGTATAAATCATTATGAACACTAAAATTGAAGAAATTGACGGCAAACTGATTGCCACTTTAGAAGGAGAAATGGACACTGCAGCAGCTACAGAGGCTGAGGAAGTATTGAAACCACTCTACACGTCTGACGGTAAGGACGTCATCATCGACTGTAACGGTCTGGAGTATATTGCCTCAAGTGGTTTGCGCATCTTGCTCGGTATTTTGAAAGGCGCGAAGGCTACAGGCAGCAAGGTCACGCTGCGTGGTGTCAACGATGACATCAAAAACGTGTTTAAGCTGACGGGATTCCTCTCTATCTTCGAATTCGAGTAAACAAATCCAAAGTCTATGAGAAAGAGTTGCATGCTGCTAATGATGATAGCGGCTACGGGTTGTTTGGCTCAAAAGGACTCGATCAATCAGCTGAGCTTCAGCATGAATCTGCTGACGCACGGTGAGGCTTGTGGTGGTGGTCTGCCCAAGTCTGAAAACACTGGTTCGGAAGAAGACAAATCGCGTTTTATGGTAGGACGAGTCCGCTTGAATGTGGACTATCAGCGTCCTGGTTTGCAGGCACATGCCGTCATCCAAAACAAGGGACTATGGGGCATGAAAGGCAATAATGCAGTAACCCTATACGAGGGCTGGGTAAAGTTGACGGCCAAGAATGGTCTCTTTGCCCAAGCGGGTCGTATCGCTCTGACCTACGACGACGAGCGTATCATCGGTCCTAACGACTTTGCCACAGCAGCCCAGTCGCACGATGTGCTTCGAGTAGGTTACGAAGGGTACGGCCATAAGGCTCATGCCATACTGGCCTATAACCAGAACGGCGACAACTACTATAACGGCACGTATTATGACAATGGTGCGCAGTTGTACAAAACGATGCAGACCGTGTGGTATCACTACGATGTGCCGAAGTTCCCGTTAGGGGTGTCGCTGCTCTTTATGAACATAGGTCAGCAGGCAGGCAGATATGTCGAAGTCGATGACGGACGGGGAGGTAAGAAGAAGGTGCCTGATGAGTATAATGAGCCTCGCACAGAATATCAGCAGATGTACGGTGGCTACTTCAACTTCCACCCTGAGCACCTGACGCTGGAAGGCTCGTATTATCGCCAGACGGGTAAGGTGGTCAACGATGCGAAGCAGGCAGGAAAGATCAAGGCATGGATGGCGAGTGCGAAAGCCACCATCAAACCCACCGATAAATACGGTTTTGTGTTGGGTTACGACTATCTGAGTGGTGACGACTATGTGCCGGTCATTCATGGTGGTTCGTTTGGTATGCCATATCGGGAATATGAAGGCGGCTTCGCTCCTCTTTATGGTTCACGCACCAAGTTTTACGGCATTTTGGACTACTTCTACGAGAGTGCTTACATCAATGGCTTTACACCTGGTCTGCAGAACACCTTTGTTGGCGCTATTTACTCGCCGAACGGCAAATTCAACTGCAGCGCGACCTATCACTATCTAGCTACAGCTACAGAACTTTCAAAACTCGACCGCACACTGGGCCATAGCGTTGAGTTACAGGCCAGCTATAAGTTCTCGAAGGACATCTCGCTGATAGCGGGCTATACCCAGATGCATGGCACTGAGACTATGGACAGACTGAAACAAGGCAACTCCAGTAAACAAGCTCGCTGGGGTTGGTTCTCATTGGTCATCTCGCCCAGCCTGTTTACTACAAAATGGTGATGAAAAAGTAAATAAGTAGAAAGGTAAATAACTATAAATATGAAAACATCCGCACCATTATCAAAAGTTCAGTATGGTCTCTACGTAGAGTGTGTAGCACACCAGGGAGAGGCTTGTTATAATCTTCCTTATTTGTATGTGCTCGATGGCAGTCTCGACGGAGAGAAACTTTGCCGAGCCATTGAAGCTGCTGTGGCAGCACATCCTACGCTGTTCACTCGTATCGAGTTGAATAGCGACGGCGACCCTCTTCAGGTCATTGACGACACAGAGACATTTACATTAAAGGTAGAAAACGTTGCTGACATCGAGGTCGAGAAGAGACAGATGATAGTCCCATTCGACATCTATAACGACCGCCTGTTTCATATCCGTCTGCTAAAGGATTCTGAGCACTATTATTTCTTCCTCGACATTCACCACATCATCGGTGATGGCACAACTCTTAAAGTAATGTTGGCCGATGTTGAGAAAGCCTACAATGGGGAACTGTTGGAACCAGAAGCGATGACTATGGCAGAAGTGGCTGTTGCTGAGACAGAACTGAGGAAATCGGCAGCTTTTGATGAGGGCAAGAACTGGTATGCGCAGAACTTCGACTGCGGTGACTGTTTCACCCAGTTAATGCCCGATTTGGAAGAGCCAATGCATAGTGAGGCCTCGATGGTGAGGACGCTAAGTGTAGATATGGCGCGTGTTGACGGCTTCTGCAAGGAAAAGGGTATCTTTAAGAGTAATTTCTTCACGACGGCCTATAGTTTCCTGCTTGCTAAATACAATAATGAACAGGAGTCGTTGTTTACCACCATCTACAACGGTCGTTCCGACAAGCGTTTCCTGCACTCAGTGGGTATGACGGTGAAGACGCTGCCCGTCTATGCCAAATTCGACAACGAGACCAAGGTGCTCGACTATCTGAAGGCAGGACAGGATCAGATGAGTGGTGTGCGCCAGCATGAGGCATACGCCTTCAGCGATGCCGTGAACGATCTGGGCATCCAGAGCAATTCGATGTTTGCCTGGCATGGAATGATGTTTGCCGACGAGCAACTGTGCGGTAAACCAATGAAGACCATCCGTCTGTGTAACAGCACGTTGGAGGCTTCGCTCTATTTGAAGGCATTTATCCTGAATGGCAAATATCAAATAAAAGCCGAATACAACAGCAACGAATATTCTGAGGCGTTGATCAGCCAGTTCTTAGAGAGCTACGAGGCTGTGGTAGAGGGATTCCTCACCAAGGAATATCTTCGCGAGGTGGACATCACTACAACATCGCAAATAGAGACGCTCGACAGCTTCAATCTGACTGATGTCGAATATGACGACACGCAGACCATCGTCTCGCTGTTCTGTCGTCAGGCTAAGGAGACGCCAGATAATATCGCCGTCGTTTACAAAGACAAGCGATATACCTATGCCGAGGTGGATGATATCAGCAATCGCATCGCTGGCTATATAGCCTCAAAGGGCTTGGGCTTGGAGGATGTGGTTTCTGTGTTGATACCCCGTTGCGAGTGGATGACCATTGCCTCACTGGGTGTTCTGAAAGCAGGCTGTGCCTATCAGCCATTAGATCCAACCTATCCGAAGGAGCGTCTGAACTTCATGATGCAGGATGCCAACGCCAAGCTGCTGATTGCTGATGAGGAATTGCGGTCCATCGTAGACGAATACAAAGGTGAGGTGCTGCTGACCAAGGACATTCAAAATATCGAAATGTCGGACTATCGAAATGTTGAGATAAAACCCTCCAGTCTCTTTATCCTGCTTTACACCTCAGGCTCAACGGGTATACCAAAGGGCTGTCAGTTGACGCATAGTAACCTCGTCTGCTTCTGCCATTGGTATCAGCGGTATTATGACCTGAAGCCCGAACATAATGTAGCTGCTTACGCCAGCTATGGGTTCGATGCCTGCATGATGGACATGTATCCCGCATTGACCTGCGGCGCTACGGTTCACATTGTTCCCGAAGAGATCCGTCTCGACCTTATTGCGCTGAACGACTATTTCGAGCGCGAACACATCAGCCACTCGTTTATGACTACGCAGGTTGGCTATCAATTCGCCACAAGTATCGAGAACCACTCGCTGAAATACTTGTCTACCGGTGGCGAGAAACTGGCTTCGCTCACACCGCCAACGGGCTTTGCGTTCAATAATATCTATGGTCCTACGGAGACTACGGTGCATGTAACCTTGTATACGGTGGAAAACAAGATGAAGGAAATTCCTATTGGAAAAGCCTTAGACAATGTGCGTCTCTACATCGTTGATCCACAGGGACATCGTCTGCCCGTGGGAGCAGCAGGAGAACTGTGGATTAGTGGCCCGCAGGTAAGTCGCGGATACCTGAATCGTCCAGAGAAGACTGCTGAGGTGTATATCCCGAATCCATTTGCAGATAACGATAAATACGCTAGAGTATACCGTTCAGGCGATATCGTGCGCTACCTGCCCTCCGGCGATATCCAGTTTGTTGGTCGTCGTGACGGACAGGTGAAGATTCGTGGTTTCCGCATCGAGCTGAAGGAGGTGGAAGCTGTGATTCGTGAGTTTCCTGGCATCAAAGATGCTACGGTGCAAGCTTTCGATGAAGAGGGCGGAAACGGAAAGTTCATTGCAGCCTACATCGTTAGTGATTCTACAATCGATATTGAGACCCTGAACAACTTCATCCTCGACCAGAAGCCACCCTATATGGTGCCTGCCGTGACGATGCAAATCGACAAGATACCTCTGAACCAGAACCAAAAGGTAAACAAGAAGGCGCTTCCAAAGCCTGAAAAGAAGGCTGCCGCTATCGAGGAGTCAAATGTTCCGATGAATGTGTTGGAGCAGGAATTGCATGAGATGATTGCCGCCATCGTGAACAACACGGAATTTGGCATTACGACCGTTTTAGGCTATGCTGGACTGACCTCAATCTCTGCTATCAAGCTCGCCGTTCAGGTGAATAAGCGCTATGGCGTAACCCTCGATTCGAAGTCGTTGGTCAAGACTGGTACACTACAGAGCATCGAGAACGAAATACTGAAGCAAATGATGGCAGGTGGAGCAGTAAGTACAGAAACATCTGCCCCAAAGACAGAATCGCAGAAAACCGTACCGTTAAGTTACACTCAGACGGGTGTTTATTTCGAATGTCTGAAGAATCCCACTTCGACCGTCTATAATATTCCTTATCTGCTCAGCTATCCTGCAGGGATAGAAGCCAACAAACTGGCTGATACTGTAAAGAAAGTGGTGGAGGCCCATCCAGAACTGAGCATTCACTTTACGACAGAGGGAGATGAGATAGTTCAGACCTTAGCTGATAGTGTGCCTGTGGATGTGCCCATCACGGAGATGACCAACGAGGCGTTGGCTGACTACAAGTCCGACTTCGTCCGTCCGTTCAATCTCCAGAAACCACCGCTCTATCGTTTTGAGGTGGTGAAGACCGAAACAGGGGTCCATCTGCTGATGGATGTCCATCATTTGGTGTTCGACGGAGGTTCTGCCGACTTGTTTATCCGTCAGATTAATTCAGCTCTCGAAGGGGAATCCGTCGAGAAAGAAGGCTACACCTATCTCGACTTCGTCAGCGATCAGCAGAAAGCTGAAGAAAGCGAAACATTTAAAGCCGCCCAGCAGTTCTTTGCAGAGAAACTTCAAACTTGTGAGGGTGCAAGCGAGATACCTGCCGACCTGCCAAAGAGCGACAAACTGGGCTTCATTGGTGAGGCTGTCTGTCCCACGGATTTGGATAAGGCGGCAGCATTCTGTCGTCAGCAGGAGATCACCCCAGCACACCTTTATCTGGCTGCTGTCAGTTATGTTGTTTCACGCTATACCAATAATCGCGAGGTGTATCTGAGCACCATCAGCAGCGGACGTTCGAATCTGAAGATTGCCGATACGGTGGGTATGTTTGTCAACACCCTTGCCCTTGGTCTGAAGGTTGATGATGTGACGGTTAGTGAATACCTGAAGCAGGTCAGCAATACCTTCGATGAGACCTTGCGCCACGAGGACTATCCTTTTGCCCGTATCGCTACTGACTTTGGCTTCATTCCTTCTATCGCCTATGCCTATCAGGTGGGTGTTATGTCGGAATATACCGTTGGAGGTCAGGCCATCGGAAGAGAACTGTTGGAACTGAACGTTCCGAAGTTCAAGATCAACATCAAGATCGAGTCTCGTGGTGTGTTGGTACAGTATGATGATGCTATCTATTCTGCCCGTCTTGGCAATGCACTGGCCGAGAGTATTGTGGAAGTAGTCGAGCGAATGATAGCACAGCCACAGGCGAAGGTGCGCCAACTCTCCATTATCAGCAAGAATCAGGAGGAAGCGTTGAGTCATCTGCGCCAGGTGGCAACTGGTGAGGTTCCCTTTAAGTACTACCACGACTGCATACCTTATTATGCTGAGAAACAGCCTGACGTAACGGCATTGGTGGCCTGTGATGCTACCTATACTTTTAAGGAGATGGATGAAGCCACAAACCGCATTGCCAATGCCCTGCGCCAGCGTGGCGTGGAGCCTCGCAGTCGCGTCGCTTTGTTGCTGCCCAGAACATCGAAGGTGATGCTTTCTATCTTTGGTGTGATGAAGGCCGGATGTGCCTATATCCCTTGCGATCCCGAATATCCCACGGAGCGTATACAGCACATTCTCAACGACAGCCACGCTGCCTATATCATCACGACAGCAGATCGCCTAAGTGAGTTCTCCAATGCCATTGACGTAGAGGAACTGTTGGATACGTCTCTCAGCACGGCACCTGTGGCAGCTAACATCACGCCGCAGGACCTATGCTACCTCATTTATACCAGCGGTTCTACAGGTAAGCCTAAGGGTGTGATGCTGCGTCATGAAAGTATTGTGAACTATCTCTATGGCGGACATCCTGCCAACACTCATATCCACGCTTTGGCAGAGACGGTACATGCCTTCCTTTGCGTCACCACTTTGTCGTTTGATATGTCAATGAAGGAGTTTGGCGGTGCGTTATGCAACGGAAAGACAGCAGTCATAGCCAGTGAGGAAGAAACAACCAATGCCGCATTGTTAGCCGATCTCTTCCGTCGTACAGGAGCCGATGCCATCAATGCTACACCTTCGCGTATGCTGCAATATATGGAGTTGCCAGCCTTTGTTGAGGCTATCAGCCAGTGTAAAGTTATCATGTGTGGTGGCGAGAAATATGCCGACGGTCTGCTCGACAAACTGCGTGCTGCTGCACCAAAGGCACGTATCTTCAATACCTATGGTCCGACGGAGATCACGGTCTCCTCTAACTGCAAGGAGTTGACGCACACTAACCGCATCAGCGTAGGCCGTCCGCTACTCAACTACAAGGAGTTTGTTGTTGATAGCGATAGTAATGAGTTGCCCGTAGGCGTGGTTGGCGAGTTGTATATCGGTGGTATCGGTGTGGCAACAGGTTACAACGACCTGCCTAAGATGACTGCCGAGCGCTTCATCAACTACAAGGGCATTCGAATCTACAAGTCTGGCGACTATGCCCGTTGGACTGAAGAAGGCGATGTGGAGATCCTCGGACGTACGGACAACCAGATCAAACTGCGTGGTCTGCGTATCGAACTGGGTGAGGTAGAAGCCGCTCTGGCTGCTGTCGAGGGAATCAAGAGTGTCGTTGTGAAGATTGGTAAGATCAAGAATATCGAGCATCTCTGTGCTTACTTTACTGCCGACCATCCTATCGATATCGTGGAGCTGAAGGCCGAACTGGGTAAGACACTTACCAAGTATATGGTGCCTACAGCCTACCTGCAGATGGACAAGATGCCTATTACGCCTAATGGTAAGACGGATGTCAAAGCACTGCCTGAACCGCAGTTGGCTATCAGTGGCGACTATGAGGCACCAGCCAACGACACCGAGCGCGCCTTCTGCGACATCTTTGCCAATATTCTGCAAATGGAGAAGGTTGGTGCTACAGATAATTTCTTCGAATTGGGTGGTACGTCGCTCGTTGTGACGCGTGTTATCATCGAGGCTGACAAGGCTGATCTGCATGTGTCGTATGGTGAGGTCTTTGCTAACCCGACGCCACGCAAGCTAGCCGCCCTCATCACTGGCGTCACCGTGCCCGATGGTTCTCCATCGGGTGCCCCTGATCCTGTTGCCGATTTTGACTATACTGCCATCAACAACCTCTTGCAGCGCAACACGCTGGGATTCTTCCGTGCAGGAGAGCGTCAACAGTTGGGCAACGTATTGATTACAGGTGCTACAGGTTATCTGGGTATCCACATCTTGCATGACCTCATCAGCAGCGATGCTCCTAACATCTACTGCATGGTTCGTGGCAAGACGAAGGAAGCCGCAGAGAGCCGTCTGCGTACGCTGTTGTTCTACTACTTCTCCAAATCCTACAAGGAATTGTTCGGACAGCGCTTGCACATCGTTCTTGGCGACGTCACGCAGGATATCGATACCAACCTGAAGGTGGATACTGTCTTCAATTGCGCAGCCGTCGTCAAACATTTCTCAGAGGGTACAGAGATTGAAGACGTGAATATTGGTGGCGCTCAGCGCTGTGTTGATTTCTGTATCAAGACTGGAGCTAAACTTATCCATATCTCCACCGCTAGTACCCGCGGTCTGTGGGCAGGAGAGATAAAGACAGATGTCTATACCGAACAGCGCCTATACATGGGACAATATCTGGGTAACCAGTACATCTATTCGAAGTATATGGCTGAGCGACTCATCCTCGATGCTGTCGCCCTTCACGGACTTAGTGCAAAGATCATGCGTGTGGGTAACTTGGCAGCTCGTAGTACTGATGGTGAGTTCCAGGCTAACTTCAGCACCAATTCGTTCATGGGCCGTATCCGTATCTATAACATGTTGGGCTGCTGTCCTTATGCTATGCGCAACAAGAAGGTGGAGTTCTCGCCCATCAATGAGGTGGCACATGCTATCTGTCTGCTGGCTACCACTCCAAAGGAGTGCACTGTATTCCATCCTTACAATATCCACGGTCAGTTCCTTGGCGATGTTCTCTCGGGCTTGACTGCCGTCACTGGCGGTATCAGCTTCGTTGAACAGGAGGAGTTCCAACAGGCTATGGACGAGGCTGGACAAGACCCGCAGAAAGCCAAACAGATGGCTGCCCTGTTGGCCTATAAGGATATGGCTCACGGACAGAAGACTGCTGATGTGCAGCGTGACAACGACTACACCACGCAGGTGCTCTATCGTCTAGGTTTCTCATGGAGTCCAACTTCTTGGGACTATGTGGAGCGTATGCTCACCGCAATTGGCGGCTTCGGATTTTTTGAATAATACATTTAGGATATGAAAACTATCGCACCATTAACAAAAACGCAGTATGGCCTCTATGCAGAGTGTATTGCTCACCAAGGAGAAGTCTGTTATAATATACCTTATCTTTATACGCTGGACGGCAGTCTGGACGAGGAACGACTTCGTAAGGCTATTGAAGCAG
>CAMJDL010000047.1 GCA_946404405.1 uncultured Prevotella sp.
ACCGCCGGCATCTTATGAGGATGCACATTCAGGAACAGTTCTTTCATACAGGGATAGAACTCTGCCATCTCCTGCAGTTCCTCAGCCCACTTTTCAAGCGGCAATTGTTCGTAAATATCGGTATCTCTTTCCCCTCCTGAGTAGGAGGGGCTAGGGGTGGTCTGATCACCCGCATTTCCCGCGTTCAGACCCCCTCTGACTCCCCCTAACTCAGGGGGAGAATCCAGCACCCCGACCTTCCCAAGTGCCTCGCTGAGCTTCTTCGGCATACTCTTAAACATCTTATACTCCCGGGCACTTTTCACCGTTGCCGCCACATCCTCATTCCGCTCCTTGACGATATCGGCCACAAAGGGCACATCGCGCAGGATTCTCTCGATGAGAACGGGGTCGTTGTCGGTGATGTAGCGCAGATGGTCTGCCAGACAGAGCGACGTGCGGTGTCTGTCGCCAGGCTCCACCTTCTTCCCGTCGAGCCATGCCTCCACGATCTTCGCGTAGGGCACGCCGTGATAGGTATCTTCTTCCCCTCCTAAGTTAGGAGGGGTGCCGTCAGGCGGGGTGGTCTGATCCGCCTTACAATTCCCCTCGTTCAGACCCCTCCTGACCTCCCCTAACTTAGGGGAGGAAATCGTAGGTTGAGAATGCCCAGCCCGATACTCAGCATTGAATTTCTCACCAAATTCTTTGTTTTCATATGTAAACAGTTTTTCTTCGTTAATACTAATGATATCCTCCGCAGTGGTCATAAAGGCACCGCGACATCCGTCCTTGCACGACTCGTCGAGTTTCAGACCGAGTTTTGCCGAGAAGTCCAGCTGGTTGTCGATGAGGTTGCCGACGTTGACATCGGCCTCGAACACGACTTTCAGCCCCTCTCCCGACGGCGTGACGAACACCAAGACAACCCTTGCCTTATCCTCATCCGACAGCTTGTCGTATGCCTCAGCCCAAATCTCGCGCAGCCTTTCCCCTCCTGAGTTAGGAGGGGTAGGGGTGGTCTGAACACCCGCATTTCCAGCGTTCAGACCCCTCCTAACCTCCCCTAACTTAGGGGAGGAACCCTCGGTCTGATCCGCCTCAATTACATGGTCATAATCCGCCACCACCAGTCCGTTCAGACAGACGTGACTCTGAACGCGCCAGCAGCCCTTCACTGTCCGTTTCTCACCGGTATTCTTGTTCTCCACCTCTTTCTCCGATTCCTCGAAGGTGCCGATGAAGACCATCAGCGGCAGCTGTTTCTTCTTCCGGTCGTAGAGGGCCTTGTCGCCATTGGCCAGGGCAGCCCGTGCCTCGCTGACCAGCTGGGCAGTCCGGGGCGCCCTTACCAGCGCCCAGAACTGCTCCGAATTGATTACCCTTGTGGGCAAATCGAATCGCTGTTGATAACAAAACATTTGTCAATCTCGCTTGTTAGATTGTACAGCTCTCTCCTTACTTCCAATAATCCTTTTGCCTCGAAGGTCAGGTAGGCCATGACCTTCTTCTCTTCTTTAACAAAACAGACCTTCAGGCTGTCTTTGTTTACCAGATACTCGCCTTTCGGCAAGGTAGGTTCCTCGATCTGAATGTCCTTCGTCAGCTTGGCCAGCTCCTTCTGGAAGTAGGCCGCCTTGTCGGGCACATCATCTGGACATTTCAGTTCAATACAAGTCAAGGGGTTCTTACCCGTCGTGGCATAACGCTTCGAACGACCCACCTTCTTGACATCCTTCTGTGAGGGCTCACCTTTCTCCTGTGGTGTCACCTCGATAGAGTCATCATCAAACACCCTGGTATTCGACTTGAAACTCTTCACGCACTTTTTTCTCTTTAAGTCTTCCATAACTTCTAAATACTCTAAAGTCATACTACATCATGTTGATTTTGTCAACGTAGATCGTTGTAGCCTGCATGGCCTCGCCAGTCTGTTGGGAGTTCCATTCTCTGACCACCATCGAGCACTGCACCTTATAGATGTACTGCGGGTCGTACTTCGGGCAACTGACAGCCCTCTCTCCCGTAATCTCACCCAAGAAGGTGTCTGTGCCGTCAGTCAGTTTCAGCACTACCGAGTTAATCACTTTCTGGTCGCCTGTCTTGCGATCCATGTACTGTCGGGTCTGCAGCCCGCTCTGATTCAGAATTCTAACAATTCGTTCCATAAAACAATTCGTTTAATTCGTTTTAATTCGTTGTCGTATCCTTATGTCGTTTTCCTTTGATCTTCGATCGAGCCTGCTCACGCTCGGCAAAGCTCATACGAGTTTGGCTTTGCTCTCGCTTAATCGCAGCCTTGTCGAAAATCATCTTGTCGATCATTTCCGCACCCTTGGGAGTCCAGACGAGATAGGTGCGTTCCTTTTGTTTCCCGTCCTTCGAGTAGTAGATGAAGAGCCGATCCTGTGCCAGGCCGAGACCTTCATATTCGGGAGTCAGCCTGTACTGACCCCGCGACCATTTCTGAACCTTCTTATCCGTGAGGAAAGAGTTCAAATCCTTTACATCCATGCCTATCGCCTCGGCAATGTCACTGGCGGTAATGCAACCGTCGGCATGCTTGTTGAACGAGACGATTTCACGTCCGATGATCCGCTGTGCCTCCTGTTTCACATCGTCATCCGTCACCAGCAGTTTCCTGACACATTTCTGTGTGATCCGCTCCTGTTCCAGCTGTTGCCACCGGATCACCAACTTTGCACGGGCCTCGTCGTTGAACTTCGTGGCGATGTAGAGACATTCCGTTTTCGAGAGAGAGTAACAAGGACG
Source organism: uncultured Prevotella sp. (assembly GCA_946404405.1). GTDB lineage: Bacteria > Bacteroidota > Bacteroidia > Bacteroidales > Bacteroidaceae > Prevotella. The sequence continues at coordinate 2,752 of CAMJDL010000047.1, forward strand.
AAGCTCGCCCTTGGAGTCCGTGTAATCAACGAGGGAAAAATTTCCCCCGTTAACCTTTACCCATGCTTGTTCCATCTTTCTGATGGCCTTAAGCACGTCATTGTGAGGCTTGCCGGTAATTTCGGCAATCTCAAGTGATGTCATGCGCCCGGCATCCATCACTGTTAAAGTTTGATTTTTCTTCATTTTTTATTTCCTTTAAATTATTAACTATGGAATGTACGCATGCCCACGTGCGTGTGCATACGCGAAAAAGTGGTGGAACGATTTCCGTTCCGTTTTTGGGGTTGTATCAATAAATGTAGCAGACCGCCTTGCAACATCCTGGGATCCTTCAGGCTTGCAAGTGCAAAGTTACCAACTATTATTTACAGGCGGATGGTTTTGAAGATGGCCTTCCCCGACTATCCCTTCGTTTCCCTGAATTTCCCGCAATATCCCTAAATCAGCTCCTTTTTGAGCAAAAAAAAGCATCAGAACTCGGTGCGTTCTGATGCTTACGTAGTGGCAGAAAGCTATTCAATAACCTATCTGGTATAATTGTTTTGAAAGGTTTTCAAGGTGAAACCCTCGCCGTTGGGCATACCCATCCGGACCAGTTCATCATATGCCATCGAAGACTGCTGGGGCAGCATGATCCTCTTCTCCTTGGCCATCCCCTTCAGATAGCTGCAAATATCAGGGATCGCATAATGAGTTACCAGAGTTCTGACTTCATTATGTATCTGCAGCTTTTCCCGATCGTCAGAGATTGACGGATAAATGTACTTGAAAAATCCTCCTTCGGGCACCTCACATTTCTTATCATCCTGATTCGGTGACGGAATCGGGGCTTGTTTAGTGTAATCTATGTCGAAGCCGTATTCTGCGGCATCACCTCCCAGGATGTCCGTCAAAATACAGATCTTGTTGAGTCTGTAAAAGAAAAGACCGATTTCCTCTTTCTGGCCTTCTTCCCCAAATGGAATATTGTGGGCGAATGTTCGCCAAGCCACATCATCATCCCTCATCTGATACCAGCGACCGGCCATTCTCTTCGCTGCAAAGGCTTCTATGGTGCTTTCCCTCTCCTTATAGGCTTCCTGGAGCAGATATTCCGGCAGGCATCCCTTGCCCCATTTCAGGATCTCATTTTTGACAGATTCGAAAGTCGTGACGAGATTCCGGGCAAAGCTATACTCAATGCTGTCGGAAGGTGACATAGCTTGGCAGAAATCCCTGACCCGCCTGATTGAGAACAGCCTGTCGGCATTAGTCTGCAAACGGTCAATCTGTTCCTGCTTAGCTTTTGTATATTGACTATATCCCATTTTCTGTGTCATCTTCTTCCTTAAGAGACTGCATTGTCAGCCAGTCCTTCAGGTATGCCAGAGGCAGGCTGTGCTCATCATCCAGCGCCATATCCACATCATACTTCTTTGCCACAGACAGCGAGAACGTCACCATATCATCAATGAAGTGACTGTCATCCTCTTCGTCCTCCTGTCTGTCTAAGGTTGTTTTCACTTTCTGCCAGATCTCCCGGGCTGCGGCAACATAGTTTTCGTGATAAAAGTGGGGAATCTCCGTCCAGAGCGAGTCCACCAGACCGATCTCCTCCATTGTCAGACCCTGCTCTCGTCCCCGCTCTATATGCATTTCAACATCTTGAATGGCATTGCGCAGGTTCTCCAAATATTCATAGCAACTGTAATAGTCTGTGAAATCGACATTCTCCCTACGGCAACTAAACACATAGAAGTCAGCAAGGGCACTGTCAACCGAAGCAGCCTCAATGCACGCCACCTCTTTGACCATTTTGGCAACAAGGACGCCCACATGAATGTTAGCCGTAAGATAGTCTATCAGCTGTCGGTTATTTGGCGAGAACTGCTCTGCGCCATATTTCCCCATCGGATCGAATCGACTGTCTAACCAGTTCAGGTCGAAAGGGTGAAGGATGGGATCGTTCACCAGCAGGTAGGCCAGCAGCCGCATCACTTCTACAAGCCATCCGGCCAAACCCTCCTGAGGCTCCTGCATCAGGGGATTTTCCTTAATGGGATCTAGTTTTTTGTCAAAGAAACAAAAAGCATGTTCGCGGGCAAAGTCACCTTGGGCATCCATGCCTAGCATCTGGTCTGCCACGCTGACTTTAGCCCACTTCTGATAATCAGCATCTCTGTTTTGAAGACCTTCGATCTCGATGCCCATCTTAGCGAAGACTTCATTCTTGTAATACTCCAGCATTTCCGTTGCTGTCATTCTTTCATACTGTTGTCTGTCCATGTTCCAGATATGTTTCGTTACTATTGTTCCCATTCATTTGCCCGTAGGCAGGGATAAGGGCGATGCAAAAGTACAAATAATTATTGAGATTGTTGCCCTTTATCGTAGAAAAATGCTCGAAAAGTTATTGTTGGTCATTGATGCAACCATTGAAGGAGGTTATTCACTTATTCACTTATTCAATTATGACATTTAGGTTTTTGATTTTGAAAAACCTTATCTAAACTTTTATATTATAATATATATTATTATAATAATATATATTATAATATAAAAGTATGATTCTAGTTTTGGAATCCCAGAATATAAATGTCATAATTGAATAAGTGAATAACTGAATAAGTTGGATTTTTATAAAAATATTGACATTTGAACATCTACGGAATGAGGCTCAAAACACCCCTCTGCAAAACGGAACTTTCCCTACTTAAAAGTCGGAGTTTCAAGTAAGGAAAGTCGGAGTTTGGGCTAAGGAAACTGAAAGCACCTGAAAACGGCATGAAAAGGCGGTTTATGGTTGTCCGAGATGTTGGTAAATAATATTTACTTCCATCGGCAAAAATGTACGGCGTTTCAGTTTCGTGAGGTGCTCTAAGCTTGGGTATTCACTCAACAGCGATTTGAGTTTCAGCCAGGCAGATCGTGGCTGGATGTAGGGGAAATACATTTGGGCCAGCTCCATCCGGCCGATGCTTTGAGGATTTTGATTACTTTGTAACATAGATGTGTGATGAATGATGGTTTAACGATACAAAGTTACGAAAAATCGGCGAGAACACCAAACAAAAACGCAAATATTTTGGTAAAAGTTCAAATAAGTTTATATAACTTCATATAAGGTGATTACAAGCGTTATATTGCTTGCATATTTTCAAAAATATTCGTAACTTTGCAGTATCTTAGAAAAAAGGAAGAAGGACGAAGGATGTGCGAAAGATTTCAAATTCCAAAAAATTATGGCAAGATCAAACATTCCAATGGTGATTAACCTGCGTCAGAACACGAACGACGACAGCACCGCATTCGGCAAGTGGTTTGCCGAGGTAGATTCAAAGGAACCCCTTAACCTGAAGGGATTCGCCAAGCACATGACCAGTCACGGCAAGATCGCCGACTATCAGATGTGTGTCTTGGTACTGGGTCAGGTGGTAGAGTGCATGAGCGAGCTGCTCTCACAGGGTCAGCCCGTGAAGCTCGATGGTCTGGGAACTTTCAGTCCCGCCGTGGAAGGTCAGGGTAATGGCAAGAACGACATCGAGTCAGCCGTGGCAGCCGGTGCCGATGCCATGATCAACGGCATCAAGATCAACTTCGTTCCCGAGAACACCAAGGGCGAGAAGCTCACCAGCCGTGCCTTCAAGGAGCAGTGCATCTTCGAGTACGGCTACATCGTCGAGAGTGAGATCCGTACGATCAACGGCAAGAAGCGTCGTTTCCAGAAGAAGACCCCGATCACCTACGTCCTGGCTCCTGAGGCCGACAACAACGGTGGTGGCGGAAACGGTTAAAGAAAGGAGGTGATCTATGAAAAAGAACCTCTGGGAGGTCATCCTCCGCATCGTCATCGCCGCCGCAACTGCCGCCCTGACGGCACTCGGCACCACCAGCTGTCTCGGCCACGGCCCGATTTGGATTTAAAAAGTCTTATTTCCTTTCATTGTTTAGGGTTCGCAATCACTGCGGACCCTAAATTATATGCCACTTTGAATGTTAAAGTTCGAAGATATTGCACGTATTATCAAGAAAAGTTGTATTTTTGCAGCAAATACAGCTGCTATGCCTGACAACAGAAAAGCCCTAATAAGGTATAAACAACTCGACAAGTGCTTCAGCGACATGTATCATAAGTACTTCATAGAGGATCTTATGAGCAAAGTCAATGAGCAATTAGAGGATGCTGGATTAAGACCAGTGTCTAAGAAACAGATATACGATGATATCAAGTTTATGAAGAGTGTCGATGGTTGGGAGGCACCTATCGAATCATATCAATATGGCAAACGTAAGTATCTTAGATACAGTTGTGATTTCTCTATCAATGAGACACCGATTACTGAGATGGAAATTGAACAACTCGAGACATTGATCACCTCTCTTTCTCGTTTGCAGGGTATTCCGATGTATGACTGGGTAGAAGAACTTTTGGGCAATTTGCGTTATAGATTCGGGTTAAGAGGAATTGATACAAACAGTATAGGTTTTGAGCAAAACCGCGATCTGGAGGGATTGAGATACCTCTCAGACCTGATTAATTGCGTCATCAAGCGCCAGCCTGTTACCATTGACTATCATCCATTTGGTAAAGACGTATTGAAATGGACCATCCACCCTTACTATTTGAAACAATATAATAATAGGTGGTTCCTATTGGGCCTTAATCCTGAATATGAGGATCTGTCGATTGTGGCGTTAGACAGAATTGAAGGCATGTCTCATGCAGACATTACTTTCAAGAGAAATCTCGATTTCAATTTTGATGCCTACTTCCGTGATATTATTGGAGTATCCATTGAAAAAGCCAAAGTGGTCGAGCATGTCCGATTGAAATTCTCGTCAAACCGTCTGCCTTATGTCATTTCCAAACCAATTCACCATTCTCAGGAAATAGAGAGCGAGGCAGAAGGCATTATTTCTTTGGACGTGATTCCAAACAAAGAACTTATCTCTGAACTGATCTGGTTCCGTGATGACGTTGAGGTGCTGTCACCAGACTCTCTTCGGGAGGAAATAAAGGAGAAAATTGCAAAAATGTATCAGAAATATTTTGGTGTGAAGAATGACTGCACAACAACGTCATAATTTTGCAGCCAGAAACCAAAAACAAAAAGAAAATGAGTACAACAAACAACAACACCGAAAACTACACAGTAGAGAACCTCGTAGCCAAGTATCGCAATTATGTTGATGATCATTGCCCTAAATCCTATAGTGTATGTGAAGGAAAAGACGGGAATTTGGTAGATGTGTATACTCCATTACCTCCTTATTGTAATACTGGAGAACAATTGCTAATTTCCTTATATAAGGCAACCGAAGGTAATAATATCAATAAGGAAATTGAAAAAGCATTGTTGGAATATGAAAATGCTTTCTATAAAGATGCTTTGTCAGAAGACGAATATGCTTATCTCTGCATGCACTATTCCGAGACAGTTTCTTACCTATTTGCTCATAGGGACGAATGGAATGTTATGGGAAAAGAATTGAGACGTGGCATTTCAAAAGAAAGACTGAGACTCGTCCACGAGTATATTAAGCCACAGAAAGGATCTAAAATCTTTATCGCTGATACAGAATATTGTGACCTTGCTGTTCAATTCCCCAATTGTGTGGTGGAAGGCTTCACTGGATGGAATTATAAGCATAAGGAGGTTTGGGCCATAGGTCAAATTCGTTTATTGGCTATGGGGATCGAATCAAGAATAGTACCAGGAAAGGAAGTTGATGATAAATATACTTATTCTCTACCAGAGGTTGGGAGTGTGGATTATGTAATCGTACGCGTCAATGAGAACAAGTATTTTGCTCAAACAATATTTGGAACAGAATGCACTGACATAGAGGCCCTCTATGACCTTCTTAAACCGAATGGAAAAATGCTATTCTTCTCAGAGACGGGAAATGAACTGGCTGGTACAAAGAAAAACGATTTCCTCAATTTTAGGAAAAGAATCGTTAATGATAAGTCAATATCTTCTTTAGTGAAATATGAAGACAAAGCAATTATTGGTGACGGAAAGATTAATTATATCATGCTTGATATAATAAAATCTTTGAATCAGACAGTTTCCATAATTGATGAAACAAAGTCAAACAAGAAGGTAATCCCTGCTGGAAATATTGACAGTGATATCCTTTGGCCTAGTTTCTATATGGCAAATCGACCTTCAGATTGGAAACCTTTATCTTCTATAGCAGAGCTTTTTCCAGATATTAGTCTTGCGAAATTCGTTAAAGGCAAAGGTTACGTACTTCCAGAGGAAGCCAAAGATATGTTGCTTGTTCAGCCTAATACTTTTGGAGATAGCTATAAGGATGCAAATCTGTGGCAGAAATCCGTGTGTTATGTTAATGACCCTGTTTTTGATGAAAGTGATTGGATTGATTTCCATGTAGTAAAGAAACCTTGCATACTATTAAGTGGAAATAAAGAGACTCTAAAAGCTGGCTATACGAGAAGAGTTCCGGAAAACGGATTTGCTTACATAGCAGGTTGTGCTTTAGTGCCTAAAGATGGTATTGATTTGCGATATTTAACAGCATTGCTTTTTGAGCCTGCAATTAAAAATCAGATACTTACAATCTGTGATGGTAGTGTGAGTCACTATACTATGTCATTGATACTTGACAAAATTCTCATACCAGACCATGATGAGTTGGAGCAGATGAAATTCTTAGCTGAAGCGAATTATGAGGCTTGGGGGGCTACACAGGAAGAGATGAAAAAGGAGCACGAAAACTATACCAAAGCTGTGAGAATGCGCAAACATTCTTTGTCACAGTCAGTTTTAGCAATGAAATCAACATTCTCGGCATTGAACAAGTATCGCGTCCGTAATAATGGTTTGATAAAGGATAATGATGCAATATCTCCAGTAGCAGAAATAACTGCAGGTGATACTTTTGAATTGTTATTGAAAGATTTAGATGATTTGGGAATAAAGGTTGACCATATCGCAGATGTTGAGTATACATTTAATAATCCAGAGTGGATTGATCCTGAAAAATATATAGAAGATTATGTCGCAAAGAACCAAAATGGTTGGCTTACCTTTAAACCAGTATTAGCATGGTCTCATGGTAATAATGTAGCAAAGGATAAGATGATAGATATTACTAGTGGGAAGATAATAGAAAAAGGAAATACAATTAATACATTCCTTTTCCCCAAAGACGCATTAGATAAAATATTCAATAATATTGTTTCTAATGCTAAGGCATATGGCTTTACGGACAATCAAAGAAGGGATTATATATTACGGTTTTCATGGCATTATGATGGCATAGCCTTAGCTCTTATAATAGAAAATAATGGCACGCCTATTCCGTCAGACAGAGATACAGCATCACTTCTGGAATACGGAGTTTCATCGGCACTTAACAAAGATGGTCATAATGGTATAGGATGCAGTGAGATTCGAGAAATCATGAGTGAATATAATGGAAATGTTAGAATCGTTTCTTCTCCGGATGAGCATTTCACCGTGAAGTATGTTCTTACTTTTGAGCGTTGTAATTGCATAGAAGTTCAATCACTTAAAATAATAAAGGATGAGAAAAAGTAATTCAAATTTGGTACAAGTGCTATGGGTTGAGGATGATCCAGAGTTAATCCAACCATTTCGTCTCCCTATGGATGCTGCAAACTACGGTTTACAATTAGTTAGTTATCCTTGTTGGGATGACGCAAAAGTTGCATTAGAAAATGAATTTGACCGCTGGTCGGCCATCATTCTTGATGCCAAGTGTAAATACCATCGCGATAGTAAGGATAATGCAGTTAAATTTCTTGGAGAAGCATTGAAAGATATTTCCAAAATCTGTGAAAGCAAAAAGCGTACAATTCCTTGGTATGTTCTTACGGGAGGCGCAGAGACAGAGGTTGCAGATTCCATTAATGACGAACGCTTGAAGTGGGATGCCGATTGGACAAACAGTAAAAACAGGACCTATTATTCTAAAAACACCGATACTGAGGATTTATTCCATCGTATAAAGTATCATGCCCACAAATCTCCTCGCATTCAAATACAGGAATTTTATAGGATTGTTTTTGAAGCGATTGAAGAGTGTGGCATTGACGATGAAGCATACAATGCTTTAGAAGATTTGCTTGTTCCAATTCATTTCCCTGACATAATTGATGATAAGGATTACAACGACAAGTTTGAAAAGGCAAGGGAAATTCTTGAATACATTTTCCGTTCGATGTCCGAACATGGCCTACTCCCAGATTGGGGAAAACAAATAAACCTGCAGTGGTCAAGTTGTATACTTGCTGGAAAGCCTGCTCTTAACAAGAAAGGAGTTACTGTCATCCAAAGTAACAAGCGTATATTACCTGAAGCGATGGCAAAAATGGTAAAGACAATGGTAAATGTCATTCCTCCTTTCTGTCATTCAGATGGAGGTAACGAAGAAGGAGTGAGCAAGAAGGAATATATGCAGTATGTAAGTTCTTCAACTTTCCTTTTGCGAAGCTTTACTTTACAACTCTGTGATTTCATCCTTTGGTATAGCAATTATTTACGTGAGCATCCTAATGAAGAATTGAATGCATTAGAATGGGAGGTAATAGATAGAAATGCTATAAAAAGCAAGAGAGAAAAATAACCTAGCTACTAAATGGAATGGGAATCTGGCAATAGTCAATAACCACATCATAGATGGCCACTTCGTTAACGTTGATGTCCTCGTCTACTTTGATCATCTTGTCCATCAGGGCAGCAAAGTACTCTTTCTGCCCATCGGTAAAATTCTTGATGTCAAGCAGAGCAATGAGTGATGATTTGCTGCTGATTTCGTCTTTTGATGTTTTGGGTAAATCCAACTCATCCAAGAGCTTACAAAAGAAGTTCGTCTCTCTTGCATCGACACGTCCGTCTGCATGTATAATATCCAGCAGCACGCGCATAACGGCTATTTTCTGATTGTAGTTTAAGATGTTCATAAATTATTTTTTGTGCAAAATTACATAAATAATTCCTGTTTTTGTTCATACTCTCGATTATTTTTGCTATTTTTGTGGCGTAAAAAGTAATAATTAACAAATGAGCGAGTCATTCTTGTTTTCTATAGGGCATAGCAATAAGACCATTGAGGAGCTTATTAGCGAGTTAAGACTGTATGGCATACAGTACTTAATTGATGTACGTTCTATGCCTTATTCCAAGTACCATCCTCACTTTAATAGAGAGCCATTGAAATTGGTCATCAACCAAACTGGCGACATCAAGTATGGCTATATGGGCGATGTGATTGGTGGGCTGCCTCAGAATGATGATTGCTATACCGAAGGGAAGGTGGATTATGGCAAGATACGTAAGATGCCTTTCTTTATTGAAGGTATAGACAGACTTGTTAAGGCAAACGAACAAGGATATAAGACTTGCGTGATGTGTAGTGAGGGTGATCCCAGCATGTGCCATCGTTCAAAACTGATAGGTGAGGCTCTAAGAGAAAGGGGCATCATTCTTCAGCATATTTGTCTTGGTCATAGTGGCAAACCTATTTTGAAAAGCCAGATAGATGTTATCAATGAGGTAAATAAGGGAGCAAGCATTATTAACCTTTTTGGTGAATCTGAAAATCTTACTTCAAGGAAAGTCTATAAAGAAGGATGAAAATCTACACTATTGGCGTTTATGGCAGTACCGAAGAGGAATTCTATGGTAAGCTTACAAAGTTTCAGATAGATCTTTTCTGTGACATCAGACAACGCAGAGGTGTTAGGGGACGACAATATGCTTTCGTCAATAGTAGTTATCTCCAGAAAAGACTTTCCGAGTTGGGAATAGGCTATTTGTATGAAAAGCGATTTGCCCCAACGAGGGAGATCCGTGAAATGCAATGGGCTGAAGACAAAGAGGAACATCAGACAAAGAAGTCACGTGAGACATTAGGACATGCCTTTTGTTGTGGTTACGAGCAGTTGATTTTAGACAAAGAGAATCTTGACGAATTAATGGTCTCGTTTGAATCAATGAATGCTCAGCGTGTTGTCTTGTTCTGCTTGGAATCTCGCCCGGAAGCGTGCCACAGATCATTATTGGCCCATCGTTTATCAGAGAAATATCATTTGGAAGTTGTTCACCTATAAATTATAAGAACTATGGAAGTACTAATTGTGTCACGGACGCGAATGAAGAATGGAGTGTGTTGTGGAGGCATAGACCTTGCGAATGGCGAGTTCATCAGATTACACGACCACTGGGGAAAGAACCTTACAGAATCAGTTCCTTTCCAAATTGGCGATGTTTATGATTTAGATTATCGTACAGCTGTTAATTGTCGCCCAATTCCTCATATTGAGGATAAGGAGATCATGCCTAACTATAGAAAACTTAGGCAGTTGGCTTCAAACGAGTTCATTGATGAGATAGACAGATTGGCGGATGTGCCCAATGGTGGTATAGAAACCATCTTCGAAGGAAAGTTGCGTCGTTCCACCTTTGCGACCTACATTTCACCAGAAGATATTCCACAGTTCAGTGTTTGTTTCTGGCGTCCTAATGCACCTCTCATTAAATCTGGCTTCTTGGGTAAAACCAAATATTGGTTTGGAGGTAGCTATGCAATCAACTATGTTGGTTTTCATGAGCCAATAGAAGTAATACCAGCAGGTACACTTCTTAGAATGTCATTGGCAAATTGGTGGTCGCCTGATGATATTACTGAAAAGCGGTGCTACCTACAATTATCGGGCTGGTTCGGGCTATAACCACTTTTTTTGGAGATTTTGATAACTTTTTATATGTTGTGAAGAACAACTTCACAACAGGGTCGTAATTTTGCCCTCAGAAACAAAGTTGCGACAAAATGAAGAACGAAGACAATTTCAAACTGGGCACCCTGAACGTTGAGCAGCAGAAAGCGTTCGACCTGGTGGCAAACACAAATACTTGTCTCTTTATCACAGGTAAGGCTGGTACAGGTAAGACCACTTTCATCAAGCGCATTCAGGAAGAAATCAATAAGAACTTCTTGGTTTTGGCCCCAACAGGTATCGCTGCCATTGCAGTAGGTGGCCAAACGATGCATTCATTTTTTGGCTTCCCTATGCAGGCTATGGGGCCTCACACAGAGATGAGTCTTTCTAATGATAAGTTCCAGATTCTCAAAGAAACGGATACTATCATTGTGGACGAGGCTTCGATGGTAAGAAGTGATATGGTGGATGGTATGGACAGATGCATGCGTATGGTGTTCAAAACCAATATGCCATTTGGCGGCAAACAGGTTATCTTCGTAGGTGACTTATTCCAGCTTCCTCCAGTAGTCAAGGAAGGTAGTGCTGATGCAGAGATGTTGCATGATCTTTATGGTGCTGGGCTTCCATTTTTCTATAAGGCATTTGTGCTGAAGAGGATGAATCTGCCAAAGATAGAATTTCAGAAGGTGTATCGTCAGAGTGATGAGGATTTCCTTAACATCCTGAACAAAATGCGCAATGGAGAGGTTACGAATGAGGATTTGGCTTTGCTTAATGAGCATGTTAAAAAGGATGCTAATAGCGATGATTACTCAGTGACACTGACATCCTTTAACTACATGGCAGAAAAGATCAACGACGAGAAATTGAATGCCATCGAAGAAGAGGAGTTTTGTTATCAAGCCGAAATTCATGATGACTTCAAGAAGAGTGATGCTCCTGTACCAGAGTTCCTTAGATTGAAAGTCGGTGCCCAGGTGATCTTCTGTCGTAACTATCCGCAGGCTGGATATATGAACGGCACGATAGGTAAGGTTTCGAAGCTGGACGAAGAGCACATCTTTGTCACATTGGAGAATGGTGCAGAAATCAACGTAAGCAGAGTTGATTGGGAGAATCTTCAGAGTAAATATAATAGCCAGACTCATAAAATGGAATCGGAGGTTGTGGGCTCATTTACTCAGTTCCCTCTGAAATTAGCTTGGGCTATTACTATCCATAAGTCACAGGGTATGACATTTGATAAGATGCATTTCGATTTATCTCGCGGTACATTCCAAGCCGGACAAGCATACGTTGCCATTAGTCGTCTGCGCTCATTGGATGGCCTGACCCTCAGTAACCCTATCCGTCCTCACCACGTTACACAAAATCAAGAGATTCGCGTATTCGCCAATTCGTTCAACGATGTAGATATGATTAATGACGAACTGGAAACAGGCAAGGCCATTTATAAGTATCTGATTGCAAAGGACTATAACATGGCGGCAAAGTCGTGTCTGAAACTTGTGTTGAATAAGATTCATAAGAATGACCTTAGGAATGCTGCTTTAATTGCTAAGAGGATGTTCGATATTATGCTGGATGACAGTTGTCTGAAGGGTATGACAAAAGATTTGAAACTGCTGAAGGATTGCAGTATGACTTGCAACTTCCTGAATGCGGTAATTTGTCTATATGGCAATCGATATGAGGAAGCCATTGGCTATGCTGATATGGTTCTTGGTAGAAGAATTTGTCTGGAAGCGATGTTCATCAAGGGGCGTGCGCTCTACGAACTCAAAAGAAATGATGAAGCATACGACGTGGTATATCAGATTATCAGCATTTCTAAGGATGGAGAAGAGAAGAAGGCTATCGACAAGAAACTGCTCTTCTTTGAGGCAAAAGTTAATGAGCGTATTGGTAATTCTGTCATTCCTTTCGCTAAGCAGTTGATTTCCCTCTGTCCGGAGTTTCTATCCTCATACATCATGATCAGAAAAGGAGTGAAAGCCTCAGGAGTAGAAATTTTTTTTGATCCAGAGGAAGAGCATACAGACATGCTGAAAGCATTCGTAGACACGAATATTTCAAATCAGGATTTCTTGAAGATGCTTAAGCAGTGTGATGATGAGAAGAGCATGAGGAAACTTCGCAGGGCCTTATTATAATACCAGCATCACAAATCACAAAACTATATATTCGCCCGCAGAGTACACTGGGTGCCAGGAACTGTGCATGCCGAACAAGCACCGAACAAGTACGGATTCTCGTATCAGTAATAGGAAAAGATCATTTATCGTTGAAACAGATGATGGAAAGGGGGCTGAAAAACTGAAGAAAGAGCGACCGAAGATCGGAGGGACAGGTCTTTGATTTCTTTGTGAAAAGATCAATCACCGCGATCTCCTATGAAACTTATCAAGTCGGAGAGCAACCTACCTACCTGTTTTTTTTATCGTATAATCAAAAGCTAATCTATCAGGGGTTGTTAATGCAAGCTGAGGTGCCTGACCCTTCTGCGCCCAAAAATAGGAATATTCCGTCAATAATACAAATAATTCCCTAAAAAATTAGGAACTTTCATGATTAGTTTGTAACTTTTGATGGATAGAACTTAAGGGAACGGAGGTTATCACAATTTGCAATAACCTCGTCTCGTTCTTCTTTTGTTAGCTGTAAACCGTAAGCTGTAAACAAATGGACTAAATCTGCCCAGCCTCCACCATCAGCACCACGCGCTCGGTGAGACGATCTACGCCCTTGGCATCGTATTCCTTCTTCAGCGAGGCACCGAAGCCCCAGGCGAATACCTGCCAGAAGCCAGCACGCAGAGGCCCCATGAAGGCCTTGATCATATCGTAGCCCGTGGAGTGACACTCGCGGTCGATAAGTTTGATGAGCAGCTTGCCCTGTGAATAGGTGAGCTTCTTCATCTTCGGCTTGTAGGTACGGAAGATATCGTCCTCCACGCGTTTGATATGCTCTTCCTTCGCCTTCTCGTTGGGCAGCGTCTCTAAGTATTCTGTTGTCTCGATGAGCATCTGGCGGGCTTCCTTGGCGATGGGCAGTACCTTCTTCACATTCTTTACCAGACGCATATAAGACTCCGCCTGTTTCTTGTTCTTGAATGTCAGCTGGGGATAGACGTACACGTTGTTCATCTCCATATACTGGATGCTGTCGCCCTCGTGCAACACCTTGCCCACCTTCACCGTAGGCACAAACGTAGGCGAGTCCATCTCCGCCAGCACCTGCTCAGCGGTCAGCCTCTGTTCGTCCTGTGCCAACACCTGCTGACACAACACCACAGCCAATATGATTGTCATCATCCTACGCATATCAGCTGCAAAAATACAAATTAATTGAGAGTTAAGGGGTAAGAGTTAAGAAATTTTGCTGCCGCCAATCATTTTTTCTTAATTCTTAACGCTTAATTCTTAGTTTTTTATTATCTTTGCAGCGTTAAACTTAAATAGAAAGGATTATGAGGACACAAATGGTATGTCTATTGTTTTGGTTGGCACTGGGTGTGAACGCCCAGACAAGGCCGTGGGAAGCGTATCTGAACGAGGTGATGACCCAGGAGGATATGGCGTCAGCGGCGTGGGAACAGACGTATGACCTGCTCTGCGAACTGGAGGAGCATCCGATGGACATCAACCAGGTGACACGCGAACAGCTCGAGGAACTGCCATTCCTCTCTGCCCAACAGATAGAGGGCATCGTGGAGTACCTGTGGCGATACGGACGGATGGAGTCACTCAGTGAACTGGCGATGGTCAGGGAACTCGACTATGCCCAGCGGCGCCTGCTCTCCTTTTTCGTCTATGTGGGCGAGGAGAAGCCAGTCCCTCTGCCGACACTCAAGGATATTGCGAAATACGGACAGAACGAACTGATGGCGTATGCGCGCGTACCTTTTTATAATAGAAAGGGCGACACAGACGGCTATCTAGGACCGAAGTACCGCCATTGGCTGCGCTATCAGTTCACATACGGCGATCAGGTGAAACTGGGCTTCGTCGGCTCTCAGGATGCTGGAGAACCCTTCTTCGCCCATCGGAACAAATGGGGCTACGACTATTATTCCTTTTATCTCCAACTGCGGAACTTCCGTCGCCTGGAATCCCTCGTCTTGGGCAGCTACCGCGTGTCGATGGGGATGGGACTGGTGATGAACAACAGTTTCAGCTTAGGCAAGATGGCGATGCTGCAGAACCTGGGACGGTCCTCCTACACCCTCCGGGCTCATTCCTCCCGTTCGGCGGGTTCTCTCTTTGGCGCAGCAGCAACTATCGATATGGGGCGGCATCTCAAACTGACAGCCTTCGCTTCCTATAGTCCTGCTGATGCCACGTTGAACAAGGATGGCACAGTGTCTTCCATCCTCGATACTGACTACCACCGCACGGAGACGGAGATGAACAAGAAACACAACCTCCATCCCTTTAAGACAGGAGGCTGTCTGCGCTATAATGCCCACGGTTTCCATCTGGGTATGAACGCCCTCTACACCCACCTCGACAGAACGCTGAAGCCCAACACCTCTACGCTCTATCGTCAGCACTATCCCCAAGGCACTGACTTCCTGAACCTGAGCCTCGACTATGGCTATGCCTCTCCGAAAGTGGCCCTCAGCGGAGAGACTGCCACAGACAAGAAAGGCCATCTGGCTACCATCAATACTGCCAGTCTGCGTGTGTCTGACGTCCTCAGTCTGATGGTGCTGCAGCGTTTCTATTCCTATGCCTATAGTTCCCTCGATGCCCAGAGTTACAGCGATGGAGGAAGAGTCCAGAACGAGAGTGGCATTTACCTCGGCCTCACCTGGCAACCCTCGCTGACCCTCCGGCTCTCTGCCTATTCCGACTACGCCTATTTCGCCTGGGCGAAGTATCAGGTGTCGCAGTCGTCCTATTCCTGGGATAACCTTTTGCAGGCCACTTGGCAGAAACAGCGCTGGACGTTCACTGGTCGCTATCGTCTGAGACTGCGACAGAAAGATGATGAGACCAAAAAGCATCTCGTCAACAGGTGGGAACATCGGGGGAGACTGAGTGCTGACTATACCATCGCCACAGGCTTGGGTGGTCGTATGCAGATAGACGGCGGATGGACCACAGGCGAGTGGGGTGGGATGGTGAGTGCCACGCTTGCCTATACCCGTCGTTGGCTACGACTGAATGGGGGCTTTGGCTATTTCCATACAGACAGTTACAACAGTCGGGTGTATCTCTACGAACTGGGGCCGCTATATACTTATTCTTCACAAATGTTTTATGGTGAGGGCATCCGCTACTGGTTGATGGCAAGGGCTAACATCGGAAAGCACTTGATGCTGACAGCAAAGATCGGCATTTCAGACTATTTTGATCGCAACACCATCGGCAGCAGTTACCAACAGGTCGATGCCTCTTCCCTCTCAGACCTCGACCTCCAGCTCCGCTGGAAGTTTTAATCTTTTAATTTTATAATCTTTTAATTTTATAATAATTTATGGTAGATCTCGAGTACCTGGCTGGCGACGTCATTACCTTCAAAGCGACGGATGTATTGACGGCTGCGCTGGATACGTTCCTCGCGTCCTGGGGCTCCCTTCCTCACCTGCTGAATGGCTGCAGCCAGCGCCTCTGGATCATCAGGCGCAACATAAAGACTGTCAGGCCCTCCAGCCTCCTCTAAACAAGACCCCGTACAACCCACCACAGGCAATCCACAACTGATGGCCTCGATGATGGGGATGCCAAAACCCTCATACACAGAGGGATACACAAACGCCTCTGCCTGGGCATACAAAGCCGGCAGATCGGTGTCAGGCACATCGTGGAGGATATACACCCGCCTGTGCAGTTTATGCTCTGAGACATATTCCAATACCTGGTTTGTATAGGCGGTATGTCTTCCCACAATGACCAGCGACAGATCCGAAGGCAATGCCTCCATCGCCTTCACCCCTAACAAGATATTCTTCCTTTGTTCAATCGTCCCGACATTCAGGATAAACCGCTTGGGCAGGCCATATTTCAGTCTCACCTGTTCTTCCTCCACAGGCGTGGGCACCTTCGTAAACCTGGGCGCACAACTCTGATACACCACACTCACACGCTCCGGATCGACCTGTCCCAACTCCAGCACATCCCGTTTGGTACACTCGCTGATGGCGATGATATGGTCTGCCTCCTTGATGGTCCGACGGAACTTCCACGCATAGATCTTCGCATCGATCCAAGGATAGAACTCCGGATGCCGCAAGAAGATCAGGTCGTGGATGGTCACCACACTCTTGATTCCACTCTTCCGGATACCTCTGGGCAGCTCTCCGCTCAGGCCGTGATATATCTGCACTTTGTCTTTCTTCAGGTCTCTCACGATGCCGGCGTCTCGCCACAACGCCTTCTCGAAAGGCAGAACACCAGCCTTGGGATAACAAAAACTGATCCTGGGCAGTCCCTCCACCTGACTGCGCAGGTCGTCACGTCCCTTGTCAGGAGCATAGAGACGCAGTCGCAGACTGTCTGGCAGATAGGCCAGGTCACGCACCAGTGTACGTCCATAACTGCCTAAACCTGTATTATTACGCACGATACGCTTGGCGTCGAAACCGATGGTGATGGAGTTGTTCATGAGCGATGGAAATGTTTAAAGACAAACCTGACAACGATGAAGTTCGTGGGCACGGCGATGGCATATACACCAAGAGGGGCGAGTTCCTTGCTCAGACCCAGCCACAGGAAGAAATTGAGCAGCCCGATGTGCAGGAAATAGTTGAAGAGGTGGGCACCCCCGAAACCGATTCCGTTTTTCGTAGAGGTCTGCTCGTGGAAGGTGAAGTGGGCCGTGAGCCAGTAGTTCACAAAGAAACTGAGCACGTAGCCGATGGTATAGGCCACGTTCACGTTGATCCAGTGCTGCAGGATCCAGTAGATGACATAGTTCAACACGGTTGATATCGTACCCACGACAGCAAACCGGAACATCTCACCGAAGGTCTCGCGTTTCATCATCCTATTTTTCCTTTTCGGCTACAAAATTATAAAATTATTATGAATAATCATCGGGGAATGCATTTTTTTTTGTACTTTTGCACCGATAAGTCAAGATGAGCATGAGTACAGAGTCGAAGATATCCGTCGTGATCAACACCTATAACGCCAGGCAGCACCTGCGTCAGGTGTTGGAGTCCGTGAAGGATTTCGACGAGGTGGTGGTGTGCGACATGGAGAGTACCGACGATACCTGTGACATCGCTAAGGAATATGGTTGTCGCATCGTCACCTTCCCCAAGGCAGACCATAAGAGTGCCGAGCCAGCCCGTACCTTTGCCATCCAGTCTGCCTCGAACCACTGGGTGCTCGTGGTCGATGCCGACGAGATCGTCACACCCGAGCTGCGCGAAGTGCTTTATCAGAGGATTGCTGATTCAGACTGTCCTGCGGGCTATTACATCCCCCGTCAGAATATGTTCATGAGCATGTTCGTGCGCGATTTCCATTATGATTTTCAGTTGCGTTTCTTCATCCGTGAAGGCACGGAGTGGCCGCCATACGTGCATACCTTCCCCAAGGTGCAGGGCAGGGTGGAGAAACTGAAAGCCCCGAAGGAGGCCCGTCTGTTGCATCTGATGGACGAGACCATGCACGAGTATATGGAGAAGATGAATCTCTATACCGACAATGAGGTGGAGAAGAAACGTGACAAGGGCTATGGGGTAGGAGCCTTGCTATGGCGTCCGCTGTGGCGATTCTTCAAGAAGTATGTGATGGATGGGGGATACCGTATGGGTACACGTGGACTGATCCGGGCCATGATGGCTGGGGTGTATCAGTTTATCCTGGTGGCCAAAATCATAGAGAAGCGCTATCGCGATTGACGAAAGCGCGCTGATCCTGATAGTCCCGATAAGGCAGATGGTAGTCCAGATAATAGAAGTTATGCTGGCGTTGGTTGTCGTGCGGCGGAATCACCATATAATCGCCATATTTATTCCGGAGATAGGCATCGGCCTGTTCCACGCCCATCACAGTATGTCCCTCAAACTCGACGGGCTGAGGGGTTCCTAACATCGTCTTGGGAATCACGCCCTGTACACCATCGTCGTAATCGAGCACCAAGTCGCTTGATTCGTAGTCGTAGGCCAGATAGGCAGCGCGCAACTGACGACGCGCCCACTCATGGGTGAAAAGCTTTTGGATGAGCAGCACAGGCCACGAACTGGGACCATGTCCGTGCTTATAGGGGTCGCGATGGAGGAAATAGAGCAGTTTGTCGAGGGCCTTGTAACGGACTACTGCCAACTTCTGGGCCATCTTGTTCTTTGAGATGCCGTCGATGGGGAACACGTCGATATAGATGCCGGCGAGGTAGTCGCTGTGGGCACGTTCTATCAGGGTGGTGCTGCTGTCCACTATCTTCCCGAAACCGCCAGGGTAGGTGGGTGAGGTCTCGATGCACAGGGCTTCGAGGGGCGCAGGCAACCACTCATGGGCATGCATCATAAAGCGGTCATAGTCGGGACGGGGCATACAGATGTCCATATCGTCGTCCCAGGGGATGAAGCCCTTGTGACGGACAGCCCCCAGCATGGTACCTGCCCAACAGTAGTACTTGATGTTGTGCTCACGACAGACACGATCTACAGACAACAGGATCTGCAGAATGTGCTGATGGAGGGTTTCTATATCGTAGGATGCCATAATAATTTTGTGTCAAAGGTAGCACAAAATAAATGAAAAGTGAATGGCGAAAAGTGAAAAGTGATGTCTTTTAACTCCCTTTAACTCCTTTAACTCCTTTAACTCCTTTATTTTTGTTATCTTTGCAGCATGAAGATTTTCCATATCGTATCGAATAAGGAGTGGGGCGGAGGCGA
>CAMJDL010000048.1 GCA_946404405.1 uncultured Prevotella sp.
GTTTTCTGGATGAATACCTTTTTTCATTTTACTTGTTAATTATTATATGTTACTTACTATATGTGCATAAAAGCGGGTGCAAAGGTACGACTTTTTTTCCAACCTACCAAATCTTTTGCCGTTTTTTCTTTCATCTCTCCAAACATTCCTATGTTTTTGCGTCTTCCTCGGCAGCTTTCAAATAGTTTCCGTCCTCTTCCTCTTTCCTTGGATAGGGCACAACCTTTGCTCCATGATCCTGCAACCAGATATGGTTTAGGGTGAAGGCTATAGAGTCCAATGTATCTTCCCGTCTCTTTGCTGTCAGCTCACACTCCCACACGTTGATGCAGTGCCAGCCCATAGCAGCCAACTGTCGTTGGTCCCTTTTATCCCGTTCCTTGTTCCTGCGAATCTTCGCCACCCAGAAGTCACGGTTTGTCTTTGGTATCTTGCAGCACTTACTATTCATGATTTCTTCTTCACTATTCATTAGCGTAAGCGCCACGTTGTGTCCGTGCCAGAAACATCCGTTTACAAAGATGCACGTCCTGTATTTTCTTAGTACTAAGTCCGGATGTCCCGGCAAACGCTTATGGTTCAGCCTGTAACGGAATCCTCTTTTCCACAGTCCACGTCGCACAATCATCTCAGGCTTTGTGTCCTTCGACCGAATTGCCGCCATATTGGCGTGTCGCTGTTCTGCTGAGAGTTTATCCATAGTACACATTTCGTTAGCTACTGGCTATTATATCTTTTTGTTCATAACTGATTGCAGATATCTTCTGCCATATTGTTTATTATTATTTACTATAACGTACGGACAGCGTGATTATTGCACCAGCTACAGGCTATTTTGCATTGGTACAAAAGCGAAGAGGTAGGGGTAAAATCATTTGTTCAAGGGGACTTCAGAACTTTTGGAAGGTGGATGGTATTGGTATTTTCGAGAGAATTTAGGAGTTTACTACCGGTTTCGTCGCAGTTTACCGTAAGTAAAGCTGCAAATTCTCGTGAAAATTCAGACAATAACCTTGGGTTATTCATCATTAAGTGGCGGTTTTGACTGGGTTTTACTTGCTGCAGTTTGAAGTTGCGTGTCACCCTTGTGTCACCCCGTGTCACCCTTTAGTAGGCTGCACACCCTTTATCAATCGGCATTGTGTCAGCGTGTCAGCCTTTTTTGCAAAAATCTTGGTATAATAGTATCTGCGAATGTTTGTTTGTCACAGTCTTCTTACTGATACTCCGAAAGTAATTTCCATCACTCCGAAAGAAATAAGTTAGACGACAATTTGGATAATTAAGGACAACATTCCTGATGAAATATGAAAAACGGCTGCAAGCCTTTGTTGGTTGCAGCCGTTGATGGTATCATTACATGATTTTACTTCGCATAAGTAATCTTTAGAGTCTCCCAGCGTATTTGGGTTGTTGCGCCAGAACCTTCAGCAACATTGGTAATTGTTACTGTAGAGGAGTTAATACCAGTGAACTTAACACTTGCTCCGTCAACAGCTTTGGTTCCACTTGTTGCTGTGACATTGCCACTTGCATTGTAAAGTGTTCCGTTATACTCATTACATACGATCTCGACTGAAGCAATCTTTTTGCTTCCAGCATTGAGGGTCATAGTATTACTCGGATACATACGGACTGTTCCACTGCCAGCAGAATAGTACTTAGGTGCATTTGAGTTACCACCGCCATCACATGCAAGTGTTGTTCCATCGCTCAAAGTCTTTGTTCCTACTTCTACACCGTTTTCCAGTCCAAGGCTTGAAGCTGCTACGGTAAGATCACCGCTACCTTGGGAATCACCGCCACCTTGAGCATCACCACCGCCACTCGTGTTGTCGTTTTTACCATTAAGAGATACGATATAAGCTTTCTTGCTCGCAGTTTCTAATGTTCCGTTGTAATTGGTTATTTTACCACAGATAACGACATCGTCACCTACGGCAACTTGTGTGTTGCCCTCAACCCATGGCTTATTACCAAAGGTGTAAACACTGTAACAAGTGAATTCTGTACCGCCTGTGGCTCCATTATCAGATACGTTAAAGGTGGCAGTTCCGTATTGTGCACTGAAAGTATACTTAATAGAACAGATCTTTCCCTTGAAGTATACATCTTTTTCGCTAGTTTTCCCTTGTTCTAACTTTCCTGCCTCCTGTACAATTGCAGCAACGTTATATGGATCACTCTCTGTGCCAGAGCCCTTGGCTTCAGTAGGTGTGTCGCTGCCACTGCCAGAGGTCTTGTCCAATGAGACTATTTGGCTGCTTTGATTGATTTCTAAGGTTACAGCTCCTGTATTTGCGTTGACGTATTTCTTCAATTCGCCAGTGACAACAACTGTCCAGCCAGTCTCAAGGTCTGTCTGCGCAGCGAAATCAGCACCGTCAAGTCCCTTGCCGCTATATACCTGTAATGCATTGTTGTCTGTTCCGTCGTCGGAAATATAGTAAGTAATGCTCTTATACATATCGTTGAATGACTGTATTTTTGATATCTTACCCTTTACAAATGCGGGACTTACAGTTCCATTGTCTTCCAAACCATTGATAATCTCAAGAGCTTTGGCAACTGTTAGAGGAGCTTCTTTAGTTCCATAGTCTCCCGTTGGGGTAGGTGTGTCGCCACCACTGCCACCATCTTCTGTCTTGTCATTAAGTTTATAAATATAGGCCTTCTTACTTGCAGTTTCTAATGTGCCATTGTAATTGGTGAGTTTGCCGCAGATAATTACCTTATCTCCCTCTTTAATTTGTGTATTACCATCTGTCCAACTTTTGTTTCCTAAGAAAAGACAACTATAGATGTAAAATTGGCCTTCTGTTGTACCTGTGTCTGAGATATAGAACGTAGCAGTTCCATAATCTGTACTAAATGAATACTTAATATTTGAGATGATACCTTCGAAATAATAATCTGTAGTACTTGTTTCACCAGAGCCCAGTTTTGCAGCTTCTTGTTGAATTGCTGCAACATTAAATGGATCTGCTAATGTACCACTTCCTGCAGGATCAACTACTTCAGCCTCTTCTTCTCCACTTGGAGGAAGAATCTGTCCGAATGGATTGGGAACATCCTCACAGCTTGTGAATGTGAAGGCCATCAGGGCCATCGCAATCAGATAATTTGCTAATCTTTTCATATCGTTTTAGTTTTATTGATTCGTGAATAAGTATTTATTTTGTTTTACCATTAAGAGAAACCAAATAGTTGCCTTTGTCAATCTCAGGAGTTACTTTGTCATTTTTGACATACTTGTAGAGTTTGCCAAATACAATTACTTCATCGCCTGCCTTTATGTCATTAATTGATTTGAACTTCTCTCCATTAAGTCCATCGCCAGAATACACTTGAATCGTATTTTTGTCTTTACCGTCTTCAGAAATGTAGTAGTTTAGATTTCCGTATTGAGCAAAATTAGTTTCATTAGTGGTTACTTTAACAACTTTTCCTTTGACATAGGCATTAAGTCTAGACTTTCCACCATCACTTAAAGCATTGATAAGGTCAAGAGCTTCAGTTACATTTTTGGGCATGTCCAAGGTTCCAATAGTTTCTTCTCCTTGAGAAATATCGTCATCTGCTAGTGTCGTGGGCTGAATATCATTATACGTACGCATTAAGAATTGCCAATCGTTGTCAAAGCGAGTTGCTACACCCGTAATGTCTACGCGGCCTGTGGGTAATGGAATATTGGCAAAATCGGCATAGGTGCTGGTACGTAATAATACATCGCTGACACCTACAAGAGTGCGATTAGCGCAATTGGCTGTTAGTCGAACTGATGGATCGTTACTGGGGGCAAAGACTGCCGTGCCATTAGCTTCAGCGATTGTGACACCTCTAAGGGTAATAAGCTTAGCACAGTCTTGATCGATGTCGAGTTTGTTCAGGTTGAACTTCGCTTCGATAGGAGCAATGGTCAGTCCATCGACTGCAGGCACAAGTTTGTAATGATTCTGCCATTCATAGCGGGTCAAACGTCCCACTTGTGGTGTGGCACCCTCTTCTTTTATATAAATGGTTCCAATCTGTGGCTGTTTGCGATAACTGCCAACGTAGAGGCCATTCAACTCGATGAGTACCGTCTGACCTACGGAGAAAGGACCATAGAGACCACCCTGCCCAACGCTGATAGCGATGGCGCCAGTGTTGTCTTGTATATAAAGGGCGTTGTAAATATTGCCACCCTCGTCGTTACCTGTCACGATACCCATGATTTGCATGGGCTGTGTAACTTGCTTCAAGGAGCTAGCGTTGATTTCAGTGGCAAAGAGAGCCTTCACCTCGGCAATGGTCTTAAGGTTGGTAGCCTTGATGTCCTGATTACCATAGGCCGACATACCAACCTCGTCGGAAGGAGCATCCCAACTGCCTTTCATGCACGATGTGGTCAGTCCTAAGACTGCCAGTGCGAAGAGAATATATTTCTTAGTCTTCATAGTCGTAAGCATTGAGTTAGAAATTATAACCGATGTTCAACATACCATTGATGCCATAAGCATAGAACTTCATCGGGTTGCGATTGAACTTGTAGACGCGAGCACTGCCCACTGTACCATCGTCCTTTACCGAGTAGTTGCTTCGGCTCTGCTCGTAACCACCTGTCACCATGTTCTGGTTGTTCAGCAGGTTGGTAATCGAGAGGTTGATAGAAAGGTTGCCCTTCTTCATACGGATGCTACGTCCAATAGAGAGGTCGAGCATGAATCCGCCCTTGCCCTTCTCCTGAGCAATAGCCTCGCCTAACAGCA
This sequence comes from uncultured Prevotella sp., assembly GCA_946404405.1. GTDB lineage: Bacteria > Bacteroidota > Bacteroidia > Bacteroidales > Bacteroidaceae > Prevotella. The sequence continues at coordinate 4,752 of CAMJDL010000048.1, forward strand.
CCTTGTCGCCGGCCTCGTTCTTGGCGAACACCTGCTCAGCAGCAATACCGCTGTTTTCGTATGACTTCTGGCGGTTCTCCAATGTTTCGCCGTAGCGGTAGCTGGGCGAGTAGGAGAGGTAGATGCGGTCGTAGTAGTTACCCGAGAGGTCGATGAACCAACCCTTGGCACTATAGCTCAGCGTCAGTCCCATAGCTGTGAGTGGGGTGCCGCTCTCGCGCATGTTCTTATTATATACTATATCGCTATGATAAGTACCCTCCGTCGAGTGCATGTAGACAACGTCCGCGTTGTTGGTGTTCTTGGCTTCGCTGACAGTACCGATGGTACGGATGCTGAACGAGGGTGACAACTTGACGTTCAAGCCCCATTCTATACCGTAGTATTCCTTCTTGATACCTGTCATAGAAACGTAAGAGAACGAGTTCAGGTCGTCGTAGAAGAAGTTTTGCCATTCGGTGACATCGCTTAGAGCGCTGTAGTAACCGTTGATGTTAGCCTTCAACCAAGAATTCTCAAACTGATAACCCAATTCTGAACTGAATATCTTCTCGTTCTTCAAATTGAAGACGAAATCGTTGTTGACCTCAGGCGAAATAAAGGCATTCTGTGGTTGTGGAGCTTTCATTTCATAGCCTAAGCCAAGGGTGATGGTTTGTCCTTTGGCAAAGAGATAAGCCAAACCAAACTTGCCGCCACCTTCCAGGAAACGGGCTGTGCCGCTCTTGCCGTATGACGATACGCCAGTAGCATTTGCTACACCGTTCAGCATCTTACCGTCGCGTTGCATCGAAACGCTACCTACACGACCTGCAACGAACGAGTGCAGGCGCCCCTTGGTGTAGCGCAGCGATGTCCAGAACTGTGCCTTGTTAACCAGAATGTTGTAGTCGTAACCAAAAATGTCGCCTTCCTTCACGATGGCATTCTTGTTGTTTAGGTCATAATAGATATGATCGTCACCAGCAGCATATTTGCTGATGGCGTAGGTGTTCAGATTGCTGAATTTCTCAGCACCCAGCAGGTCTTCCATCGTCTGATAGTGCATACCCTTGTTGGTGGCCAGCTGGAATCCCATGTTCCAAATGGCGTTTTTGCTTAACTCCGTCTTGAAGGTGGAGGCCAGTGCCAGATTCAGATTGTCGTTGTGCTTAGCCTGAATGAAGTAGACAGCATCACCGCCATTTTTGGCAATCTGCTGGTTGGCATAGTACATGCGGTCGAAGTTCAGCTGGCGGTGAGCCTTGCTGCTCATCATATAGTCGCGGGCGCGCCAGAAATCATTATAGCCTGCTTCGGTACGTCCGGACTTGTCGTCGCTGTACCATACATCGTAGTAGCTTGACGGCATATTCTTCCAGTAGTCGGCTTGTGGCTTCTCTACATCATTATAGTTCAGACGCGTGTTCTTATATATAGAATAGCGTCCTGACAAGACTGTCGTGAGCTTAGATGTCTCGTTGATGTTCCAATCCCACGTGAACATGACGCTCGGTTGGAAGTCATTGACGATACGAGAACTGCGCTTCTTGCCGTTCTGGTAGCCCCAGTAGGGGTTGTAGTAACGGTTGTTGGCCAGCCAGTACATTTCGTCTGTCGAGGCACCCTGTCCAGCACGCTCTGTGGGGTTACCCCATGTGACGAGCGATATGGCATGATTGTCGTTCAACTTCTTCTCGGCTCCAAAATAGTAGGAGAGCGAGTTGTAGAAAGTACCCTCGATGTAGGATGTCTCCATGTTGGCCCAACGATAGGTGACATTGGCAGAGAATGCCCACCCGTCAGGGCGCAGACCGCTGTTGTAGGCATAGACTCCACGTAGGGTGTAGTTGCGATTGGCGCCAGCTATAGAGGCGTGCTGACCTGTGCGCATGTGACTGGGGCGGAAGTCGTAGTTATTCGAACCACCCATAGCCGACATTGCATAGTTGGTAGCCTCGAACGGCAGAGAAGCCTCCCTGCTGTTGTTCGTGACACGATTCAAACCACCAATCAGTGAGAAACGGAACTGACCGCTCTCCATGTCGTTCATCTGCACACCGTTAATGTAGATCTCATTGTACTTTTGGTTAAAAGCACGGTAGCGGAAACGCACAGGGCTGAACGCAAATCCCACCTTTGAGGCGTAGATGTTCTGGTTCGACGAGATGATGCTCACGTTCTGCGACATGTCATCGTCTTCACCCAGTTGAGCTTCCGTGAAGGTGAAGGCCTGTTCGTCTGCAATGGTGTTCTGCTCTTGCTGTTTTGTGTCATCAGTCTGGGCAAAAGCCATTGGAGCGAGGCAAAGAGCCATCACAATTAATTTCAGCTTTTTCTTCATAAGGATTAATTTTTAGTCATTGAAATCAATTATATGCTGCAAAGATAATGAATAAAATGCAAAAAAAGTATTTTTTTCGCAACTTTTTTTCAAAAAAATGCGATAATTTCAAAAAAAGTCACTATCTTCGCAACATAAATCTGAGACTATATGAAAAAGTTACTGGCTATTATCAGCGTCATGTTCCTGGTAGGAACGATGAACGTACAGGCTCAGGAGCGCAAGCTCAATGCCTATGCAATTGGTTTTTATAACCTGGAGAACCTCTTCGACACGCAGCACGATGAAGGGCATAACGACTATGAATATCTGCCCGACGGACGTAATAAGTGGACGGAGATGAAGTACACCCACAAGTTGCGCAACATGGCTCGCGTGTTGGCTGAGATGGGCACCGACAGGTTGCCGTATGGTTGTGCGGTTATTGGTGTCAGTGAGGTCGAGAATGCCCGTTGTATGGAAGACCTCTGCAATCAAGAACCACTGAAGGCTCGCAACTATCAGTTTGTCCATATCGAAGGTCCTGACCAGCGTGGTGTCGACTGTGCCCTGATTTACAATCCTTCGCAGTTTACAATCCGCAATGTCAAACTTGTACCTTATATATATAAGAAGCAGGAGGACATTGAGAAGGGACGTGCTACTCGTGGATTCCTCGTAGTCAGTGGTACGTTGGCTGGTGAACACGTAACTGTTATCGTTAATCACCTGCCTTCACGTGGTGCCGACTCTTACTATCGTGAATTGGGTGGTGAGCAGATTCGTGTGGTGAAAGACTCACTACAGAAGGATGATCCTAACGTGAAGCTCTTCATTATGGGTGATATGAACGACGACCCACGCGACAAGTCTATGTCTGTGGCACTTGGTGCGCGCCGTGAGATGAGCGAAGTAGAGGAGGGTGGCTTATACAATCCTTTCTGGAAGATACATGACAGTGGCACGGGTACGCTGATGTATAACAACGCATGGAACCTGTTCGACCAGATTATCCTGTCGCGTAACCTGCTCGACGTTAAGGGTAAGAAGGAATACAAGACGCTGACACTTTTCCAGCCTCAGATATTCCGTCGTGACTATCTGTTCCAACAGGATGGCAGATATAAGGGCAATACCCTGCGTACGCATGCTGGAGGCGTATGGCTTGATGGCTATAGCGACCACCTGCCAACATTGGTCTATTTAGTAAAAGAGGCTAAATAAAGTGAATAGTGATTAGTGAAAAAGTAAATAAATGACTATTATTGGAATTGCAGGCGGTACTGGTTCTGGCAAGACTACCGTCGTTAAGAAAATTGCTCAGGCACTGCCCCCTCATTGTGCAGCCATTGTTCCCCTCGACTCGTATTATAACGATACGACGGGTATGACAGACGAGGAACGTAAGGCTATCAACTTCGACCACCCCGATGCTTTCGACTGGAAGCTGTTGACTGAACAGATCAAGATGCTGAAGAATGGTCAGGCTATTGAGCAGCCTACTTATTCGTATATCATCTCCAACCGTCTGCCTGAGACAGTGCACGTAGAACCGAAGCCTGTTATCATTCTGGAAGGTATTATGACGCTGCACTATAAGAAACTGCGCGACATGATGGACTTGAAGATATTCGTGGATACTGATGCCGACGTGCGACTTATTCGAAATATCCGCCGTGATGTGGTGGAGCGTGGCCGTACTGTCGATCAGGTGCTCGACCGTTATGAGAAAGTTTTGAAACCTATGCACGAGCAGTTTATCGAGCCTACCAAGAAGTATGCCGACCTTATCATCCCGTCTGGCGGTGATAATAAGACCGGCATTCATATCCTTCGAACCTACATCGAAGGAATCGTTACCAACGTGTAAGCTGTCTATCCAATAAAGTCAGGGTAATCCTCTTCGCTCTCGCGGTTCTCCGCGGGAGCGTTTTCTTCAATCTTCGATTCTATCTCCTCTGCCACAGCTTCCTCGTTTAACTTTCGCTGGCGTTCCATTTCTTCTGCCTGTTTGTTAGCTGCCTTGCGGATGCTGTGAATCTTAAGGGCATTGACCAGTTCCGTCACACCATAGAGCAGTGAACACCACCCCAGAATGAGCAGAGGCATTTCGGCTGACTCCATTGGTTTCAGAATGACAAACAGACCTGTCAGCAGAATTAGCGATGGTGCTATCCAGAATCCCCAATGGATAACCCCAAACCTGCGTGCGGAAATTAGGCTGATAAGTAGGTTAAGACCGCCCAATATCATGATGGCCCCCAGAATATACATCAGACCGTTGATGAAGATGCCTGGGGTTAGAGCGAGCGTCAGTCCGAGAATGATACTGCCTGCTCCAACGATGGGGAAGGTGGGCTGTCCGCCACGAATCACACGCCCCTGATTGTCCATAATAGTATATTCTGAAGCATGCTTGCGTGCATTCATATAAGCTATTACGGCTATGATGCCCGATATCAGGAACAGTACACCAATAGCCACCGTGAGCCAAGTGACACCGTCTTTCGGAAACTTGATGAGCAGTATGCCGACTACGATGGCACACATTGCTCTGAAAATTGAACTCTGAAATAGTTTCATAATGGTTTTATTTTAGCAAATACGCTGCAAAGTTACGAAATTTTTCGTAACTTTGCACGCAAATGACAACAATTTTATTAGTACGACACGGAGAAACAGTCGATAATGCCCGTCAGATCATGCAAGGTCAGACACAGGGCGACCTCAACGAGAAGGGTAGGGAACAGGCTTGGCAGGTGGCCGAACGCTTGTCTGCTGAACCCATTGATGCTGTCGTGGCCAGTGATTTGCGCCGCGCCATTCAAACGGCGGAAATCATTGCCGCGCCTCACAATTTAGTCGTCAAAACTACCGAACTGCTGCGTGAACGCGACTGGGGTAGTTTTACTGGACGCTATATCCCCGACCTTCGTGGAGAGACGTGGCCTGACGATATTGAGAGTGAGGAGGCATTGCTTCATCGTGCGCTCGCCTTTCTGCAATATATAACGACCACCTACCCGGATAACCGGGTGGTGGCCGTTGGTCATGGTATCGTTAACAAAGCTATCTTAGCTGTCTATGCTCAGTGTCCGATGCGTGAGGTACAGCGTATGATGAATGCTGAGGTGCGAGTATTATCGACGTCCGCCGAAGCTACGGCCTCCGCCACTACTGCGACCTGCACTGCTGCTGTGGCTACTGCCACCACTGCTTCTACTGAAGCTTCCGCTGCTGTGACTGCTACCACCGCTACTGTTGCTTCTGCTGAATGAACCACTGCTATGGCTGCTACCGCTGCCGCTGTTGCTTCTGCTGAATGACCCACTGCTATGGCTGCTACCATTACCACTGTGGCTTCTGCCAACCGAACCTCCAGCATTTGCCGACGAGTGATTAGAATGGTTTGAAACATTCGGACGATTCGAGTTGTTGTCATATGTAGTACGTCCAATGTGTCCAGAATGCTCAGAGTGGTTGTTCGGACGGTTTACAGTACTTTGTGTCGAACTGCTGCGAGGACCGCCATGATGCGCATTACCCATTCCTGGACGAGAATTGTGATGACGTCCGTTGTTGAAGTCACCGCGATTCCAACGATCCAACATACCAAAGTGTGAACGTCCGGCAGAATGAGTGGGACGGAAGTGGTCGCGATGGCTGTGATAATAGCCGCGTCCGCCTACTACGTGCCAAGCGTGACTGCCACGATATGTAGCATAGAATACGGGACGTCCGAAGAAGAAATAGTCGCGATGCGGATAGCGTGCATAGACGGCGAAGTGCCAAAACCCATCAAGCCAGTAGAGTGGACGATAGAAGTAGGAGGCTGCACAGAAGGCATTCCACTGCCAGTCCAACAGGATATAGCTCAAGTCAAGGTTACGACGCTCCCAATATACACCATTTACATCGTCACGGCTCGTCACCCCCATCAGATAGTCGAGGTTGATTTCGTAAGCAGCCTCATACTGTTCGTCAGTCAGGTTCAGCTCATAAGCCATCTTGTCTGTCAGGAACAGGGCCTCGTTGCGTGCCTGCTCGTAACTCATTGCCTTGCCCGTAGCTGCAGTCAGCAGCATCATTGTCAGGGCTATCATCATTTTTTTCATAATCGTATTTTTTTAATGTTCAACAATCCTAATTATCTTTTCTCGCTGCAAAGATAGGCAGATTGTGGGGCATAAAAAAAGGATTTCCCCTAAACTCATTGGGGGAAATCCCTATATCTCCATTCGGAGCTGTTAATGGTATGTCGATTATTTGTAGTTCACGGGTGTCAGCTTGGCACCAAGACCTACGCTCATGCCCCACTGACCCTTCACCGTCTTCTGTAAGTCCATGTTCATCATCACATACTTGCCACCCTTCTTGCCGATAACAGCGGTCTTCAGGGCGTGGTGAGTTACATTGTAGGGGTATTTGGGATTCTTGAACTCATGCCACTTGCTCTCAAGATAGATGGTCTTGACATACTCCAGATTGGCTGCCTGAGCCCACTTCTTGGCAGCAGCATCGCCATTGCTCTTGATGTCGGCACTGACGTTGACCCCCTTAGGCATATCGACGGGCTTCATGTTGTTGACGCCACAGATGTCAATCATGTTGCGGTACATTTCACGGTTGTTAGCCTCCCATTTTGATGCCAAGAGGTTGACCTGACGAACACAGTCGGCAGAAGCGTTGTAGTCTGGGTGCTCCTCAATCATGTGCTTTTTCAGCTCCTCGGCCAGGAAATAGCCGTGGGCCAAACTGGCTGAGCCCTGCTCTAAGGCTGCTTCGGCTCGCTGATACTGCATGCAAGTGTACTCGCAGATGTCCTTCAGCGCAATCTTCTTCTTAGCCAGCTCGAAGGCATAGTCCTCACGGGCGTCACGCTCTGAACGCATAGCGGACTCTGACGGCCAGGGCAGCATCCAACCCTTCTGGGAATTGACAACACCAGTAGATTTGTCGTTCATCAAGTATTCAAGATAAACCATGTACGTAGGACTGTTGTAAAGCAGTACCATAGCGAACACCTTGAAGTTGTCGAGCGTAGGATTGTCGACAAAAGCCTTCGTCCATGCATAACGTGGAACCTCGTCAATGGGAACTGCGGTCTTCTTGTTGGGACCAAAGGTGACGTAGTCTAACAATCCATAGGCTGTGGTAGAACCTAACTTGGGCAGTATCTCATTGAAAATTTTCATGTGAGCGCCTACCTGTACCTTATAGGCTGAAGACTTGCGGTCACCATTGAACACGAAGTTGTTAGCCCATTCCTCGCCCAGCTCGCTCTCCTTGCCCTTCCAGCGCCAAACGACCTTGGAGGCATCATGACCGTTGTCTGAAGGAAGACCTGCAGCTTCGCTGGCCTGATTAACAGCGTTGTTCTTGGTGTTTTCCACCTTTTGTTCTACTTTGTCTTTGGCGGCATCCTTTGCTTTTTTAGCCAGTCCTTTCAGACTGCCGAACTGAGCGTTAGCACTTACTGCGCCTCCCAAGAGGAACATTGAAACCACGAGGGTCTTTGCAATCATCTGATTCTTTTTCATTGTACTTTTATGAATGATATTTAATGTTATTTTTTGCTATATTATTTCAGTTCCCTTTCGATAGCTTCGAGCATCTGCTTCTGTTGCTTCAGGCTTGTGTTGGCCTCAACAGTCTTCTTCAGATTTTCCGCATCGGCTTTAGAACACAGCCCCTTGATGGCCTTGGCGGCAGGTCCTGCTGCGAGCCAGCTTACAGCGGGGTCGTTGACGACATCGGTCAAAACCTTTGCAAACTCAGCAGGCTTGAAGTAGGTAGCCTTTGCCTTCCAGGCACCAATCTCCTTCTCAGCCACAGTGCTGAAAGCAGAAATACCTGCCCATGAAGGAACCTTGTCGGTGCGAGGTTTCTTTTTGTAATAGTTCAACGTGGCATCATAGGCAGCCTTGCTGGTGTTCTTATGGAAGGGGTAGTCAAGCCACATAGTGCTCAGACCGCGAATAGCGTCACCGTGGAATTTCTCCTGTGCAGGGTCGTTAAGCACCTTTACCAACTCAGGCACGAAGGAGTCGTCGGCCAGTTTGCCTACACCGCTGAGAATCAGCTTGCGGGTATTTTCATCCTTATCAGCCATCAGCTTCAGGGCAGCATCCTTTACACCGTCAACACCCTTGCTCCAGCTGTTGCCTACGGCAATGGCTACCTTGCGGCGAACGAACGGGCTCTCATTATCGACCAGAGCTAGCACGAACTTGGCCACCTCAGGATCCTTCAACTCGTTGGACAGTGCTTCGACACCACATTTGAGGACGTAGGGATGTTGCTCGTTCTGGAGTGCGCTGAGATCGTTAGCAATCTCACTGTTCTTGGCTCCAAACAGTTTGCCCGTGGCAGCCGTAATAGCCTGACCGCGCACTTGTGGCGACGCGTTGCTCATGAGCTTCTTGAGGATATCTTTATAGTTTTCCGGATTCTTGCGGTTCTTGAAGGCTGTATTGCGGGCCTTGCTGACGAAGTTTTTCTCGAGTTCCATGGTATTCTCGTTGATGTTGACCTTCGAATAAGCCAGATACATGGCTTCATACTCCTCGGGGGTCAGCGTTCCTTTCTCAGGTGTCGTCACCATGCTCACCAGGCCCTCCTCGGTGAAGGGTACGCTGTTAAGCAGTCGCATGGCAGGACTGTCGTCGTTGGCCTCTGCGTTTTCGCTTGTGCCCTCGGCATTCTGAGCCGACTTGTTTCCACATGCTGTCATCATGGCGGCTACAGCCAGGATGGCAAAACTGAATAATACTTTCTTCATTTTGTTTAAATGTTTTAATGATTAATATTTATTTGTATAATGAATAATCTCTTCTATACCTTAATTATTATATAATGTTTAAAGTTTATTGTTTTATATATTTTCTAACCTCATCCTGAACCATACTTCTTAGCTTCTCTTCAACTCGTTGGCCTACGTAGTCCTCCAAGTCGAGCAGTTGTTCCAAGTATGCCTTGGCATATTCCATTGCGGATTCTTGATAAATGGTCTTTGCCATGATTGATGATTTTTACGCTGCAAAGGTACGACATAAAAATCAATAGACCGTTATCATTTCATCAATTTTACTTATCATTTCGTGTGATTTTGCCCTTTTATCGTGTAATATCGCCCTTTTTATCGAGATATTGCGTAGGGGTGAGACCGAAATTCTTCTTAAAAGCACGTGTGAAATTGGGGGTATCGTTGTAGGCGCAAAGCAATGCTACTTCCGAAATATTCATCTCCGGATGGTTGTCCAACAGGTGGCAGGCGCGACGCATGCGGATATTTTGGATAAACGACTGAGGTGTTTCGTCTGTGATGGCTGTCAAACGCTGGCGGAATTGGAACAGACTCATGTTCAGGCGCTCTGCCACATGGTTGGCATCAATCTGACCGGACTGCATCAACTCATTGACAATAGTGGTGGTGTTCTCCAGGAATTGACGGTCGCCAGCACTTAGTTCTTCGCTATCAATCTGTTTGCTGGTGGCAATTGCGTTGTCGTACTGTTCGTTCAGAATGTCGTATTTCTCGCGCAACTCTCTAATGCGTTCAGACAGTTCCATATTTAGGTGCTTTTCATGTTGTTGACGACGACGCATCAAGTACCAGATGACTACAGCAGCCATGATAGCTATGATGGCAGCCACGATGGCCCACAACTTGGCGCGACGCTGTTCGTGATTCTCAATCTGTAGCCAGTCGTTACCGAATTCAGCATTGTATTTTGCCAGACGTTCGGCAGTCGTATTGCTGTATATCGAGTCTTTCAGACTGGTGAAACGGTCCATCTGACGCTTAGCCTCTTCGGGATCCGTCTTCCATAGGGCCTCGTAGAGTCCCTTGCGTGTGTGTACTTCATTATAAGGGTCTCCTAACGCCATGAAGATGTCTGCTGCCTCGCGATAATATTTGATGGCCTCTGCCTCGTGTTTTAGGTTGTATTGCGCCATGCCCATTTTGTTGCAGGCGATGCCCAACGACTGGCGGTCGTCCGTCTTGCGCAGGAAGGGAATAACCTCTTTAAGTACCTGCTCGGCCTGCTTGTAGTCATGCAGACCAATGAGAACTGAGGCCTTTTGGGCTAATCGAACCATTGCACGTCCCTCGTTGCCCTGAGCCTTGTCAATCTCGTAAGCTTTCTCGATATAGGTTAAGGCTTTGTTGTCATTACCTTGGGCGTGATATACCTCTGAGGCCATAGCCTGCAAGATAGCCATACGATTTGGATTATTGGCTTTTTCAGCCATCTCGATGCCTTTTAGTACATACTTTTCGGCCTCATTTTCCTGATTTGCCCCCATATAGATGGCTGCCAGTGTGTTCAGACTCGACGACATGATATCAGGGTCACCAGTTTTCTCGTCCAGCGCATAACACTGTTTGGCATAGCGTGCTGCCTCGTCGTAGTCGGATAGACGAACATTGATAATGGCTAACAGGTTGAGACAGTCAGCTTCTGTATCCTTTCCCTTACATTGTGGCAGCGCCTGCTTGGCAGTCTCTAAAGCTTCCTTATACTGTTGGATAGCATATAGGCTGTCAGCCTTGTCGAGCAACGTTGTCTGTGCCCACGTATGACTTACTGCGAATTGGCAAGCAATGAACAGAAACGATATCAGCAGTCTCATGTCTTTTGGGGAATTCAGTTCTTGATATGCACGTCCTGTTGTGGGAATGGAATCTCAATTCCATGCTGGTTAAGCGTGTCGTAGATGGTGTTCAGTACGTCGCTGACAACATACGATTTCTTGACGGCATCGGCCCAAACGAACATCTTGAAGTTGATGCCCGAATCGGCCAGTTCGCCAACCACGGACTTGACTTTCTTTGAGGGATCCATCCATTTGTGTTTCATGCCATTGACTGCCGCATCGACAAGCTCCATCGTCTGTTGCAGGTTCGTACCGTAAGCCACACCATAGGGTACTACTTGAAGCACGTAGCCGTGGTTGCGTGTCAGGTTCTTATAATTCTTGGAGAACAACTGTGAGTTCTGGAAAGTGATGATTTCGCCATAGAGTGACTCGACGACAGTGGAAGTGTAGCTGATACTGGTCACCTTACCCATTGTGCCGTCTACCTGTATCCAATCGCCAACCTTGATGCGACCAGCCATCAGCGTGATGCCGTAGTAGATATTTTCGATGATGTCCTTCGATGCAAAACCGATACCAGTAGACAGTCCGCCAGTGACTACCAAGAGCCATTCCATCGAGATGTTCATAATCTTCATGGTAATGAGGAACCATGCACCCCATACGATGACCTGTACTACGTTCTTGCCCATGACCTCGCGACTGGCAGCAGTGCTGGGATCCTTGATTTCGTAGTGCATGCGCATCAGTTTGAGCAGTGTACGGTTGACGTAGGCAAAGACAAACCAAAGGCTGATGACCAACGCAATGGTGAAGATACTGAGCTTGAAGTTTTGGAAGTTGACGAAGTTAGACTTGAAAACGCTCCAGCACAGGTCGCTCAGGTTGAAGACATCGGCAGCCCAGTAGATGCTGACCATGACGGAGCATACCACAGAGATTGGCAACAATACCTGGTAGGCCAAATAGTAGGCCCACGTCTTGGTAATGGGCTTCTCGTTGTAGCGGTGGCGCATACCATAGCGCTTAATGTACAAGCTGACACAGGTAATGGTAAGCGTGCAGGTAAGTTGCATAATCCACCAGATGAGTATCTGCACGGCCAACAACGTGTAACCCCACCATGAACATACCACTGATACAATAAACACCACGAGCGATATGTACGTGTAGAACATATCAGAACGTGGAATGTTTTGGTTGTGACGGCCTATGACGTTCCATTGCCACAGACAACAAATAAGCAAAACTGGGGGGAATAACATATTTACCAACTCGTTGGGAATCAAAATAATGCGGAAAGCAAATACGATGAATCCCATAGTAATGAGTGGTGTGTAAATGTGGAAGGCACTCTTGATTTGATCACCGCTGACACGTAACAGCAGCGAGATAAGGATGACACCCAATAGCCATGCGTAATTGACCAGCAGATTTGACGCCATGATGACGAAGTTCTGTTTGGTAAGGGCCATCGCTAATCCTAAAATGATGGCAAAAGTGATGGTGGTGGTGGCCAGTGTGATACAGGTGCGCTTCTTCATGAACTCCTCCGTTCGCATTCGCTTGGGTACTACATAGCGTATACCTGCGAAGTTGAGTGCCGACGCGATAATGGCATAGAATATGATGGAGATGAGTAGTCCGAATATCCAACGGCTGTCCCACTGAGACTCATTGTTGGGCTGATATTTCTTACGTACCGTCTCAACCATCGTATTCCAATACTTTTTCCAGTGGGCTAAAATATCGAAATAAGTGTCGCTTCCATTGCGGAAAATACTGGTCTGTATATCGTTATAGCGCTTCTGCGCATAATCGTTAAGGTGGGAGAGCCGTTGCTCCGTCATGTCGTAGTAGTGGATGTAGTCTTGCATAATTGCACGATTGTCATCCAACGAATTTCGGATGTTGGTGGCCAGGGTCAGACAAACGTTACGGTCAATCTGCCCTTGACGGTCAAGCATCGTAACTGGCATAGCACGCAGAGCACCGATGAGCGAGTCATACCGTGCTATATCCGTTTCGGCCTTACTGAGAAATGTTTTGAAAGGCAACTGCTTGCGCTGGAAATTGTGATATTGCTCAGTAGCCTCATGACAGGCATAGGTGAGGTCAAATACGTAGTCCTGCTTCTGTGAATAGAGCATCAGCGAGTTCTGGTTAGAACTCTTCATGATATCTATCAACTGATTGCGCACCATTTCGCTTTGCTCGCGGTTACGCTCTATCTGTACGGACAACTCACGATGGTAATTAGTGAGCTCAGTACGTAGTATCTGCAATGTTTGGGGCAGGTCTTTCTCCTTCAAAACCGCATGGCCTTGTAGAATGGTCAGCAGTGCCAATAATATGGTTAGAAATGCTTTTCTCATCGTCATTTATCAAAATTTGCGTGCAAAGATAACAATTTTTTCACTATTCGCTATTCACTTTTCACTTTATTTTTGTATCTTTGCAGAAAAATTTTACGTCATGATACTAATAGCAGACAGCGGAAGCACTAAAACCGATTGGACTCTTATCCATTCGCCACACCCCATGAGATGGGATGTCATAGCCACTTTTCAGAGTCAAGGCATTACGCCTATCCATCAGACACCAGACGAGATTCGTCAGATACTGGCTCGTGAACTAATGTCACAACTTTCCACATTCCCACGCGCGGCACTCATCAATTCTAAAGTGCTGGAAGGCTCGCTCTTGTCGCAGATCAGCGTATTCTTTTATGGCAGTGGCTGTACACCAGCTCATGTGCCCATGATGAAGCAGATACTGAGCGAGGTCTTCTCACCGCAGAACATCGAGGTACATAGCGACTTGACAGCAGCAGCCCGTGCACTCTGCCAGTATGAGCCAGGTATTGCCTGTATTCTGGGTACCGGAGCAAATAGCTGCCTGTATGATGGTAAAGACATCGTGCAGAACACACCAGCCCTAGGCTATATCCTGGGTGATGAGGGAAGCGGTTCGGTGCTTGGTCGTTTGTTTATGAATGCCATTTTCAAGAACCCAAAGTTTGCAGACATTCGCGATGAATATCTTAAGAAACAGAAACTGACGCAGGCTGATATTATTAATAAGGTATATAGGGAACCAATGCCTAACCGTTTCTTGGCCACCACCTCTTTATATATTAAAGAGCATATCGATAATCCTTTGCTTTGTGACTTGGTGGTTCAGAATTTCCGTCAGTTCTTCCGTTGTAATATTGTGCCTTACCAACACCCGGAGTTACCTGTACATTTTGTTGGTTCTATGGCCTTTATTTATCGCGACCAGCTGATCCAGGCTGCTGAGGCAGAAGGTTTCCATGTAGGTCATACGCTGCAAAGTCCGATGGAGGGTCTTGTTACGTATCACGAAAAGGGTGTCGATGCTTCATATTAGCGTTATCTGACGAGTATTAGAAAAATAAATTTGTGATTAGAAAACATTTCGACAATAATGTGCTGATATATTGAGATTTATTTCATACCTTTGCAGCCGATAACAACATAACAGGACTAAATCAAGACTGGAAGCGTATGAATATTGGCAAGCACATTGAAGAGATTTTGAGAAAACAGGGTAAGTCTGCTGCATGGTTGGCAACGCAAATTCCCTGTGAGCGAACAAACGTATATAACATTTTTAAGCGAAAGAGCTTGGATGCTCGCTTGTTAATGAGAATAAGCGTTATCTTGCAACACGACTTCTTTAAGGAGTTATCTGAAGAGGCATTTCCCAAGGCTAAATGATATAAGCCACTGCTCATAAAGGGCGGTGGCTTTTATTTTTCCTGCAAAGGAATGAAAAATGAATATTTTTACAGGGCTATCGTAAATTTCTCATTTCTCATTTCTCATTTCTCATTTATTTTTTGTACCTTTGCAGCCAAATTGAATTCAATATAATAATATTAAAACATTTTTATGAACTTTACTTTGTTAATTACCGTCTTGGTGACGGCTTTGACATTGGTGGTAGCGGCCTACGTAGTAGCCAAACTGATAGGACCTCGGTCTTATGCGAAGGTGAAGGGTGAGCCGTATGAGAGTGGTATCCCCACGCGAGGCAGTTCGTGGCTTCCAGTTTCGGTGGGATTCTATCTTTTTGCCATCTTGTTCCTCATGTTTGATGTGGAAACTGTGTTTCTGTATCCATGGGCTGTAGTCGTGAAGGAGTTCGGTGCGATGGCTTTGCTTAGCATCGGTTTCTTCTTGGTAGTTCTGGTATTAGGCTTGGCTTATGCTTGGCGGAAAGGAGACTTGGAATGGAAGTAAGAAAGCCGCACATCAAGAGTATTCCCTACGAGGAGTGGAACGATAACTCATCGTTGGAGAAGATTGTTGACGAACTCCATGAGGGGGGAGTCAATGTGGTTACGGGCTCGCTCGACCAGTTGATTAACTGGGGACGAAGCAACTCACTCTGGTCACTCACCTTTGCCACAAGTTGCTGTGGTATTGAGTTTATGGCCTGCGGTTGTGCCCGTTATGACTTTGCTCGCTTTGGTTTCGAGGTAACACGTAACTCTCCACGTCAGGCCGACCTTATTATGTGTGCTGGTACCATTACACACAAGATGGCTCCTGCACTGAAGCGTCTGTACGATGAGATGGCTGAGCCTAAGTATGTGATTGCCGTAGGTGGTTGCGCCATCAGCGGTGGACCTTTCAAGTCTAGCTACCATGTGGTTAAGGGTATCGAGGAGATCGTACCTGTTGACGTGTTTATTCCTGGTTGTCCTCCACGCCCAGAGGCTATCATGTACGGCATGATGCAGCTTCAGCGTAAGGTGAAGATTGAGAAATTCTTTGGAGGTGCTAACCACAAGCAGACCGCTGAGGAGCGCGAGCTTGGAGTATCTAACGAGGAGCTGACATTCCGCCAGAAGCACAACGATCACCGACGTGAGCCAATGGTTATCACAGATGTTCCTCAGGAGTTTGTAGAAGAAATGAAAACTGCGAGTAAGCAAGAGCAGAGTGATGCTTGCATCAACTCTGCCGAGCGAGAGCAGGTTCGACCAGAGGTCAAGTCTGCTCAGGAAGCAGCTAAAGTAGAGGAGGAGAAGGCATGAAGTTAGAGTTCTTATCATTCGATTTTGACAAGTTTGCACAGGAGATGCAGAACTTGAAGGACAAGAAGGGCTTTGACTATCTTGTCACCATAGTAGGTGAGGACTTTGGAGCTGAAGAAGGCCTCGGCTGCGTATATATCCTTGAGAATACAAATACTCACGAGCGTTGCAGTGTTAAGATGATTGCTAAACAGCAGATTTGCGGCGATGGCATGTCATCAAACGGTACAAGTGCTATGGAGGGTCAGATGGTAGCTTATCTGCCAACTGTATCTAACATCTGGCGTGTAGCTGATTTGTTGGAGCGCGAGGTTTACGATTTCTACGGAATAGTATTCCTTGGTCATCCCGATATGCGTCGTTTGTTCCTGCGTAGTGATTTCAAGGGCTATCCTTTCCGTAAGGACTGGGAGTTCAACGATAAGTATACACTCGAGGACGATGTAGAGCCCGACTACGGTTTGGAGTTCTATCTGGACAAGGACGGTAACCTGCAGAGCAAGCAGAACAAACTGTTCAGCAGCGACGACTATGTAATCAATATTGGTCCTCAACACCCAGCAACCCACGGTGTGCTCCGTCTGCAGACAGTGCTCGACGGCGAGACCGTTAAGCGCATCTATCCGCACCTTGGATATATCCACCGTGCAATAGAAAAGATGTGGGAGGGCATGACCTATCCTCAGACTCTGGCGCTTACCGACCGTCTGAACTATCTGGGTGCTATGCAGCACCGCCACGCTTTGGTTGGTGTTATCGAGGAGGCTATGGAGGTTGAACTTACAGACCGCATCAAGTACATCCGTACCATTATGGATGAGCTTCAGCGTCTTGACTCTCACCTGCTGTACACCTCTTGTGTTGCACAGGACTTGGGTGCTCTTACAGGTATGCTTTACGGTATGCGCGACAGAGAGCACGTGCTGAACTGCATGGAGGAGACTACTGGTGGACGTCTGATTCAGAACTATTATAGAATAGGTGGTCTGCAGGACGACATCGATCCTAACTTCGTAAAGAACTGTAAGGATCTGGTTAAGTATCTGCGTCCAATGATTCAGGAGTATATGGACATCTTCGGCGATAACATCATTACCCACAACCGTTTGGAGAACTGTGGTCCGATGAGTCTCGAGGATTGTATCAACTACGCTGTTACCGGTCCTGCCGGACGTGCTTCGGGTTGGAAGAACGATGTTCGTAAGAACCACCCATACGACATGTACGACAAGGTAGAGTGGGAGCAGTGCACACTGACTGGTTGCGACTCTATGGACCGCTACCTCGTTCACATCAACGAGATGTACCAGAGCCTGAACATCATCGAGCAGCTCATCGACAACATCCCTGAGGGTGACTTCTATGTGAAGCAGAAGCCTATCATCAAGTGCCCAGAGGGACAGTGGTACTACTCTGTTGAGGGTGTGGCTGGTGAGTTTGGCGTATATCTCGACTCTCGTGGCGACAAGAGCCCATACCGCATGAAGATGCGTCCGATGGGACTCTCACTGGTAGGTGCCTTCGACCCGATGCTTCGTGGTCAGAAGATTGCCGACCTGATTG
>CAMJDL010000049.1 GCA_946404405.1 uncultured Prevotella sp.
CTGTTGATGCTTCTGTGATGATGTATGAATGGTGTGAAGATTTGAATGAACTTACAGGAAAGAAGTATCAAGATATAGCCCAAAGGTTGTTGTCGGAGGCTGCGTTGGCCAAGACCAGAATTGCCAGGAAGAAACTGGCAGATTTCTTTAAACAGGAGAAACCTGTGCTTTCTGAGATACGGCATAACGCAGGGGCACATCGAGAACATGACTTCATGAAGCAAATGGAAGTGTTGGAAGGTGTTGGTTGGTCAGACACGATTGACCGGCTGCATAGATTTGAGGAGGTGACATTGGAATTAGGAAAGACGATGAAACCTTTAATGGAAGCTGGGCTGAAGAAAATTGGGGAGGCTTTTGGGAAATAATATTATGCATTTGAATAAAACAAAGGTTAAATACGTTAATTTTGCCTCCTTATTTCTGACATTGTCCAACCCTCAATCCACCTCTCTACCGTTTAATGTATAAGTTGTTGATTATCAATGCTTAATATATTCTCTTGCTAAAATAGTAACAATTTTGGAAAAAACTCTTGCTATTTGCCAAAATTGTTTTGCTTTGCACCAGATTACGGTATGTTGTCATGACAATAAAAACCAACAGGACTTGCCAATCATTCATTTCCCGTAATCCGGTATTTCAGCTGACAACTCCCGAAATACTTGTGTACGAACTTTGTCAGCGTTTTAATGCAATCCTTCTCCAGCCGTTCATAAACCTCGCTGGAGGGAACCTGGACAAGCAGGTATCTCTCTTTCGGGCTGTAGGTCTCATACCTCATCAGGCTATAGGTCTTGCTCGCTTCCTCGGCAGATACCGACTGGCACAGCTCGGCCAGGCACATCGTCCACCGTTTTTGATAGTCAGGCGGAGAGACCTCCCCGGCCCCCTTCTTGGATGCTTTCTTCCTCTGGCTGACCTTGATTTTCAGCCAGTCATTGAAATGCTGCATCACATCGCTCATGCTCTCATGTTCCGTCTTGCCACGGCAGGCACATTCATTGACGAAGACATCCAGCCAGTTGACAAGGACAGAAGCGTGAATGCCATGCAGCTGCTGCATCTGCAGCAGCCAGTCGCGCTGTCTTTTCAGATGGCCTGCGGCGTCTGCCACATCGACATTTCCTGTCGGCATCTTCGGGGTTTCTGTATGCAGAAACTCAGTTCCTGATAACAATATTCCCTTTTCTTCATTCTTATAAACGCGCGTTGTCGGCGGCGACGACGACGGAGAGAGTAAATCTGAACGCAGTGAAGATTTATCATTTACTTTTTTTTTATTTACTGTACTTCCTGCTGACATCAACGGGGTTCCTGTATGCAGAAACTCGGTTTCTGTTGACACATCCTGCGTTTCCGACAGCAGTTCAGGATAAAGGTAGGGAAGGGTGCTGACATCCTTGACCCTTCGCTTCACTGCAGCAAGATACCGGGACTGTATGCTCCGCGAGGTAAGTATATGGTGACAGGCAAACAGTTCCTTATCTAGCAGGCCGACGCTCAGGCAGAACTTGATGGCCTCGTGTACAGTACCCTCTTCAAAGCCCAATATCTCAGACAACATGAAAGGCACGTCATCGTCCCACACCATGTAATACCCGTTCTCATAAATATTACAAAGCAGGACGGTGTACACGGCAAGAGCCTTGCCCCCGCCATTACTGCGCATCAGCTTCCGAACCTTGATGTCACGGTAGAAGCCGACATCAAGCGGAAAATAGTCAAGCCCTGTCTTCTGTGGCCTTGCCATAACTATATCACCATATACATCAGTCCGCTACAGGACATCTCCATCAGTCTGCTACTCATAATAATTCTGCGTATATTGTTCTAACAGATACTGCCCATTCCTGTCTATGCCAAAGGCAACAGGATAACGAAGAAGGAGACAAACCTCATTACTGTCTGCATTCCTGGAGAGAAACCTGTTGCTTTTCCGGAGTGCTTTTAGGGAAAGCGAATCCCGAATCTCTTCGACAAGCTCTTTCCAAAGGAACAACCACCGCTCAACCCGATACCTGACAAGGAGAGAAACGGAGGAGACATAGGGTTTCCTGTCATCTCCTTCTCTGTACTGGAGCTGCCGACTGATAATCTCACCAGGTACACCATACGAACTGAAGTCAATCATATCACCCCGATGGGGAACTTCACCCAAAGAGGCGGCCATGAACTCCTGCAACACATTGCCTGTTGACTCAACAACAAGTCTCACTTCAAGACAGTCATTCATCATCATCGTCGTCTAAAGCGTCGAACGTATTCTCATACAGGCAAAAGAAACGGTCAAAAGCAAGGTACATCAATTCCGGCCTTAGCTCGTCGAAGACGGAACCGACGACATAAACCTTTTTCCCAAGCCCCTTCAGATAGCCGGCCTCAATATGGGCAGAGCGTCCGGCTGGTAAGAGCAGGATGCAAGTGTCCACCTCACTCATGGCTTCTTGATGTTCCCGGAATCTCTTTCGGGCCAAAGGGTGGTCAAGGAACTCCGCTACATCTTCACCATAAAGACCATCCATCTTCACGTTCAGCTCTTCCCAAACGGACTTGCAGTTTTGTCCATGCGGATGGCGAAAGTCATAGACTTTATGACCGCGACGCCTTAACTCCTCTACGAGCGAGGGCTGCATCGGATTGTCCCAACTGCTTGCAACATAAACCTTTCTTTCCATTGATTCATTCATTATTTTATTATTTACATATTGAATTATTTACATATCAAATAATTGGGGCTCAATGGTATAATTATAGACCATCACCTCCTGCTTACGGCGCGAATGTCCCCTAAAGTTGGACACATGTATCGGCAAGTCTTTGGCGGTCGTGTTCCAATTGCTCTTTCTCGCATACTTACGCAGCAAGGCTGAGTCATAGTTACAAAGAAGAAACTTGCCTTTTATATTGGAAAGCATTGCCAATAAGTCTTCAAGGTCTTTCACTGAAAAACCATTATAGTGTTTCTGTTCTGTCTCAGGGTAAGGAGGGTCGAGAAAGAAGAACGTTTCTTCACGGTCACGCTGACGGATGACCGTCAGCGCATCCCGACAACTGATCTGCACTTCTTTGAGTCGTTCATGAATGGCAGCCGAGAACGATTGCCTGTAGTGCTCAGTCACTATGCCGCTGTGACTTCCGGCAGTACCGTTGTCCCATTTCCATCCGCCAGAAGGTGAACCGCCGAATGACATGTTTGTCACCATCCATACGGCCCAGGCTAAGTCCACCTTGCTTTCAAGGCATTTGTCCGGCTTTTTCCAGAACGAATATGCCTTCTTGTAGCTGGACTCACAATGAAGTGTTTTCTTCACCTTCTCCAGTAACATGGGGAATAATGTTTCATCCTGGCATACTTCGTAGAAAGTGATCAAACGGTCATTGATGTCATTGATGACTTCAAGATAGCTTTTACCTTTGGCAAAGAACACGGCGCCACCGCCAAAATAAGGCTCACAATAAATCTTGTGAGAAGGCATCATCCCAAGGATGACACTGGCCAGTTGCTGCTTTCCTCCGTAGTAGGTGATAGGTGTACGTATCATAGCTGATGCTTAATTTTTATTGGCATATATCCATTCCTCTCTTCAATATCACAGCTGGCCATCCAAGAATAGCCCGCTGCATTCTTGTCTATTCTCTGGCCATCGACGAAGCGGTGGCATTGCGTTTTCAACAGGCAGCCATCGCCTGTACAGAATAGGGTTATATCATTTTTCATGATAATACCCCTCCTTTGTAATCATGATAATGGTTGTCATATTCCAGCTGCTCCGAAGGAGGCTTTTCCTGTTTCTTCTCATCCCACCCAATCTTCAAAAGATAAATGCCCGATAAGATACTGGCAGATGACAAAAAGGCAAAAACATATACGAGATATTTCTTCCCCTCATTGCCATTATCCAGGATTCGACAGGCAAGCCATGCCATCAGACAGGCAAGAAGTAGAAGAAAGTAACAGGGAAGGATATAGGGATTCTCCATCATACCAGACCCTAAAATATATGCGAATGTATTCATGGCTTTCTATTTCGTAAGATTCCTGCAGACAAGTTCCACATACTGCAAAGCATCACGTACTAAATTGTAGCCCCTTCGGCCAAGACGTAAATGCTTCAGGTGTTCTGACATTATACGGAAAACCTCTTTGTCTTCCTTGTATTCCTCCAAGAGAAAATGACGGAGCCACAGCTCATAGCCTTCTGGCCGGGGAAGGTCAAGTTCCCTAACAAGGAAAACGGAGAAACGGACGCGCTTGTTAGGGTAGAGGTAGACGCAGTTTCCATGGGAACGGTCAAACCAGTCGAACACCATGTGGGCCACCATGTTCTCGCGGTCAATGGCAATCTGGAAACAGTCGATGACAAATTTGTCCCGTATCTTTGGAATAATCTCCCTGATGTCATCAACCGTAACGGCATCGATAACGGGAAAAGAAATCTCACGGATGAAACGCATATTCTTGGATGGAAGCAATGCATACGGATTGCGTTGCTCCAGCTTTTGAATATCATCCTCATTTGCAAGTCCCAAATCGTTGATGTGCCATTGCCTGATCTCATCAAGAAGTCGTTTCTCACGCTTCTCTATGGTATTGCCACACCAACTGTCTTCATACACGGACAGGTCGGTTGGCGCTTCGTTGAATGTGAGTAGAGAGGTTCCTACCATATTGCTTCTCTTCTTTGTTTGAATGAAAATTGTTCATAGACGGGCCATTAAGCCATTATACGAATCGCAGATACTTTCGGCTGTCTGCTTGTCAAGATAGAAATTGCCGCGACAATATCTGAACTTATCGCTGATGCCGCCAATCCATTCGCATTCGCATACATCAAAATATTTCTTTCCGAAAGTGGAACGGACATACCAGTACTTGGTTCCCTTTTGGGGCACCTCAAGCCTGTCCTCTGTTTTCTTCATCATGCTTATACCTTATTATATATATTGTGAATGTTCATCACCTTTTGACATATTGGTGTAAACAAATTGTCTTGCCATAGATACAGGAGAAATCCTTGACTTCGCAGTTTTTCAAACTGTTAATGGTCAAAAACATCGTCCGCCCTGGTATGGTGTTGGGAAGAAAACAGCAAATATGGGCATACATCTTACATTCATGCAGCATATCCATGAAATTGCTGATTGCCCCCATAATGATACAGTCACATGCCGGTATCAGCACTTCTTGCTTTTCAAGAAGCGTCAGATAAGCAAGGTAGTCCATCATGTCTGCAAACACACAACAGGCATCACTCCGATGCCCTTCTATACGCGGAATACAGGTAATCCCGGCTGGCTTCACGGTAAAAGACGAACGGCATAGGGGAGCTGAATAAAACTCCATGCCACCCATTTCGTTACGGATGCCGATGCCACAATAGACAACATTCAACGCTAACACTTCCACTGAACGCAAACGTGCTGGTAAATGGGTCGTGCTGATTCCCTCTTCGTTCAGCAAAATCAACCCCTTCCAGTCCAGTGAATACTCCTTATGCACACACGCATTGAAAATCTTAGTCTGGACGGAAGGGGAACTTTTCTTCAATGTTCGCATACTAATAATGTTCTAAAAGGGCAGAACGGACATACAAGACGCGCCCATTACGTCCTTCGCCCTTTACACGTGGAAAACGCTCACCGATAGTCCTCATGTAATCGGTTGTGACATGAAGAATCTTGGCTGCCTCGGCAGTTGTGACCAACTCGGGCAAATCATCATTGTTTTTAAGCTCACGCTTCAAAATCTTGGCGACTTTGTAGGCCAGCTCATCCATACAACTCTTGCTAAGTTCTATTTCCATAAGCCATTATGTCATTTGTTACAAATCTACATGCGAAGGACGGCACAGTCCGTATTCTTTGCATTTAAGCGCAAAAGTACGCAAAAAGAAAAGCCCCGGCAAACAATGTCGGAGCCTTCGAACTATAAAGGGAAACTGAGGAATGATTTAGGGAATGTTGGGAATGTCAGAGGGGAAGGATGGGAAGGTTTTTTTTATTTCTTTCATCAAGGCAATAGCTAACTGATAGAACGGCTTTTGTACGCCGTCGGCCACCCAATGATCAAGATGAAACGACATCCTTTTGTCCCGAAGAGGCTTGCCTACTGAGTCACGGTTACAATGGAACTTGATCTTTCGTGTGAACTTCCACGATGCTACATCTCTGACAAAGTCGGTGACCGTTCCTTCATAGCCAAGAATCCGATAGACAACATAGACCACACTCCAGCAAGTGTTTGTTCCCCATAGTCCTTCATCAATGGTCTTTTCCACAGCCTTTACCATCACTTCGGGAGGCGGAATTTCCACATCGGGTTCCACTTCCGTCTGATTCGTATTGGTCGGTTTTCCCACCACATTGTTGCCAAGGATGTATTGGGTATCTACATGCTGGCTTCCAGAAGCGTAGATGTTGATTACATTACTGCCTTGCTGTGGATGAGCCGACCGTTGCTGTTGCTCCAATAGCTCATTCAACTTTTTCAAGAGTTCGGCGGGCAGCATGTCGCCGAGTCCGTCCAGATAGTCTGGGGTTTCATTATTGTGATTCATATTCACGTTTACCGTTAAATTCTTGTTAATAATTACATATAACACGCCGCGAGGCGGGAGAGAAGAAAAAACGGAGAACGTGGGTGAGGTGTTTTGGTATCACAACAAAGTCTCTCAGGTCTGCAATTACCTTTCATAGAATGCTGTTACTGCCAAAGCCCACGCCTCCGTAGGGGATTGCGTGAGCAGGCAGCCATTCGCTTCTATGAAGTCTATTTGGAATTGCAGTTCGAGAGACCTTCGATAAAGCTGCGGTTGCTTCGTCTAATATGTAATCGGGTGCAAAGGTAAGCATTTTCCTTCACATTCCGATACTATTTGCAAAATATCTTATGGACTCATAGCTATTCTCTTTATTAAAAGGTTCGACAATTATTGTTATTATTTCGCATGAATTACTGTTTAAACGTTATTCTTAGTATGGCAGTGCGGCTACAGAGGACGTAGTCGTAGGTGTTGATGCCATTGAAAACAGAGTAATCGTTGCGGCGCTGGTTCAGGGGGCATCAGCAGGAGGGTGAGTGTAGTAATGGTCTTATTCATGGTCGTCCTCGGGCTGATGGGTGAAATAATACTGGCGGCGGAGCTGATGAAGCTGGGCGAAGCGGATTTTAAGGAACTGGAGCGCCATCCGGGCTGCCTCCTTGCTCTGACGGAAATGCCGGTTGAGCTGCTGGCCGCTGACCAGACGGACGACGGCGGGCTGGGCGGCGACGATGGCGGTGGGCGCCGGGTCGCCGTCGAGGCAATAGGGGTAATTTGCGACGATGTCGCCCGCAGATGCGGTCTCGACCACCTGGCCGGTGCCGTGGCTGTCGCGCACCATGTAGTGGAAGCTGCCCGCCTCGACGTAGCCCAGGAGGCTGGCGGCGGCTCCTTCGGCCTCGGCGGTCTGGCCTGCCGTGAAGCGGGTCGGACGGCCGTGGCGCAGACAGTAGTCGCGCAGGTAGTCCAGGGCCTCGGAATAATGTGCCTTGTAATTCATAACTCTCGCGTTTTTTGCTGCGAAATTATACAAAAAGGCACGAAAAAGCCCCCGGCGAGGCCCAAAAACTGCCCACCGAGGGTGCAACTCTAAAACTAGTTTTAGAAATTTATCCTATTTTTGGCTCAGAATGATGATTCCTTGAGTCAAAATGTCTGTCATCCTTCTTTGCCGAAGGTGACCTCCCTGCGCAGTTTACTCAGGTAGATGGGCGTGATGTTGAGGAACGAGGCGATGTCCTTCAGCGAGAGCATCTGCACTACCTGCGGACAGCGGCTGAGCAGGCGGCGGTAGCGGCTGCGGGCCGTGTAGCGGTAGTGGTCGAGGCTGCGGACATAGACCATCTTGAACAGGTTCTTCAGTATCTTCACGTCCATCTTCGCCATCGCCGGGTCGCTGTCGAACAGCGCCTGCAACTGCCGTCCGCTGATGACGCGCACCTCGCACGGCATGTCCGCCTCGATGCTCACCTCCGACACGTCGCCGTCGAGGCAATAGGGGAAGTCGGCCACGAACTCGCCCTCGAAGGCGAAGCCCGTGCAGTAGTCCTTGCCCTCCTCGTCGTTGTGAACCATGTACTTGAAGCAGCCCCGCTCCACGTAGGCCACCCACTGCGCCGGCTCGCCCGCCTCCTCCAGCGTCTCGCCGCGCTCCATCACGCGCCGCTCCCCCTTCTCCATGCAGTACTCCCGCAGGAACTCCAGGTCCAGCCCCTCCTTGTAAGAATTGAATTGCTTGTTCGGTTGGTGTTTCATAAACATCATTCGTCTTTGTTTTCCAATTAAATAACAATCTCAACTACTCACATTTATCATTCTGAGAATCTCGTTGTGGCAAAACACTCGGTTTGATAGTCCTAATCATACTGGGATTCATCCTGTCATCTTTAGAAGCCAGTTTGGTGTAACCCAACAAAATTAAAGTCTTTGTCTTCGCAACATTGATATCTGACATGGCTCCTTTTGCATACATTACTCGCAAGGATGACAACGTGTCACCAAAATAAAAAGATTTTTTGTCTGCCTTATCCAGATATTTTCTCACCACAACATCCCAGTGCTCCGGCTGTTCATAAACTACTAAATTAATTAATACGTGTTTGATGACAGGATTTGTCTCACGTTCAATTTTCTCATATAGAAGATCTGCCAGTTTAGAAGAATAGATATTATCTTTGTACCATGTGACAATATTATGAGGTATTGCTGACATTATGTCAATGAGCAATTGCCTTTTATCGCCAGATTCTGTATCGAAAGTATCATCCAAATGAAGTCTAAAGTCATCGTAGCCAGCTTTGCCATCCATTGCCAAAGCTGGAGCCATTAAATAGACAACCCTAATCGTATTCAACCAAGCATCTGTAATTGCATCGAGTAGCTTAACTTTGTTTTCTGGGAGTATATAGTCACTGTTTCTAAGAACTTTTGAAGCAATTCCAATCATCTCCTGGAGGTAGTTAACAGAATAGTTTTCCCAGACTATTCTCACGTCTTGATGGAAAGGCATGGATGGGTTATAAGTAGAATCGTCTAATGCGTCTTTGATGTTTGTCGGTAATTTTGATTGTTTGAGTTGGTCATCTAATTTATCAATGGCTTTGGTCGCTTGTTCGTCTGTGATTTCAAGTCGCAAATGCTGCAACGGGTTCATTTTGTCGGGAAGCCCAACTTTATCATGAACCGTTGCCGTAACCTTATTGATGTCTTGAATGACAATCTGAGCGGCGTCATTCTTGGTACGATCACTTCCTGTGTAAAACTCCAACACCTCTGGATAATGAGCATAATTTTCCTTGTCTAAGATGAAGTTTGCAAACTCAGGTGATTTTGTCATTCGCATAGCTGCAAAATAATAAACCCAGAAAGCAAACCTGAATCCATAGAGGTCATTGTCATATTGACAAATAATCTGGTTATTCAGTAATATTGAAAAAAGATAGTTGATGTCGAGTGTAATTTTCTGCTGTTTACAGAAATCTGAAATTCTATCATAAAACTGTTTACTCCCAAAGTAGTATTGCTCGTTACGAATCATCTGTTCGCAATAATATCCAATGGCGAACTCACAATCTTTTACATCTGGAAGTGATTTGTAACTCGGTACATCTTCGTTTTCAAAAATAATTCTGAGCAGTCGCTCTATCATTGCAGTTCTGTTGACGGGATTTTCATCAAATGAACTACTAAAGACTTCTAAAAGTGAAATGCAGTTCAGGGGTGTCCGGTGCATATTAAAATTCTGTATATCGTCATTTAACCGTTTTAGGACAACCTCTTCCTCACCAATCCTGCGCCTTTTATTATAGACAGATACCATATTACGCAACTGGCTTAATTGCAAAGGAGCCATAAAGATGGGGGCTATAGAAAACTCGTGAAGAGAAATATTCTCATTATCCACAAATGATTTCTCCAGCATTGGACACAGCAATAGTAAAGGAACATCGTTAAATTCATCCTTCATGTAAGTCAATATTTGCTTTGCATCCTTATTGTTCAAATCCCAGTTGTCAAAGACAACCCATCCTACGTTTTCTTTTTTAACACCAAAAGAATCCAACT
Organism: uncultured Prevotella sp.; assembly: GCA_946404405.1. Lineage (GTDB taxonomy): Bacteria > Bacteroidota > Bacteroidia > Bacteroidales > Bacteroidaceae > Prevotella. The sequence goes on from CAMJDL010000049.1 coordinate 10,110, forward strand.
GCCTTGCTATATCTTTTTCTATTTTACTTGCTTTTATAATTCTACAGTCAAGGAACAATCCAAAAACTCTTTTTTCCTTCCATAGTCTCAGCAAGAAATGCCAGCCAAAGGAAGATAACCCATATTGGGCGGGTGTGACAATCTTCAGGCTATTGCCTGCATCCATAATGTCATCTTCAGAATAAAGGTCTTTCTTGTTAAATGTAAATGCTCTGTCAAATCTATTAAAACTAAAAAAACGGTCAATCCAGACTAATGATTCGTCACCATATACAGCCATCGTATCGCGAAATCTTTCTTCCAGCATTAATCGAATAGAATCCTTTATGGTCTGACTGTTATTTACTACTTCGACAATTCCTTCTTCTCCGTCAGTGAAATCAAGCCCTCTTTTGAAGCTGTTTCTTGATTCAAACCACTCTCTATAGATGACTCTACCTACATGGTCATCCTCAAGTTCTATTATACAATAACCCAGTTTATCGGCTTTATCTGTGTACAACTGAGGGGATTGACACCAAACGTACGTTTCTCCTTTCACCTGATTACAAAGAATATTCTGGCGATGAGTATGTCCCGTGAGTAGCAGGTCGAACTCTGTCCGAAGTAGTTTTGTAAGTTCCGCATCAGCCCATTCGGTAAGAAAAGGTAGAGGATGATGCATCATCAGAATTTTCTTCTTGGAATTTTTTTGTACCCAGTCATTTAAGTTGCGAGTATCTACATTCAGTCTCCTTTCATCATCTTTTAACTGCGGGTATTCATTCCACTCATATCCAGCAAAAGAAGTCAAAGCACTATTCAAACAATATAGACTCCATTCTTCATTAATTTCAACAGGAAAACCTGCCAAATTATGTTTGGAATTTGGTAGATGTCGTTCTACAAATTGCTTGTAATTAGCAAATTTCTCTACGAAAACAGAATTTTGTACTCCGCTTATCATGTTGTCAAATCGATCTTCGGTATATCTCTGATTGACCACTGGTGCATAGGTCTCTCTATTATCTATAATCCACTGACGTTGACAATCATGATTGCCAGGAACACATATCATTTTTTCAGTTGGGATGCCATATGTTATCAATTTGCTTAATATCTTGTCATAAAATGATTGATAGCTTTTGCTGTCATCAGCAGCTTGAACCAAATCGCCACCAATCAGTACATAAGCATCGTTATACCGCAAGTTTGTGAGTTGTAACTTTACGTCCTCACAGAACGCTTTTATCACTGCACCTTCATTTTCTGGTTTATTGCCCGTAAGGTGGATGTCGGAAAAATACAAAAGAATTGTTTTCATTATTTTAGGTCATTTTGCTAATAATCAAAAATATATTATTATGTCTTGTATGCTACCCATTATTTCTTCTTCTGGTTATCTTTTTTGTGCTTTAATATTATCTTTTCAACACTGGGCAGCGAGGCTACGAATTTCTCAAAACGTACCTTGCCCATGCGTTCGTAGAGCGCACGGCCCAACTGATAGACCTTGGTCTGCAACAGTTCGGGCATATAGCCTTCTGTATTTGAGTCTGCATTGCGGGCATTCTTGATGGCATCAAGCATCAACGGCAGATATTTGATATAGTAATAGCCACCCTTCTCTATCTTGTCGAGTGCCTGTTTGGCATCATTGGCGGTCTGGATGCCGAGGTCTGCCAAATCAGCCCGTTTGTGATACAGAAGCCAGATTTCAATGCTGGGATTGCTGATGACTAGATGCCAGTTGTCTTTCTGCGCACAGAACGCATGCAGTTCCTCTATCTGCTTCTGCGGCCAACGGTCAACATCGATGACGCACCAAAGCGAGTCGCCGTCCTCGGCACTCAACTGATTCTTGCTGATATACGCCTTGACCTTCTCCAGCACTTTCGATGGCGAAGAGGCTTTCCGTTTTTCAGATGCATCCTCTTCGTCCGATATTTCCGGCTCGATAATATCCACCTTGATACGGTCTATGCCGTCGAATAGCCTGAAGTAGTCGGGTTCACGCTCCGTTCCTTCCGTCGCGATGGCAAACAGGGAGTAGTCGCGGACCTTCTCTTGGGGAACTTCCCTTATATAACCTCTAACCTTGAATCCCATGTTACTCCCAGTTTAATTCGTTGAAACGTGCCAGGAAGGGAATGGCGCCGAAGCGTCCGTTCAAGTAGCCCTTCTCCAAATCCAAGTCTGCACGGGGCTTGAACTCGTCGAGCGTATAGAGGTGGGTGCTCTGCGTCTCGCGGTCTTTCTCGGCAAACCAAATCTCGTCGTTGCGGAACACCTGTCCGTCGAGCAGTCCCGCATCGTGGGTAGTGAAAATCAACTGGCCCTTCATGTTCCTGTCATTGACAATACGCGAAACCAACGTCCGTACCAGCGTAGGATGCAGGCTGCGATCCAACTCGTCGATGACGTAGGTGCAGGCCTCGCTCTTGACATTTTGCACCATCGGCACGAAGTCGAAGATGCGCTGGGTGCCGTCAGACTCTTCCTTCAGTTCAAAGTCATAGAGGCTGTCGTTTACCTTATGTAGAGCTTTTACACGGCGCACGAAATATTTGTTGCCTTCGCGGCGCATGCTGACGGTGAAGGCACCCGTGTCTATCATCACCTCCTCCTGTCCCTCCGGCGAACGGGAAAGGCGCTTGACAATGCCATCCACGCCCTGCACCAGTTCAGGCCATTCCGAAATGCTCTGCTTGAACGACTCAATATCCTCGTCCTTCAAGGTCAGTTCGTTGATGCCGAGATCCAAGGCCGAAATAAGTGCTTCGGACTGCGACTTAAACCCTTCGTCGGAATACCTGTTGTCGAAGATAGAGGTCGAACGGGTCTCAGGGAAGATGACGTGCAGTTTGGTGGTCAGCCACAGGAAAGCATCCGTCATCTGGGCGTTCTTCACAACATCGTGCTTCGACAGCAACAGTTCGTTCCCCTTAAGCAGATTGTCTTCTAACAGCGAAACCAGCAACTTTGTTTTCTCTGCATCCTTTTTTCCTGCCGTCAGATTGATGCTTGTCTTGCCAGTCTGTACGTCGTACTTACGTTCAAACACGCACACGGGTTTCTTAATAGTGGAATACAGCCATTCCTCCATGCAGAGGTTGCCACGATAACTCACCCCGTAGGAATACTGGTCTGACTCTGTGCCAAACTCCACCTCAATGGAAACTGGCATCTCCGGGCCATTATACTTGTTGGCATCCCTGAAGGCCGTGGGAGGCAGACTTCCCGTTGCCACCATGGTCTGGAGTCGGCCAAGCGCTTTTACCAGACACGACTTGCCCGCACCGTTGGCACCGTAAATCACTGCCGTGCGCAACACATTGGCCCCACGCCCCTGACTATGCACGTGCCAGTCCTTTCTGCGGACATTGGATGACGGCAACATCGTGAACTCCGTTTCCTGTCCGTATGACCTAAAATTCGTCGTTATAATCCTAATCAGCATAATAGAATGTATTAAAGGTGCCGCAAAGTTACGAAATTTTCGTCATAGAACAAGGATTTGCAAGCAGTTTTTTTGTATTTTAACGTATTTTTTTATGGAAAATAGTTGCTATCTCCATATTTTTTCGTACCTTTGCCCCAGATTTACAACGTAATCCACACCATTTATTTACTTAAAAATACAGCAATGACATTGAATTTCAAGACCTGAAAAAGCGTTTTACCATTGTTTTACCAACATGGCAATTCTTGTAGAGAGCAAAAATAAAAACGGTTGAAAATCAGTGAGATATGGTTAGTATGGGATTATCCCTCACCTTCCGCAAAATGAAGAGGAAGTCGCAAAAACGGCTTCCTTCTTTTCGTTTATTAAATCCTTTGAATTTGTTGATTTCGACTACTTATTATCCTCCCTTAATCGTAGCCTTCACTTGCGCCATGTTGCTGCGCGAGACGGGGAGCGATTCGTGGCAGTGCTTGATGAGCAGCTGAGTGGAGCCCGAATGCGAGACAATCTGCTCAACCTGACCGAGATTGACCAGAAAGGCTCGGTGGCAGCGGACAATCATCGGATAGTCGTGGAGTGTTTCCTCCATCTGTTTCATGGTGGAGCGAAGCATGTCGGTATGTACCTGTCCATCGCGCAGATGGCTGACCTTGACATAGTTGCCAACGGCCTCTATATATAATAGGTGGGAAATTTGAAGCGTCACTGATTCGTTGGTTGTGCCAGTGAGGGTGAGAGCCTCCCCAAGCCCCTCCAAAGGAGGGGATGTTTGATTACTTAAAGCGGTGGTGTCAGGAGTATCAGGTAACTTAACATCCCCTCCTTGGGAGGGGCTTGGGGAGGCCTCTATGGAGGCTTTTAGCTGCATATCCTTCAGCTCCTCGTTCAGCAGTCTCGTCTCTTCCAATTCCATCGCCAGGTACCTGCTGCGGAACTTGAAGCGCCAGTAGAGACCGATGGCAAAAGAGAGAAAGGCGATGATTGCCAACGTCTCAAGGAAGTTGCTCACCGACAGTCTGTTGCTCTCCACCAGCTGGCTCATTGCAAAGTGGCGGTAAAGACAAATGAGCAGTGCTACCAGTGGCGTATTGATGAGCTGGAAGCGCAGATTGCGACTGATGATATAGCTGACGCCGCGTTCGTAGGAGCGAGGCATGCGTACGGCGTATCGCAGAATAACCTCTGTGATAAAGCAACTGAACAGGCCTAACACGAAAAGGCTTAGCAGATGCAGATAGGTCTGCCATTGCCCAGCTTCGAGTCCGAAGGGCTTGAAGATGGCAATCGCCAGTATCATAAAAGCGGTACTGATGAATCGGATGCTGATGGTTTCCTTGTGACTTTTGTTCATACGGCGGCAGGTTCGCAGTTTCAAGGCGCAAAGATACGATATTTATGTGAAAAGTGAATCTTTTTCGGCATAATCTTACGTTTTTATGAATCCAGCCAGCGCTTGACGGTGGCCACCCTATCTTTGCTGACGATGATTTCCTCGTCGGGGGCAGCAGTCATGTGGATTCGCATTTTTCCTAAGAAATAGGTGGAGAGTTTCTGTACATCGGCGGTGCTAATGATGAACTGACGGTTCACGCGCATGAAACGTTTGGGGTCGAGCTGGCTCTCGGCTTCTTCGAGTGTCATGTTCAAGGCGTGGGTTTTGCCGTCTAAGGTGCATAAGCGGACAACGCCATCGCGGATGGTAATATGGCTCACGTCGCTCACATGTACGATGAGATATTCGTCAGCACGATGAGGAATCAGAAAGCGTTCACGATAGCGGATGGTTTGACTCTTTACGGAGGCCAAGAGTTGCGCGATGGCATCGGTTGTAGAGGGAGAATTGACAATTTGTTTCACCTTTGCCAAGGCTGCATGAAGTTCCTCATTGTCGATGGGCTTCAGCAGGTAGTCGATGCTGTTGAACCGGAAGGCCTGTACGGCATAGTAGTCGTAGGCCGTAGTGAAGATGACGGGGATGGCTTCAGGCACGGTTTTCAGCGACTCGAAACTGAGTCCGTCGCCCAACTGAATGTCGCTAAGAATGAGGTCTACGTCAACATCATCAGCAAAGAACTCCCTTACCTCGGCATTACTGGCACATACGCCAACTATTTTATGTTCGCTTTCTAACATTCTCCGCAGACGGTCGGCGCTGCTTTGTTCGTCTTCTATAATCAGTATTCTCATCATTCAATGGGGATTAATGGAATTGACACGCAGTACTCGTCCTGGGTGCTGCTGATGACAATCTTCTGCGACGTTAGCAGACGATAACGCTCCACAATGTTATGTTGTCCTACGCTCGTTGATTCGGCATTTGTGATAGGCTGTTTCTTATTGCTCACGCTGATACGCTGACCGTCAGTCGTCACGTCGATGACGAGAGAATGGGCCGTGGTGTGCTCGTTGTGCTTGATGGCATTTTCTATCAGCATCTGCAGGGCGGCAGGGGGCAGCTTGCCTTGCAACTGGGCAACTTCGGGCGTAACCCTTACTTGAATGCCCTCACCGAATCGCTGCTTGAGCAGGGCCAGATAGCGGTCGAGGAAAGCCAGTTCCTCTTGCAGTGTTACTGTTTCGTGGTCGAGATGTGACAGGGTATAGCGATACACTTTCGAAAGGTTCATCAGGTAATCGGAAGCGCGTTTAGGGTCCACCTCTATCAAGTCTGCCAGGATGCTGAAGTTATTGAATACGAAGTGGGGACTCAGCTGGTTCTCCAATGCCTGTAGGCGGAATTTGTCGCGCTCTCGCTCAGCCTTCTCGCGCGACCGCCAGTAGTAGAGCGTCACCACCGTCGTAAACAGACAGCAGCCGGCATAGTCGATGAGTACCATCCACGAATTCCAGGGCCAACCAAATTGCCACATCATCTCCCTGAAATCTTTGTCGGTAATCAGCCACATCGCATAGTAGAACAATAGTCCCAGCACCGAGAGACCCAGCACCAGCAATACGCCATGTATGATTCTTCTTATCTTCATTTCGTTGGCAAAGTTACGATTTTATTTTGATATGAAGATAGCAGCAGCAATTTTTTTACCATCCGCCGCCCCAATCGCCCCAGTCGCCGTCCCATTCGTCGTGGTCTTCCTTGTCCTTGAGGTTGTTCTTGCCACCCAGGATGTTGAAACGATAGACGACGCGGAGCATGCCGTACTGATAGATGGCATTGTGGCGCGAGTCGGTACGCATGAGTGCATCGATGGTCCGGCTGATGTTGGTCTGCTGACCCAGTATGTCGTTGACTTCGAGCATCACGGTGAGTGCGCGGCCACGGAGGAAAGAGTGTGACACCTGCGCATTCCACAGCAGTTCGTTGGTGTTCATCTCTGTCGAGGAATAACCTCGTCGGCTGCTCATGCCGATGTCGGTGGAGAGTGACGTGCCCCACGGGGCGGTCCATTCCATCTCGGCTCCGTAGGAGAAGTCGTAGGTGTTCATGTTGCCCTTCGGATTGAGGTCATTTTTAGAGTGCGCATAGTCGAGGCGTCCGTTGAGTGCGATGCTGACCATGTCTTTACGGTAAGAGAAGTTGAGGCCCGGGTTGAGGTTGATGCTCTTGGTGACGGACTTCTTGCCTGCGTCTCCACCCTCAAAGTCGTTGTTGTAGAATCCCACGTGGCGTGAATAGTCGCCGCCCAGATCGATATCTATGTTGAAGAGCTTCTTCGCGCCCAGTCCCGTATTGAAGCCCACGCCGCCACCGACGTTCCAGTTGCCGTTGATGTTCATCGGCATGGTGGTGCGCACGCCCGTCAGGTTGTCGTAGGTGGTCTTGTTGTCGATGCTGTTGCGGGTGGCGCTGAACCATAGCCATGAGTAGATGCCCCGCTGCTGTTCGGCCTTGAAGCTGTTGAAGTTAGCAAAGACGCTGTGCGTGAACGATGGTTTCAGGCCTGGGTTTCCCTTGCTGATGACGAGCGGGTTCGAGTCGTCGGTGATGTCGAGCAGGTTGGTCATGCTGGGCTGACGTGTCCGTCCGTTGTAGCGCAAGTGCAGGTTGGTCTGCTTGTCGAAGTTCCAGCGCAGGTTTACTCGTGGCGCTACGTTGAAGACGTTTCGAGTAATCTCCGGATACTCCTTGCCCATGTACTTGTAGTTGAGCGTGGTGCGCTGCGGCAGGAAGTCGAGGCCGATGCTGAAGTTGTACTTCTCGCGTACCCGACGGAAACTTAGGTTGATGGTCTGGTTGTAGTTGCGGTATTCTGAGAACTGGCTCAGGCGGTTGGCTATAGAGTCGCTACCGTTGAGCACGTAGTGCATATCTTCCATGAAGCGCAGCACGGCGGTGATGTCGTAGCGGTTCTGCTCCATGCTCTGCGACAAGGTCTGATAGGCGTCGCTGTCGTAGATGAAGGCCCGGCGGTCGTTACGGCTATAGCTGTAGTCGTAGGTGTAGCTCAGTTGCAGGTATGTACGGTCAGCAATCGGCTCGCTGTAGGTCAACTGTCCCAACAGGCCGAAGTTCTTCGCTGGTGTCTCGTAGTAGCGGTTATTTTGCTGGTTGGTGCCCATATTATTATAGGTAATATTGGCTCCTGACAGTTGCTTGCTACTGCCGTCGCTGAAGTTCCCCACGACGCGTAGCGTCAGGTTGCGCCCACGGTTGTTCAGTTTGCGGTTGGCCTGCAGTTCACCCCTCATCGTCGTGTTGGTGCTATAGTTCATGTTGCGATTGGCGTTGCTGTTCACCATGATGTCCGCCAGCCGGTTGAGGATGGTGTCGTTAGGGTTGGCGCTGTACGAGGCCGACATGCTGTTACTTCTTCCCCTGTTGCGCGAGTAGGTGAAGTCAGGCCGGAAGATGATGTTCGTCATCGTGTCGGGCTTCCATTCTATGCGGAAGTTGCCCGTCAGCCGGTTGTTCGATGTCATGTTCTTCGAGTAGTCCTCGGTGTATTTGGCTCGTGCGGCGTTGAAGTATTCCGTCGACGAGGTGTTCTCCATGTCGCTGCCGTCGTAGCGATAACGCACGCTGCCGCCCGTCTCCAGTTTCGGCTTGGCCGTGGCGAAGTTGCCGCCTATCTCCTTGCTGCTGCTCAGACCCTGATCGCCCCAGCCCCAGCGACCGCCACCGCCGCCGAATCCCATGTCGGCCACGTTGTTGGCACTACCCAGCAGGGTGGCCTGGAAATCGTCCTTGAAGCGGTTCACATTGAAGCGCTCGGCATAGCGGTGCTGTGTGCCCGCTCCCAGGTTCACGTTGCCGTACCAGCCGTTTTTCATGCCCTTCTTCACGGTCAGGTCGAGCACTGTCTCCTCCTCGCCGTCGTCGATACCCGTCACGCGGCTCAGGTCGCTCTTCCTGTCATACGTCTTCAGCTTGTCAATCATCTCCGTGGGGATATTCTTCATCGCCACCTCCTTGTCGTTCAGGAAGAACTCCTTGCCGTCGACCAGAATCTTGCTCACCGTCTTGCCGTTAATCTTGATGGTGCCGTCCTTATCGACCTTGGCGCCGGGCAACTGTTTTACCAGCGCCTCCAGCGTCGAACCCTCCGGCACACGATAGGCTGCTGCATTGTAAACCAGCGAGTCGCCCTGCACCGCCACCTTCGCGGCATGTGCCGTCACCTCCACGCCCTGCAGCTCAATGGCATCTGCCGCCATCGTGATATAGCCGATGTTGACGGCCTTTTTCTTCTGCTGGGTAAGGTCCACGCTGATGCTCTTCGTCGCATATCCGACGTACGAGACCTGCAGCACATACGCCCCCTTCTTCACGTTCTTCAGGCTGAACTCGCCCTGCGCCCCCGTCGTCGTACCCTCTACAAACGAACTGTCGGGCAGGGCCGTCAGTTTGATGGAGCCTCCGATGACGGCTTCACCCGTCGCCTTGTCCACCACCGTACCGCTAACGTCAAACGAACTCTGGCCGAACACGCTGACACTCGACAGCAGTGTAACGATAACCCATGATAACAATCTTTTCATCATTCTTTATTTTTTTGATACAATCCATGTTGTTTTATATCTCTTCTTACTTTATTCCCTTTTTTCCATAACCATTAGTCCTCCCAAATCCTGAATGTTAATGTCATCAGTCGGAATGAGTTGCTGGGGATGCGCTTTCTGGGCTTCCCATGTGGAGGGTATGGTGCCATTCATTTGTCCCAACACTGAGGCAGAACGTTTTTGCAGGAGAGCGTCGAATGTCTGCATGGCCTTGTGAAACCTCTTGTTGGAATAGAAAGCATTAGGTTCTGTTCCTACAAATGTGCCAATCTCCTTGTCGATGGTGCTGAAAGCCTTCTGCAATGCTCCGCCTTTGATGTATTCGTTGCATAGCACGTAAAGATAGTGGTAGTAACGTGCTTTGTATGTTTCGTTGGCGAGCAGGTTCATAAAGAATGTGCGCTTGGAGAGTTTGCAGGAGAAAGGCGTGTCGATAGGGAAGTTCACTATCTTCTTGGCGGCCTCCTTGTTGTATTCTTCATCGCCTCCCATATCACCCATCGGCATGTCGCTCCATTGCTGGCTGAATGATTTCATCACGCTATCGCGCTGTTCCTGACTGAGCGAGTCGAACCATGTCTTCCATTTCTCCGGGTCGAAATCGTCGAAACCTTCAAAATCTCCCTCATCGTCGGGATAGCCACCCCACGCCAGATTATAATCCCAGGGGATAAGACTGATCTTGCCGTCAGCCTCACGCAGATAATAGTTCTGTGTGTTCTTGCCAGTCATGCAGTCGAAATTGACAGCCATCGTCTGCAACGCCATGTATTTCATCACAGCCTCTATATCCACATGCTTCTCTATATCCTTACCCTCATCCACGCTCTTCAAGGCAGTCACCACGCGCTGCATGGATGCTTCGTCGCCACGAACCTTAGCAAAGTTTGATATTTCATTGTATTGTTTCAAATCCTCGCCTCTGTAGGCCAGATTATGATATGGCTTGTAGATATTGGTATTCTCTCCAGGATAGTTGCGCTGGCAGAAATGCTTGTCAACAGCTTCCACCATCAAGTAGCAGCCATGAAGTTTGCCGTTCACTGTAATGCGGGCATAATTCGTTAACGATGCGGGCAATCCGATAAATCGGCACATGTCGTAAACGATGGCATCTTTCATCTGCGTGGCGTCCCATATGTTGTTGTTCAGCAGCAACTTCGTCATACCGTGATATTTCTGTCCTTTTCTATACTTGTTCAACTTCAGTCTGAAACTGTATCTGTCAGACTTCATATTCGTCACATCATCCAGGCTGCTGGCGCCTTTGGTGCGTATGCCTACGTTGTCAAACCGCTCTCCGTTGATAACGACGGAACAGACGTGATACTTTTTCTCATGGGCATGTCTGATGATGTTCTGCCATGTAGAGTCGGGCATGGAGATTTCCACCGAGCCGACTTTTAGGGGATAGAACAACGCTTCTGCATAATTATTCTCCGAACTTGTCATGAACTGAGACTGTGCCGATGCTGTAAACGATTGCCACAGACATATTAGCAAAATACATGAAAATTGATACTTATTCATCTTTTCTCTTTTTTATTTTTAGTGTATTCTTCTATTTGTTTCATCTCTTCGATAATCAGCGGGTTGTCGGAGGCTTGGAACACGACGGGCTTGAAGCGCTCTTGCACCGTCTCGGCACTCGCACCCAGCGGACGATGAGAACGGCAGTTACTGCACTGAACACGCCGGCTACGACGTGGTGAATCCACACACCATCGAGACCCCAGAGGGGTACGAGTACACCCAGGAACAGCAGGGGATAGACGCAGGTGCCGAGCAGCGAGATGGCTAGCGAGTGCCAAGGGCGCTCGACGGCGGTCATGAAGCCTGCCAGCGTACCGTCGATCCACGACACGAGATAGCTGAAGGCATAGAGTTGCATGGCACGGATGCTGAGGGCATAGAGGGCCGCGTCGCCGTCCTTGATGAAGAACGGCAGCAGCAGGCGTCCGCCAAACAGCAGGAAGAGCATCGACAGGAGCGACAATACGGCTGCGGCACTCATCACCGCCCGTTGGATGCACCTCATGCGTTGCAGTAGTCCGGCACCGAAACAATAGCTGATGGCGGGCTGCAGAGCATCGGTCATGCTGTGGATGACCATGCCTGTGAGACTCGCCACATATTCCACAATGGCGGCGGCAGCCACAGCGGTAGTGCCTCCGAGACGCAGCAGCACAACGTTGACGACGACAGCAAAAAGCGACCCAGCGATGCTGACGAAGAACTCCGAGGAGCCATTCGCTACAATGGCCAGCATCTGGCGTATGCTTATCCAGCCCATCGAGAAGACGAGCGGCAACTTCCTGCGCACAAACGGCACCAATGACCACACGGCTCCTATTGACATCGATGCGCACGAGGCAACGGCAGCAGCCCAAAGTCCCTGCTCCAGCACGACAATCAGCAGCACGTCGAGCACGATGTTGAGCAACGAGCAGACGATGTTGATGGTCATGCTCAGATTCACCTGTCCGCAGACGCGCAGATAGTTGTCAGTGGAGTAATAGATACAGCAGAGCGGCATGAACAGGGCGAACACACTTAGGTATTCCACGGCATAGTCGGCAGTCAGTCCCTCGGCTCCCATCAGACCGATGATTTG
>CAMJDL010000050.1 GCA_946404405.1 uncultured Prevotella sp.
CCGTCAGCGGCATAGTTGATGTCCTCGAAAAAAATACCATACATGGTCGACTGGACGGGAGCACCCAATTTCTTGGTGTTGACGTCCATTGTCATCTGCGCCATTGAGGCAAGCGTTGCACCCATCAAGGCAGCCAATGATAATAACCTTTTCTTCATTTCTTTTGTTCCTTTTTTTTAGTGTTATTACATAGTTTGTTTTAATGTTGCAAAGATACGAAAAAAAGAGCGAATCACAAAGGATTCACTCTTTTTTTTCTTCTTTTATTTTAATACTTATAAAATCTCCATGTTTGTCCATCCTTGGTCAATATAAGCTTGTCGCTGTCCAGCGTGGTAATTTTTAAGCGGATGTTGTTGATGGGACGGAAACCGAACGACTGTTCGATAACTATCGTATCGTTCTTTTCGCCTTCTTTGGAGTAGCATTGCATGAATAGGCTGTCGCCTCGGTGCTGAAAGTTTCCATATACATCACCTGTTTTTAAATCTTTTATCCATACGATAGAACCCGAGAAGCTGATGTATTTCGAGTCGGAACCGTCCATGCGCCACTGTCCAAACAAGTCGCCAGCATCGCCACCCTCTTGACAGGAAGTCAGCGCTTGTGCTAACACACAAGCTAGTGAAAGGTGAAAAGTGAAAAGTGATAAACGTTTAAAGTATCTTGCCATGATAACCGATTTTAATGTTAAACGTGTTACAGTCGCCATAGATATTGCCCTTGTCGAAGGCATAGGCGGCAGAGAATTGCCAGGGACCCGTGGTGTAGATGCCCTGCAGCATGGCGTCGAACGAGTGGTGTTTCTGGGCTAATGGATTGGCATAAGTGCCCCATCCCTCACGATACGAGCCTTTTACGAGATACGACAAGCGGTCGGTAATATCACCGTTGACAGCGACATGCCAAGCCTTTACACGATTGTCGCGTAATTCTGAAAAGCCATCCTTATTATAGATAGGCGAGGCGAGAAGTGCATTGCCCTGTACCATGCCGTAATGGGCATAGGCACCATAAAGCATGTGGTTGTAATAATTGTCGTCGCCCGTCACGAGGCCTGTAATCTGACTGCGGATGGGTTCTGGGAAGTCACCACTGTCCCAATGCAGGGGACCTGATTGGTTGGTAGTCTGCAGATATTCCACGACAGCGCCACGTACATACTGACGGCCCTCGGCCTTATTCTTGTACTGCAAACCATACAGACCATCCCATCCGTTACCTTTCCGCATGCCTGAACCATCCTCGAAGATGTCGTCCACATAAGCCTGTATCTGATGGTCTTTATTGATGTTCCAGCCCAGTTGAACGGTCATCGAACCAAGATGGTTGCCAAATACCCAGTCTTCCATAGCATCGTTTTCGAAGTAGTTGCTGTCGCCTGTAGGCAGTATTGCCTTCCAGAAAGCTTTCAGGTTGACGGGTTTCTCCTTGACCACCATCTCGCCAGTTTCTATCGAGTAGCCTGTGCCACCAAACAGCGCCACATGCTCGATACCTGCCGTCACGAAGAACATCTTCTCTGGATTGGTGCGGAAGTAGAGGTGCTTCTGGTGGTACATGATTCCTGTGGCATAACGGAAGTTGCCGCTGCCCTCACGATAGAACTGTTTTTCGCGATAGTCGCTGTCCATCAGTTTGCCATAGCCGAAGTCAGCATTAATCTGCAACCATCCCTTGGTATAGGGCACCGTCCAGAACCCGTTGGTACCTACGTGAATCTGAGGTATAGGCTTGGCGTTGTTACCCTTGGCAACGGCTCCGCTCGACAGCAATGGGTCGCGCAATACGGGCTGTATCTCACGGGCACCAGCCTCCAAAAAGAAGTCCCTCCAACTCAGGTTGACATAACATTGTTGCAAATAGGCCTTATGGTCGGCATGCACAGAGGCTATGGCATCCACTGCACCCGATAGTTTCCAGTCTTCAGCCAACTGGTGGGTAATGTTGACAGCACCACGCAGATAGGCCGTATTGGGACGCGTCGCCAACGCATGATAGCGATTCGTCGATAGCTGGTAGGCGGTATAATCGCCTGAACCCACTGCCGTCTCTGCCGTTAGGTCGTATTCAACCTGTGTCTGAGCTCCTATAGAGCCGACTATCCAACAGACCATTGATAATAGTATAATTCGCTTATCTCTCATTATTTCTTCACTTATCACTTTTCACTTCTAAAAGATCTTCCCCGACACGATGTCAGCAAACGTTTTCCATAAAATCTTGGCATCCATCCACAGCGACTGGTGTTCCAGATAGTAGAGATCCATTTCCAGACGTCTTATCATCTTGTCAAGAGTATCTGTATAGCCGTTCTTTAGCGTAGCATAGCTGGTGACGCCAGGGCGCAGCACGTAGAGTTGTTCGTAGCGGCTGTCGCGAGCCATGATTTGTTCAATATAGTATTTGCGCTCAGGACGAGGCCCCACAAATGCCATATCGCCAATAAAGACATTCCACAACTGCGGCAGCTCATCCAAATGGTGGGCACGCAGGAAACGGCCAATGCGTGTCAGACGGGGATCGTCAGGCTGTTGCAGTAATTCAGCACCTTCCTTCTCGGCATCCACTACCATGCTGCGGAACTTATAGATATAGAATGGCCGTCCGCCCAGTCCGATACGCTCCTGCCGATAGATGGCTGGTCCCCCACCAATCTTGATGGCTAACCATATGGCCAGTATCAGCGGTGAGAACAAGACCAGACACAGGGCTGCTATGATGAAGTCGATGAGGCGTTTCATGCAGTGACTTTCATTTTGCGGTTGATACATAGGTTGACGATGCAGTAGAGCACGATATCCACGATGACGATGACGGTTGGTGACGTCACCATGTAAAGCAGACCGTTCATGACGATATACCCTGCTGCCAGTCCGATAATGCATACAAGCGCCTGGTGCTGGTTCAGTCCTGCTCGCATCAACTTGTGATGGATGTGGTTCTTGTCTGCATCGAACAGGGGCTTATGGTGTCGTAACCTAAATAGGGTGACACGTACCACATCAGCTGTGGGGACTATCAGAAGAGTCAGTGGCACGATGATGGCCTCTGGGCGATATGGCCAGATGAACGGATTGTCCATCGTGCACTTGACGGCAAGGAACCCTAAGGTAAATCCCAAGGAGAGGCTGCCTGAATCGCCCATAAATATCTTGGTGTTCCGTTCCGCTTTGCCAAAAAGGTTGAAATAGGCGAAAGCCACCAAGGCACCCATCATACCTGCAATAATAATGGTATAGGTATAGACATAAACACCATGAAACTTGAAATAGGCCAGAAAACCGGCCAACGCCAATAGCGACAGACTTGCTGCCAGACCGTCAATTCCGTCTATCAGGTTAATGGCATTGTCGATAAAGACGATAATGAATACAGTCAGCGGAACACCTAACCAATAGGGTATTTCGTATATACCGAACAGCCCGTAAAGGTTGTTGACGTAAAGTCCTGAAAACGGCAAGAGGCAGGCTGTGGCAATCTGAACAGCAAACTTCGTAGTAGCCTTCAGACCTACCAGGTCATCTATGATGCCAATACCGTATATTATCAGCAGACCAACCAGGAAAACAGCACTCCAGATGTTGACTGGCAACGTGTCTTGCTCAACCACGGGCGTGAACAACAGTACAATGAAGAATGCTGTCAACATGCTGGGAAAGAAGGAAATACCACCCAATCGAGGCGTTGCGTTCTTGTGTACCTTGCGCTCGCTGGGAATGTCGTAGAGCCGCTTACGCTTGCAGAAATCAAGTATAAGAGGCGTGAATCCCAGTCCGCATATTAAACTCAACAAAAAAGCTCCAAGTAGATATATCGTCATACGCAATTGCTCATTATCTTTTATATTATAACTGATAATCCTGGCAATTATTGTATGCTATGCATACTATTTCGCATTTTTATTTGTAAAGATAGTGATATACGGTGGATTTATCGGAATCAGCGGTGTGATTATTCTTATATCGTCATGTCTCAGTATTTATTTTGTAAGCTCAAAGCCTACACGAGCACCATTAGCACTCTTAGCGAGCTTGCTGACAGCCTGGACGGCAGTAGTGTTGCTGACCTTACCTTCTTTCTGAAGGATGTTCGCCATCTGCGTGGCGTTAAACATCAGACCCATTCCCTTCTGTGTCTTGATGACATTGCCCTTAATGGTCTCAGTAGATGTCTTGAGAGCAATTTCACCGTTCTGGGCATTATAGGTATAGGTTCCACTGAATGGGATTCCATTCACTTTAGCCGAGAACTTGTTACCGGCAAGGAACGAAAAGGAAGTGTTGCTACTATTGATACCGATACTGTTGAAACTACTAGCCAGCGACGAATTAATGTTGGCAATAGCAGCATTGCCTCCGGCCTTTGTCAGAGTCTGTTCAGAAGTAAAGGCAGTACTTGGAGCAACATAGTTCCAACTGCCAAGAATGCCCGACTGTCCGCCGAATAGCACATTACTCAATACAGCGCCAAGCACACTTCCCAGCACATCGTTGGAAGAACTGGTGGTAGACGTGGTTCCAGCTGTTCCGAATCCCGTTGTCATGCAGCTTGACAGCATCAGAGTCATTGCTGCAAAAAGTGTCATAATAGTTTTCTTCATAATGTTGTAGATTTAACTGGTTCTATTTTCGAGACAAAGGTAGTGAAAATCGAGCAAAATACCAAGAAAAAACTAAATTTTCTTAAATGCAAAAACCATACCACAATTAAAAGCATGAAGCTGGCTACTTTTTTGATAGTCTTTTAGTCCTCACATTTAGTTCTTTTATCGCGCCACAACACCACACCTATGATGGCCAAGGCCACAGCAGCGACAATGACCTTTGTGTCGGGTAGGATGATGACTGGCATTTTTGACATTTGTATCTCACCAAGTCCCAGCATGCAGTAAACGGCAAGCAGGGTGGCCATCAGATTGTGGCCCGCATGGAGCAGGACTGCGTACCAGATGTTTCGCGTCCAGATAAATACCAATCCATAGAGCATAGCGTCAATGGATGCACCAAGGGAATTGCGAACATGAAGAATGCCAAATAGTAAAGCCATCACTACACAGACTAATATTTGCGCCCCACGTCGCCGGAAGGGCGAGATAGCCAATTGTCGGTAACATAGTTCTTCGAGCACAGGAGCGAGCAACACGGCATGAACACTGGCCAACAGGTCTTCGCGCAACTCGTCGGGCGTGTAGGTTGTTGGTTCCAATTGCACGGGGTGTATAAGCGATGTAAGGCCATACACGATATATCCTTCTGCCACTCCCCATAGTGGGGCCAACAACAGCACCCCCAAGAGGACTGCTGGCATTGGTAATTTCAGCGAGAATTGTTTGGCCTCTGGGAATATGCTCGGTTCTACTCGACGAACCAGCACAAAGGTCAGCGCAATGGCAGCCAGTGTGAGCATCCACGTCAACACATGGCTGCTGAGAGATTCGTTCCCTCCAGCCATCGGCATTGCCGTCACGTATATCAGCATGAAGCCATAAACTGCCGCGAGAACTGGCATGATAGGCTTGAGAAAACGTGATGGTGTACTCATAATCTTCAATTTCCTTCTTAAATACTGAACTACAATTAAATTTAAATGCAAAGATAGGGATTCTCAGGGAATTTTCACTATATTTGTACCAAAATATTTTGTGGAATCGAGAAAATAGTGTATTTTTGCAGCGTGAAAATTTATGTTTCCAATTTAAGGACATAAGATTTTAAATTAAAAACAAGTGTTTTGAAATTAGAAACATAAGTTTTAAAATTGAAAATATAAAATTAATCGAATGAAATAGAAATATTAAAACAGTAATAAAAGGGATTTAGAATATGGCAAAGTACATTTTGAAGGAAATGGCAGAGGGAATGGCTGATGGCCATAAAGCCCTTTATCCCAAGATGCAGACCTACTCTCTGCACGACTACGAAACGGTGATTGAGCATATGCGCGATTATGCCGGCAATATTAGTGGCGGCATGATCAAAGCTGTTTTCGACGCGCTGGTGTCAGTCATGAAAAGTTGGATGCCTATGGGTCACAACATCAAGATAGATGGACTGGGCGTGTTCTCGCTGACATTAGGTTTCGATGAATCGAGTCCGTCAGAAAAAGCCGCAATGGAGAATGCTGATGATAACCCGAAAAACAAATACAGGCACGTCTGCATCAAAGGGATTAACTTCAAGCCTGACCAGAAACTATTGCAAGAACTAAACAAAGAGGCCACTTTTGAGCGTGTTGAGGCTGACGTTCAGGTGCCGCAAAAGACAAAGCTCAGTCGCGAGGAACGACTGGAAAAGGCTAAGGCCATTATCGCGAAGAACGGCTTCATGACGCTCTACGACTATGCCAATGCCACAAACCAGAGCCGTTCTGTTGCCTCGAAAGATCTGCGCCAGATTGTAGCCGACCCTAACTCTGGCATCACAACACGTGGCACCCATTCGCACAAGGTGTGGGTAGCTAGGAATTAGTTTACTCGTTTCCTAGTTCTACGCTTTTAAGCAGACACGCATGCGGAGGATGTCCTGCACATTGCTGATGATACTAATAATGCCTAACGTCATTAGTAGGGAAAGACCTGTAGCAGCTATAAGGCGAGAGTTTTCGGCCAACCAGAGCAGGAAGCCTGTCTGGACATTGAAGGTAAAAAGGGGCACATCGGCTGGTGTGGATAGTATATAGGCAATAGAGCCAGCTCCACTGACTATACCCACGACAAAGGCTACCACCATCAGCATCTTGTAGCGACGGATGTTTGCTTCCTGACGTTGCTTGATAAACTCCACAGCATCCAGTCGCTTAGTAAGTGCTGCCATAAAGTCGGCATTGTCCGAGAAATGGGGCTTTTGTGAGAGGAAGAGTTCCTCAAGTGCTTTATCTTTCATCATATCCTTTGTCATTTTTCAACTCTCAATTTTCAACTGCTCTCTGAGCCTGTCTCGTCCTCGTGAGAGTTGCTTTTTGACAGCATCCTCCGAGGTGTCAGTAATAGTGGCTATTTCCTTGATGCTGTAGCCGTTTAGGTAGAATAGGGTAATGGATGAACGTTCCTTGGGCGGCAGTGTACGTAGAGCCAGATAGAGGTCTTGGTGCTCAAAACCATTGTCAGAACTATTACTACTGACGAGCGTTCGTGCCTCGTCAATGCTCTCCGTGCAGCGTAGGCTCGCCTTGTGGTTGAGGAATGTGTTGTAGGCAATCTTGAAGAGCCAAGAACGGAACTTCCCCTGGTCCTGATAACCCTCGCAGGAGAGATAAGCTTTCACCAACGCATCCTGCGCCAAGTCGTCGGCATCGTCTTTCTTGCCACAGCAGAGGGCGAGCAAGAAGCCTCTTAGTGCCTCCTGCTCACGCTCCACATGTGCTATGAAAACTTCGCGAGTCACGGATTATGCCTGCTCTAACAGTTTCGCTTGCTCTGCCTCCATCTCCTTGGCCAGCATCTTCTTGCCAACATAGTAATTAACAAGGAGAGCGATGCCAACACCCAGCAGTACTACGCCTGCAAAGCAAAGCATGTTATTGTCAACAAGACTATTCCCTCCAACATAACACAGATAGGCATAATAACCTAGAAATCCGAGTCCAAGCAATGTCGTGATATTTCCAGCCAGTAACTTGCCGAGCAGTTTCTCTTTCAGCAGCTTTTTCTTGGGCGAAATCTTGTTCATCAGCTCTTCAAGGTCCAAGTCAGGATTCTTCTCGATGGCTGCCAGCGCAATTTGCGTACGAGTGTTTGTCTCGTTCATTTCCTTACGAACACCCATCCAAATTGCAAAGATGGGGAGAATGCATCCACATGCGATAGGAATTAATAATGCAATAATACCTTCCATTTTCTTTTCTTTTTTATTGTTAGACTTTTTGTTTTCTGAACCGGTTTCTACTTATATAACAAGTCAGAAAGACAAAAGGTGACATTAGATAGAAAATTTTTATGAGTATTAATCGATGATTTCGCTTGGTGGTGTAATGACGGGCTTCCCGTCCTTATCAAGCAATGGGGTGAGTCCACCTGCATAGCCTTCCTGTACGAATAGATAGTTGACGCCAGTTTCCTTGTCAATAAGGATGGTTGCTTTCTTTAATAAACCGCTCTGGGCATTCTCCCAGATGAATCGTTTGTCTCTTGCCATAATTCTTAATATTAGTAATCAATCACTATTTTTATTTGCAAAGGTACTACACCAAGCGGGTATCGCCAGATTTCCTACCATCCTGGTGGCAGTACGATATTCTCCACATCGTGAGCCTTCTCGAACAGCGGAGCTATTTCTTCATCCGTGAATCCGGCAATGCCACAACCGATGCGGGTCACGAGGAAGGTGAGGGTAGGGTGCTCTTTGGCGAACGCGATAAACTCGTCGACATACGGGCGGATGGTCTCTACACCGCCTTGCATTGTCGGGATGCCGTAGCTCTGGCCTTGCAGACCAACGCCCTGTCCCATGATGGCTCCAAACTTGCGGTAGGCAATATATGCCGCACCACCGCCGTGCATTCCCTCCAGGTTGCTGCCAAACACAAATATCTCGTTAGGCTGCAGCTCCGTGATTCTCTCTGGTGTCGTCTTCTTTTGTTCCATAAGTGTACATTATTTAATTTAATTGCAAAGATAGTGATTATTTCGCAATTGTCACTATCTTTTTGCCCCAAAATATAGTTTTACGCGCGAATACTCCTTAAATGTTGTTAAGGAAAAGTGGATTTGTTAGGGTATATCGAGTTTTCTTCGTAATTTTGCAATGATGTGGACTAGATCATACGGAATGAAAGAAGGCTTCCTCATTGGAGGAGGCCTTATCATTGCAGGGCTGATGCTGGAACTGAGCAGTGGCCCTGTCGATTGGAATGCCTTCCGCTGGCCTGTAAACGGCATCGTACTGGCAGGATTTCTCGCGCTTATCACCATCATCTTTTTGTTGCGGAAGCGGGTGCATGGCTTTCAGTTTATTGGCACCTATAAGGCCGCGATACCTGCATTGGTGTATGCCGTCGTGCTGACTATCGTTATGGGGCTGACACGACAGGAAAGCCTCACCCCCAACCCCTCTCCAATGGGCGAGGGGAGCTTATGGATCAACCATATGCTGAATTTTTGGCCCTTTGTGTTGACCTATGTGTATATCGCCGTGATTTTGGGGCAGGTAGTTTTAATAAAAATGAAGGGGTTTTTGAAGTTGCAAAACAATTCTCTCACCTCTCACCTCTCACCTCTTACCTCTATATTAAGCCATTTGGGCTTGTTCCTTGCTATGACTACCGCCACATTGGGCAATGCCGACATGCAGCGGCTGAAGATGATTACGATGAAGGGAGAACCAGAATGGCGTGCGCTGACCTCGCAGCAGCAGATTGTGCAGATGCCCTTCGCCATCGAACTGAAGGATTTTATCATGGAGACCTACGACGATGGCATGCCCCGCCGATTTGCCTCCGACATCCAGATCTTGACGAAGTCGGACAAAAGTATCCAGACTACCGTCGAGGTGAACAAGCCCGTAGAGGTGGACGGATGGAAAATCTACCAAAACGGCTACGACACGCAGATGGGTGCCATGAGCCAGTATTCGATATTGGAACTGATTAGCGACCCGTGGCTGCCGCTGGTTTATATGGGCATCTATATGATGTTGGCCGGAGCCCTGCTGATGATGCTTCGTGCGATACCTTGGAGACAAAGTGTACAACAGGCCCGCAAACATCCTAAGACGGCATTTCTTCTGGGTGCGGTCATTGCGGCTTGTTTCTTCTGTGTCCACCACTTCATGCCCATTCTCCATTCCGACACACTGGTGCCCGCTCTGCAGAGTCCGTGGTTTAAACCCCACATCATTGCCTACATGCTGGCCTATACCCTGATGGCATCAGCCGCTGTCATCGCGTTATTCCAATTGGTCAGAGGCATGGGGAAAGACGACTCTCTCACCCCTATAGTCTTCGTCGGCATATCGTTGATTACCATTGGCATGCTCTTTGGCGCTTTGTGGGCTAAGGAGGCATGGGGACACTACTGGTCGTGGGACCCCAAGGAGACGTGGGCTGCCATCACCTGGTTTGCCTATCTGGTCTATGTGCACTATAGGCAGATACCCACTCACCGGCCAAAGCTCGCTTTGTGGGTGCTACTTATTTCGTTCGTACTGTTGCAGATGTGCTGGTGGGGTATCAATTACCTGCCCTCAGCCCAAGGCGCCAGCGTTCATGTGTATAACATGCCATCATAAGAAGTTCGAATATTAGTAAATATATGGTCATGAAAAGAAACAATAGTGCAGGAAACTGGTGGCGACAGTTGAACTTAAGGTTCTTGTTGCTGTTCGGGTTGGCGATAGTCAATCTGTTGTTTATGCACGTACAGATGGCTATGACGGTGGAGTTTGAGTATCCATTCAAGGTGGATGCCATATTCAGCAATGTGTTCTCGTGTCTGATTGATGCGACATTCTTCTTCCTGTTGAGTCTGCTGCTGACGAGGGGCAGGGTAAAGGGCGCATTGCTGCTGACGTTCATCTTGACGGCCTTGCTCTCGTTCTGCAACGTGCTGTATTCGAGGTTCTTCGGTCATTACCTGCCCAATCTGGCCATTCTGCAAATAGGGAATATGAACGACAGTGACGTGATGGGTAGTGCGTTGACGGGTTTCCGCTGGCAGGACATATACTATATCCTGGCGGCTGTTGTGTTTGGCTGGCTCTATATGTGCTACGACAAGGTGAAGCTAAAGATGCAATGGCTGCGAACGATGGGATGGCTATGGGGCGTGATGGTGGCAGGTGTGGTGGCCTTCATATTGGTGCTTGGCTTGCTACACGACCACGACTTTGAAATATCGTTTATCCGTTTCTCGCCCATCAAAGTGCAATATACGCAGGCACCCAACAATATGTTGTATCGCAGCGGTTTCCTGAGACGGACGCTGGTGTGGTATGAGGACTTTATTCAGAAGGATTTGGAGCTAGACGAAAGCCAGAAGGCAGACATCAAACGCGAATATACGGACTACTCGCAGCGGTCGACATCGGCGGCGACTGTGAAGGATAGCATGAATCTGATATTCATCATCGTCGAGTCGTATCTGGCCGTGACCTCTGACCTGAAAGTGGATGGCAAGGAGATTACGCCCTTCCTGAACCGGCTGAAGCGTGACAGCACAGTGTATTATAACGGTCACGTATGTCCTAATGTAAACATGGGCGAGTCATCAGACGGGCAGTTTATCTATATGACGGGTCTGTTGCCGCTGAAGTCAGAGATTACCGTGAATATTGCCAAGGACAAGACATTCTATGGTCTGCCGGATATGCTGATAAAGGCTGGAAGACTGAAACAGTCGCATATCGTCGTACCGACGTCACCTACATTCTGGGAACAGGATAAGATGAACCTGCTTTACGGTATAGAAGCCATGTATTCGAAGTTTGACTGCGACAAAGCGCTGCACGGCAACGAGGACCTGAACGACGAGCAGGTGTTTACGTTGGCATCAAAGGTGGAAGCAACAGCTGAGCAACCCTTCTTCTCGCTTGTGGTCACCATGTCGATGCATAATCCCTATACGAAGTGTGTGGAGCATGGTTTCGAAATAGCTGACAAGCAGTATTCTGCGGAGTATTTGAACTATCTGGTGGACTGTCACTATACCGACATGCAGATTGAGAAGTTCTTTAATGGCTTGAAGCAACAGGGACTCTACGATAACAGCGTCATCGTGATTACTTCCGACCACGATGCCCATCCTGTGCACTTGAATGTTGGGGAAAATGCCATTAGCAACGAGTTACCGTTATTCATCATAAATGGCGGTATGAACAGTAGCAATACGTGGACGGGCCCATGCAACCAACTGGATGTCTATACCACATTGCTGGATATATTTGGCATAGAAAGCAAATGGCGCGGATTAGGCCACACGCTGCTAAACAAAGATTACAAAGATTATCCGATAGAGAAAGCCCAGACCTTGTCGGACTGGATCATCAGAAGCAACTATTTTAGAGGTAAGAGGTGAGAGGTAAGAGGAGAGGAGGCTATAGGTCGGTGTTGGTCAGTTCGTTGAAGACAGCTTTCGTCTCCTTGACAGACTGTTTGCTGGTAAACATCCTGGCAATACGGTCTTTGCCTGCGGTGGCATACTGCATGTACAAATCATTATCAGTCAGGAGCTTGTCGATGGCTGCTGCATATGCTTGTACGTCGCCTAAGGGTACCTCGATTCCTGTTTCGTCTTTTACGGAAACCCAATTGACACCAGAACCCTCGATGGTGAAGGTGACAGGCACGCTGCCGCAATACATGGCTTCGGCAAGCGCTATACCGAATGCCTCCTGCTTGGTGCACGAAGTGAAGGCAAAGATGTCGGATGCATAGTAGTAGCAACGCAGATATTCGTTAGGAATGCGTCCGATGAATTTGATTCTATCGGAGTTGGTCATCGCCTTCAGACGCTCGGTCTCAGGACCTCTGCCACCAATGAGGATGATGCAGTCGGACTGGATGTATTTCTCTGCTTCTATAAGATAGTTGATGCCTTTGTAGGCAGCGTGACGTCCTACAAAGAATATAATCTTCTTATGATGGTACTTTCTCCTAATCTCTTCTACCGTCTTCTCGTCTCCGACTTTCCACGTAAAATCAGTCGTGATGATGCCGTTGGGCACCACCTTCGTCTTGTCGCGATAATCGTAGATAGGACTGGACGGATGGATATAGTTCGGACTTGTGGCCAGAATGAGGTCTGCCTTACGGAGAATCACTTTCTCGAAATGCTTGACCAGCTTATAGAGCATGCCTTTCCCAAGAATGTCGGAATGCCACAGCAGAACAAGCTTGACGTCTTTTGGCGCCAGTTTGGCCGTGATGGGATACAGGTAGGGATTGGGGCAATGCAGTACGATGATATCCGGTTGCTCCTCGTAGATGATTTTCTTCAGGTAGTGATAATAGGAAAAAGCAATATCCTGGCTGGCGATGTTCATGGACGATGCGATGCGGTAGACCTTGACACCATTGACCGTATCTACGCGGGTAATACCATCCTGGCTAAAGCATACGATGACATTCTCGAAGGTCTTCAGGCCTTCGCCCATGTATTTAGTAACGGTCTCTATGCCGCCTTCAACAGGATAATAATATTTTGCAATCTGGAGTATAGTTTTCTTCATTCGCGATTTGTTTCAATGATTTTCATCAACACTTCTGCGGATTTCTCCCATGAGAACCGCGTGACGTTTTCAAAGCCTTTCTGGCGCATCTTTTCTTTTATAACGTCAGCATCGCTTAAATATTGTGTAATTACACGAAGAATTTCGCTCGGTTCAAGCGGATTGAAGTATAGTGCCGCATCACCGCAAACTTCACGCTCGACAGGAATGTCGGAAACCAATACCGGACAGCCGCATGCCATGGCCTCGAGCGGGGGCAGTCCAAAGCCTTCGTACAGCGATGGAAAAACAAAACAGGCAGCCTCATTATAGAGACGAACCAGTTCTTCATCACTAACTCGGCCCAAGAACTGGATATGGTCGGAGGTGGTGTCCAAATCCATGTTCTGACTGAACACGCGGTTATATTTTCCCACGATATAGAGCTTGGCACCAGTCAGTCCCTGGCAGGCTTCTATGAGCCGTGCAAAGTTCTTTCTGGGGTCGAGGGACGAGACGCAGAGGACGAAGGGAGAAGATGGCTGATGGCTGATGGATGATGTAAGAGGACGGAACAGGTTTACATCGATGGCATTATAGACGACGCTGATGCGTTCAGGCTTCAGGAAAGGATAGAAGTCGAGGATTTCGCTTTTCGAGAATTCGCTGACTGTCAGAATATGCTGTGAGGTCTTGACAGCCAAGGGCGTCATGAACTTGTAATACCAATAATAGGCCCGCGAATACCAAGAGGGATTCTTCAGGAAGGACAGGTCGTGGACGGTCATGATCTTATGACGAATCAGAATGGAACCCAACCCCGTGAAGCTGAGTACGACATAATCCTTCTTGCCAATGAAGAAAAACGGAAGCACACACTGTTCCCAGAAGTGCGAGTTACCGATGCCGTAGTGTACGATGTTCAGGTCGCTCACATCATAGTCCTGATGAATGGGAGCCTTCGGACAGACAAGGGTAAAAGGCTGGTGAAGGCGGACCATGGCCTTGCAGATGTTGTAGGCATAGCGCTCGACACCCGTCATGGGCTGCGTCAGAAACCGTCCGTTGATGTATATTGTCATGGCTCTTGTGGCTGAATATTAATGGATGTGAAGTCTGAACTTATAATAGTAATAGGTGAAGATAGAACCATAGCCAGCACTACGAAGCATGCGGTACTGTTTCATGTTCAGTCGAAGCATTTCGCTAAAATGGCTGATTCTATAGCCTAACGTAAATCGGGAACCATCGGTTGCACCAATCGTGTTGTCGCCATGGTTGCGATATTCCATCAGCGACTCGGGAATGGCATATACGATACCGTTCTCTGCATAGGTACGTGTCGTTACCCATCCATCGTGCATCAGGGCATGTTTCCAGGGACGGTCCAAGGAAACCTCTCTTGACTTTCTGTTGAACAACATGGCGCACCCCAAGGTTACGTTGATAACGCACTCCTTGAAACACGTAACCTTCTCTGGATAGATGTGCCCGTATTCTCTATACGAGGGATGTTGCAAACGAAGATTGCCATCTACAACCCTTACATCAGTATGGACAATGATAGGTTTTTCAGAGTGTAACGCTTCTTGCTCTTTCATCGCCTGATATGATTTCTCAATCTTAGTGGGATGCCAGACGTCATCCTGATCGGAAAACATGTAGTAGTCGGCTTCAACCCTTTCTAAGAGACTCATGAAATTCTGCAAAGCCCCGCCTTGAGACGGATAGTCAAGAATGGAGATTTTCTCTGGATATTTGGTGGCGTAGTCGTTTAATAGTTCAATAGTTCCGTCTGTCGACCCATCGTCGTGAACATACAAATGCCACAGATTGTTGGTCTGTGAAAGAAAAGAATCTATCTGCTCGCCAAGATACTTCTTGCCATTATAGGTTGCCATCAGAATGGCGATTTGCTCTTTTATTTGTTCCATAATCCTTTTGCTTGTCCTTTAATGAGTTTGGAGAATTGGATACGGTTGACGATGAGGCCTGGGATATTCACCAGACACATGACAACCATAAACCAGATGATATTGTGTGACCATAGTGTTGTCAGATAGGCTAACGGGATGAAGAGGATGGCTGCTGCTGTGGTAAAGATGAGTTGCAGACGCAGTTTGCCAATACCGTTGATGAAATAGCTGTACCGCAAACTGTAGATAAGGATGAAGATATAGACCGCCATGACGATGCTCATCTTCATGTCAATGTCAATGTCACCAATCCAAATAGCGTATACCCAGGGCGACAAGACTACCATGATGGTCATGCAGATCATGATGCCTATAGTCATCAGTCGCAGCTTTCGCGTTGCTTGGCGTATCCATTCCATATCACCGCGTTCGTAGGCATCGGTTGTGGCATTCCAGAATGGCATGCAGATGACGGTGAAGATGACGAGCATGATGCTGAAATAGCGATAGGTAATCTGATAGGGTGTCACCAGTTCTGGAGAGAACAGATTCGAAATCAGGAGGTTGGACGTCATAAAGAGAATAACACCGGAAATCTGCATAATAAAGAATTGTACACCCATATTGATGACCGTCTTTGCTTCCTTGAAGTCGATAAGACGAAACGTCGGACGCAGGTGCGGGTACTTATAGAAAAACGTATAGGGGAAGGCCAGCAGATAGACGAGAAGGGGAGCTGCCGTATTCACCAAAGCTATGTGCATGAGCGAATGGCTTCCAGACCATAGGACGATATAGGTTCCGAAGAGTGCCATTGTTTGTCCCAAGGCAATCAGCAGGTTGCTGACGGCAGGGAGTTGTATGCCCATATAGAAGTTTCCTATCAGTTTGAAGACAAATGATGTGCATACCAATATCACCGTTGCCATAAGAACCTGATCCAGATGAGGAGCTTTCTCTGGGGTTGCATTGAATACCTGATAGGGGTTGCCGACCACTATCATGAGCAGCAGTACGAGCATAACGGGAATGATGATACATGTCAACAAGGCAAAGGTTGAGGATATTAATGAACGGGTGAGCTCATGTTCTCCATGTGCCATATATTCTGCCACCTTGTTGCGTAGCCCGTTGCCAAGCCCTATATCCATATTGTCAATCCACAATAGCATGCTGCTAATGGTGAGCCAGATGCCGTTTTTATATTCTCCTAAACAGTGTAGTGTGGCAGGTACCATCAGCAGCACGATGAGTGCAGACCAACCTTTGATGAGGAAGGAGGCCAGGATATTCTTCTGCAACAGGGAAGAACGCTTTTGACTGATGGCTTTTTCGCTGTTCATGTCTTCTTGATATTAAACGATAGCTTGACCTTTTTCTGTGTGAAGAGGGTGACAAAGATAGTGAACTGCGCTAAGAATACCAGACTATAGAAGATGTTCTCCTGATAGAACTGAAGCATCAGGGCAAATACTGCATAAGTGTATAGGCCACAGCCGACACCGTTCTTGTTTTTATATAGCCTGTAGAGCCATCCACACAAACATCCGTATACACCGGAAAAGAAGGCTATGCCCTTATATCCGAAATCGATGAAGAATGGCTGGAAGCAGGTATAGACATTGGTAGGTATGGGTACCCATACAAACTCCTGTAGTTTTTCTTTTACCACGATATCACTGTAACCAAAACGTGCCAGGAATATGTAGATCTTCTCGAATGTATTGGTTCCAAACTGGGGGGTCAGTTCCTGTCCCAATTGGCAGAAAGCTACAGGCGGCGACAAGACGTACATCGCAATGAAGTCCAATAAGGTCTCCTCTTCCTGATATTTGCTGCCTTCTTCGGCTCTGCCTAAATTGAAGAGGTAGAAGACAACAATCAATAAACCGCCATAGAGAAGGATGGAACGAAGTTTGATTACTTTTTTCTCGAAGAGTACAAAGATGATGCTGGTAAAGACGAAGAACATGGATTCTTTCTCCATAATGGCAAGCGAGTTCATCAGACAGGCTATGGCGAGGGTGACGACTTGCCACGTGGGAACTTTTGGATGCGCCCAAAGAGCCACCACGAACAACGACTGGTTGATGACGATGGAATAGCTCAGCAGTCCTTGTCCCTCTCCGTAAAGGGCCAATGTGCGGACATTGTTCATAAGGTCTTCCGTACTGAACATCATAACGATCTGCAAGACCCGATAGACGTAGAGTGGGGTGATAATCAGCGACAGCACGAAGAAAACGTTGAAGATCGTCTTGTTGAAATCGAGACTCTCGCTCCAAAGGTCATCTGGATTCTGATGACGAAAAGCATTATACGTAATCAGTGAACAGATGCAGAATATGGGTAGCCAGATGATGAAGCTGTAGTAGAATTGGCTGGTAATAGGGTATAGCTTGGTATCCAACAGATAATAGAAGCCCAAAATGGCAGTCCAAATGGATATGGTGATAGCCCAGGGTGAAAACAATCCGCCAAAGTCAAAATGGCGAAAAGCATTGTCTTCTCCCTTGCGGGTATAAACAGCATGACACAGACATAAAAACAGGGCAACAAGGAATGCAACAGCAGCATAGGCCCAGCGATAAGGAGAGACTCGCTCATGAGAAAGATTATATTTCTTGACTATTTCGAAAGAATAGTTCTCTTTTTTAGTCAGATAGTCTGCTCGGGCATATTCCTCAGAAGCATTTCTGTAAATATCGTATTTGAGTTCATAGTCCTTTTTAAGGTGGGCTAACCGACTTACGGCGTATTCAGAAGACGCGTTTGTATGGGAATCTGCAAATTGTTCGTATTCACTCTTGGCTTGTTGGTAGGCCATACAAGCTTCTTTTCGGTTTTTTGCTGCATTCTCCTTGTCGGCAGTAGCACGGTGCGACCTTAGACGTTCTATTTCTTCTTTTAAGATTGATAGGGTTTGGTCAAGTACATCAGCAGCAACTTCGGCATCTTGGTCGGTTATCTGTATTTCAAGGGTCTGCGACTTGGAACTTAGGTAATAATGGAGGTTCTCCTGAATGATTTCATAAATGGCATCCTCCTGTTCTTGAGGAGATGGTGAGGATGGGGAGAACAGTTGTTCCCAGAATGGGTGCCGATAGTGGGTACTTAGATAGTCAAAGTAACTCTGTTTGTATTTGCGAACGGAAAACTGACCGATTCTTTTGATAAAATCCTTTGATTGAAGTATCTTGGAGTAGACGTCAATGTTGTCTGTACCGTTATTGCCTGAATTAGGGTTCAGGTCACGCATCATGACATTAATAGAGTTCAAACCAATCAGCAGGTCTGTTGTCTTGTACTCGTCAGCAATCTTGGCCTGAGCAGCATACTCGTTAGGGATGGCAAGGGATATCAGCCATCCTAACACAGCAGAAAGAAGCACCCAGGCTGCATACTTCATTGAAAGAGAAAGATTTCTTTATAGTTCTTTTTTAAGAGAATAGCCAACCTTACAATAAAGGCCAGGAATACGAAAGTAATCAGAATGAAGACCTTGGGCATGTTGGAATGCTTGACGGGAACGGTGGCATTCTGTAAGGTCGTAAAGGCTGGTGTACGTTCCTGTACTTTTGCCTTGGCCATCTGCAACTGTTGGACAACCTGTGTGTAGATGTTGTGCTTCAGCTGCATTTCGTTTTCCAGTTCTTCCATTTTCGACTCCACCGACTTCAACACGACATTGGTGTTAGCTTCGCAGAATGCAGCATACTTCAAACGCGCCTTAGTATAATCGGCCTCTGCTTCGTGGAATAGTTTCTCCATATACTGCTCGTCGTTGCGGGCCTTGTTGGTGCGATAGTTGGTGATAAACAGCTGCAGTTGAGCCGTTACTGCATTGACCATCGTCTTGGCAATGAGCGGGTCCTGGTCTGTGACAACGATGTCAATCACGTTGGTCTTCTTGTCTACATGACAGTCGATATTGCCGCTAATGGCTTTACACAAATCAAACTGCTTCTTAGTCAGAAATGAAGGATCAATCTTCCCGCTCTTAGCAGATCCTTCATCGCTTTTGAACATGTTTTTCAGATTGTTCATCCAGTCCTTCGGATAATCCCACCATGCTATTTTCTGGTGCTTGTCCAGATATTCGCTATAAGGCATGTCCTTAATGCTATTATCCTTCGAAGTCACCTTGACGTCAAAGAGGCTGACAAGAAATTCTGTTGACTCAATGGCATCAGGGTAGATTTCGGGATAAATGGCATCGCCACTGGTTCCGAACTTCATGTTCATACCTACCATGCTGGCTAAAGACGAGATGTTGCCAGAAAATCCGTTGGAGGTCTCTTCCGGTGCCAGCATCACGCTGGATTTGTAGATCCTGGGAATGCTGAATGCCACTATAATGCTGACGACGGCACCGACCCCACAGTAAATCATCATCTTTCTCTTGTCCTCATATATAAGTTTGATGAGGCGAATGATGTCGATATTTATTTTATGCGAATTCTTTTCTTCCATAACTGTTTACTTTGTCAAGTTAGCAATATTCGTATTTCCATTCGGATATATTCTTTTTCTCACTGTCGAAATTGATGCCGACTTTTATAACCTTGTT
Source organism: uncultured Prevotella sp. (assembly GCA_946404405.1). Lineage (GTDB taxonomy): Bacteria > Bacteroidota > Bacteroidia > Bacteroidales > Bacteroidaceae > Prevotella. The sequence goes on from CAMJDL010000050.1 coordinate 19,629, forward strand.
ATTGTTTGTGAGGTAGGGCAATGCATAGCCTTTCTCGTCAATTTGATCAAGAGCAGCCTGAGCTGTGCTGTTGACTTTCAACTCCATCACATAGATGGTGTTTGGCATAAAGACGACAACGTCAGTCCGACCTCCGGCACATTTGACTTGAGTGTGGACATAGACATTGAGCATTGAGAATATGAGATAAAGAGTATATTCATAAAATCCTTCTGCAGCAGTTGCTTCTTCCAACTTCTTCTTAAATCCTTCAATATAGGGTATACTGGCAAGATAGCTCTGCATTTCGTGCATAGCTAAATCAATATCACTTTTCTTTAATGCACGCCATAATTTCAGGGCGAAGCCAGATTGGACATCTTCTCCCTCTAAACCTGTGAAAACAGGCAACAATCCATCTGCATAGCCGATTCTAACCTCTTGGTTAGGAATTGAGAGCGTATAAATTTCTGACTCTCGGTCATAGTCCTTAATGGTCAGATAACCAGTCTGATACAGTAGTGGTATCATCGTTGTCATTGCCTCTGTAGGACGGTTAATAGAATAGTCTGTAGCCTCTATGCCATCCATTTTGGTGATGTCAAACCTAAACTGTTTTATCAGTCGAATTAAGAAGGTGGGGGTACCTGTCTCGAACCAATAGTTGGAAATAATCTTATTGGCAAAAGCACTCAACAAGCTATATGGATTATAGATATCGGGAGATTTCCATGAGAAGTGGTAACCGTCATATCGGGCTTTTAGCTTCTCAGACATCTCATCCTCAGAACACTCGTATGCTTCCGACAGCAAACGTATGTCTTCAGCAAGCTGATTTTGTAACTCTTCTGCTGTGATGCCACAGATGGCTGCAAATTTGGGTAGCAGTGTAACATTGGTTAAGTTATTCAAAGTTGAGAATATGTTTAACTGGCTCAGACGGGTAATACCTGTCAGGAAGCAGAACTTAACCATAGACTCACAAGCCTTTAACGGCTGGTAGAACTCCTGCATCACGAGGCGGACATCACTCAGTAAGTCGTCGTCATGAATGACATCCAGAAGAGGTGCGTCATATTCGTCGATAATGACCACCACTTGTTTGTCAGTCTGCTGGTAGGCGCGGTGTATTAGTCCCCAAAGTATGGAACCTGGAGATTGTTCATCAGCATCGGAACCATAAAGTTCGGTATATTGTTTTAACAACAACATGAGACGCTTGCGTAATCCGTCAGCATCCTGTTGTCCTTTAACAGTACTCAAGTCGAGGTGAATGACTGGATATTGTACCCAGTCTTTCTCCATACTCGATATCTTTAATCTCTGGAATAGGTCTTGCTCTCCTTTGAAGTAAGATTCCAACGTAGATGTAAGCAGTGATTTTCCAAAACGGCGCGGACGACTGAGGAAAATGTACTTGGCATGATGGACCAACTCCCATACCAAGTCGGTTTTGTCGATATACAAATAGCCTTCACGAATAAGCCTTGAGAAGGTCTGAATGCCTATTGGATACTTCTTTTCCATAATCCTACTTCGTCAAGTTAGCAATAGTGGCAATCATGGTGGCAATAGAGGCGGTGCTTG
>CAMJDL010000051.1 GCA_946404405.1 uncultured Prevotella sp.
TGATGGGCGTGTGGGTGCTTGTGGTTGACGTGTTCTTGGAGGTAGGACGTACGGCTAACATCTTTGCAGGCAGCACGTTACGAGCTACGGGCGATACCGTCTATCCCTTTGTGGTTGGCGTCATCTTCCAATGGAGCATTGCCGTAGGTTTGAGTTACGTCATCGGTATTCCGTTGGGCTACGGTTTGGTGGGTATGTGGATAGGGTTTGCCCTGGACGAGAACATCCGTGGAATAATACTCGTGCGCCGCTGGCGATCAGGCAAGTGGCGCACGAAGGGGTTCGTAAAGGGATGATTAGAGGAAGTGTCTAATTAGCTTATTAAATTACTCGTCGGCAATAAAGTCTGAGAGGCTTTCGGCATCCTCGTCGCCAACTTCCTCGATGGCGAATGTGGTGCGATAGTTGTTCTCATTGATATCGTCGTCGTTGGGGTCTTCCAACTCAACATCGTCCTCGTCGGGTTTGTTGTAGTCGTCGATAATCTCAACGTCAGCATCTTCGTCCTCTTCCTCGCCTTCAGCGTGGTCATCGAACTTCATGCGTGGCTTGATGGCCTCGGGCTTCACCTTGGCAAAGATGGCTTCGACCCACAGACCTTTCTCGACTTCAAGGACCTCGTAGCCATCGGCAACCTTCTTGTCGTACATGCCGCCCTTCTTGTGCAGACGATCCTTGGGTAGGGTAGTGGTGGAGATGTCGAAACCTGTCTCGATGATGTCCTGAATGGACTGTGACAGCGAATCCCAGCCACCACCGAAGTTGCGGTCGAGCACCTCGATGAGCTTAGCAGCAGAGATATGACGGATATTCTCGTAAGTGAGGTCGGTAACACGCATGATGGGACGCTTCTTGAGAGCCCAAACCACCTTGGCATCATCGCCTAACTTGATGGTGCCGACCTTGAAGCCCAACTTGGTGTATTTTGCCTGTGAGGGCTTGTCGTCGTCTTTCAGCTCCTCTATCTGGAACGCACTACGGATAATGCTGGCGTAATGGCGAAGATTGTCCTTCAACTCGGAATCCTTTTCAGCTGCCGACAGCATACGGAAAATATCATTCTCCTGGATATCCCACACGGAACTCTTGGTCAGAGTCTTCAGACTTAACGCCTTGCTTTCTTTACTTTCTTTTGTCTCTTTAGTCATATTATTTTGAGTAATTACATGTTTTCAGGTGCAAATGTACGAAAAAAAGTGAAAAGTGAAAAGTTATAAGTGAAAAATTTATCGTCATCAGTCATTTTTTGATTTATTCTTTGTAATTTTGTACCCAAATATGTCAGAACCATTAGCTGAACGACTACGTCCGCGTACGCTGGATGACTACATCGGACAGAAACATCTGGTGGGCGAGGGTGCGGTACTGCGCAAGATGATTGATGCAGGCCGTATCTCCTCTTTTATATTATGGGGACCGCCAGGGGTAGGGAAGACCACGCTGGCGCAGATTATTGCCAACAAACTGGAGACGCCGTTCTACACGCTATCGGCAGTAACCAGCGGCGTGAAGGATGTGCGTGACGTGATAGAAAGGGCCCAGAAGGGACGTTTTTTCAACGAGGCTTCACCTATATTATTTATAGACGAGATTCACCGCTTTTCTAAATCGCAACAGGATTCGCTGTTGGGAGCCGTTGAGAAGGGGGTGGTGACGCTGATTGGTGCCACAACGGAGAATCCTTCGTTTGAGGTTATTCGTCCGTTGCTGTCGCGTTGTCAGCTGTATGTGCTCAAGTCGTTGGAAAAGGACGATTTAATGGAATTGTTGCACAGGGCGCTGACTCAGGATTCGTATCTGAAAGAGCGACATATTGAGTTGAAGGAAACGGGTGCCATGCTGCGCTATAGTGGTGGCGATGCACGTAAGTTGCTGAATATCTTGGAATTGGTCGTAGAAACAGCAGGTAATGGCGATGTAGAGATTACTGACGCCTTTGTAGAGCAATGTCTGCAACAGAATCCGTTAGCTTATGACAAGGACGGCGAAATGCACTACGATATCATTTCGGCCTTTATCAAGTCGATTCGAGGCTCAGATCCCGATGCAGCGCTTTACTGGATGGCACGAATGATAGAGGGTGGGGAGGACCCTCAGTTTATTGCTAGAAGACTTGTAATTTCCGCTGCTGAGGACATCGGATTAGCTAATCCTAATGCGCTGTTGTTGGCAAATGCCGCCTTTGATGCTGTGATGAAAATAGGGTGGCCTGAGGGGCGTATCCCGTTGGCAGAGTGTGCTGTATATTTGGCAACATCGCCCAAGAGCAATTCTGCTTATTTGGGTATAGATTCAGCATTGGGACTGGTTCAAAGGACTGGAAATCAGCCCGTTCCGTTACATCTGCGTAATGCACCCACTAAACTGATGAAGGATTTGGGTTATCATGATGGTTATAAGTATTCGCACGATTATCCAGGACATTTTACACCTCAGCAGTATATGCCAGATGCCTTACAACAGGAACGCCTTTGGCATGGTCAGCATTCGCCAGCGGAAGAGAAACTGTACGAGCGGATGGTGAACTACTGGGGCGATAGATATAAGAAGTGAAAAGTGTTAAATAAATGGAATATAACGAGATTGTTACGCAGGTTATAGAATTCTTAGGAACTTTTGCATTTGCCATATCTGGTATCCGTCATGCTGCCGCCAAACATTTTGACTGGTTTGGTGGCTATGTTTGTGGTATTGCCGTGGCTATTGGAGGTGGTACGATTCGTGACGTCATGCTGGGTGCAACACCGTTCTGGATGACTAATCCATTCTATATGATATGTACAGCATTGGCCTTGATATTTGTTATCATTTTTGCCAAACACATGGAAGGATTGCGAAATACATGGTTTGTATTTGATACATTAGGTTTGGCTCTTTTTACCATTGCAGGAATGCAGAAATCGTTAGCTTTCGGACAACCATATTGGGTGGCGATAATTATGGGCTGTATAACGGGTTCTGCAGGTGGCGTCATCCGTGATGTTTTGCTAAATAATGAGCCAGTCATTTTTCAACGGGAAATCTACGCAATGGCATCTGTAGCTGGCGGAATAACATATTGGATTTTAGATTTTTATCAAATTCCAATTGAAGTAACGGTTATTGTTACTTTCCTGCTAATTTGCCTGATTCGTTTCTTCGCTGTTCGCTATCATTTATCTTTGCCAACTTTGAAAGATGTATGAAAGATGTATGAAGTTTGATGTATGATGTAATGGGTAAGTATTTTGAAATTGTATATTTCTCTATTTATCATAATGATGATTATTTCTGATTAATCTATTTCGCTTTATCGTGGGAAAAATACAATAATAAGAAGAAAAATTTGGTGGTTTGCTTTTTTTTCAGTACTTTTGCACGAATTTTATAAATAAGAACATAAACAGAGCATAGAAATTAAAAATAGACGAGAATGAAACAAACCGCAATATTGCTTCTGCATTGTCCTGACCAGCAAGGTATTATTTCGGAAGTAACCCGATTTATTACAGACAACCAAGGAAATATTGTTTACCTTGACCAATATGTGGACAAACAAGACGGCATGTTTTTTATGCGTATTGAATGGGAATTGGAACATTTCTTGATTCCACGCGATAAAATTCAGGAATACATCAACACATTGTATGCACAGCGTTATCAGATGACCTGTAAGTTGTATTTTAGCGACAAACGTCCCAGAATGGCGATTTTTGTGAGTAAGATGAGCCATTGTCTGTACGACCTGCTGGCACGATGGAAAGCTGGAGAATGGGACATCGATATTCCGTGTATCGTCTCAAATCACGAGGATTTGCGCTATGTGGCCGAACAATTTGGCATTCCTTACTACGTTTATAGCATCAAAAAGGATCATTCGAATAAGGCCGAAGTTGAAGCGGCAGAAATGGAACTGCTTAGGAAAGAGAAAGTTACATTTATTGTACTGGCCCGTTATATGCAGATTATTTCTGACGAAATGATTGCAGCCTATCCGAATCATATCATCAATATCCACCACTCGTTCCTGCCTGCTTTTGTGGGTGCAAAGCCCTATCATCAGGCTTGGGAACGTGGCGTGAAGATTATCGGTGCCACGAGCCATTACGTGACGGCAGAACTGGATGCAGGCCCTATTATCGAACAGGACGTAACTCGTATCAGTCATAAGGATACGCCAGAGAGTCTGGTACTGAAAGGCAAAGACCTGGAAAAGATTGTCCTATCGCATGCTGTATCGAAGCATATCCAGCGTAAGATTCTGACTTTCAAGAACAAAACCATCATATTCAGCTGATTACACAGCGGAACCGACCCTATTGTGTAAATATGAATGTTGCAATCGTAAAATATAATGCAGGAAACATCTACTCGGTGGTAAATGCCCTTCGAAGAATGGGTATTGATCCCCTATTGACGGATGATGCCGAACTGTTACAGAAAGCCGATCGCGTGCTGTTTCCTGGTCAAGGCCATGCAGCCGAGGCTATGGAATATCTGAAAGCCAGACGACTTGACGAGGTAATTCGTGACATGAAACAGCCTGTCTTTGGTATTTGTGTTGGTCAGCAGCTGTTGTGCAAGCACTCTGAGGAAGGCGATGTTGACTGTATTGGCATTTTTAACGCAGAGGTAAGACGATTCCAGCCTGAGCGTCATGAGGATAAGGTGCCATGTATGGGTTGGCAGAATCTCTACGACCTCAAATCGCCATTGATGCAAGGATTGGGCGAGAATCCCTATGTCTATTTTGTGCATAGCTACTATGTACCTGTTTGCGAAGAGACTATTGCTACGGCAGACTATATCCTGCCCTACTCTGCCTCAATGCATAAAAATAATTTCTACACCTGCCAGTTCCATCCGGAAAAGAGTGGAAAGGTGGGTGAGAGAATTTTGGAGAATTTTCTCCAATTGACAATTGATAATGGATAATTGACGATGAAGATAGAACTGATACCTGCCATAGATATTATCGACGGAAAGTGCGTGCGCTTGACCAAGGGCGATTATGACCAAAAGACGGTATATGGTCATCCGCTGGATATGGCTCAAGAATTTGAGCGTATTGGCTACCAGCGACTACACGTCGTTGACTTGGATGGTGCCAAATCAAAGCATATTGTCAATGGTTCAGTACTTAGTCGTATCACGGAAGAAACAAAATTGACAGTAGACTTCGGAGGCGGCATCAAGACAGACGAAGATATTGAAGAGGCTTTCCGTTGTGGCGCCACGATGGTTACCATCGGTTCGATAGCCGTCACAGAGCCTGAACGCTTTATGGGATGGCTTGAGAAATATGGTCCTGAACGCATTATCTTAGGTGCTGACGTTCGTAATGGACGTATCAGCATTAATGGTTGGAAGGAAGATTCAAGTGAAGACCTTCTACCCTTCCTTAAGAAATATATAGATGCAGGTGTTGGCAAGGTGCTTTGCACGGAGATATCGAAAGACGGCACATTGGCCGGTCCTGCCATTGACCTTTACAAAAAGGTAATGGAGACTTATCCTGAGTTACATCTGATAGCCAGTGGAGGCGTGTCTTCCATGGATGACATCAAGGCGCTGGATGCTGCAGGTATTCCTGCTGTTGTATTTGGCAAGGCCATTTATGAAGGTAAAATAAATCTGCAAGAACTATGGGACTGGCAAAACGTATAATACCCTGTTTGGATGTCAAGGACGGCGAGACCGTAAAAGGCATCAACTTCGTCAACCTGCGTAGTGCAGGTGACCCTGTGGAGTTGGGCAAAGCCTATTCGGATCAGGGTGCCGACGAGCTATGTTTCCTTGATATTACCGCTTCGTTTGAGGGACGCAAGACGTTTACCGAAATGGTAACAAAGGTGGCTCAGACGTTGAACATTCCGTTTACGGTTGGTGGTGGAATCAACGAGTTGAAGGACGTAGAACGTCTGCTCTATGCCGGAGCTGACAAGGTAAGCGTGAATAGTGCAGCCATCCGTCGCCCAGAACTGATAGACGAGATAACTACCCGTTTTGGTTCGCAGGTATGTGTGGTAGCCATTGATGCCCGTTTGGATGAAGACGGGTGGCATTGCTATCTAAAGGGCGGACGTGAACGTACGGAGCGAGGCCTGTTTGAGTGGGCTCGTGAGGCTCAGGAACGTGGCGCAGGCGAAATACTCTTTACCTCGATGAACCATGATGGCACAAAGAACGGCTATGCCAACGAAGCGTTGCGTGAACTGGCAGATACGCTGTCCATACCCATCATTGCCAGTGGTGGTGCAGGCAAGAAGGAACACTTCAGAGATGTGTTTACAGAAGGACATGCCGATGCAGCCTTGGCTGCCTCTGTGTTCCATTTTGGTGAGATACCCGTTCCAGAACTGAAACAATACTTAAGACAAGAAGGAATAAACGTCAGAATATGAAAATAGATTTTGAAAAAATGGGCGGCTTGGTGCCCGCTATCATACAGGATGCGACAACAAGGAACGTGTTAATGTTGGGCTTCATGAACGAAGAGGCTTATCAGAAGACGCTCGATACAAAGCATGTCACCTTCTGGAGCCGTACACGTCAGACGCTTTGGACGAAGGGTGAAACAAGCGGACACTTCCTGAACCTCGTAGACATGAAGATTGACTGCGATGAAGATACCTTGCTGGTTCGCGTGAATCCTATCGGTCCTACCTGTCATACTGGTACAGATACCTGTTGGGGCGAGGAGAATACTCCAATTGACAATGGACAATTGACAATGGACAATGCTAATCCCCTACTCTTCTTGTCTGAGCTGCAGTCGTTCATCGACAAGCGTAAGCAGCAGATGCCTGAGGGGTCGTACACTACGAGTCTGTTCAATAAGGGCATCAACAAGATTGCTCAAAAGGTTGGCGAAGAAGCCTTGGAAACAGTTATCGAAGCCACCAATGGCACGTCTGAACATTTGGTTTACGAAGCCAGCGACCTACTCTATCACCTCATTGTGATGCTGACGGAGAAAGGACTACGTATTGAGGATGTTGCCGAGGAATTGCACAAGCGTCACGACCCAGAATGGGACAAACAGCGTCGCGAGGCAAAGGCAGCAGGCACAATGAAGTGAAAAGTGAAATAGTGAATAACTTGCTTCAGCAATAAATATCAAACAATTATGCTTATTGATTATAAGAAAGCAAACATCATTCAGCAAGACGGTACACCCGTGTTGCACGATGTAGACTTCCATGTAGATGAAGGCGAGTTTATCTACATTATTGGTCGTGTAGGTTCTGGTAAGAGCTCGCTATTGAAAACGCTCTACTTCGAACTCGATATTGACGAGGCGGAGAACGCTGTGGTTCTGAATCATGACCTACGTGGCTTGAAGCGTAAGTATGTGCCTGCTTTGCGTCGTCAGATGGGCATCATCTTTCAGGACTTTCAGTTGCTGAGCGACCGTACAGTTCACGATAACCTTGCTTTCGTGCTGAAAGCTACTGGTTGGAAAGATAAGCAGGAGATAGAAGAACGTATCAACGATGTCCTGGAAGACGTGGAGCTACAAGATTATGCCGACCGTTTCCCACACGAGTTGTCAGGTGGTGAACAGCAGCGTGTAGCGATAGCTCGTGCTATGTTGAATCAACCTAAGATTATCATTGCCGATGAACCTACTGGTAATCTTGATGCAGATACGGCGGCACATATCATCGGACTGTTACGTCAAGTCACACAATCAGGTACGGCTGTGGTGATGACGACGCATAATATTCCGTTGCTCGACGAGTATCCTGGCATCGTGTACCGTTGTATTGACCACAAGTTGGAAGAAATCACCAACGACTATAACAAGATGGCTCTTGCTGAGGAGGAAGAGGAGGTTTCTGCAAAGCAAGGCGTCGACTACTCTACCCGTGAGGACTTGTCTATATGAAAGATGTGATATGAAAATATAAAGATAAAAATAAAGATACGATGAAAGTAATGAAGTTTGGCGGCACGTCGGTAGGATCACCGGCCCGCATGAAGGAAGTAACAAAGTTAGTAACCAAGTCAGGTGAGCCTGTATTCGTAGTGCTCTCAGCTATGTCGGGTACAACCAATTCGCTGGTAGAAATCTCAAACTACCTCTACAAGAAGAATCCTGAGGGAGCCAATGAGGTCATTAACCAGTTGGAGCGCAAGTATTTGAAGCACATTGATGAGCTCTACTCTACTGATGCCATGAAGGCTCAGATTCGTGAGTTCCTGACTTCTGAAATGAACTATCTGCGCTCGTTTACCAAGGAGCTGTTTACCAGTTTTGAGGAGAAGAGCATTGTGGCTCAAGGCGAGCTGATTTCTACCAATATGGTGGTGGCATATATGCAGGAACTGGGTATTAAGGCCGTACTGCTCAATGCCCTAGACTTTATGCGTACAGACAAGAATTCTGAGCCCGATCCCGTGTATATCAAGGAGAAACTGGGTGCTATTATGGAGAAGAACGAAGGTCAGCAGGTTTACATCACCCAGGGTTTCATCTGCCGCAACGCCTATGGCGAGATTGATAATCTGCAGCGTGGTGGTTCTGACTATACGGCTTCGCTGATTGGTGCTGCCATTAATGCTGAGGAGATTCAGATTTGGACAGATATCGATGGCATGCATAATAACGACCCACGTGTGGTTGACAAGACGCAGCCCGTTCATCAGCTGCACTTCGAGGAGGCTGCTGAGTTGGCTTACTTTGGTGCCAAGATTCTGCACCCCACCTGTGTCCAGCCTGCGAAGTACAGCGGCATCCCCGTTCGTCTGCTGAACACGATGGAACCTGATGCTAAGGGTACCACCATCTCGAACCAGACAGAATACGGAAAGATTAAGGCTGTTGCCGCCAAGGATAACATCATCGCCATCAAGATCAAGTCATCACGTATGCTGTTGGCTACAGGTTTCCTGCGTAAGGTCTTTGAAATCTTTGAGAGTTATCAGACACCTATCGATATGGTGTGCACCTCTGAGGTTGGTGTTTCTATGTCTATCGATAACTCAGCCCATCTTGGCGAGATTGTTGACGAATTGAAGAAGTATGGCACGGTAACGGTTGATACGGGTATGTGTATCATTTGTGTAGTGGGCGACCTTGACTGGTCGAACATCGGTTTCGAGACACAGGTCATGGATGCTCTGAAGAACATTCCTGTTCGCATGATTTCTTATGGCGGATCCAACTACAACATCTCGTTCCTAATTCGTGAGGAAGACAAGAAACGCGCCCTGCAGAGTCTGAGCGATATGCTCTTTAATTAAACCAACACCAACACAATGACAAAAGGACAATTCCCGACGGCGAAGTTTCAGGATATGCAAACGCCGTTCTACTACTATGACACGGAACTCTTGCGCGAGACACTCCGTGCCATCAATAGCGAAGCCCAGAAACATGATGGTTTCTGCGTGCACTATGCTGTCAAGGCCAATGCCAACCCCAGGATTCTTCGCATCATTCGCGAGGCAGGCTTGGGTGCCGACTGCGTGAGCGGTGGCGAGATAGAGGCATCAGTAAAAGCAGGTTTCCCCAGCACGAAAATCGTCTATGCCGGCGTTGGTAAGAGCGACTGGGAGATTAACCTCGGACTGGACAACGACATTTTCTGCTTCAATGTAGAGAGCATTCCAGAGTTGGAGGTTATCAACGGTCTGGCTGCTGCTAAGGGTAAGGTGGCTCGCGTGGCTTTCCGCCTGAACCCCAACGTTGGAGCCCATACCCATGCCAATATCACGACGGGACTGGCTGAGAACAAGTTCGGCATTGACATGCGAGACATGTTGAAAGTCATCGAAGAAGCCCAAGGCATGGCTAACGTCAAGGTGGTTGGTCTGCATTTCCATATTGGTTCGCAGATTCTAGACATGGGCGACTTTGAGGCCCTCTGCAACCGTGTCAATGACCTTCAACTGGAACTGGAACGTCACCAGATTCGAGTCGACCACATCAATGTTGGCGGCGGATTAGGCGTTGACTATCAGCATCCCAACCGTGTCAGCATTCCCGATTTCAAGTCTTACTTCGACACCTATGCCAAGAAGTTGAAACTGCGTCCTGGTCAGACACTTCACTTTGAGCTTGGTCGCGCTGTTGTGGCCCAGTGTGGCTCGCTTATCACGCGTACCTTATATATAAAAGAAGGCTCTGTCAAGAAGTTTGCCATCGTCGATGCTGGTTTTACCGACCTGATTCGACCTGCTCTCTATCAGGCTTATCATAAGATTGAAAACCTGAGCAGCGAAGAGGAGCCGGACACCTACGACGTGGTAGGTCCCATCTGCGAGTCCACCGACGTCTTTGCCAAGCAGATTGACCTGAATTGCACCCATCGTGGTGACCTGCTGGCCATCCGTTCTGCTGGTGCTTATGGTGAGATTATGGCTTCACAGTATAACTGCCGACGACTGCCAACAGGCTATATGAGCGACGAGATTTAATCGGTCGTTAGCAACAATATCAGCAAGATACCAAAAGAAAAGTCATATTTCTTTTGGTATTTTGTTTTATTTATATTACCTTTGTCGCGCCATTGGAGTAGTCCCCGTTTGTCATGGGGTACCGGTGGCAAGATAAATTGCATAGAAATATGAAAGTAATGAAATTCGGCGGAACGTCCGTAGGTTCCGTAAAAAGCATTCTTAGCTTGAAGAAAATTGTGGAGACAGAGGCTCGGACGCAACCTGTCGTAGTAGTAGTAAGTGCACTTGACGGCATCACCGACAAACTGATCGCCACATCACAGATGGCCAAGCAGGGCGATGAGCACTATCGTGAGGAATTCGACGCGATGGTGACACGCCACCACCAGATGATTGAGGCCATCATTACGGATGACAAAAAGCGCATAGACTTATTTAATAATGTAGACCAGCTCTTCGACCAGTTGAAGAGTATCTTCTACGGTGTTTACCTGATTCACGACCTGAGTGAGAAGACTGCCGACACCATCGTTTCTTATGGTGAACGTCTGAGTTCGCATATCGTCGCAGCGATGATTAAGAACGGCATCCGCATGAACAGTCGTGACTTTATTCGCACCTGGGACAAAGAGGGCAAGCACGTCATTGATGCCGACCTGACAACGGAATTGGTAAAGGAAGCCTTCAAGGACATGAACGACAAGAATGTCTATGTGGTTCCCGGCTTCATTGCCCGCGACCGCGACAGCCACGAGACCACCAACTTGGGACGTGGCGGTTCCGACTATACCGCCTCGATCATTGCCGCCGTGCTGAATGCCGAGGTGCTGGAGATTTGGACCGACGTCGACGGCTTCATGACAGCTGACCCGAAGGTTATCAAGACGGCCTACACCATCAACGAGCTTTCTTATGTTGAAGCTATGGAGCTCTGTAACTTCGGTGCAAAGGTCATCTATCCCCCAACGATTTATCCTGTCTGTGTCAAGAATATACCCATCAAGGTAAAGAATACCTTCAACCCTGAACATCCGGGTACATTGATTAAAGCCAAGATAGAGAACGACCAGAAGCCCATCAAGGGTATCTCAAGCATCAAAGGCACCTCGCTCATTACCGTGACAGGTCTCTCGATGGTGGGCGTGATTGGTGTAAACCGCCGTATCTTCACAACACTTGCCAACAAGGGCATCAGCGTGTTCATGGTGTCGCAGGCTTCTTCTGAGAATTCTACCTCTATTGGCGTGCGCGACGAGGATGCCGAAGCAGCTGCAGAGGTTCTAAACGCCGAATTTGCCAAGGAGATTGAGACGGGCGCCATGTTCCCCATGCAGGTGGAGAGCGGCTTGGCTACCATCGCTATCGTTGGTGAGAACATGAAGCAGACGCCAGGTATTGCCGGTAAGTTGTTTGGTACGCTGGGCCGTTCTGGTATCTCAGTGATTGCTTGTGCTCAGGGTGCCTCAGAAACAAATATCTCGTTCGTGGTCGACGGTAAGTTCCTGCGCAAGTCGCTGAACGTGCTCCACGACTCGTTCTTCCTGTCGGAATACAAGGTGCTGAACATCTTTATTTGTGGTATCGGTACTGTTGGCGGCATGCTGCTCGAACAGATTCGCACCCAGCAGCAGTTCCTCATGCAGTCACGTCGACTGAAACTGAACGTGGTTGGCATTTCTGATGTCGACAACTTCGTGCTGGATCGCGACGGCATCGACCTCGACAACTACGAAAAGATTCTTCGTGCAGGCTTTAAGGCTAATACTGAGCACATGCGCGACGAAATCGTCAAGATGAACATCTTCAACTCGGTATTTGTCGACTGTACGGCCAGCCGTCAGATTGCAATGCTTTACCAGACTTTCTTAGAGCATAACATATCGGTTGTCGCAGCCAATAAGATTGCTGCTTCTGGTGACTATGACAGCTATTTGAAACTCAAGCAGACAGCTCGCGACCGTGGCGTGTGGTTCCGCTATGAGACCAACGTTGGTGCTGGTCTGCCCATTATCGGCACCATCAACGACCTGTGCAATTCGGGCGATAAGATACTGAAAATCGAGGCTATTCTCTCTGGTACGCTCAACTTTATCTTCAACGAGATTGCTGGTGATGTGCCCTTCTCTGAGACCGTTCGTCGTGCCAAGGAGCAGCGCTACTCTGAGCCCGACCCACGCATCGACCTCAGCGGTACCGACGTTATCCGCAAGTTGGTCATCCTGACTCGTGAAGCTGGTTATAAGGTTGAGCAGGACGATGTTGAGAAGCACCTCTTTGTACCCGACAGCTATTTCGAGGGCTCAATCGAGGATTTCTGGGCAAAGTTGCCTGAACTCGATGCCGACTTCGAGGCCCGCCGCAAGGTGCTTGATGCCGAGAACAAGCGTTGGCGTTTTGTGGCCACGATGGAGGCCGACGAGCAGAATCCTTCGTCGTTCAAGACCAGCGTTGCCTTGAAGGAGGTTCCTTACGGCCATCCTTTCTACGGTCTCGAGGGCTCTAACAATATCGTGCTCTTGACTACCGAGCGTTACAAGGAGTACCCCATGCTCATCCAGGGCTATGGTGCCGGTGCTGCCGTTACTGCCGCCGGTGTCTTCGCCAACATTATGTCAATCGCTAACATTTAATAATGTGCTGGACGGTGCTGCCGTCCAGTATTTTTCATTATGAAACATATTATTATTTTGGGCGACGGCATGGCCGACCTGCCTGTTGAAAGATTGGGTGGAAAAACCTTGCTGCAATATGCCCATAAGCCCATGATGGACCAGTTGGCACGCGATGGCCGTTGTGGCTGCTTGGTTACCGTGCCCGAAGGTTTCCCGCCTGGTTCTGAGGTAGCCAATACCGCCATTCTCGGTTACGATTTGAACAAGGTCTATGAAGGTCGCGGCCCGCTGGAAGCAGCCTCTATCGGCTACGAGATGGCTGACGACGACTTTGCCATTCGCTGTAACATCATCACGTTGGAGGACGGCAAGATTATTACGCATAACGGTGGCAATCTGGAAACGGAGGATGCCCGCGTGCTCATCGATTATCTGAACGAGCTTTTGGGGTCAGACCGCGTGAAGTTCATCACCGGTATCCAGTATCGTCATCTGCTCATCATCAAGGGTGGCAACAAACACATCACTTGTGCCCCACCCCACGATCACCCCAACGAGGAGTGGAGACCCCTACTTGTCAAAGCTGAGAAGGACGCACCAATTGAAGAAGGCAGAATGACTGCCCAAGAAACTGCCGATTTGTTGAACGATTTGATTCTGAAGTCGCAGGAGTTGCTTGCCAAGCATCCTTTCAATATCGAACGTGCTAAGCGTGGCGAACGTCAGGCTAACAGCATCTGGCCTTGGAGCGGTGGCTACCGTCCTTCTATGCAGACGCTCATGCAACAGTATCCTGAGATTAAGACCGGCGCTGTTATTTCGGCTGTCGACCTCATTCAGGGCATTGGCCGCTATGCTGGACTGCGCATCGTCAAGGTGCCTGGCGCCACAGGTCTGGCTGACACCAACTACGAAGGCAAGGCCCAGGCAGCTATCGAGGCTCTCAAGCACGACGACTTCGTGTTTGTACATGTCGAAGCCAGCGACGAGGCAGGTCATGATGGCGACTTGGAACTGAAACTCAAGACCATCGAGTATCTCGACCAACGACTCATTGCGCCCATCTACAAAGAGGTTGCAACATGGGACCATCCCGTTTGCATAGCCGTACTACCCGACCACTTGACGCCCGTCGAGCAGCGCATCCACGTCGGACAGCCCGTCCCCTTCCTCATCTGGCATCGCGGTATCCAGCCCGACAGCGTTCAGCAATACGACGAAGTGTCCTGTGTCAGCGGTTCTTATGGCCTCTTAAAACTCAACGAGTTTATGCAAGTCCTGATGGCTCAATAACATTTCAAGATCTTCATATGTATGTAACAACTCTTATAAATAATTGTTGAATTAAACTTTGAAGCATGAAAAAACGGGACTGACAACAAATCAGCCCCGCTTTTTTTTATATCGCTTACCACATCAATTATTGACGCTTCCGCCAACAATATCGAGCAGTTCAGAGGTAATGGCCTGCTGACGACTCTTGTTGTACTGCAGATTCAACTGACGCAGCAACTCGTCGGCATTATCCGTAGCGGTCTGCATGGCCACCATGCGGGCTGCATGTTCGGAAGCTACGCTGTCGAGCAGAGCCGTATAGAGCATCAGATGAGCCATCTTTGGAATCAACTGCGAAAGGACGCTGTTCATGTCGGGCTCGACGATGAAGTTATCGTTCAGCGGAACGGCCTCACCATCCTGACGTTCAGCACTTTGTCGGCGATTCTTCTTGAGATAGTCCTGTGCCTTCTTGGTGGCAACGTTCGAGGTCAAGTCGCGCTCGTGGTCACGTTCCAGTTCGCTCTCGATGTCGATGGGCAGGAACTGCTTGTTGGTCAGCACTTGTGAGCCTGCCGACTTGAAGTGATGATAGATGAGTTCCACGCGGTCAATCTCGCCCTTGGCAAACTTTTCGCCTAACTCCATGGCAATCTCGATACATTGGTGAACATGGGGATGATCGACCAGAGATGCATAGTCGCCATAACAGGTATAACCCAGTTTGCGCGCTTTCTCGGCCACCTTGCGACCGATGGGATAAACCTCGACACTACCCTGCCCTAACTCTTCAGTATAGGCATCAACCGTGCGCTGCATCATCTTAATGATGTTAGCATTGAAACCACCACAGAGCGACGAATTACTCGAAAACACCACCAAGGCGACACGCTTCACAGGACGCTCCTGATCGTAGATAGTCTGTGCCTCGGCCTCGGCCGCCAAGAACGACTTGAGGATGTGCTCCAGCATGGTCTCGTAGGGCAACATGTTCTGAATGGCCACCTGAGCATGGTGCAGCTTCGACGAAGCCACCATCTTCATGGCACTCGTAATCTTGCGCGTCGAGTTGACTGAAGCAATACGTCCTTTAATCTCTTTTAATGACGGCATAGGCTATCATGCTTTATAGGTTCCTGCGATGTCGGCCATCACTGCCTCGATCTTTTGAGTGGTTGCATCGTCAATCTTGCCAGAGGCCAATGTCTCAATGACCTCAGGAGCCGATGTACGCAACTTGTCGAGGAACTGGTTCTGACACTCGCGCACCTTATCGATGGGCACCTCACGCATCAAGCCGTGGACGCCGCAATAGAGGATGGCCACCTGCTCGCCAACGGGCATGGGGCTATACTGCGGCTGAATCAACAGCTGGTTGTTCTTACGACCACGGTCCAGCGTCATAGCCGTCACAGCATCCATATCGCTGGAGAACTTCGAGAAGGCCTCGAGCTCACGATACTGCGCCTGGTCAATCTTCAGCGTACCAGCTACTTTCTTCATGGACTTGATTTGAGCCGAGCCACCGACACGTGATACAGAGATACCAACGTTAATGGCAGGACGGAAACCTTGGTTGAAGAGGTCTGACTCCAAGAAAATCTGTCCGTCGGTAATCGAAATCACATTAGTAGGAATGTATGCCGACACGTCACCAGCCTGTGTCTCAATAATAGGCAGAGCGGTCAATGAACCACCACCTTTCACATGTCCTTTCATGCAAGCTGGCAGGTCGTTCATCTGCTCGGCCACCTCCTGCTGTTCGTTAATCTTAGCGGCACGCTCAAGGAGACGAGAGTGCAGATAGAACACGTCACCAGGATATGCCTCACGTCCGGAAGGACGACGCAGAATCAGCGACACCTCACGGTAGGCCACAGCCTGCTTCGACAGGTCGTCGTAAACGACCAATGCGGGGAAGCCGCGGTCGCGGAAATACTCACCGATGGCAGCACCAGCAAATGGCGCATAATACTGCATAGCAGCAGGATCGGCAGCGGTAGCAGCCACCACGATGGTGTAAGGCATAGCGCCGTGCTCCTTCAACGTCTGAACGAGCGTGGCAACAGTCGAGGCCTTCTGACCGATAGCGACATAAATACAATAGACGGGCTTGCCAGCCTCATAGAAACTCTTCTGGTTGATGATGGTGTCGACAGCAATGGCGGTCTTACCCGTCTGACGGTCACCGATAATCAACTCGCGCTGACCACGACCGATGGGAATCATCGAGTCGACAGCCTTCAAACCTGTCTGTAGGGGTTCCTTCACGGGCTGACGATAGATAACGCCAGGGGCCTTACGGTCCAATGGCATTTCGAAAGCATCCTTCAGGT
Source organism: uncultured Prevotella sp. (assembly GCA_946404405.1). GTDB lineage: Bacteria > Bacteroidota > Bacteroidia > Bacteroidales > Bacteroidaceae > Prevotella. Next base: position 16,610 of record CAMJDL010000051.1, read on the forward strand.
CAATATCGCCCATTCCGTCGACAGCTTGTCCCAATGGGTTGATGACGCGGCCCAGCATATTGTCGTTGACGCGGATAGAGGCAATGCGCTTGGTGCGCTTCACCACCATACCCTCCTTGATGCCTGATGTGGTACCCAGAAGCACACAACCGACGTTGTCTTCCTCCAAGTTCATCACGATAGCCATCGTGCCGTTCTCGAATTCCAGCAACTCGTTGGCTTCGGCATTGCGGAGTCCGTAGATACGAGCCACACCATCGCTGACGGTGAGTACGGTACCTACCTCGTCAAACTGTTCGGCATTCTGAATGCCTTTCAGCTGTTCGAGCAGCACTTGGGATACTTCGCTTGGTTTAATCTTATCTGACATTGTTTATTTACTTTTTTAGGGTGTTAAGAATGTTGTTGAGCTTCGACTTGACACTTGCATCCATGCGGAAGGTGTCGTATTCGAGGATGAAACCGCCGATGATGTCGGGGTTCACCTCTGTCTCAAACTCCACAGTACCATTAGTCTTACTCTCCACCATCTGACGCATCTTCTGCTCGGTCTGAGCCGATACACGGGCAGCGGTGATGAGTTTGCCACGAATGACGTTCTTCTGCTTGCGGTAAAGCGTGATGTACGAGTTGGCCATGAATTGCATCACGTTCTCACGATCTTCCTTCAAGACAAGGGCGATGAATGCCTTAGTCAGCTGACAAGGTTTCTCACCAGCAGCAACAATGAGCAACGTCTCTTTCTTGTCCTTCGAAAGCATGGGATTGTCTATCGTATGGCGTAATGCGGGTACGTCCAGATAGCTTTTGGCCACCGTCATCATCTCCTGATAGACGGCGTCTTCCTGCTTCTGGTCGGTAGCACTCTTCAAGAGCGCCCTCGCATATCTCATCGATATTACTCCTATATCCATACGCTTAAATTAATTGATAATTGACAATTGATAATTGATAATTAATCATTAATTAGCAGAAACATCATTCAGCATACGGTCAATCAAATCCATCTGCGACTTGTCGTCCTTCAGGTTCTGCTTCAGAACCTTCTCGGCTATCTCGACGCTCAATGTAGCCACTTGCTGACGGATATCGGCAATGGCAGCCTTCTTCTCCTGCTCGATGGCGGCTTTCGCCTCATCCAAGAGCCGGGCACCCTCATTACGGGCCTTCGCCTGAGCTTGTTCAACAATGGCGTCACGTGTCTCAGCAGCCTCCTTCAGTATTTGAGCCTGCTTCTCGCGTGCCTCCTGCAGAATGGATTCACCTTCTTTCTGAATGTTAGCCAGTCGTTCGTTAGCCTCATGAGCCTTCTTCAGCGACTCGTCGATGAAAGCCTGACGCTCCTTCACCATCCCAGTGATGACGGGGAAGCCAAACTTCCAAAGGAGGAAGAATACCACGAGGAACGTGATAGTCATCCAGAACAACAGACCAGTACTCGGAATTAATAAATCCATAAGCTGAATTTTTAAAACCTATTACTCTTTTACTTTTTACCTGTGCTTAGATGCAGAGGAATGCGATAACGGCAGCAAACAGAGCAACACCCTCAATCAGAGCGGCGGCAACAATCATGTTTGTGAACAACTTGTTCATGACCTCTGGCTGACGAGCCATAGCGTCCATAGCCTGACCGCCAATCTTACCAATACCAATACCTGCGCCAATAGCTGCGAGACCTGCGCCTACTGCGGCGCCCAACTTTGCAACACCTTCTGCTGCTAATAATGCTGTAATCATAATTGTTTAAATTTTTAAGTTATTAATTGTTTAATTTCTCATTATCTCATTTTATTAATTTCTCAATACTCACTCGTGAGCCGGTTCCACGCGTGCCAGTCCGATAAATACGGCTGACAGCATGGTGAACACCATTGCCTGGATGAAGCATACCAAGCACTCCAGACACATCATGAAGATGCTCATGATGACCGACAGGGCCGACATAGACAACTGTACGGCAACGGCCTGACTGGCTACGAGGAAGATGATACACGTAATAGCCACCGCAATGGCATGACCTGCCATCATGTTGGCAAAGAGACGGATCATCAACGCAAAGGGCTTGGTGAAGATACCCACGAACTCAATCACGGGAATGATGGGGATGGGAGCCTTCAACCATGTGGGCACCTCAGGCCAGAAGATATCCTTCCAGTAGTGCTTGTTACCCGAGAACTGCACGATGATAAACGTACAGAGTGCCAGGAAGAAGGTAACGGCAATGTTACCCGTCACGTTACCAGAGCCCGGCGGGAACGGAATAAGACCCATCACGTTGCAGGTGAAGATGAAGAAGAAGCACGTCAGCAGGTAAGGAACATACTTCTCGTAACCCTTACCGACACCTGGCTTAATAATCTCGTCAACCACATACATCACCAGCATCTCGACGAAGCCAACGAAACCACCTGGAGCAGGATCGGAAGCCTGACGCTTCTTATACCAGCGTGCGCTGCCAAGAATGCAGCACAACAGGATAGCCACGTTGATGAACATGACGGCTACCGTCTTCGTAATCGAGAGGTCGAGAACGGGCTCACCATTCTCTACTATCTTGCCTGCATTGTCGCCCTCAGTAGCGATGGCCAGACCATAGGGTCCCTGACGCAGCCCATTGGCATCGGCATGATGCTCGAACTTTGACGAGCAGAAAACATGCCAACCGGTAGAGCTATGGACAATGATGGGCAGGGGAATTACCAGCGACTTCCCCTCACCCAGATCGGTGACGTGCCAGTCGTGCGAGTCCTTGATATGCTCAAGCACCACCTCCTTGGCCGAGAAGTCTTCTGCCTTCATCGCCGGCATCATTGCCATGAACAAGAGTGCCACACAAAGCAGTCGTTTCATAATAATCATAATTCTTAACTCTAATTTTCTTAACTCTTTAGTGTCTCATAGAGAGTGTAACGACCATCATCACTATGTACATCACCATATATATGGCAACAAAGCGGATGACGTCTTGCCTGTCTTCAGCAAGTAGTGCATAGATGCCTGCCAGCGAGACTACGAGTATCATGCGGATGACCGTCATGATCAGGTAGAACCTTGGTAGCGCCTCAGGCTGATGGGCTTTTACCACATCGTAGAGCTTGACGTAAGCCACTCCCAACAGCGTCAGCAGGCATACTGCAGCAACGTAGATCATTCTGCCTTTTCAACGCAGAGTGACACTTCGTTCTTCTGCACCTCAACGAATCCGCCCAATATCGGAAGTTCGTTGCCGTCATACACTACCGTACCTTTCTGGAGGGTGGAGATGATGGGCGCATGGTTGGTCAGTATCTCGAACTGGCCTTGTGTGCCAGGTACTACCACCTGCTCCACTTGTCCGTCGTACTCGACTCTTTCTGGTGTTACTATCTTGAGTTTCAACATACCTATTATATATAATAATGTATAGGCTTAACCCTTGGCAGCCTCCAACAGCTTCTTAGCCTTGGCCTTGGCGTCCTCGATAGTACCAACGTTGAGGAATGCCTGCTCAGGCAGGTCGTCAACCTCGCCGTCCAAGATAGCGTTGAAGCCCTTGATAGTATCCTCGATGGGAACCATCACACCAGGCAGACCCGTAAACTGCTCGGCCACGGAGAACGGCTGACTCAGGAAACGCTGTACACGACGTGCACGGTTCACAGTCAACTTATCCTCGTCAGAGAGCTCGTCCATACCCAGAATGGCAATAATGTCCTGTAACTCTTTGTAGCGCTGCAGAATCTCCTTCACACGCTGAGCACAGTCATAGTGAGCCTTACCGACTACCAATGGGTCAAGAATACGAGACGTAGAACCCAGCGGGTCAACGGCAGGATAGATACCAAGCTCAGCAATCTTACGATCCAACACCGTGGTAGCATCCAGGTGTGTAAACGTCGTAGCAGGAGCAGGGTCGGTCAAGTCGTCGGCAGGCACATACACAGCCTGTACTGAGGTAATAGAACCAGATTTCGTAGAAGTAATACGCTCCTGCATCGTACCCATCTCAGAAGCCAATGTAGGCTGATAACCTACGGCTGACGGCATACGGCCCAGCAGAGCAGACACCTCAGAACCAGCCTGTGTGAAACGGAAGATGTTGTCGATGAAGAACAGGATATCGGCAGCACCGC
>CAMJDL010000052.1 GCA_946404405.1 uncultured Prevotella sp.
ATCCGAAGGCTGCACCTGCCGACACGCCAATCAGTCCGTCAGGCCAGATGTCGTGCTCCATCATGACATCCGTCACACCAGCCGTCCACAGGCCACGCATGGCGCCGCCCTCCAATACCAAGCCTCGCTTATTCGTCACATGATTATCCATGTAGTAAATGTTAATTATCGCTACAAAATTAGCGATAATTCCCCAAAGTTCTGTAACTTTGCAAAATCATTTAAGTAAATTTAGAAAAACTAATATGAAACGTTCAACTATTGCTCTTATCCTTATCCTCTTTTCAATCATAGAGGTGTCTGCCTACAAAAAGGAGTCGATTGACATTACTGTCAACGGTAAAAAACGAAACATGGTGGTTTTCACTCCCAATTCGTTCCCTGCCAAATCGCCATTATTCATTGTCACTCACGGTATGAATCAAGACCCTGAATACCAATACGGGTCTGACAAGATGTACGAGATGATTGACACTGCCAAGTTTGTCATTACCTATCTGCGCAGTGACGGTACCACATGGGATACTGGCGGCACTAAGGATCAGAATTTCGTGATTAAAGCCATTGACGAGATGGCAAGTCGTTACGATATTGATAGAGACCGCGTATATTGGTCAGGATTCTCGATGGGTTCGATGCTCATCCACCATTGCATCGGGAAAATGCAGGACAAGATTGCAGCCTTTGCTCCGACAAGCGGCATCCAGTTCTCTGAGTCGCCCTGGAATAACTGCAAGAAACCTGTCAACCTGCTGGAGTGTATTGCCTATGACGACGATGTATTCAACTACGAACAATATAATATCCATAGCTATATCGAGAACTATGCCAAGCACGACAAGCATACACGCTACTCAAAGACGACCAACTACAAGACCATCAGTAGCAGCTGGTATAACGGCGACTTGGAAAAATGGACTGGTAGTGAGAAAGGTGGCGAAGTGTGGCTTTACTCCTATCATAATGGCGGTCACTATCCGATGGATTTAAACCGCCACCTGATTTGGAATTTCTGTAAGCGTTTCTCGTTGGGTCAGCCCTTGGCAAGAATTACTGAGCCAGCAGGCGAAACCCTGCACCTCTGCATCGCTCCGAAAGGAGATGAGTCATTTCCTGACGTCACAGTAGAAGCTACCGCAACACCTACCAACGGCAATATCGTCAAGATGGATTTCTATGATGGTACAAAACTGATTGGTTCCCAAACAGAGGCTCCCTACCAGGCAACGCTGACTGCCCCTTCGACAGGTAAACACGAGCTGCGTGCGGTGGTTACCGACGACCAGGGAAAGACAGGTGAATCCTCATGTATGGTCAACTGCACGGCAACAGCCTCAGCCTTCAGCCTGTATTCGACATTCAAGAACGAGGGCGCAGTACCACAGAACTGGCACATCAGCAATGGTTCGTCAGAGCGTGTGGGTGGCGGACTTCCCTACACCAGCGGACCTCGCATCCTGCGTTTCACCAATGCCACGAAAGACTTTGAATACGGTTTGTTAGTGCAGAATTCCGTCGGAGAGACAACAGCATGGGCTAAATTTGGTGACAGGACATCTAACTCTTTCCTTACCTTGCATGCAGGTCATTATGCTGTCAAGTACAAAGTATGTAACTGGAACAAGCCCGAGTTTTCACCAGTTACCATTGCCATTGAAAAGATTGACGGACAGACGGTAGCATCACAGACTTACACGCCTACCGTTAATATCGGTGCCAGTACGAGCAAGAAATTCTCTGGTTCCGTTCAGCAAACCTTAGAGTTCGATATTCCTGAGACGGGCGATTATGTGGTTGCCTTCTATACCGATACGGCCAAGAATGCCGACTTCGTGCTGGGACTGGTTACCCTACATGCTATGTCGTTCGGCACTACAGGCGTGGATGAAGTAAGAAGTAAGAGGGAAGATGTAAGAGAGAAGGTGTATGACCTCAGTGGCAGACAGTTGTCAAAAAAGAATCTGAAGCCAGGTCTTTACATCATCGATGGACGATTGCAACGCCACACTCTGACCGATGGTCAGAGAAAGGTTGTAAAATCAACAAAGTAGTCCCTGCGATTTCATCTCCAGGTATTTGTTGACGATATCGACATTCAGCTGATTGGGAGCTGTTAGCAAGGCATAGATGCCATTCTCACGAAGCGTTGACACCATCAACTGCTTCTCGTAGATGTATTTCTCGGCCATCACATGACGACACTCGTCCTCTTTGTTGACGGCAGCTGTAGCAGCATACTCAGCCAACTCCACATCCTCGAAGAACACCACCAGCACACGGTGGCGACGGCTGAGTTGCTGTAGGAACGGCAACTGTCGGCGCAAGGCAACCATGCCGATGAAGTTGGTATAGACAATAAGCAGACTGGTACGTAGTACATGTTTGTTGACATGTACACATAATGACGAGAAATCAGTCTCGCCAAAATCGGTCTGTTGGGCATATAGCATCTCCTGCATCCGTTGCATGTGTCCGCTATGTCGCGATGCAGGCAGCATGGTGTCTATATGGTCGGCAAAGGTAATGAGTCCTGCCTGGTCCTCCTTGCGCATAGCGACATGTGAAAGTACCAATGTGGCATTGATGGCATAGTCAAGCAGCGTCATACCATTGAAAGCCTGTTGCATGACACGCCCCTTATCGATGAGGTGGTAGATATGCTGTGAACGCTCGTCCTGATAGACATTGACCATCAACTGATGACGACGAGCAGTAGCACGCCAGTTAATGGTACGATAGTCATCGCCCTGCACATAGTCCTTGATTTGCTCGAACTCAGTATGGTGCCCCACGCGACGTATACGCTTAATACCCGAATCTTTCAAATTCTGATGGATGGCCAGGAACTCATAGCGATGCAGCATGAGGAAAGAAGGATATACCTTGACATCTTGCGCCTCCCCACACGTATAGCGTCGCTGCAACAACCCAAGGGGCGAAGCAGCAAACACACGGATGTACCCAAAACCATAAACACCACGACTGGTAGGACGCAGTTGGTAGGACAATTCCCGTCTTCCTTCCTGCTGACGGAGCGTCATGTGGAAACAAACATCACGACGCTGGAACACATGAGGTATCTCGTCGATAATCTCCAAAGTGATTCGGAAAGGATAGTCGCTCTCCACCCATAGGCGCACCACATTATCGTCCCCATTACTGAAACGGTTGCTACACTGGCGACCCGCACGAATGGCCTTATGCAGCCAAAGGATAGCCCCATCGGCACAAACGACCAATAGCAGCAGTAACAATAACAGACGTCCGATGTGGAACAACGGCATCCACCACCATCCTGCGGCAATGCACAGGATGACAGCTATCAGGACGAAATATAGTCTACGCGTCAGAAACATTCGGAATTATTTAGGTACTTCCACACGATCCATCAGACGGCGAGCCACTTTCAAGGGGGTGTGTCCTTCCATCTCTGCCTCGGCAGTCAGAATGAGACGATGCTGCAGGATACTGGGTGTCACAAACTGAATGTCGTCAGGAGTCACAAAGTCACGACCCTGTAACAGAGCATAGGCCTTCGAAGCATTGAGCATGGCCACAGCAGCACGTGGCGAAGCTCCGAGGAACACGACCTTACTCTGGCGCGTCTGTTGTACGATGTCGGCAATATAGCGCAACAGCGATGGCTCTACGAAGACGCCATTCTGCAAGCTACGGAAATCGGCTAACTGCTGGCGGGTGATGACAGGTTGTATTTCCTCCAATTTCACCAACGAGCGGTTGGCGTGGTGGCGTTCCAAGATACTCACCTCTTCGTCGAGGGTTGGATAGCCCATGGTAATCTTCATCAGGAAGCGGTCTGTCTGTGCCTCAGGCAACTTGTAGGTACCCTCCTGTTCTACAGGATTCTGAGTAGCCAGTATGGTGTAGATGTCGCCCATGCGGTGGGTTTCACCGTCAATGGTCACCTGTCGTTCCTCCATGACTTCGAAGAGGGCTGCCTGTGTCTTGGCTGGGGCACGGTTGATTTCGTCGACCAATACAATCTCTGAGAATACTGGTCCTGGGTGGAAATCAAACTCTTGTGTCTTCATGTTAAAGACAGTCGTTCCTAAGATGTCGCTTGGCATCAGGTCGGGCGTGAACTGAATACGACTGAAATCACAATCTATCAGACGGGCCAACAGACGGGCCAACAGGGTTTTGGCAACGCCAGGCACACCTTCTATCAGAACATGGCCACCAGCTATGACAGCCGTCAGTACCAGGTCGACAGTCTCCTGCTGTCCGACTATTACTTTCGACACATTGTCGCGCAACACGCTTATTCGTTCTGAGAAGTCGGCGAGAGCGATTCTTTCTTGGTTGTTTTCTTCCATATCTTCTTATATTTATTTGATTGCTGTAACAATTCATTACGACTGTCACGTCGCTGGAAATAGAGCGTACCTATCAGCTGGACAAACTCCAACAGATGGTTTTGGGGTGCCTCCACCACAGGAATCACCCGTTGGCGTCGACGGAATCCGAAAAGCATCGATATCAGTATGACCAATACCGTCAGGTAGAGAGCCCAGCGCAATGGTCGCTGACTGATAATGAAACGCAACGGCGTCTGCTCTGCCGTCTGTACTGCTGGTAGATAAGCTTCTGTACGGATGATAGGCAGACCACCCAATTCAGATAAAAGACGGAAAATATACTCATGATTGCTACCGTCGAGTATGCCAAAGTTGGTGAATATCAACGGTGTACATGCCCATGTGATGCTGCCCTTGCCGATAGTGAATCTGACAGCCTTGATACGCGAATATATCGTATCGGAGTCTGTCTTTTGGCATCCAGAGGCGCTAAGCAGTCTACAACTACGAGAGTCAGGGTTCAGTTCACTATTAAGCAGCTGTGGATAGAAGCGGTACTCGCGACTATCATAGCGTTCGTCATCCAGCCATTGTATAGTGTCACGCCCAAAACCTTTCTTTACATACTGAACCAAAGGCATTGTAGTCCCTTTGTTGTAGCTATGACAACGTAATGTGTCCTCCAGAGTTTGTCCACATGATTCGGTGACTAAAAGCAGGCGATGCCCCTTTTCTGCCAGCGTTAAAACCGACTTGACATCCGTCTTCGTCAACTCAGGCATTTCGTCAGCTATCAGCAGGATACCATGAGGCTCCTTCAAGTTACGCAACTGGTAAAGGGTCTGACTGTTAACGGTGTAACCCTGCGACAGAGAGGTTGACAGCACACTATCGAACACATAGCACCCGAAGGGCTGTTTGTCGTTATGACTAAACGTCGGTTCCCATCGGAAGTGCTTAGGCATCCTGTATTCGGATATGAACACCAATAGCAGGAAGAGCAGTATGCAGAATATGTAGACACGACTGAACTTCATAGGCTCTCCTCCTTTTTGATGATGGACGACTGTAACTGGAGCACACTGTCGTAGGTTGATGGTGTTGCCTCAAAATTTCCATAACGGACACGCAGAAAGAGCGTTGTCAACTTTCGGAAATCGTCCTTGTCATATTCATGAATATACTGAGTAGGTGTCTTCTGGGGCCTCCAGTCAATCAGCGAATGGTCACTCAGATGGCGCAACGTCTGCAGATAGACATAACGCACAGCCTGCCGATAGTCTCCAACGGCTATGGCTTGACGGATAGTGTTATCAAAGTCAATGCCGTAGATATTCTCTTCTTCCACAGTCCCGATAGTGGACTGCTGATTGCGAAGGAAGAGCGACGGACACGTTTTATAGACAAACCATGCGACAAGCAACAAAAGGATCACCCCCAACGCAATAAGCACAGGAATCGTAATGGACGATGCCGTCTCAGAACCCAGTATGTATGACAGCAGTTCTTCAAACTGCTTCAGTAGCCACTCCCACACACTGGGTTGAAAATCCATGAATTCACGCTGATAATCGTAGGCAGCATCAGACTGCCACGCATGAATCTGCGCAGTATCACAGCATAGGGTGTCTGGAAGTAGCATGATAGGTGATTACAATTCTTCGAAACGGTTGATATTATCCTCCATCGTCACATGGTCCTTCTTCTCAGAAGCGTGACCATACTGCAAGGCCAGTCCTACTGCCAGTATAGTACTCAGCAGATATGTAGCATAAGACTGCAAAACACCAAACAGGTAAACCATAAAACTGTAACCTGCGGAATCAAAGAACTCACTACCGTTGTCGTGCATACCCATCACAGTCTTGACAACGACAGTAATATAATAAGGTATAGCGAAGATGCCCTGTATGAAGCTGACGATAAAGCCCAGTACCAGAATAAGGGCAAAGGTGCTCCACCATGTGCCAAAACCTAAGCGAAGCGTCTTCTGAAAGGCTGGTATCAGATGGATGTCTTCCATCAGGTAAACGGGCATGAAAAGCATCAACGGAATAGCCACCACCATCAGCACCAGCGCGATGGGTAATGCTATTAGCGGAGAAAGCATAGCAATGAGCATAGCCGTTAACACCATAGCAAGAATCAAGATACCAATGAAGAAAAGAACGGCCAGTCCGCTACGCTTCAGGTTTTTCAGCAATACGGGTTTGAAATCGCTGCCCGTCAGTCCTTCAAGACGCTCGTCACGTCTTTCGTAAATCCACATCAGGCCATATACCACCGACACCAGCAACATGGCACCAATCATACTGGTCAGGATGATTCCACCATAGCTCCATCCTAACGACTGCAAAACATTGGTCATGTCCGACGACTTGCCACTACTGATGGACGACATATCGAAAGCTGTCTCCATATAACTATTGAGCGAAATGGCCTGTAACAGACATACTGGTAGAATCAGGTATGTCAGGTATTTAAACAACACCTTCCAGTTTTCACGAACGAATGCAAATGTGTCGTCAAACTTCTCGCTGAAGTTGCGCACCTTGTAAATCAAGATTTTTTTTGCTTTGGATTCCATAATGACGTTTATAGGGTAAATAAATATAGTAACCAACCACAAATAGCAGCGACAGCAGGATGACAGCCAATCGTACCGCATCAGGCCACTCGGTATGACGGGTAAAGAAACCCTCAATGAATGCTGCTATGACAAATACCGGCACCGTGCCGACTATGATCTTCAGGGCACGCCGTGCACTTCTGCGGAACGACGCCAGGCGTGAATAGGTACCTGGGAACAACCAACCATTGCCCATTGTGATACCTGCTGCACCAGCTACAACAATGGCCGATATCTCCAATGTGCCGTGAAGCCAGACAGCCAGCATCGACGTTCCTAACAGGCCATGCTGATAGAAAAACGTCTGGAAAGCACCCAGCATAATACCGTTCTGCATTAAGTACCACCCTGAGGCAATACTCGTAAACAGTCCCATGACAAACAGAACGAACGACACATAGACATTGTTGATGGTAATACCCAGAAACATGTCTGTTTCGTTGCCGCCGTTATAGACTGCCATCGGCTCGCCGTTGGCTATATTTTCCAGCGTCATATCGACATATTGGTTACCCAATATCAGACGCGAGAACTCACTATCGTGCAACTGCGACACCGCGCCAATGATGACAGCAATGGCAAAAACCAGGAAAGACACCAATAACTGACGACGTTCTTCCCACATGGTCTGAGGCACCTCGCGCGTCCAAAACGTCAGAATGCGCGACCACTTCTCACGTTTGTTGGCATAAATCTCATTATGCAGAGCCGAAGCCAAACCATTCAGATATATCGTGATGCGCGACTCAGGATAGTGACTTTGGGCAAACGCCAAATCCGATGTCGCATCCAGATAGGCATCAGCAAGCACGTCGGGCGTCGTACTGCCCGAACGCTCTGCAATCTGCTCCATCTGCCGCCATTTTTCTATGTTTCGGCGGATAAACACCACTTCTTTCATCAGTTTTTTCAGAAATTATGAGCAAAAGTAAATAAAAATATTTATATTTGCAAACAATTTCGATGAATACGGCAAAAAAATATATGGAACCTACCACACACATCGTCACAGGACAGTTTGTCAGGATCAATCAGTCAGCAGCCAGCTTAGGTGAACGCATGGCAGCACAACTCATCGACTGGGGTATAGAACTAGTATGGGTAATTGCCATTCTTTGGCTACTCTCAATGATGCCAGATGTCGCCAGCACCTCTATCATAACGAAGATAGCCTACGTCCTATTGCTGTTCTTTCCCGTTATTTGCTACTCGCTGTTGTGGGAACTGTTCAATCACGGACAGACACCTGGCAAACGGCTCATGAAACTACGCGTTGTCAAGACCGACGGTTCCTCGCCAAGTCTCGGTGCCTTAATAATGCGGTGGATGCTGTGGATTGCCGACGGCCCTACCCTTGGTTTCCTCGGCATTTTCGTCATGCTCGTTACCCGCAACCACCAGCGTTTTGGCGATATGGCTGCAGGTACAATGGTCATTAAGTTAGCCAGCTATAATAAGATTAGTGTGACTCTCGACGAGTTCGACCACCTCAGCCCCGACTATAAACCATACTATCCGCAGGCTGCCGACCTTAGCCTGGAACAAGTAAACCTGATTACCCAGACGCTGAAGGCCGAACCTACCGCCCCACATGTTATGGCCCTTGCCGACAAGGTTCGTCAGGTGCTTGCCATCACCCATGTCCGCGAAACCAGTAGTCACGACTTTCTGGAACGTATTGTCCGCGACTATCAATACTACGCCTTACAAGAGGTGTAGCTAACAAGCAGAAAGCCACTGGGCACACATGTCGGCACAGCGTTCGCCATCGACGCCTGCAGAGACTATGCCGCCAGCATAGCCTGCGCCCTCGCCACACGGGAAGAGGCCTGCCAGGCGTACATGCATCAGGGTCGCGCCGTCGCGCAGAATGCGTACAGGGCTGGAGGTGCGCGTCTCGACGCCAATCATCACAGCTTCGTTGGTCAGGAAACCGTGGCTTATGCGGCCAAAGGCCTTGAAGCCCTGCTGCAGGCGGTGGCTGATGGCTCGGGGCATCCAGAAATGCAGGGGCGACGAAACGAGTCCTGGGGCGTACGAACTCTTGGGCAGGTCGTAGGACAGGCGGCTGTTGACGAAGTCGGCCATGCGCTGGGCGGGTGCCGTCTGACGGCGGTTGCCCTGTTGCCAGCAGTCGCGCTCCAGCCGCTCTTGGAAAGCCATCACGCGCAGAGGGTCGTCGCCCTCGACGTCCTCGGCACGCAGCTCTACCACCATACCGCTATTCGACCACTGCCCGCCACGGCTGGAGGGGCTCATGCCGTTGACCACTATCTGTTCCTTATCGGTAGCGGCGGGAATGACGAAGCCACCGGGGCACATGCAGAAGGAGTAGACGCCGCGCCCATCGACCTGCGTCACAAACGAGTATTCGGCAGCTGGCAGGTAGCGGCCACGACCTTGACGGCTGTGATACTGTATCTGGTCAATCAGCTGGGAGGGATGCTCCAAGCGCACGCCAACGGCAATACCCTTGGCCTCGATATCTATCCTGGCCTCGGCCAGATAACGATAGACGTCGCGGGCGGAATGACCAGTGGCAAGGATGACGGGACCCGTAAATTGAGAGGTGAGAGATGAGAGATGAGAGATATGATTACTTTCGGCCTCAACGCCAATGACAGTATTATCTTTGATGATGAGGCGGGTCATCTTGGTTTGGAAGTGCACCTCGCCACCCGAACGGAGTATGGTGTTGCGCATAGCCTCGATGACGCGCGGCAACTTGTCGGTACCGATATGCGGATGGGCATCGGCCAGAATATTGGTCGGGGCACCGTGCTGGCAGAACACGTTCAGAATCTTATCCACAGGGCCACGCTTCTTGCTACGCGTATAGAGCTTGCCATCGGAGTAGGCACCTGCCCCACCCTCGCCAAAACAGTAGTTGCTCTCGGCGTCAACCTGCTGTGTGCGGGCTATCTGTGCCAAATCCTTCTTGCGCTCGTGGACATCCTTGCCGCGTTCCAGAACAATAGGGCGCAAGCCTAACTCTATAAGTCGCAGGGCAGCAAACAAACCGCCAGGACCGGCACCCACGACGATGACCTGCGGACGATTGCTGACGTCAGGATAGTCGGTATGCATATACTCGTCCTGCTGCGGCTGCTCGTTGATATAGACACGCACCTTCAGATTAACGTAGACGGTACGTTGGCGGGCATCGATGCTACGACGCAGAATGCGCACGGCAGTAACCGTACGGACATCGAATCCGTACTCGTCGGCCAGATAGCTGCGCAATGCCTGCTCGTTGGCCGCCACATGGGGCTGCACCCGAATCTGATACTCGTTAGTCATGCAAGGGCAAACTTTTCACTTCTCACTTTCAAAGAGTTCGTTGATTTCTTCTATCTCGTCCTCGTCGAACCACTTCGACAGACGCTTCTTAGCCTTTACCTGAATTTCAGGGTCGACGTCGGTCCACACCTTCTTCAGCACGAAAACCAACACGCCCAAATCGTCGGCCAAACCAGCAATGGGAATAGCATCGGGCACTACGTCGAGCGGACTGATCAAATAGCCCAAAGCGGCAATAATCATGGCCTTGTTCGTGGCACTGACCTTGTCGCTCTGCAAGGTGTAATACAAGATAAGGGCGGCATAGACCAACTTGGAACCAGCACCCTTGGCGATGCGTGCAATCTTCTCAACAAAGTCCTTCTTCGAGAACTTGTTGCCATACTTCATAAAATCGGGTAATTCCATATTCTTATTTCTTAATTCCTAACTCTTAATTCTTAACTCTCACCACGCGGATACCTGTATGCGTCTTATGTTTCTGCAAATACTGATAGAGCGTCATAGGTTCCTCGACCACCTTCTTGTGAATCATTGAGGCATTGAGCAGGTGGAGCCCGTCGCTACGCCATACGGCAAAGCCCAGATGTGCAATGTCGAGGCCTTTCTTGTTGCAGGTAATGGCCAGTATGTCGCCATCCTTCACTGCCTTACGCAGCAGTGCATTGTTGCGCACCGCACGTTTGGGGATATAGCGAACCTTCATGCCCGTCAGCGAATGCTCTTGAGCACGAATCTCCGGCACCAGCGAAGCATCGGCCTTCAGAGCCTTGTAGGCCGTGGGATGCGTAGACATATAGTCCACTCGGACGGTCTGCACAGCAGAGAAAGGCGGATTGGGCTGTTGGACGTCAGTAACAAGTTGCATATCAGACTTGTCGCGAATCCAGTCGGTGAAATAGTGCAGACGCGAAGGGTAGCCCGCCATACGTCCCTGTCGATAGCGCAACAGCCGCAGGGCGTCCAGATAGTCGGCAAAGCTATGCTTGCCGGCCTGCACGCAGAGCTTCAGCGCCGTCACCGTCTCGACCAGCGTGGTACAGTCCAACTGTCGCGTATTGACCACCAGACGCTCGTCGTCGTTGACTTCGAGGGTATGAGCCACGTAGGGCACACCCAGGAACTGACGTGCCAGCCAAAGCACGGACGTCTCGCGATTGGCCTGCTGCAACAGCTGACAAATCTTCACGCTGTCGGCCAGCTGATACGTTGTCGATTGAGCCTTCATGCCCTGCACAAGCATGATACCTATTATATATATAAGGAGTCGTTTCATTGTCGTTTCTTTTTATATGCTTCGCGGGCTCCGAAATTGTAGCCCACATAAATGTTGAGATTGCCAAAGATGTTGTTGGCAGCAAAGCGGTCGTTGTGATAATTGTAGGCACGCACAATGGCCGAAGCACCTGCATACCAGCGGTTATTATTATAGACTACGGCGAAGCGCCCGATACCGTCGATATTGAAATTGTTGAAATCGAAACCCGTCTTGTCCTCGTCGGCAGTCTCACCTCGTGACTTCTTATAGGCCAAAGCCAGCGAAAGACTGGAGCAAAACAGGCAGTTGCGGGCAAACACCCAGTTGTAGGCATAGCCCACCGAAGCATTGACATTATAGTACTTGACGCTGTTGAACATCAGACCGGTGTCCAGTTTCACCTCCTTATTGGTAGCCCTTTGCAGGGTACTCTGCATCTTGTCGTAATCGAAATCCAGCGAGTTGCGCATATAACCGAAACCTGCCATCCACGAACCACAGCTGATTTTCTGCATGGTGCTCTGCGCAAAGGCTGCCGGATAGGAGAAGCGCTGGTGGTTGAAGATATAGTAGACGTTGAAGCCCGTAATACCCACACTAAGTCCGTCGAACGACAGATCCTCAAAGTGTTCTGTATCCATATTCTTGCCTAACGTGACATTTCGAATCTTGTAGTCGGAACCCGTACGGCGATAGTAGATGTCGGCACCCACTTGGGCTGCATAGATGCTAAAGTCGAACTCCTGCTTGAGGTCGCTCACGTCGACATTCTTGATATCGAAAGTATAACCGGCAAATATCCAACGCCATCCGAAATAGGGGCCAATCTTAAACGTTGGAGATGGTGCGAAACTGACTGACTGCTCATTGGCACCAGTAGAACTGAGTCGGTAGTAGTCGTAGTTGTAAGTGGCCTGCAACATGACCGACCAGTTGTAGTGCTGTGGCTCGACATAGTTATCGTCGATATAGCTGAAACCGCGAATCGTGCGACGCAGCCAGCTGAGTTCGTTCTTGGGCTCTTCTACGGCAACCGAGTCTTGAGCCATCGCGCCCAAACTGACCATCAGCAATACTATCGACAACAACCTACGCATGCACTTCAGAATTTTCCTAACACTCGGTCAAGCACCCAGTTGACGGGCGTTGCTGATATACTGGTACACTCGCAGATGCCAATACCTTGCAGTTGTTCGCAGACGCACTTGATCAGCGGGAACTGCACGTAAGGTGGATTGGGCACTGCAAAATTCTCTTCACCATAAATAGTATGCAGGCGGATGGGCTGATAATCGAAGACTGAGAAGGACACCGAGCCACGATCGCCTATCAGGTCGATACGGTCCTCGCGAGCCGACTCATGAGCCACAAAGCACCAAGAGCCTGAACCTGGCAAGCCGTTCTCGAACTCGAAACAGGCACTGACAGAATCCTCTGCCTTATACAGACCTCCGCGATTGGCACAGATGCCGCGAGCCTCGGTAATCACCCCGAAGAAATGCTGCAAGAGGTCGAGCTGATGGGGGGCCAAATCATAGAAATAGCCACCACCGGCAATATCGGGCTGCAAGCGCCAAGGCAGATTCTCGGCATGTTCGTAATCCAATTCACGGGGCGGCACAGCGAATCGCACCTGCACATTGACCACCTTGCCAATAATACCGCGGTCTACAATCTCCTTTACCTTTTCGAAATACGGCAGGTAACGGCGATAGTAGGCCACAAAACATGGCACACCTGTCTGTTCGCTGATACGATTGATACGCGCACAGTCCTCATACGAGGCTGCCAACGGCTTCTCGACATAGACTGGTTTGCCAGCCTTCATCGCCATAATGGCGTATGTAGCATGACTGGAGGGAGGTGTGGCAATATAGACGGCATTGACGTCGGGATCGTCTATCAGTTCCTGGGCGTCCGTGTACCAACGAGGAATGCCGTGACGTTCGGCATAGCTACGTGCCTTGCGCTCGTCACGACTCATCACAGCCACCACACTCGAACCTTCTACTTCGGAAAATGCCGGGCCGCTTTTCTTCTCTGTTACCTCACCGCATCCGATGAAGCCCCATCGCAATATTTTCATAATCGCCTGCAAAGTTAATAAAATAAAGTGAAATTCCTATAAAGCGGCAGCAAATTTTTCACTTTTCACTTTTCACTTTATTTTGTACCTTTCACCTTCGGGGAAATTAGGCTGCACCTCAGAAAAACTCAAATAAATTTGGTTTTTCGTTCGGTTTGCACTAACTTTGCACCACAAATACAATAGACAATGGAAAAAAAAGACGATAACACACTGATGAAGGCCCGCAGCTACCGCAGTATTCTGGCTGAGGGCTACAGACTGTATAACGGGAATTTCCGCAAGCTTTTCAAGGCCTCGTGGCTCATGACGCTCGTCTATGCCATCGTCGGAGCCGCCATGGGTACGCTGGGAGCCATCCAAATGCCTAACCTCACGGCACTCGTCATGACCGCAGTTGTGCTGATATTGCTGGCCATCACGACGGAATCGCTGACAACGGCAACAGTACTTAGCAAGTTGAAAGAACATCAGGACACTGACGCCATTACCACGCCTGTAAGTTGGTGGAAACCAGACAGCAGACTCATGGGGCGTACGCTGAAGGCCGTCATTTTCACCATCCCCCTTTTCATTATCCTGATACCCGTGTTTCCCCTGATATTGCCCCTCTATTACGTTATCATGAAATACGTGATGACACCCGGTCACAGCTTCTGGCCATCACTATGGCGCGACTACAAGCGCGGCCTGCGCTATTGGGGCAGCACCTTCCTGGTATTATTTGTCAGCACATTGCTGGTCATGCTTATCAGCATCATTATATTGACGCCTGCCGCCATCCTGACGCTGGCCAACATGCAAGCACAGCAGAGTCTGCTGATAGGCGACCCATCGGGCATGCCAAGCTACATTCTGCCACTGACTTTCGCCACACTGACACTGACGCACTTCATCTTATTCTACGTGGTGCTGGTGGTGCTGGTACATCTCTACTATATTTATGGCAGCATTGAGACGAAAGAACAGGAACGCGAACAACAAAAACAAAACATAAGATGAAAAAAGTTCTCTTTATTGACCGCGACGGCACTATCATTCAGGAGCCTGCCGATGAACAGATAGACGCCTTCGAAAAACTGAAATTCGTGCCTGGCGCCATCCGCAACCTGATATTCCTTCGACAGCATACCGACTACGAATTCGTGATGGTCAGCAATCAGGACGGACTGGGCACCGACGCCTTCCCCGAAGAAACCTTCTGGCCTGTTCAGAACTTCATCCTCGATACACTGGAGGGTGAGGGTGTGACGTTCGACGATATCCTCATCGACCCACACTTTCCTGAGGACAATGCCCCAACACGCAAGCCCAACATCGGTCTGGTTGAGAAATATATCAACAATCCAGAATACGACATCAAGCATAGCTACGTCATCGGCGATCGTGAAACTGACCGCAAATTTGCCGAGAACATCGGATGCGGATTCCTGCAGATAGGCAGTTGGGACAAAGCTGCCGAGATAGCCTATGGCGGTGAACGGACAGCAGAAGTGCAGCGCACTACCAAAGAGACGGACATCTATATTAAGGTAGATTTGGATGGTAACGGACATTGCGACATCCAGACAGGCTTAGGATTCTTCGACCACATGCTGGAACAGATTGGCAAGCACGGCATGATGGACCTGACCGTCCACTGTAAGGGTGACTTGCACGTTGACGAACACCACACAATTGAAGATACCGCACTGGCACTGGGCGAATGTCTGTTGAAAGCCCTTGGCGACAAGCGCGGCATCGAGCGTTACGGCTATTGCCTGCCCATGGACGACTGTCTATGCTCGGTAGCCCTCGACTTTGGCGGACGTCCTTGGTTGGTATGGGATGCAGAATTCAAACGTGAAAAGATTGGCGAGATGCCCACAGAGATGTTCTTGCACTTCTTCAA
This sequence comes from uncultured Prevotella sp., assembly GCA_946404405.1. GTDB lineage: Bacteria > Bacteroidota > Bacteroidia > Bacteroidales > Bacteroidaceae > Prevotella. The sequence goes on from CAMJDL010000052.1 coordinate 15,484, forward strand.
GAGCCTCAGCGACGCTGCCAAGATGAATCTGAACATCAAGGCCGAAGGTGAGAATGAGCATCACAAAATCGAAGGTATCTTCAAGGCACTGGCTCGTTCGCTGAAGATGGCCGTGCGTCGCGATGTGTACCACTACGAGCTGCCTTCCACCAAAGGAACGCTTTAACAATTGACAATTGATAATTGATAATTAAAGATTAAATCTGGTATTTCTTCTTGCGTTCACGCTTGGCCTTCTGAGGTGTTGTGTTAGGCGTGAAACCTGCGCGTATGGTCTTGACACCACGATAGCCGTTCCAGCGTTCGTGAATTTTCCGTACATAATCGGTAGTCTCAGAACCGCGCATGTAACCATACTTCACGACTGGATCGTTGTAGTATTCCGGACGCGACAAGCCCAAAACGTAGGGTTCCACCTCACCCCAACGACGCGGATTACGGCCATTTTTCTGGGCCAAAGCCATCGCGTCGCGGATATGGAAGTGGCCACCGTTATAGGCCGCCAACACAAATTTGATGCGCTCGGTACGGTCACCGATATCGCTGAACGCACGTTCAAGTTCGCTGATATAACGTACAGCGGCAGCAATATTTTTCTCCGGGTCGTACATATCGCTACGAGCCAATCCCAAGTGGTCGGCAGTACCGGGCATAATCTGCATCAGTCCGCACGCGCCTGCCCACGAGTGAGCCTTCGGGTCGAAGGTAGACTCCTGATAGCATTGGGCGGCCAGCAATCGCCAATCCCAACGAATGGTAGAGGCATAACGCTGTAAGTAGCTGTCGTAATGAGAAATAACGCCACCTGCACGATTCAGCATAGGCGAGAAAATGCGACGGGTAACGGAACGCGAAGACAACAAAAACTCCTCTTCCTTCTTGACCTCTGCCAGGAGCGTGGGTTTCCACCAAGCTTCCAGTTCACGCGCCAAGTCGTCCTTATCGTCGCCGACTATCCAGCCCGAGCCCTTCTTGTTCATGGGATAACAGATAAGATCGGCCTCGCCATCAGCCAGACGTTGCAGCATCTCTGCCGTATCGCGACAAACCTCCATGCGTAACATGACGCCTATCTTATCGGCAAAGCGCTGAGCCAACAAATACTGGGCACCAAGATGCTTGCCATGATAGTCATAGTAAGTCTCAGGCCCCGTCAGCGTCAAAGCTATGATTTCGCCATTCCGCTGTATCTCCTCCAAATCGAAGTTATCGTCCTGAGGAATGCTGTCTTGAATCTCACCCCACGGCGTCACCACGGGTTCCTGCTTCTTCTGCGTACAGGCGCAGACCATCAACACTCCTAAAAATATTACCACTTTAACAATCACGCCGCGAAGGTACGAAAAAAAACTGAGCCCACCAAATAGTAGACCCAGTTTTCTTACTTCACACATCTATCTCATACATCATCCCGGCACAGCTGGTATCCTCACAACAAGGCGAAGTAATCCAGCGACGTTGTGCCGTGGATTTGTACCGGCAATATGACGAAATGGCAGATAAAAATAATATCATGTTTGTTTTGCGGTTTGGCATAAATTTTGTACTTTTGAAGTGTGAACCACGACAAAAAAGTGATGTTGTACAATTTGTCCCTATTTTGTCCCTCGCTGATTTTGGAGCGGCTTTTAAAAAGAAGAAATTTCTAATGTAAATTATTAAATATCAATCGGTTATAAAAATTGTTTAAATATGCAAAAAGGTAACATCGGGGTTACAACTGAGAACATTTTCCCCGTCATCAAAAAGTTTCTCTACAGTGACCATGAGATTTTCCTGCGCGAAATGGTGTCGAACGCTGTCGATGCCACGCAGAAACTGAAGACGCTGGCCCAGCAGGGCGAGTTCAAAGGCGAACTGGGCGACTTGACCGTTCATGTAGCGCTGGATAAGGACAAGGGCACCATTACCATCTCGGACCGCGGTATCGGTATGACTGAGGAGGAGATTGACAAGTACATCAACCAGATTGCTTTCTCGGGCGTGAACGACTTCCTGGAGAAGTATAAGGACAACGCCAACAACATCATCGGACACTTCGGACTGGGCTTCTATTCCAGCTTCATGGTGTCGAAGAAGGTGGAGATTATTACGAAGTCGTACAAGGATGGTTCGAAGGCTGTGAAGTGGTCGTGCGACGGCAGTCCTGCCTACGAGATTGACGATGCTGAACGTGAGGATCGCGGTTCGGACATCATCCTGTATCTGGACGACGACTGCAAGGAGTTCCTGGAGAAGGAGAAGATTCAGCAACTGCTGACGAAGTACTGCAAATTCATGGCAGTGCCTGTGGCTTTCGGCAAGAAGCAGGAGTGGTCGAGCGAGAAGAAGGAGATGGTGGACACTGAAGAGGACAACCTGATAAACAATGTGGAGCCGCTGTGGACCAAGGCGCCTTCGACGCTGAAGGACGAGGACTACACGAAGTTCTATCGCGAGCTGTACCCGATGTCGGACGAGCCGATGTTCTGGATTCACCTGAACGTGGACTACCCCTTCAACCTGACAGGTATCCTGTATTTCCCACGTATCAAGTCGAACATCGACCTGCAGCGCAACAAGATTCAGCTGTACTGCAACCAGGTATTCGTGACCGACCAGGTAGAGGGCATCGTGCCTGAGTTCCTGACGCTGTTGCACGGTGTCATCGACTCGCCGGATATTCCTCTGAACGTGAGCCGTTCGTACCTCCAAAGCGACCGCGAGGTGAAGAAGATTTCGACCTATATCACCAAGAAGGTTGCCGACCGTCTGCAGGCTATCTTCAAGGAGGACCGCAAGCAGTATGAGGAGAAGTGGGACGACCTGAAGCTGTTTATTAATTATGGTATGCTGTCAGAGGAGTCGTTCTACGACCGTGCCAAGGACTTTGCGCTGATGAAGGATACGGAGGGCAAGTACTACACTTTCGACGAATACAAGACGCTGATTGAGGGCAATCAGAAGGACAAGGACGACCAGCTGGTCTACCTCTACGCTACGGACAAGGAGGAGCAGTACTCGTACATCCAGGGCGCCAAGGACAAGGGCTACTCAGTATTGCTACTCGACGGACAACTCGACGTGCCTGCCATCCAGATGCTGGAGCAGAAGTTCGAGAAGAGCCGCTTTACACGCGTAGACTCGGACATCATAGACCGTCTTATTGTGAAGGACGACGCTCCGAAGTCGAACCTGACAGAAGACGAGTCTGCCAATTTGTCACAGGTATTCCGTTCGCAGATGCCAAAAATGGAGAAGACGGAATTCATGGTCGAGGTGCAGTCGTTGGGCGAACAACAGCGTCCTGTGGTCATCACGCAGAACGAGTGGATGCGTCGTATGAAGGAGATGAGCCGCTTCCAGCAAGGCATGAACTTTTACGCACAAATGCCTGACACTCTGAATCTTGTGCTCAATGCAGACCATCCTTTGGTCAAGCGCGTACTGAACGATTGCAAGGCCAATACCGAAGAAGCCCTGAAGCCCATCGAGAGCGAGCTGAAAGGTCAGGAGGCCCGTCTGGCTGCCATCCGTCAGGCTCAAGAGAAGAAGAAGCCTGAGGAACTGACACAGGACGACAAGGACATGAAGGCAGAGACCGAGAAGGCCGTACAGAAACAGAAGGACAAAAAGCAGGAAGTGCTGAACGGCTTTGCCGCTCAGAACGACATCGTCCACCAGCTCATTGACCTTGCCCTGCTGCAGAACGGCATGCTGAAGGGCGAAGCGCTCGATAAGTTCCTGAAACGAAGCGTGGATTTGATTAAGTAATCTTATTCGATAAGTTCCTGAAACAAAGCGTGGACCTGATTAAATAAAATAAGGAGTGGCAAAACCACTCCATACAATAACAATGCAGGGCTGAAATTTCAGCCCTGTATTGTTTTATTGAATACCGTCTTCACGAAGTTTCTGTTGCCATTTCCATGCAGACTTCAGAACGTCCTCAGTAGGTGTCTCTGCCTTCCAGCCAAGTACCTTGTTGGCTTTATCAACATTGCCCCATACTTGCTCGATATCGCCTTCGCGACGTGGTGCATAGGTCCAATTGACCTTCACGCCAGTAGCCTTCTCGAAGCCTTCGACGACCTCAAGGGTTGAGAGGCCCTTACCTGTACCGATGTTGAAGATTTCGACGGCATCGGTGTCGGGGTTGTCGAGCACACGCTCCATAGCCTTGACGTGAGCCTTGGCCAGATCGACGACGTAGATGTAGTCGCGAATGCAGGTCTTGTCGGGGGTATTGTAGTCGTGGCCAAAAATCTTCAGCTGCTCACGAATGCCCATAGCGGTCTGCGTGACGAAAGGAATAAGATTCATGGGCACGCCATTGGGCAACTCGCCAATCAGCGCTGTGGGATGTGCACCGATGGGGTTGAAGTAGCGCAGGATAACCGACTTGATGGGGGCTCCGCTGTGGATGTAGTCGTGAATGATTTCCTCGTTGATCTGCTTGGTGTTGCCATAGGGCGACATAGCTTTCTGAACGGGTGCATTCTCGGTAACAGGCAGATTCTCCTGTGCTGGCTGACCATAGACGGTGCACGACGATGAGAAGATGATGCCCTTGACATCGTATTTAGGCATGAGCTCCAACAGATTGATGAGCGACACCAGATTGTTGCGATAGTACATCAGGGGTTTCTCGACACTCTCGCCCACGGCCTTAGAGGCTGCGAAATGGATGATGCCCTCAATCTTGGGGTACTTCTTGAACACGTTCTCCAATGCCGGCATATCGCAGCAGTCAACCTGCTCAAAGGCAGGACGGATGCCCGTAATCTTCTCGATACCATCAAGGACATTGACATTTGAATTAGAGAGGTTATCGACGATGACAACCTCATAACCAGCTTGTTGCAGCTCTACGGTAGTATGGCTTCCAATAAAGCCCGTGCCACCCGTAACAAGAATAGTTTGTTTCATACTTTTATTGATAGATTGAATGGATATTTTCCTATTGACGTGCAAAGGTACAAAGAAAAATGAAAATTGAAAAATGAAAAATGAAAAATTTGCAAAAAAAATCCGCAACACCTCTCACGAAGTATTGCGGAAGCGGTGCGTACGAGACTCGAACTCGTGACCTCCTGCGTGA
>CAMJDL010000053.1 GCA_946404405.1 uncultured Prevotella sp.
GCATGGGACTCGCTGTGCTTCGACTATGGTAAGGACGACGTGCTGCACTTCCTGCTCTCTAACTGCAAATACTGGTTGGAGGAGTTCAAGTTCGACGGTTTCCGCTTCGACGGTGTGACGTCCATGCTGTACTATTCGCACGGTTTGGGCGAGGCCTTCGGCGGCTATGGAGACTATTTTAACGGCCACGAGGACGACAACGCCATTTGCTACCTGACGCTGGCTAACTGTCTGATTCACGAGGTGAACAAGAATGCCATCACCATTGCCGAAGAGGTGTCGGGTATGCCTGGTTTGGCTGCCAAGTTCGAAGATGGCGGTTATGGCTTCGACTACCGCATGGCCATGAACATTCCCGACTACTGGATTAAGACCATCAAGGAGGTGCGCGACGAGGACATCAACGTTTGCTCGATATTCTGGGAGGTTAAGAACCGCCGTCCTGACGAGAAGACCATTTCGTACTGCGAGAGTCACGACCAGGCGCTGGTGGGCGACAAGACCATCATCTTCCGACTCATCGATGCCGACATGTACTGGCACTTCGCCAAGAAGGACGTCAACGACCTGGCTCAGCGCGGTATTGCCCTGCACAAGATGATTCGTCTGGTGACGGCAGGTGCCATCAACGGCGGTTACCTGAACTTCATGGGTAACGAGTTCGGCCATCCCGAGTGGATTGACTTCCCGCGCGAGGGCAATGGCTGGTCGTACAAGTATGCCCGCCGCCAGTGGAACCTCGTTGACAATAAGGACCTGTGCTACCATTGGCTGGGCGACTTCGACCGCAAGATGCTCGAGGTCATCAAGTCGCAGAAGAACTTCCAGGCTACGCCAGTTCAGGAGATTTGGCACGACGATGGCGACCAGGTGCTGTGCTATATGCGTGGCGATTTGGTCTTCGTGTTCAACTTCTCGCCCACGCGTTCGTATACCGACTACGGCTTCCTGGTACCCACAGGCTCTTACGAGGTTGTGCTCAACACGGATGCCAAGGAGTTTGGTGGCAACGGCTTTGCCGACGATAGTGTGACGCATCTGACCAACTACGATCCGCTATATGTTCAGGATCATAAAGAATGGTTGAAACTATACATTCCGGCACGCTCAGCAGTAGTGCTCAGAAAACTGTAATGCAACAAAAATAGCTTAAAATTGCCCAAATGATTACGTTTGGGCATTTTTTTTTGCAAAATGCTATTATTTTCCAATTTTATTTAGTAATTTTGCATCCAATTTAGTAAGAATTCTTATTTATATGGTACACAATATCTTTAAAGGGCTCGGTATAGCGCTGATAACTCCCTTCTTGGAAGACGGTTCGGTCGACTATAAGTCGCTTATCCGTCTTGTGGAATATCAGTTGGATAATGGAGCTGACTTCTTTTGCATTCTCGCTACTACCGGTGAGACTCCAACACTGACACAAGACGAAAAACAGAAAATCAAGGACCTTATTGTCGACCTCGTTGGTGGACGCGTTCCTATTTTGATGGGGTGCGGCGGCAATAATACCGCTGCTATTGTCAACGAGTTGCAGACGGGTGATTTCCGGGGCATCGACGGAATACTGAGTGTTTGCCCTTACTATAACAAACCTTCGCAAGAAGGTCTCTATCAGCACTTTAAGGCTATTGCTGCCGCTACAAAGCTGCCAGTTGTACTGTATAATGTGCCTGGTCGAACGGGCGTCAATCTGCAAGCAGCTACCACCGTTCGTCTGGCTCACGACTGCGAGAACATCGTAGCTATCAAGGAAGCCTCAGGCAATCTGGAGCAGGTCGACGAGATTATCAAGAACAAGCCCAACAGCTTCGACGTGATCAGTGGCGACGACGGTTTGACGTTCCCAATGGTCAGCTGTGGTGCCGTGGGCGTCATCAGCGTTATCGGCAATGCCCTGCCTAAGGAGTTCTCGAAGATGATTCGTCTGCAGATGCGAGGCGAGTACGATGCAGCCCGCAAGATTCACCACCGTTTCATCGACCTCTTCTCGCTGCTCTTCGTAGACGGTAACCCGGCAGGTGTGAAGGCCATGCTCAGCGAAATGGGCTATATCGAGAATGTGCTGCGTCTGCCTCTGGTGCCGATGCGTGTCAAGAACGTGCAGCGCATGAGCGAGATTCTAAAGGAACTGAAGATTTAGCGAACGATTAACAAACCCCTCTCTACTTAAAGCTATGCGACGACCAATACTGACAGCCTTCTTATTACTTCTGAGTGGCATCCTGATGCCCCTCTGGGCTGACGATTATAGCAAGACTTGGAATCAGTTCGAGACGGAGATAGCCAAGGCACGTCATAACGATGACGACAAGAAGCTTGGCGACTTGCTTTCTGGTCGTATGAGCACCTACTACAACCTGAAGATGGCCGACTCCATCACTATCCATTTCGAGGAGGTTATGGCTGAGCTGAAACACATCAAGCAATGGAATAACTACTACGATGTGTGGACATGCTATATCAATACCCTTATCTATTACAGCTTCAATAAGAATCTGGCTCTTCGCGAAGTGCAGCAGATGTTCGACGATGCAATGGAGCGTAAGAACGAGTACGGACAGGGTATTGCCTACTATACGATGGGTAGCGTCTATCTGAATATGAACCATTTGGATGAGAGTGCTGCCGCCTTCCAGAAAAGCATCAAGCTGCTGCGTCAGCAAACGCCGCCTCCCGTCTATACTCCTGAGGTGTTCTCGTATCTGGGTGATGTGCTGAACGAGCAGGAAAAGTATGACGATTTGCAGAAGCTGACCATAGAGTGGGAAGAGTTTCTTCCGCAGTTTGTTAAGGCATATCCGCAGCTGAACCAGGAATATCAGAACATCCTGTGGTTTTACTATCACATAGCCTGTGCTCAGGCAGCAATAGGCCAGAATCGTCTGGATGATGCCGAGACGAGCGTTTCAAAGGCCGAAGAAACACGCGGCGCTGACGACAGTTACGAGACGTTGCAGTGGCTGGTTACTATAGCCCAGTTGCGACTGAAACAAGGCCGTCTTGCCGAAGCCCTTGAATATAATTCAAGACGTCTTAGCCTTGTTCCACCAAACGAGGACAAGGGTGTATTCCTGTCTGTTGCCCGACAGCGTGGCGAGATACTGACCCGTCTGCACCGTTATGAGGAGTCGTCGACCCTGTATCGTGAGATGTACCGCCTGAAGGACTCTATCAGCGGTGCTAATACCAAGAATCAGCTGAACGAGTTGAACACCATATTCCAAGTCGATGAGTTGAAGATGGAACAAGAGCGTACACAGTTCCGCAACACGCTCTATATCATTGGCATCATCCTGCTGGCTCTGGTTATCTTCATCGTGTTCCGCGTCATTGCAGCACGTCGTCTGAAGAAGGCCCACGACCAACTGCAGGCTACCCACGAAGAACTCTTGACGGCTTACGACCAGTTGGAAGAGACAACGACGGCCAAGGAGCGTATTGAGAGTGATCTGCGTATTGCACGAAACATTCAGATGGGTATGGTGCCCAGCCGTTTCCCGGAACGTCCAGACCTCGACCTGTATGCCTCGATGACGCCTGCCAAGGAGGTTGGTGGCGACCTTTACGGCTATCTGCTGATGCCTGCCGACAAACCGGAAGAGGAGGCCGATAAGCTCTATTTCGCCTTGGGCGATGTATCGGGTAAGGGTGTGCCAGCCTCATTGTTCATGGCACAGGCTACCCGTTTGTTCCGCACGTTGGCTGCTCAGGGTATGAAGCCTGCCGAGATAGCTACGCGAATTAACGATGCCCTCTCGGGCGAAGATAATGAGACGGGAATGTTTGTCACCATGTTCCTCGGACTCGTTGACCTGCATACCGGTCACCTCGACTTCTGTAATGCCGGTCATAATCCGCCCGTGCTGATAGGCGAGGGTAGTGCTGACTTCATCGAAATGATTCCCAATTGCCCCATCGGTCTATGGCCTGGTTTTGAGTATGAGGGCGAGGAGATTGAGAATATTATGGATCGTCCGCTGTTCGTCTATACCGACGGACTCAACGAGGCTGAGAACCGCCAGCAGGAGCAGTTCACCGACGAGCGTCTGCTTGACATTCTGGCGCACACTACTTTCGAGAGTTCACAGCAGACTATCGAGATGCTGCGTGAAGAGGTTGAGAAACATCGTGACGGTGCCGAGCCTAACGATGATCTCACCATGCTATGCGTCAAAGTAATCAGTAATCAAGATAACCAGTAAAACTATAAGCTTATGAGAAAGGAAATAACGATTAAGAACCAGATTGGCGAGCTTGAACATGTCAACCAGTTCCTTGATGAAATTGCCGAGGAATTGGAGCTTGACATGGAGCTTAAGATGAATCTGAATCTGGTGCTGGAGGAGATGGTGTCCAACGTCATCTTCTATGCGTATCCCGAAGGTAAGAACGCCGAAATCGAGCTTGTGGCCGAAAGCCACGGTAAGGAGCTTACCTTCGTACTCTCTGACCGAGGCAAGGAGTTTGACCCGACTGCCAAGGAAGATGCCGATCCCGATGTTAACCCCATGGAACGCGACATTGGCGGAATGGGCATTTACATCGTCAAGAACATCATGAACGAGGTGACCTATCAGCGCTTGGAAGGAAAGAACCTCCTGACGATGAAAAAAGACATCTGATAAAAGCGACCTAATTATTAAATCGTAAAATAATAACAAACAATTAAATATTTAAAGTTATGACACAGATTATCAAAGAGAATGGTAAGACCATCATTAAGACCGGACAGCGTATTGACACTATGAACGCTCCAGAGTTTGAAAAGGAAATTCAGCCCGCATTGGCCGATGGCGGTGTCGATTTAGAGATGGACTGCTCAGAGCTGAACTACATGGCATCAAGCGGTCTGCGTATTATTCAGAAAACCATGCGTACGGTGATGCAGCAGCGTGGCCAGTTTAAGATGACCAATGTGAACGCTGAAATCTACAAGGTGCTGGCTATGACTGGTTTCACCAAGTTTATGAAGGTAGAGAAGAAGGCTGAGTAATTCGTAATCCGTAATTCATAGAATATGCTATACGCTTTCCTAATTGTACTTGCCGTTGCCATTGTGCTTGGCATAGCTTACTATTTTGAGCTGAAGTCCAGTCGCAAACAGGCTGCCGAACAGCAGCAACTGCTCAGCGACTATCAGCGTCGAGTCGACGAACAGCAGAAGCTACTCGAAGACTACCGTGCATTAGAGAAGAACTTCGATAATGTTGGCGAGGGATATGAACAAGCACTTTTGGCTTTCGATAAAATGGAAGAAGAGAAGGAGAAGTCGCGTCAGGCCAATGAGGCCCTTGAAAAGCGATGCAACGCTCTCTTCGTAGAGCTGAACCAACTGAAGGAGCAGACCCAGAAGAAGGCCGAAATTATGAATCCGCTTATTCAGCACCTCCAATCAGCCCTTCGTGCTACAGGTGACATTAAGTTGCAAGGCATGTTGGCTAAGATTGTCGACTTAGACGACATAGCCGCTGACCTGCCCCCACTTGGTCGTACTGACAACGTGATGGTGACCCAAGTATCTGATGAGGCCATTCGCCTCTCTGGTATCGACAAGGCTCAGTATATCACGTTTGAAAGCATTGTAGCTCCCGATGCCGCTGTTACCATGCTCTCTACAAACCTCGGCAAGGCTGTTCGTTCCTTGACCCACCTGCTCGACAATGCTCTGAAGTTCACTACAGAAGGCAGCGTCAAACTGATGGTTAACGTCGATATGGAGAAAATGCAGGCCATTTACACCGTTGAGGATACTGGCTCTGGCATTGAAGCTGCTGATGCAGAACGTGTATTCGAGCCATATGTCAAGCTCAATCAGTATTTCGATGGAGAAGGCATCGGACTGACCGTTGCCCGCAATAATGCTCGTCGTCTGGGTGGTGAGCTTACACTCGATGCCGAATATGCAGGCCCCGGTTGTCGCTTTGTACTTGTATTACCAATCTGATTACAATACAAGTTTTTATTTTATTTTTAAATAAAGAGAGGATGTAGTGATACACCCTCTCTTTTGTTATTTTATTAATCAAAGAATTATTCTTCAGCTTGGTTTGCAATGCTCTCCTCTGTACTCTTAACAGAGAAGTATTCCTGTAGCTCTGCGTTAACCGATCCTTCTGCGTTGGGAAGGTCGCGGATAATCTTTCCGTGTTCCAACAGGGCAATACGCGTGGAAATGTCTACAGTATGTTGCAGGTTGTGGCTGGAGATGAGAATCGTTGCACCAGTATTAGTGGCATAGTCGCACAACAGTTGCTTCAAAACCAGCTGACTTGTTGGGTCGAGGAAGTTGAAAGGCTCGTCAAGGATGACAGTCTTTGGATGGCGGAAGAGGGCAGAGATGATGCCAACCTTCATGGTGTTACCAGCCGAGAGGTTGCGAATCAGTTTCTTTTGACCGAAAATCTCACCATTGGCAAAGCGCTCGAACTGCTGCAGACGCTCGTCGACTTCAGCCTGCGTCATGCCTGATATCTTACCCAAGAAAGCAAAATACTCCTCAGGAGTCAGGAAATCAATCAGGAAACCTTGGTCGATATAGGCGCCTACGTGCTGCTTCCAAGCTTCGGATTCTGTAGGATTGATAGCATCACCAACTAACCCCTCTGGAGAAGGGAATGTATAGCTTACTGAGCCCTCATCGGCCTTCAGGAGGTCGAGCAGCAAACGGAAGAGGGTAGTCTTACCAGCTCCATTGTTACCTACAAGTCCCAGGATATCCCCATCGTTAATGGTAAACGAGGGGATATCGCAGGCACACGTCTCGCCAAACTGTTTTTTCAGATTACTAATGGTAATCATAAATATCTATTTTCAATGTTCAACTTTCAATGTTCAACGTTCATCATTCAACGTTCAATGTTCAACGTTCAATGTTCAACGTTCAATGTTCAACGTTCAACGTTTACACCAGTCCTCGTCCGTGACAGTTCTTGAACTTCTTGCCGGAGCCACAAGGACATGGATCGTTACGACCTGGCAACTTATCCTTGATAATCGGTGTGCGAGGCTGCTGGGCACGCGTGTCCTGAGCAGCTGCTGCAGCCTGATTAGGATCGGTCATCTGTTCCTGTGTCAGGTTCTGCTTCGACTCCGTATACTGTGAACGCTGGGTATGCTGTTCGGGTGCAGCCTCCTGCAATTCCTGAACAACAGGAATCTGAGCACGCATCAGAATCGATACAGAACGATTGTTCATCGTGTTCACCATGTTGTCGAACAGCTTAACACTCTCCAGCTTGAAGATGAGCAACGGGTCTTTCTGCTCGTAAGAGGCATTCTGTACAGAGTGCTTCAGTTCGTCGAGCTCGCGCAGGTTCTCCTTCCAAGCCTCGTCGATGATGTGGAGCAGAATCTGCTTCTGGAATTCCTTAACCACCGTTTTGCTCTCTGACTCGTAGGCCTCTTTCAGGTTGCATGAGATATTGTACATGTGGCGACCGTCCGTCAAAGGTACGGCAATGCGCTCATACATATTACCCTGATTCTCGTAAACCTGCTTGATGACAGGCTGAGCTACCTCACAGATATGCTCCATCTTACGCTTGAAGTTGCCCATTGTTACCTGGAACACTTCTTCAGCGAGTGTCTCGTGATTCTTCTCGATAAACTCTTCGCTGGTGAACGGGCACTCCATGGCGAAGACCTTGATGAATTGCTCCTTGCAGCCCTCGTAGTCGTTCGTCTCGATAATGTTGACTACACGGTCCCAGATGGTGTTAGAGATATCCATACCGATACGCTCACCCATCAAGGCGTGACGACGCTTTGAATAGACAACGGTACGCTGCTTGTTCATCACGTCATCGTACTCCAGCAAACGCTTACGGATGCCGAAGTTGTTCTCCTCAACTTTCTTCTGGGCTCGCTCCACCTGTTTCGAAATCATCGGGCTCTCCAGCATTTCGCCTTCCTTGAAACCAAGACGGTCCATGACTGAGGCAATACGCTCAGAGCCGAACAGACGCATCAGCTTGTCTTCCAGAGAGATGAAGAACAACGAAGAACCTGGGTCACCCTGACGACCTGCACGACCACGCAACTGACGGTCGACACGGCGAGACTCGTGACGCTCGGTACCGATGATGGCCAAACCACCAGCGGCTTTTACTTCAGGTGATAGCTTGATATCGGTACCACGACCAGCCATGTTGGTGGCGATGGTAACGGCACCCTTGCCATTTGAGTCCTGCTGACCTGCGAGAGCCACAATGTCGGCCTCCTTCTGGTGCAACTTGGCGTTCAGTACCTGATGGGGAATACCCTCACGCTTACCAGTCTCAGGATTCACATACATATCGAGCATACGACTCAAGAGTTCTGAGATTTCCACGGAGGTGGTACCAATCAGCGTAGGACGTCCGGCATTGCGCAGTTTTACAACCTCATCAATGACAGCGCGATACTTCTCGCGAGCGGTCTTGTAGATACGGTCGTCCATATCGTTACGAATGACAGGCTTGTTGGTGGGAATCTCAACAACGTCGAGTTTATAGATGTCCCACAACTCGCCAGCCTCCGTGATAGCCGTACCGGTCATACCTGCCAACTTGTGGTACATACGGAAGTAGTTCTGCAGCGTGATGGTGGCAAATGTCTGCGTAGCAGCCTCCACCTTCACGTGCTCCTTAGCTTCGACAGCCTGGTGCAGACCATCGCTCCAGCGGCGACCTTCCATGATACGACCCGTCTGTTCGTCAACGATCTTCACTTCACCATCGATGACCACATATTCGTCGTCCTTGTTGAACATACAATAGGCCTTCAGCAACTGCTGGAGGGTATGTACGCGCTCCGACTGAACGGCATAGTGCTGCAACATCTCGTCCTTCTTGTTGATGCGCTCCTCGTCAGTAAGATTCGTCTCACCTTCAAGGGCAGAAAGCTGTGATGTAATATCTGGCAGCACGAACAGATCCTTATCGTTGACCTGACCAGCCAACCAAGCCGTACCCTTATCCGTCAGGTCGCAAGAGTTCAGCTTCTCGTCGACCACGAAGTAGAGTGGTTCAACGACTTCAGGCATACGACGGTTGTTGTTCTCCATATAGGTCTCCTCAGTCTTCAGCATACCGCTCTTGATACCTTCCTCAGAGAGGTACTTGATGAGGGGCTTGTTCTTTGGCATCGACTTGTGTGAACGATACAGAGCTAGGAAACCTTCGTCGACCATCTGCTGACCTTCCTTCTTCTGACCAGACTCAATCAGACGGTTACCCTCGGTAATCTTCTGCTTGGCATCGGCCAGATACTGCGTAGCCAACTGCTTCTGAACGTTGACCAGCTTTTCGACCAACGGCTGATACTCCTCGAACATCTGGTCGTCGCCCTTTGGTACAGGACCAGAGATAATCAGAGGTGTACGGGCATCGTCAATCAACACGGAGTCAACCTCGTCGACGATAGCGTAGTTGTGAGCACGCTGTACAAGGTCGCTGGGCGAGATGGCCATGTTGTCGCGAAGGTAGTCGAAACCAAACTCGTTGTTCGTACCAAAGGTGATGTCAGCCTGATAAGCCTTACGACGTGCTTCAGAGTTAGGCTGGTGCTTGTCGATACAATCAACGGAGAGACCATGGAACATATAAAGCGGACCCATCCATTCGGAGTCACGCTTAGCCAGATAGTCGTTGACCGTCACCACGTGAACACCGTTACCGGTCAGCGCATTCAGGAAGACGGGCAGGGTAGCCACAAGCGTCTTACCTTCACCAGTCGCCATCTCGGCAATCTTACCCTGATGCAGAACGACACCACCGAACAACTGTACGTCGTAGTGTACCATTTCCCACTTCAAGTCGTTGCCACCAGCGGTCCAGTGGTTGTGATAGATAGCCTTGTCGCCATCGATGCTGATAAAGTCCTTGCGGGGGTCACCAGCCAGTTCACGGTCGAAGTCGGTAGCTGTGACAATGGTCTCTTCGTTCTCGGCAAAACGACGGGCCGTTTCCTTCACGATAGAGAATACTTCGGGCATCACCTCGTCGAGTGCCTTCTCGTAGATATCAAGCACTTCCTTCTCCAGTTTGTCTATCTGGGCAAAAATCTCGGCACGCTCATCGATAGGAGTGTCTTCGATGGTGGCCTTCAGTTTGTCAATCTCTTCTTTCTGCTTCGTGGCAGAGTCCTGCACCTGACGCTGAATAGCCTTTGTGCGCTGGCGCAGCTGGTCGTTGTCGAGCTTCTGAACCTCAGGATATACAGCCTTTACCTTTTCTACAAGGGGCTGGATGAGCTTCATGTCACGTGATGATTTATCGCCAAACAACGAACGTAAAAACTTGTTGAAATTCATTTCTTTTATTGCGTTTTATTGATTTATACCTTATTATATTTATTGAAACGGGTGCAAAGGTACGAAAAAAAATCCGTACTTCTGCTTACCTTTTTACTTTTTTACCTTTTTACCTTTAAAAAAGCGGTTCTGCCTGACAGGCATTGGGGGCTCGGATGTGTATACAGCTTGCCACAGTGGGGGCAATCTGATCCGTTGTAACAGGACGCTCTACACGTTGTGATTGCAGTTCATTTCCGAAAAAGATAATAGGAAATTGAGCGATTGCTGAGCGTGATGTGTAAGATGTTTTGGTGTCTTCGTTAATGATCTTCCAACCAGGTGCCACCTCAATGATAAGGTCACCTGAGCGGTCTATGCAATAGCCGTTGCGAATACGTTCCAGCTTTGGACTGTCGCTAGTCATCAACTGATGAGAGGTGTAAACATTGCGTACGCCAGCTATCTCTAATAGGAACTCCTGCGACTTAGTCAACAGGTCGCCAATGTTTATATTTTTACTATCTATCAAACGGCGGTTCAGAAACAGCTGGTTCTGATAGCATGCCTCAACATATTGAGCAGAACCATAGATGGCTCCAAGATACAAATTAAGTAAACCTGCCGTACGACCTGTATAGAATTTTCCGGAAGGAATGCGGAAACGTTCGTTGTTGCTGTCATTGCTTTCTTCGTCTTCGCGACTGCCTGTGCTTGTCAGTACGAAGAGTACACGGTTTAACGGAATCTTACGCGTGACACCATTAATAAGGTAGGCAAGCGACTGATCGAGCGATACATAACCCTCAATGGTGGGCTGTGCGGTGAGCGAAACACTAAGCATGTCGACATTGTCGTCCATACCAACAGTAGTCTTCTCAACACAGAATACAGCAGCTTTGGCCACGTTCATATTGACGTCATTATCAGGCGTATAGTTGTGACAGAAGCCTTGTAGCCATGAGTTGATAGGCGTATAGTAACTGCTCATCCTCCAACGGCCTTGCTGTATCCACGCAGCTCCATCGGCGGCATGTCCTGCTGACAGAATGGCACATTCGGCTGTAGGTGCAAAGGAAAATACTCGCGATTCTCCCGTTGTCGATACCTTCATTTCGTCGCCAAGGGTCGATACGGCCAGTTGTGCTGGCGATTGTTTGTACTCGCGATCGTTGAGAATACTCAGCTGACGCATGGCGTCACGAGAGAACCATTGTGATGCCGTTATGCCGTGATAATAAGGAACAGTACCTGTAACGATGGTTGCAGAGGCTGATGCGGGGTCGACAGGGGTAAACGAGTAAGAGGCATGACTGAATACAATGCCCTGGTTCAGCAGGCGGCGTAGTCCTTCGCTGCCGTAAGCTGGTGCATAGTTCTCTAATGCATCGGCTGTCATCTGGTCTATCTGGATGCTGACCACCAAACGAGGTGTCTGGTGGATAGTCTGTCCCTGACTTTCAGTGCTGAACCCTATGATAGATAGCAGGGTGATGTATAGATACCGATTTCTCATTTACGGAGTCTTTTTATATGAAGTATACTTTGTAACAGCAAACATAATGCCAAACACCAGATGCCCTCAGCATACGACTGGAACAGACCACCAATGAGGAACAGACAGCACAATGCGGCAGTGATGCGCCAGTAAAGAGTGTCTTTACCTCTGATAATCGGCCATAAGAATAGCCAGGGCAGTGGGTTGAACAGAATGAACTGCAGATTGACTCTTACTGTAGGATGCTGGGAGAAGAGCATCAAAAAGAGAACGATGCCGATAATGCCTGTTGCCAGCATCAGCAGGACTTCCCACAGAGTGAAGATGCAATGTCTCTTCCATTGGATTAAGAACAGAACAAAGCTGATAACCAACAGGGAAATGAAGCACTGCATGGGTGACAGCGGAAATCCAGGGTCATTCATCTGTACCCCTGCAGGCACACTGATACGACGCTCCTTGACAAGTGGGCGATATGTACCATTGGCATATATTTGAGCACGGTCAAAGTCGTACATCAGGTTCTGTGGCAGAAACTCTTGTTGACGTAAAGTGGTGGACTGGTCAGATCCGATGCCAAGAAGCACATCGTTGCCCCAACGTGACCATGGATTGCGTTGAGTCATTTCATGAATCATATCCCTGTATGTTGGCGTATAGTCCTCACGGTCAGCATATTCTACTTTTCCGTTGATGCATTGCTCGATGATGTCACGGGCTTTCGTAGTACAATTGTTATAGAAGTAATTGTAGCGATAAATACGGTTTTCAGGACGCAGGTTCTCACTCAATGCCTGACGCAATTGGTACTTCTCCTGTGCAGTCAGATTCAACACCTGCTCGGTCACCATGCTGCCAAAATGGCGATATTCGGCTTGGAACAGATGGTAAGGGAAGGCCCCCAACTCATAGTCGGTCAGTCCAAACACAAAACGAGCCACAAAATGCGGCGCATTAAAATTGAATACACCATAGTTGAAGGCAGCATCTACGCCGCCTTTCTTATGAAAGTCGTGGAATCGTATGGCCGTATGACCATATAAACTATACACTTCGTCGTGGGGCTGACAAGTTAAGAGGCTGATTTCTACTGAATCCATAGCCAGTAGTGTAGAGTCATCTTGTGCTGTCACAGGTGCTGATAAACCTGTTATAAATGTTAAAAAGCCCCATCTTAGAGCATTAAAAACGGTTTTTAAATGTTTCACGATGCAAAATTACGCTATATTTTCCATTTATCGTGCGTTTATTTCGATTTTTTTCAATAATTTTGCAAGCCGAAATCGATATGATTATAAAATAAAGATGAATAAACGACTATTTGCAACGATTCTGACGGGTGTTTTTGCACTGTCGGGAATAGCACAAGTAAGTAAGACATTGTCACCCTATAGCATGTATGGACTAGGCGTGATGGCTGATCAGTCCCAAGGTTTCAATCGCGGAATGGGTGGTCTCTCTGCTGGTTTGAGAAGTGGTACGATGGTAAACATGCAGAATCCTGCTTCCTATTCGGCTGTTGATTCGCTGTCGATGATATTCGATTTTGGTGTCAGTGGTCAGATAACGAATTTCAAGGAAGGTGGCATCAGCATGAACCGAAAGTCTGCCGACTTCGACTATGCTACCGCTCTGTTTCGTGTAATGCCTAAGATGGGCGTTAGTGTCGGCGTGGTACCTTATTCAAACGTAGGTTATAGTTTTACCACCACAGAAATACTCTCCAATTCTACACTTGCCTCACTCATGACCTATTCTGGTACTGGTGGTTTCAGTCAGGCTTATTTGGGTGTCGGCTACGAGTTGTTCAAGGGCATTTCTGTTGGTGCCAATTTCTCTTATTTCTGGGGCAATTACGAAAAGTCGATTGGTATTGCCGCACTTAAGGAAAGTCATATGAACGTAATGTTAAAGTCGTATCAAGCAAAAGTCAGTTCGTACAAGTTAGACTTCGGTGCTCAGGGGCAGTTTGCCCTTAATAGGGACAATGTACTGACTGTTGGTGCGACCTTCGGACTTGGTCATAAGTTGGGTGCTCAGGCCGACATGTTTATTTTGAATACTGATTCCGAGACTGCTGCTGTCGATACGGCAGAGGTTACATTAAGCAATGCTTTCGAGTTGCCCATGTCTTTTGGTATCGGTGCGGCATTGGTTCATAAGAAGAGGTTGACCGTTGGTGCCGACTATTCGTTCGAGAACTGGGGCAGTGTAAGCTTCCCTCATTCTATCAACAACAGTTATGTGATGTCGAATTCAGTCCTTCGCAACAGACACAAGATTACGATTGGTGCCGACTGGATTCCCGAACCTAATGCCATGGTGCGCCGTTCTTTCTTTAAGAGCATCCACTATAAGGTTGGCGCCTCGTATGCTACACCTTATTATTATATAAGGGATGGGGAGAAGGGTCCTCATGAGTTTGCATTGACTGCCGGTTTTTCCATTCCCATCATCAATTCGTGGAACAACCGTTCGCTGCTGAACATTTCAGCACAATGGGTCAATAGTCAGACACCGAACTTTATTAAGGAGAATTCCTTCCGTGTCAATATCGGACTGACATTTAACGAGCGTTGGTTTGCCAAGTGGAAAGTAGACTAAGGCTGACATATCGACACTTGGTGGTAGCGATGGTGCTTTGTGCATGCATCGCTGCTTGTGATGAGCAGAAGTCGCATACTGCTCCTGCCATCTATGACCGTGACTCAGTGTCGATGATGACCAGCTATGGCATCAATACGCTTATCTCAGATTCGGGTGTTATCAAGTATAAGATTGTGGCCGAGCGGTGGGATGTCAACACCGTACGCAAGCCGTCTCGTTGGACCTTCGAAAAGGGCATTTTCATGGAGCAGTTCGACGAGCAGTTCCATGTCGAAGGTTACATCCAAGCCGATACTGCGTGGTATTACGACCAGCAGAAACTCTGGGAACTGCGCGGGCGTGTGCTCATCCGTAATGTCAACGGCCTTGTGTTCCGTAGTGAGGAGTTCTTCTGGGATGGTATCCGGCACGAATTCTATTCACATAAGTTCTCGCGCTTGGTGACACCTGAGCGCACTTTGGAGGGCACATATTTCCGTAGCGACGAGCACATGACCCACTATGAGGTTACCAACTCTGTGGGCTCATTCCAGTCGTCGGATATGGAGGGCGATCAGGATCAGTCTGCCTCCAAGTCTTCATCCGCAGCACCAGCTGACTCAGCTGCTCCGGCACCTCCTGTACGACAGGCAAAGACACGCCATAAGGCTGCACAGAAATCAGTTTACCAACCATGACGAATCTCATTATAGGACTACTTGTAACGATGGTGTTCTCCGCCTTCTTCTCGGGCATGGAGATTGCTTTTGTATCGAGCAATCGCCTGCGCATGGAGATGGACAAGGAGAAGAATGGCCTTTCACAGCGTGCCTTGGCCGTGTTTTACAGCCATCCCAACAACTTCATCAGCACGATGTTGGTGGGCAACAACATATCGTTGGTGGTCTATGGTATCCTGTTTGCCAAGATTTTCGATGCTACGCTGTTTGCCGGTTTCAGCGATGGCATTCGTGTGACATGCGATACATTGTTGTCAACGCTGGTCGTGTTGTTTACTGGCGAATTTCTGCCCAAGACCATTTTCAAGTCTAATCCCAACGGGTTGCTGACGTTCTTTGCCGTACCCGCCTATCTGTGCTATATCCTGCTGTGGCCTGTGTCGCGTTTTGCGACGATGCTGTCGCGAGGCTTGTTGCGGCTGTTTGGTGTGAAGATGCCGAAAGACGTTGAAGACAAGGAGTTCACGAAAGTTGACCTTGACTACCTTGTACAGTCGAGCATTGACAATGCCGCCAACGATGAGGAGATTGAGGACGAGGTGGAGCTGTTCCATAATGCACTGGATTTTGCCGATACCAAGGTGCGCGACTGTATGGTGCCCCGTACGGAGATTGACGCTGTCGACTTGGAGGAGTGTAATATCGAGCAGCTGAAGAATAAGTTCATAGAGAGCGGACACTCCAAGATTGTCGTCTATCGTGAGGACATTGACCATATCGTGGGTTATATTCATAGTTCCGACCTGTTCCGACCTCTGCCTGAGAAAATCGACTCGTTGGTACGCGATATGCCGTATGTGCCTGAGACCATGGCAGCCCGGAAACTGATGCAGATATTCCTGCAGCAGAAGAAGTCGTTGGGAGTGGTCATCGATGAGTTCGGTGGTACCAGCGGCCTTGTTTCTCTTGAAGACATCGTTGAAGAGATTACCGGTGACATCGAGGACGAGCACGACAGCCAGAAATACGTGGCCAAGCAGTTGTCGGACGGCGATTATATGCTCTCCGGGCGTCTGGAGATTGAAAAGGTGAACGAGCTGTTCGACCTTGATTTGCCCGAAAGTGACGATTACATGACCGTCGGTGGTCTGATATTGCACGAATACCAGTCGTTCCCCAAGCTCAATGAGGTGGTGCGAATAGGGCGTTTCGAGTTCAAGATAGTGAAGAATACAATGACGAAAATAGAGCTCGTAAGACTGAAAATTACCGGTAAAGATGAGTGATAAACGACGAAATCATTATTTTTTTGCAAAAATATGCCGAATTTCGAGTAGAATTTAGTAATTTTGCAGGCTGAATTGACGAAACTTTAAGAAATAATAAATAAAACATAAAAATTAATAGCTAAAAAATGGCAGCAATTGGTAAAATTAGAAGCTGGGGACCAGTACTCGCTACAGTGATTGGTCTGGCCCTGTTTGCATTCATTGCCGAGGAGATGTTCCGTTCTTGTGAAGCCACAAGCAACGAGAAGCGTCAGCAGGTCGGCGAAGTGTTAGGTAAGAAAATTTCTGTTCAGGACTTCCAGAGTCTTGTTGACGAGTATCAGGAAGCCATCAAGATGACTCAGGGCCGCGACAATCTCTCTGAGGAGGAACTGAATCAGGTGAAGGATCAGGTTTGGCAGCAGTTTGTCAGCAACACCGTCATTGAGACCGAGTGTGAAAAGGTTGGTCTTACTGTAACCGACCAAGAGTTACAGAACGTGCTGAAGACTGGTACGAACCCATTGTTGATGCAGACACCGTTTGTCAACCAGCAGACTGGTCGTTTCGACGCCACACAGCTCACCAAGTTCCTGGCCGACTATAAGAAGTTGCAGGCTCAGGGTGGTCAGCAGCTGGAGCAGTACGACCGCATCTACAAGTACTGGAAGTTCATGGAGAAGATGCTGCGTCAGAACATTCTGGCTGGTAAGTATCAGAGCCTCCTGTCTCAGTGCCTGTTGTCTAACCCCGTATCTGCTAAGATGGCTTTCGACCAGCGCAATGAGGAGAGCGACATTCAGTTGGCCGTACTTCCTTATAGCAGCATCAAGGATAGCGAAGTTGAGCCCTCCGAGGCTGACCTGAAGGCTAAGTATGGTGAGCTGAAAGAGCAGTTCCGTCAGTACACCGAGAGCCGCGACATCAAGTATGTCGACTTCCAGGTGGTTGCCTCTAAGGCCGACCGCGATGGTCTGATGAAGACCATGCAGGATGCTAAGCAGCAGCTGGAGAGTGGCATGGTGCCCGCCGAGGTTGTCCGCAAGGCTCAGTCTCAGGTGCCCTACACCGGTATCTCTGTGACACGTAATGCTCTGCCCAGTGACATTGCCGTCAAGGTTGATTCTATGCAGGTTGGTCAGATTACTGCTCCTTTCGAGACCGCTTACGACAATACGCTCAACGTGGTGAAGCTCATTGCCAAGACCCAGTTGCCCGACTCTGTAGAGTTCCGTCAGATTCAGGTTGGCGGTCAGACAGCTGAAGAGGCTCACAAGCGTGCCGACAGTATCTATACCGCTCTGAAGGGTGGTGCCGATTTCGAGGCTTTGGCTAAGAAGTACGGTCAGACTGCCGAGAAGCAGTGGATGACATCAGCTATGTACGAGCGTTCACAGACCATCGATGCCGACTCTAAGAACTACATCTCAGCCCTCAATACGATGGAGGCTAACGAACTGAAGAACGTTGAGTTCACCAATGGTAACATCGTTCTGCAGGTCACAGCCCGCAAGGCTATGGTTACCAAGTATGACGTAGCCGTCGTTAAGCATACCATCGATTTCTCGAAGGGTACATATAGCGAGGCTTACAACAAGTTCAGCCAGTATGTCAGCGAGAACAAGACCCTTGAAGGTTTGGAGAAGAACGCCCAGAAGTTTGGCTTCCGTGTTCAGGAGCGCAAAGAACTGTACAACTCTGAGCACACTGTGGCTGGCCTGCGTGCCACCCGTGAGGCTATGAAGTGGATTTTCGACAGCAAGGCAGGCGAGGTTAGTCCTCTCTACGAGTGCGGCAACAACGACCACCTGTTGGTTATTGCCCTGACCGCTGTTCATCCCGAGGGTTATCGTGAAATGAACGACGAGCAGGTTAAGAACAACCTGAAGGCTGAGGTCGTCAAGGACAAGAAATTCCAGAAGCTGGCCGAGAAACTGGCTGGTGTCAAGTCTATTGCCGATGCAAAGGCTAAGGGCGCTACCATCGACAGCGTTCATCAGATCACCTTCTCGGCTCCTGTCTTCGTACAGGCTGCCGGTAGTTCAGAGCCCGCCCTTTCCGGTGCTGTTGCAGCTGTAAAGGCAGGTCAGTTCTCACCCGCAGTAGTTAAGGGTAACGGTGGTGCCTACCTCTTCCAGGTTATTTCCAAGAAGCAGCGCGAGGGTGCCAAGTACGACGAGAAGCAGCAGATGCAGCAGATGCAGCAGCAGGCTACACAGGCTGCAGGCCGTTTCATGTACGAACTCATGCTCAAGGCTAATGTCAAGGACAACCGTTATCTCTTCTTCTAATACGCTGTAAGAGATGCAAAAATACAAATGGGTGCCTATCATTGCGATAAGCACCCATTTCTTTTCACTATTCTCTGACCAAGGTCAGAGTGTGGCGTTGCAATCACTAGGCCATCAGGCCGCAAGCGCCCATGCAGCTCGTCGTTCCCATTGCGGTCAGAGCCGCCGTCAGAATGCTAATGATGATCTGAATCACCGTCTTCCACGTTTCCTTCTTCATAACTCATTAGTTTTCATCGGGTTCACCTTCCTCACCGCCGCCACCGTTATTGCCGCCAGTATTGCCGCCGGTATTACCTCCGGTGTTGCTTCCAGTGCTTGATCCGCCTCCTTGGGATGGGCTAGGGGAGGCTTCCTCCTTCGGCAGCAGCGAGTCGATGTTGATAAACTCAGCCTTCTTCAGGAACTCGCGGCTGGAGATGTTCTCCTCCGTAGTCTGCTCAGGCAGGAATCGGATGTGCAGGCCCTTGATGTGCTCGCGGACGTTGTAGTCCTCCTTCTTCAGCGCACCCTTCTTCTGGTTCTCGATGGTGCAGTAGAACGTGCCGAGGCCTTCAATCTTCACCTTCTTCGAGTTCAGGAGCATCTCGACCAGACAGCTGCGGAACTTCTCCAGCACGCCGTACACCACGTCGGGGGTGTAGATAGAGCCGTGCTCCGAGATGTGCTGCGCCAGCTTGCGCGTGTTCAACGTTTCCAGACTCTTGATCTTTGCGTACCACTTGCCGAAAGCCGCATTGTGCTCGTTCTGGTTCTGCTTTACTTCATACAAAATCTTTGCCATAGTTGTGTGTGTTTTTTCATGGTATTAGATACTCTGTGGCGAACTTCACGGGTCGCCATCTTCCCGTTTGTGATCACAATGCAAAGGTACAAAGATTATCTTTATATTCCAAATTTTGCCCCTCGATTTGCCCCGTTTTTCAGCACAAATTCGCTCAATTTCAACGAACCGTAACATCGCGGTCCCGATTCCGTAATTTTCGGCCATCGTGTATTATTTTTCGTCGTTGGCGGTGGCTATTCGATGACAAATGACAGATGACAGTTATTGAAAAATCGGCGTACTTATGGATTAGTAATTATATATAAATATATATAATTACTAATACTCTTTTCTTCTCAATTTCAAAAAACTGTCATCTGTCATAACTGTCATAGATGTACTTGCGCACCAAGGATTGTTGACGACGAAGATAAGCTGACCGAACGATTCGTTCTGTCAGGCCAGAACCAAGCCGTAATCATCATCAACGAGAGCGGTCTCTACTCTATGATTTTCTCTTCAAAACTGCCGTAGGCCAAGGCCTTCAAGCGGTGGGTGACAAGTGAGGTGCTGCCCTCTATTCGCAAGACGGGTCGTTACGAACTGCCACAACAAATTCCCGAATAACACACAGGGGCTACCCAGCTATTGAAGAAGCCAGAGCTGATGGGCGTGCTGAAGGTGCTCGACAGCCGCATTTGGGTTCACCGACTGAAACAGAAGATTGTAGAGGCCAATGGTAGGGGTGAGGCCGTCTGGATTACCATCAAGTAAAGACAGAACGAAAAATGGAGACTTGAAAGCTTGCTTTCTGTCTCCATTTCCTGTTCTTAGTGATTCCGTCGGGATTCGAACCCGAGACCCACAGCTTAGAAGGCTGTTGCTCT
>CAMJDL010000054.1 GCA_946404405.1 uncultured Prevotella sp.
CTGGAGTATGGCTGGCGTGCAGCCTTCTACCTGCTCACCCGCACGTACTACCACAAGTACCGCCTCTACACCATCCGAGGCATCATTTCGAGGTGGGCACCGTCGAGCGAGAACAACACGTCGGCGTACATCCAGAACGTCAGCTGCCTCACTGGCATCGACCCCGACGAGCCGATAGGCATCCCGAGTGACAAGCCAAGCCGCTGGATGGCGGTAGGCGTGGCAATGGCGATTCAGGAAAACGGAACATCGTCTATCGACTGGTTCGCTATGCTGCGAGGGTGGGAGATGGCACGAAGTGAAAAGTGAAGAGTGAAAAAAACGGGACGTCAGCGATGGTGCTGACGCCCCGTAGTTTTATGCTGCATGAAGGATTACTCCTTATCAAGCAGAATCTTCATCATCTGGATGGCAGAATACGGAATCGGGGTACCAGGACCGAAGATGGCGGCAACGCCAGCCTTGTAGAGGAAGTCGTAGTCCTGAGCAGGAATCACACCACCAGCGGTGACCATGATGTCCTCACGACCCAGCTTCTTCAACTCCTCGATGAGCTGTGGAATCAGCGTCTTATGACCTGCAGCCAACGATGATGCGCCAACGATGTGCACGTCGTTCTCGACAGCCATACGGGCAGCCTCCTCAGGAGTCTGGAACAAGGGTCCCATATCCACGTCGAAGCCACAGTCGGCATAACCTGTTGCCACTACCTTTGCACCACGGTCGTGACCGTCCTGACCCATCTTGGCAACGAAGATACGTGGACGACGACCCTCCTTCTGAGCAAACTCGTCGGTAAGGCGCTTGGCCTCCTCGAAGTCTTTGTCGTTCTTTGATTCTGAACTATACACGCCTGAAATTGTTCTGATTACTGCTTTATAACGGCCCACGATCTCTTCGCAGGCATCTGAAATCTCACCCAGCGTACAACGCAGCTGAGCGGCCTTGACGGCAAGGTCAAGCAGGTTGTTCTCGCTCTTCTTGCCCTCCTTGAACTCGCGCACGCACTCGGTAATAGCCTTGAGGGCAGCCTGACAAGCGGCCTCGTCGCGAGCGGCACGAACCTCCTTGAGGCATTCTTCCTGCTGCTTGCGTACAGCGGTGTTGTCGACCTCAAGAATATCGATAGGATCCTCGTGGTCCAAACGATACTTGTTGATACCAACGATGGTCTGCTGACCTGAATCGATACGGGCCTGCGTTCGGGCAGAAGCCTCCTCGATACGCATCTTGGGCAGACCGGTCTCGATGGCCTTTGCCATACCGCCAAGCTTCTCGATTTCCTGAATGTGCTCCCAAGCCTTGTGAACAAGCTCGTTGGTCAGGGTCTCAACGTAGTAAGAACCAGCCCATGGGTCAATCTGCTTGCACACCTTAGTCTCGTTCTGAATGTAGATCTGAGTGTTACGTGCGATACGAGCCGAGAAGTCGGTAGGCAGAGCGATAGCCTCATCAAGAGCGTTAGTGTGGAGCGACTGGGTGTGACCCAATACTGCAGCCATAGCCTCGATACAGGTACGACCTACGTTGTTGAATGGATCCTGCTCTGTGAGCGACCAACCAGAGGTCTGAGAGTGTGTACGCAGAGCCAGCGACTTAGGATTCTTAGCGCCAAAGCTCTTAACAATCTTAGCCCACAGCAATCGGCCAGCACGCATTTTTGCTATTTCCATGAAGTGGTTCATACCGATAGCCCAGAAGAAGCTCAATCGTGGAGCGAAAGCATCGACATCGATACCAGCATTCACACCAGTACGCAGGTAGTCCATACCATCGGCCAAGGTGTAAGCCAACTCGATATCGGCAGTAGCTCCAGCCTCCTGCATGTGGTAACCAGAGATAGAGATAGAGTTGAACTTAGGCATCTTCTGCGAGGTGTACTCGAAGATATCGGCGATAATCTTCATTGAGAATGCAGGGGGATAGATATAGGTGTTACGCACCATGAACTCCTTCAGGATATCGTTCTGGATGGTTCCTGCCATCTCCTCGAGCTGAGCGCCCTGCTCCAGACCTGCCACGATGTAGAACGCCAGGATAGGCAGCACGGCACCGTTCATGGTCATTGATACAGACATCTTGTTCAAGGGGATACCAGAGAAGAGCACCTTCATGTTCTCCTCGTTACAGATAGATACACCAGCCTTACCAACATCGCCCACAACACGAGCGTTATCGGGGTCATAACCACGGTGTGTAGGAAGGTCGAAGGCTACAGAAAGTCCCTTCTGACCAGAAGCCAGGTTACGGCGATAGAAAGCATTTGACTCTTCAGCTGTAGAGAATCCGGCATACTGACGGATGGTCCACGGGCGGAAGGGATACATCATAGAATACGGGCCACGGAGATAGGGAGGAATACCTGCCGTAAAGTCGAGGTGCTCCATACCTTCGAGGTCTTCTTTCGTATAAACAGGCTGAATGTCAATCTGCTCGGGCGTACGCCAGTTAGCGCTAATGCCATTCTCCTGCTGCCACTGCTGACCATTCTTCTGCTGAATGCCAGCGTAGATATCAATATCTTTAAAATTCTTACGTGCCATAATTAGATTCCGAGTTTAGCATTGTACTCCTTAAGAGTGCCGAGCTGGTTAGACTTAACGTTAATAAAGTTCTCGATGCCAGCGGCCTTCAGGTCCTCAGAGCAGGCGGGCGCACCAGCTACGACGAACATGGCGCGACCGTTGAGATACTGGAAGGCGGGGATGGCGTACTCTGCATACTCATCGTCGCTGGAGCAGATGACCACGATATCGGCCTTGGCCTCCAAAGCGGCATCGACACCTTCCTCGACAGTCTTGAAGCCGAGGTTGTCCATCACCTTGTAGCCAGCGGCAGCAAGGAAGTTGCAAGAGAACTGGGCACGAGCCTGACGCATAGCCAGATTGCCAATGGTCAGCATAAAGGCGATAGGCTGTTTTGGAGCCTTCTCAGTAGCGAGGCGCAAGGTCTCGAACTCAGAAGCCAAGCGGGCGGTATTGAGGCGAGGAAGAGCCTCGTCTGTTGCGACTGAGCCGCAACACACAGTAGCAACGGGGGCTTTGCCTTCGCTGGTCTCTGTAAAATTGGGGAACTGGTTGGTACCCAGAATAAACTCCTTACGCTTGGCAGCATCGGCATGACGCTTGGTGTTCGATTCGTTGATGGCATTAGTGATGTTACCCTTCAGGGCCTCAGCCAAGAAGCCGCCAGCCTCCTCGACAGCGAGGAACAGTTTCCAACCTTCCTGAGCTATAGCATCCGTCAGATGTTCGATGGTATAAGAACCACCAGCCACATCGACGAGTTTGTCGAAGTGAGCCTCCTCCTTCAGC
Organism: uncultured Prevotella sp.; assembly: GCA_946404405.1. Lineage (GTDB taxonomy): Bacteria > Bacteroidota > Bacteroidia > Bacteroidales > Bacteroidaceae > Prevotella. The sequence continues at coordinate 3,315 of CAMJDL010000054.1, forward strand.
AGCAGCTGTTGGTTGCGGGCAATACGCTCAGCAAAATCTGTCGGTGTCTCGTAAGGCTTATCGAATGGTGTCACCACGATAGAATCAACGTTAGCAAGGGCTGCCGACATCGTCTCCGTCTGGGAACGGAGCAGATTGACGTAAGAATCGAACAGCGTCTGGTTGTACTCAGAGGTGTAGGCGCAGACATGCATCTGGCAAGCGCAGTCGCACTTGGGTTCGTACTGCTTCACGATCTGAGCCCACAACAGACGGGCGGCACGGAACTTGGCGATTTCCATGAAGTAGTTCTCGCTAACGCCCATATTGAACTTGATGCGCTTGGCAGCCTCCGTAGCATCGACACCAGCATCGGTGAGCACATTCAGATACTCAGCACCCCAAGCCAAGGCATAGCCTAACTCCTGATAGATATAGGCACCGGCATTGTTCAGCGCAACGCTGTTCACGTTGATGCACTTGTAGCCAGGCAATTCCTCTAAAGCCTTGATAAGCTGAGGCGAAACCTCAGCACACAGAGAAGAAGTGTCCTTACCCTTGGCAAGAATCTTGCTGATGGGGTCGAAATTGATGCTACCCTTCAGTTCTGCCAACGGATAGTCCTTCTCCTTGAAGTAAGCCACCAGGATTTCAGCCAGTTCTACACAATGACGCTGACAGGTCGTAAAGTTCAGCTCCACATACTGAGGCAGGATGCCTTCGAGCAAGGTAGCCACAAACGCCTTACTGACGCTGTCGCCAGGAATACGGAAGCCCAGCGAGTCGACACCTTTGTTCAGAACGTCAAGAGCCTTTTCGTTGGCAGCCTTAGCATCCTCAGCATTGATGTCCTGACGGACAAACCACAGATTGTTGTCCTTCTTGTTGCCACGAACGAAGGGGAATTCGCCTGGCAATGAATCGACAGCCTTGAGGTCTTTCAAGTCCTCACGACGATAGAAGGGTTGCACATTAAACCCTTCGTTGGTTCTCCACACGAGTCGTTTCTGGAAGTCGGCACCTTTCAGGTCCACTTCAATCTTGTCCAGCCATTCTTGGGTGGTTGGCGCTTGGAACTCGCTAAAGAGTTTTTCTTTGTTAGCCATAAATAATTGTAGTGTTTATTATATAAGAAGTTGTTTTAAGTATCGTTCTGCAAAGGTAGCAAATAAATTTGAAATAAAGAAGAATTTAATAAATATTTTATATTTATGAAAAATAGTTGCACAAAAATGCACGTATTGCGCAAGAATTTCGTAATTTTGCAGGCAATTTGGAGATAGTATGTTATGGAATCGTTTCAATGGTTAAAGGATTTGTTCACGACAACGGACTCTGTGGCACATATTGCATTGCTGTATGCCATCGTGATTGCCGTGGGCGTTTATTTGGGGAAAATTAAGGTTGGCGGTGTCTCTTTAGGAGTCACTTTTGTATTGTTTGCTGGTATCGTAGCGGGCCACATCGGATTTACAGCCCCTACCCCCATTTTGACATTTGTGCAGGACTTCGGGCTTATCCTGTTTGTATTCATGATAGGTATGCAGGTTGGCCCTGGCTTCTTTGAAAGCTTTGGAAAACAGGGCATCAAGCTCAACGGATTGGCAGCAAGCGCTATTCTGCTGAACATTCTGGTCATGTTCGCTTGTTATTATATCTTCTTCGACACCAACGACAAGATGAACCTCCCAATGATGGTAGGTACGCTGTATGGTGCTGTCACAAACACTCCTGGTCTTGGTGCTGCCAATGAGGCTTTGGGTACTGTTTTTGGTGCCAATGCGCCACAGATTGCTTCAGCATACGCCTGCGCTTACCCCTTGGGTGTCGTTGGCATCATACTTGGTATTATATTAATAAGGTATATATGTAGCGTCAAACTTGAGAAAGAAGAAGAACGCCTGAAGGCTATGGAGGAGCAGAGTGCCAACAAGAAGCCCTACAAGATGCACCTGGAGGTGACCAACAAATATCTGGAAGGCAAGACGTTGCTACAGGTACACGACTTCCTGAACCGCGACTTCGTGGTGTCACGACTGGTGTCACAGGGCGAGCTGATCATCCCTAATCGCGACACAGTATTCCACTTGGGCGACCAAATGCTGGTAGTATGTGCAGAAGCTGACCAAGAGGCCATTATGGCCTTTATCGGTCCGAAACTAGACATAGACTTTGAACAGCAAGACCAGCCTCTGGTATCTAAGCGTATTCTGATTACCAACCCCGCCATCAACGGCAAGTCGCTGGCTTCCATGCACTTCTCAAGTGTTCATGGTGTCAACGTTACCCGTGTAACCCGTCACGGCATGGATCTCTTTGCCTCAGCAGGTCTGCCCCTGCAGGTAGGTGACAAAATCATGGTTGTAGGTCCTGAGGATGCTGTCGACCGCGTAGCCAACAAGATGGGCAACTCCGTCCGTCGCTTGGATGCGCCCAATATTGCAACCATCTTCGTAGGCATCATCATCGGACTTATCTTCGGTTCATTCCCTCTGGCTATTCCTGGCATGCCTGTTCCCGTTAAGCTTGGTTTGGCTGGCGGACCTCTGATTATTGCCATTCTCATAGGCCGCTATGGCTATAAGATACATCTGGTGACCTATACCACCACATCGGCCAATATGATGTTGAGAGAGATAGGACTTGTACTCTTCTTGGCCTCAGTAGGTATCAAGGCTGGTGCAGGATTCGTTGAGACGGTGGTACAAGGTGACGGACTGCTCTACGTGCTCACAGGTTTCCTGATTACCATTATTCCTATTTTGGTAGTAGGTCCTATTGCGCGTATGAGATATCGTTTCAACTACTTTACCATTGCCGGTATGATAGCTGGTACCTATACGGATCCCCCTGCGCTGGCCTACTCGAATAGTATCTGTTCGAAGGAGGCACCTGCGTTAGGCTACTCGACGGTATATCCGCTATCGATGTTCCTCCGCATCTTCACCGCACAGATTGTTGTGCTGTTTTTCTGCGGATAACAACTATATTGACTAGACATACTAGAGATTCTAGAAATAATAATACACGATTAACCAACAGACAAATGAAAAGATTCGCATTCCTGTTAGGCTCACTCCTCGCCTTCGCCTCACAGCCGATATTGGCCCAGATGGATGCCAGCATCAAGCTGAATGAGGTGATGACTCAGAACGAGTCGAGCCTGATTGACGAATACGGAGCCAGAAACGCCTGGTTGGAGATTGCCAACATCTCGCACTCGACGTACAACATCCGTGGTATGTATATTACCACCGACCGCTCCGTACTTGACAAGAAGATGAGCGTGCCCGAACGCGTAAGTCGCATGAGCCAGATTCCCAATGGCGACGAGCGTACCAACCTCTCGGGACGACAGCTCATTGTACTACAGCTCGGCAGTCAACCTGCCCAAGGCTCTCTGCATCTATCTGTGAAGGTCAATGCTACTTCACCAACTTGGATTGCACTCTACAATGGCAATGCCACTCAACTGATTGACTCCGTCACAGTACCTGTATTAGGTGCCGACCAGTCGTTTGCCCGCATAGCCAATAACGGAACAGCAGCAGATTGGGAAATAAAGAGTGCTGACCGCGTGACGCCAGGCATTCAGAACCAGACTGTGGTCAGCGAATCGAAAATAGAGAAATTCAAGCGCGAAGACCCGTACGGTTTCGGTATGGCTCTGATGGCTATGGGTATCGTGTTCTTCTGTTTGGCCCTCTTGTGGATTACCTTTACCCTCTTCGGTATGTTGATGCGCCACATGGATACAGCTAAAAAGGTTGCCCACCAACAGCCCATCAAGCCTATCACCAAGACGGTGGAAATGACTATGGAGGTAGGCCATAAGACGGGCATCATGCTGAAAGAAGGTCTTAACACCAAAGGTATTGACAAAGAAGTCTATATGGCTGTCATCGGTTTGGCCCTGCGCCAGTATGAAGACGATATCCATGACGTAGAGAGTGGCGTTATCACCATCAAGCCGAAAGATACAGGATGGGATGACGAATACAGTCAGATGACCCATCTGCACGAGGCTTTCATTCCTACCAAGCACAACGCACCAAACATCCCAACAACCCCAGAATTACATTAATAAACGACAACAATGAAGACATATAAATATAAAGTACAAGGCGTAGACTACGAAGTAGAGATTGCTGAAGTAGAAGGTAAAATTGCCAGAGTAAACGTCAACGGCATCCCCTTTGAGATTGAGATGCAGAAACCCATTAATGCTGCTAAGCACCCGGCTTTGGCTGCTACAAAACGAAGTGCTAATACAGCACCTGCAGAGCCTGTGGCACCTGCTGCTGCAGCACCTGTTCAACCTGCAGCAAAGCCACAACCCGCACAGCCTGCCGCTGCTGCAGGAGCCGGCAACCCCGTCAAGGCTCCTCTGCCTGGCACTATCAATGCCATCAACGTGAAGGTGGGTGACACCGTTGCCGTAGGTGATGTAGTCATCGTATTGGAAGCCATGAAGATGCAGAACAACATCGAGGCAGAAAGTGCTGGCACCGTAACATCAATTCTTGTCAATCAAGGTGATTCCGTCATGGAAGGTGCTGTTATGCTGACCATTGGATAAAAATGATAATTGACAATTGATAATTGAAAATTGACAATTATGGGATTTACAAACTTTATCATAGAAAACTTCAATGAGTTCCTGACCTATACGGGTTTTGCCAATGTAACGGCAGGAAACCTCATCATGATAGCAGTAGGCGCCTTCTTTATTTGGCTTGCCATCAAGAAGGACTTCGAACCTCTGCTGCTCGTACCCATTGGACTGGGTATTATTCTCGGCAACATTCCCTTCCGTGCAGACGCAGGACTGGAAATTGGTCTCTATGAGGATAATTCCGTACTGAACATTTTCTATCAAGGTGTTCGTCAAGGATGGTATCCTCCACTCATCTTCCTGGGCATAGGAGCCATGACAGACTTCTCTGCCCTGTTGGCTAATCCGAAGCTGATGCTGATTGGTGCTGCCGCCCAGTTTGGTATCTTTGGCGCCTATATGTTTGCACTAGCATTAGGATTCGAGCCTAATCAGGCTGCCGGTATTGCCATCATTGGTGGTGCTGACGGTCCTACGGCTATCTTCCTCAGCAGTAAGTTGTCGCCTAACTTGATGGGTGCCATCGCGGTCTGTGCCTATTCCTATATGGCATTGGTTCCGCTGATTCAGCCACCCCTTATGCGATTGCTGACTACCAAGAAGGAACGTCTTATCAAGATGAAGCCAGCCCGCGAAGTTTCACAGACAGAACGCATCCTGTTCCCTATCGTAGGACTATTGCTCACCACCTTCATCGTACCCTCTGGTCTGCCCCTGTTGGGTATGCTGTTCTTTGGTAACCTGTTGAAGGAAAGCGGCAAGACCACTCGTCTGGCCAAGACAGCTGGTGCTGCGCTGAACGATATTGTGGTTATGCTGTTAGGTCTGACGGTAGGCTGTTCGACACAAGCCTCTGAGTTCCTGACGATGAACACTATCTATATCTTTGCCATTGGTGCCGGTGCATTCATTATTGCTACGATGAGCGGAGTGCTGTTCGTGAAGCTGATGAACATCTTCCTGCCTAAGGACAAGAAGCTGAACCCGCTGATTGGCAATGCTGGCGTAAGTGCAGTACCTATGGCAGCCCGTATCTCTAACAACCTCGGACTGGAGTATGACCGTCATAACTTCCTGCTGATGCACGCCATGGGACCCAATGTAGCTGGCGTCATTGGTTCAGCTGTGGCTGCAGGTGCGCTGTTGGGCTTCCTTTCATAAAAAACGAAGATTAACAAATAAAAAATCGGCAATCTTTCTTGATTGTCGATTTTTCTTTGTAACTTTGTCGTCCGAAAAATCTAAAATAACTATGTACATAGCCGTTGCAGGAAATATCGGAAGCGGGAAATCAACGCTGACAGAGCTACTGGCCAAACACTATGGCTGGGAAGCTCGTTTCGAGGCTGTGGATCATAATCCGTATCTGGAGGACTACTATCGCGACATCCACCGATGGTCGTTCAATCTGGAAGTATATTTCCTAAAAGAACGCTTCCGCGACCTTATCGATATTTCGAAATCAGAGAAGACCATCATCCAAGACCGTACCATTTATGAGGGCGTGTATGTGTTCATGCAGAACAACAGGGCTATGGGCAATCTCACAAAACGTGACTTCGAGACCTACATGGAACTGTTTGAGCAGATGATGACGGTGGTACGACAGCCAGACCTCATGATTTATCTGAAAGCATCTGTACCCCATCTGGTGGGGAATATCCAAAAACGAGGTCGTGACTACGAACAGTCCATCCAGTTGGAATATCTTGAAAATCTGAACCAGCGTTACGACGACTTTATATATAATAAGTATAAGGGACGAGTGATGACTATTCAAAAAGACGGGCTTGACTTTCAACACCAGCCTAAAGACCTGGCCAAGATTATCGACCGCATCGACAGCGAACTCTTTGGCCTCTTCTCACACGATACAATTCTATAACTCCTTTAACTCCTTATAAATATGCACATCGCAATAGCAGGAAACATCGGTAGTGGCAAGACCACCCTGACCAAACTCTTAGCCCATCGTTACGGATGGACACCCAGGTTCGAACCTGTAGACAACAATCCCTATCTGGCAGATTTCTATGCCGACATGCCCCGTTGGTCGTTTAATCTGCAGATTTACTTCCTGAACAAACGTTTCAAGGAAGTGGTAGAGATTTCCAAGTCAGAGGATACCATCATCCAAGATCGTACCATCTTTGAAGATGCCTGCATTTTTGCGCCCAACCTGCATGGACAAGGAATGATGTCTGATCGCGACTTCAACAACTATCGCGACTTGTTTGACCTCATGATGTCGTTGGTCAAACTGCCAGATCTCATGATATATATCCGGGCTAGCATTCCCACCCTCGTATCGCAAATCCAGAAACGTGGACGTGAATACGAGCAGACCATGCGTCTGGACTACCTGCAAGGACTGGAGAAACGCTATGAAGAATGGATAGCCTCCTACAAAGGAAACCTCATCATTGTAGAGGGTGACACTTGTAAGTTTGGCGATAATCCTGAACATCTGAAACAGGTGACTGATATGATTGACGCCAAGCTCTACGGTCTGTTCCCAATGGAATAAACCATTAACGACGGCGAGTCTTACGGCTTTTAGCCTTTGTACGATGGCGGCTTTTAGTTGCCTTAACCAACCTACCCTTTCTTTTCGCCTTACCCTTTACCACAGCAGGTTTCCTGACGACAGGTACACTCGTACTGCGCCATGTTACCTGTTCACGAGCCGAATAGTAAGGTACTTCATCAGAAGGATTGCGCTCGCAATACTTCAAAATGCTGTAGTAGTCAATATTACGTTTCGAATGATTGTCGTAAAACCAGATGTCAACAGAAGATTTGGCTGTCGCAATCATCACGATATCACGGTCAAAATCCAAAAACCAACGGGCAAAAGCATGTCCTCGTACCGTAGATTCCCAGGTTGGGGCTCCATAGTGATGACGCATCCATTTCATCATCTTCTTATAGTCATCACGCGGTGTCCGACCTTGCTGATATTTCGTCGACAACAATATTGAATTGAGTGCCGAGGTATCGCGATTACTATTCAGATTAAGCCAGACATTCAGTCCTGAGATACGTCCAGACAGGCTAAAGCTATCTTCTTGTTGCATACCCTTATTGCTCAGTTCATCTATCATCTCTGCAGGCGACAACGAAAGGGGAAGCCCTAAGAATTCTGTATGATCATCAGCCTTTACTGGTAAACTCAGCATACCCAATAGGCATGCCATCTTGATATATTTCTTCATCATAATTTGTTCTTTGCTTGTTATTTTCCCTACAAAGGTACGAATAAACGAGTAAAACTGCAAATTTTTCACTTTTCACTTTTCACTTTTCACTTTTTTTCGTATCTTTGCACGGATATTTATATTAAGAAACTCATGACACTACCTAAGATATTCCACCGCAAGCATACCATAGCCGGCAGGCTTACATGGCGTGTAGTAGGTACCATGACTATTGTCATGACGCTCATCTTAGTCCTGATTTTCACTTTTCTTTGGCTTCTTGGAGCCGTTCTCGTGACAGACTATCATAAGGCCTCAACGAAAGTTTTTAATGAAAAAATCAATAACATTTTCTCAACCGTTGAGGTCGCTGTATCCAACAATACGCCTGAAGTGGTGGAAAATATCAACAATGACAGTCGTCAGTACTTTGCCGTCGAGCACCTGCTGAGACTCAACCCCAACATTATGGGTGCCGCAGTAGCCTATAACCCAGACTACGAGCCCAGAAAGGGACAAGCATTCTCCCCATACGCCTATCACGATAGTACGGGCATACATACTAAGCAACTCAATACGCAGGAATACGACTATCTGCATCAAGAATGGTACACAAAACCTATCGAGCAAGGAAAAAGCACTTGGTCGGAGCCGTATTTTGACGAAGGTGGTGGTGAAGTGATGATGATCACCTATTCGCAGCCCATCATCAACAACAATGGAGAGATTTATGCTATCCAGACTGCAGACATAGCACTGGATTGGCTGAATGATTTCATGCAAGAGTTGGATAGCACGGCTTTTGCAGGTCTTGAATTTGTAGAAATAGATGATGACAAAGACAGCTACAGTTTCATTGTTACCCGCAAAGGAACCTTCGTGGCTCATCCTGATAAGACCAAGTTGCTGAATCAATCGCTCTACGACTTCTTGACTGAGACAGGAAACCCAAAAGCAATAACCAAAGCTAAAGAGATTATCGAAAACGATAAGCCCATAGATTATTTTTCTTTTAAGGGCGCGGACGGAGCTAAATGCTTCATGTTCATAACGAAGATAGACCACACAGACTGGATGATGTGTAATGTCGTTCCGTTTTCACAAATTATAGCCCCTGCAAGTTTCATTGTTAGCATATTTGTGATTCTGATGATCATTGGGCTCATCATTGTATCATTCGTCTGCCGTTCTGCTATCCGTCGTGGAACTAAGCCTATTACCCAATTTGCTGAGTCTGCAGACGAGATAGCATCTGGCAATCTTTCAGCTGAGCTTCCTACTATTAAGACTAAGGACGAAATGTTGCGTCTGCACAACTCGTTCAAGACCATGCAGAAGTCGCTGATTCAGCAGGTTGAAGAGACGAAGACTGCCAACGAAGAGAAAGGACGTATTGAAAGCGAGCTGAACATTGCACGCGGCATACAGATGTCTATGTTACCCAAGACCTTTCCACCATTTCCCGACCGAAACGACGTTGAAATATACGGACAACAGAATCCTGCCAAGGAGGTAGGTGGTGACCTCTACGACTTCTACATCCGCGACGAGAAACTATTCTTCTGTATTGGCGACGTCAGCGGCAAAGGCGTTCCTGCATCATTGGTGATGGCTGTGACACGTACCCTGTTCCGCACCATCAGTTTCAAGGAGGCTCAGCCGGAACGTATCATGTTTGGCATCAATAATGCGATGGCTGACAACAACGAGTCGAATATGTTTGTGACGCTGTTCCTTGGTGTGCTTGATCTACCAACAGGACGTCTGCGTTATTGCAATGCAGGGCACAATTCGCCATTGCTTATAGGTGATCAACGTATTGGTCTGCTTCCTTGCTCACCTAATGTTCCCTTGGGTGTCATGCCTGACTGGAAATTCAACCAGCAAGAAACGACCATCGACCTCGGCACCTGTATCTTCCTTTACACCGATGGACTGACGGAAGCAGAAAATATTCAGCATGAGCAATTCACGGAAGAGCGCATGATTGACGTGACCAAGGAATCGTCACACCAGCCTCAGCAACTCATTGAACAAATGATTAATGCGGTTCATCAGTTTGTTGGCAACGCAGAACAAAGTGATGATTTGACAATGTTAGCTATCCAATACACTAAACCACAGGAGAAAGATATGAAGCTTCAACGCAGTATCACACTACCTAACGACATTGAAGAAGTACCACAACTGGCAGCATTCGTTGACGAAGTCTGCGAAATTGTAGGCTTCGATATGAGTACGACCATGAGTCTCAATCTGGCTTTGGAAGAGGCAGTAGTCAATGTCATGAGCTATGCCTACCCATCAGGAACAACGGGTAATGTCAACATAGAAGCCATGGCCAACGACAAACGGTTAAAGTTCGTTATAAGCGACTGGGGGACTCCCTTCGACCCTACGGCTGAGAAAGAAGTTGACACGACACTCTCGGCAGAAGAACGGCCTATCGGTGGACTGGGCATCCATCTGGTAAGGCAAATTATGGATAGCATTAACTACGAGCGAATCGACGGAATGAACGTTTTAACGCTTCGTAAGAAACTTGTTTGATGCGATTTAAAGTTTTTTAACTACCACAATAAGAGTGTAGTCTGAGTTTTTAAGTAAATTTGCAAGTCTAAAAAGAAATGACTGACGTCATATTATCAAGTTTTATCAGTCTGTTTGCCCTATTCGGCAAGGTAGAGCAGGTGGACGAGGAACGGGCAAAGAAGATGCTCGTTAATTACTTGCGTCATCATTTCGGCATTCGAAATACCGACCTTTACGTAGACCTTTACAGCGATATGCGTATGGCCTACGAAATGACAGACGACCTGAACACCATTGATACTGTCACTTCCATCTGTTCCAATCTGCATACTGACATCAGTCATACGGAAAGAGCCCTCCTCTTACTGCGTCTTCTGGAATTCTGCACGGACGATGACGGATTTACAGACGTCATGTTCCGAACCATGGCCGAGCAGTTTAACATTCCTGACGAACAGTATAACGACTTCATGGACTTTGTTAACAACAAAGCCACTGAGCATGTCATGCTGCATCAGTTAGATGGTTTTGAGGGCACGCTAAAAACATTGCTCGACCCCATAACAGGACTATTGCTGTTTACATATATGGGCAATGACACTGTCCTGCTTAACGATGTTCCCGTACTGTCCGGTGCCTATCAGGTCTGGATTCAATCCAGCGTTCTGAAGAGCAAAAGCGGAAAGCCCGTCTATTATTCGTCCATCATTAGTCGCTACGATAATACTGAAGGAGAAGTTCAGGCTGTCGAGTTCTGTGGGCGCGACATCAATTTCCGTTTCCCCAACAGCGACAATGGTATGCACGACTTGAGTTTCACGCTCCGTAACGGAGAATTGCTGGCTATCATGGGCGGGTCAGGCACGGGCAAGACCACCCTACTCTCGCTACTCAACGGCAGTTTGAAACCACAAGAAGGCAGCATTACCATTAATGGCCACGACATTAGTGAACCTAAGGCTAAGGACCTCATTGGTTTTGTGCCACAGGACGACCTACTGATTGAGGAATTGACCGTCTATCAAAACCTCTGGTTTACGGCCAAGCTCTGCTTCGAAGGTATGTCCGACGAGGATATCGACCGTCGTGTCATGAAGACGCTGAAAGACTTAGGACTGGATGCAGCCAGAGACCTGAAGGTGGGTTCTGCCATCAACAAATTCATCTCTGGTGGCCAGCGCAAACGTCTGAACATTGCTCTGGAGCTGATTCGCGAGCCAGCCGTTCTTTTCCTCGATGAACCTACGTCAGGCCTTTCATCTGCAGATACAGAAAAGGTCATCAACCTATTGAAGGAACAGACGCTGAAGGGCAAGCTCATTATTGTCAACATCCACCAGCCATCAAGTGATGTCTATAAGTTATTCGACCGTTTGTGGCTGCTCGACAAAGGTGGCTATCCCGTATTCGATGGCAATCCCATTGATGCCATCACCTATTTCAAGGAGGCAGCCAACTATGCGGATGCTGAGACCAGTGCCTGTCCTATGTGTGGCAATGTGAATCCGGAAATCGTATTGAACATCATTGACGAGAAGGCTCTCAACAATAATGGCGAGTTATCTGACGAGCGTAAGATGACGCCACAAGACTGGCATGAACTCTACTTAAAGAACCGTCAGGAACTGCCGGTACCATCTGTAAGTGAAGTTCCACCATCTGACCAAAAGAAACCTGGCGTACTGAAACAGTTTGCCATCTTCCTGCATCGTAATATCAGAACAAAGGTTACCAACGTACAATATCTCCTGATTACCCTCTTGCAGGCACCCGTTTTGGCAGTGGTTTGTGCCATGTTAACCCGTTATGCCCCACCAGAAGGCTATTCCGTCATGGACAACAAGAATTTGGTGAGTTATTTCTTTATGGCAGTCATCGTGGCAACCTTTACTGGCATGAGCGGTAGTGCCGAGGAGATTATCAAGGACCGTGCCCTTCTGAAGCGCGAGAGTTTCCTACATCTGTCTTATAGCAGCTATATCTGGTCAAAGATTGTCTATATGGCTGGCGTCTCACTCATACAGACCCTGCTGTTCATTGTCATCGGCAATACCATTATGGGACTCCACGGACTATTCCTTACCTGGTGGCTCATCCTATTTGTAACAGCCCTCTTAGCCAATCTCACAGGTTTACTGCTATCCCAGTGCCTGAATTCCGTGGTGGCCATTTACATCAGCATTCCCATGCTGCTCATCCCCCAGATTCTGCTGTGTGGACTAGTTGTCAGTTTCTCGGACCTGACACCTAAGAGCACCACTGGCAACGTACCGTTGATAGGTGATTTGATACCCTCTCGTTGGTCTTACGAAGCACTGGCAGTCACCTCATTTACTGATAATGAGTATGAACGTCAGTTCTTTGACATTAACAAAGACAAATACGAGACACAATATTATAATATGGGCTTGCTTTACGAGCTTCAGTCACAACTGGAGACCATGAAAGATGAGCAGGAACATCAGAAGGAGTCGAAGGTCGACCACCTACAGGTTATCCGTACCAATCTGCCGCAACTGACAACCTTCTGTGGTCTAAAACCCTACCAGGGTGACGAGTCCTACCAATCGCTCAATGACTATATGAAGGAAGCCGAGGAAATATTGTCAAAGCGCGGCAACCAACTCACTTTGAAAGCTGACGCCATAGCATCCAAATATATACGTCAGAATGGTAAGGAGGCTCTCATACAACTAAAGCGCGACAACTACAACACCAAGTTGGAAGACTGTGTCATTGGTGCCGATCAGCAACGTATGCTTGACGTCATCGACAATTACGTCGTACCTCGCACAGGCCTAATCTATCTTACGCCCCAAAGCAAGATAGGACAGGCTCCCTTCTATAGCAGTGAAAAAATCTTGGGGTCATGGCATATCAAGACACTATGGTTCAATATGGGTGTATTATTGCTCATGTGTATCGTCATGGTCATCCTATTGACAAAGAATATTATCATTAACATTATTAATAACTCAAATTTTAAAACAAAATGAAGAAATTATCATTTTTAGCAATTGCTTTTGCAGTCATCGCAATGGCTGCATGTGGCGGAAAGAAAAGTGCTCAGGCTGAAGAAGCAACCGACAGCGTGAAGAGTTTTGAACAGCAGCAGATTGAGGCCAGCATTAAGATGCACATGGACAGCATCGCTGCTGACCTGGGTAAGCTGAAGACGCTGCCTTTCCTGAACGAGGGTAAGGATGGTATCACCCTGACCAAACAGGAGAAGCAGGTTAAGCCCGACTATCTGCTGGCAGCTAATGTGGCTGACGAAGCTACAACACTCACAGAGAAGTATCGCATTATGAGCGCCCTCAGCGTTGACAAGAAAATTGCTACTCTCTACGAGATGCCCACTGAGGACTATGAGAAGGCTATCACCAAGTTGGCTGCCGACATCAACGATCCTTCGTTCAAGGCCATCGAGGATGCTGGTTCTATCTTCGAGACCACCTCAGCTCTCTATGACGAGATGGAGAAGAACGGTCGTATCAACTACTTCTGGCAACTGGCAGCTGCTGCACTCGTTGAGCAGCTCTATGTATGCAACCAGAATGCCGACAAGTTCCTCAGCACTTTCAACGACGAGGCTGCTGCCGACGTTACCTTCCGTATCGTCCTGATTCTTGATGCCGTCAACCGTCTGGCTCAGTACGATCCTGACATTGAGCCCGTAGCTCAGGCTATTGCTCCGCTCGATGCTCTCAATGCTACCACTGTTGCCGAGATGAAGGAGCAGATGGCAAAGATGAAGGATCAGATTAATGCCGCTCGCAAGGCTCTGGTGAAGTAATTTTTTTAATGAGAAATGAGTAATGAGTAATCATGATTATTACTCATTACTCATTACTAATTACATATTTTATAAAGAAGTATTATGATATTCGATATTAAAGAAGAAAACGGCAGTATGACTGCCATAGTTAGTGGACGTTTGGATACACCAGCTGCAGTAAAGGCACAAAAAGAGATTACGCCCCTGTTGGAGAATGCCAACAAGGATATTATTCTTGACTGCACACCTCTCGAATACATCAGCAGTTCTGGCTTGCGCCTGTTCCTGACTATTCGTAAGGAAGCTGCCGCTAAGGGTGGTAAGGTTATCATTGCTAACATTAACGAAGAAATCCGGAAGGTATTCACGATGACAGGATTCTTCAACCTGTTCGAAATCAGATAGACAAGACTGATGACAGAGCATGAGATGCCTGGCAGGCCTAAAGTGGCTATTGTCGATGCTAATACGTTGGCAGTATTAGGATTGAAACAAATACTTCAAAACGTGATGCCCATCATGACCGTTGACACCTTTGGGAGTTTCAGTGAACTAGAATCGGGTCAACCAGATCAGTATGCCCATTATTTCGTGGCTATGGATATCGTGGTGACCCACCGCAGTTTTTTCCTTGAGCGTCAACGTAAGACCATTGTACTTACCATGTCGCTCAACGACACCTCACAGCTTCGCGATTTCCATTCGCTGTGCATCAACCAGCCAGAACCACAGCTCATTCGTCAGCTACTCATGCTCCAACAGCATGCCCATCAGGGTGGTCGCAACCTGCCCCCCATGCCCAACATCCTTCAAAAGAATATACTGACCGATCGCGAAATTGAGGTCATGTCGCTCATTGCTCAGGGACTTATCAACAAAGAGATAGCCGACCGTCTCCACATCGGTCTGTCTACCGTCATCACCCATCGCAAGAATATCATGGACAAGTTGGGTATGAAGAGCGTGTCAGCACTCACCATCTATGCCGTCATGCACGGTTACGTCGATATCAATAAGATATAAAATAATCACGATACCACTCTGCAAACTTTCTCAAACCCTCGCGGAGCGTAATCTTAGGCGTAAACCCGAAGTCACGCTCCAAAGCTGTGGCATCGGCATAGGTGGTGGGTACATCGCCTGGCTGCATAGGAACCAGCTTCTTATGGGCCTCGAAATCGAAATCCTTGGGTAACACACCCGCACGTACCAGTTCTTCCTGCAAGATATTTACAAAGTCCAACAGATTCTCAGGCTGACCACCACCAATGTTATACACAGCGTATGGAGGCACAGGCAGTCCATCCTCTCCATTCTTGCGCTCTGGTGCGCCTTGCATCACGCGAACGATGCCTTCCACTATATCATCAACATAGGTAAAATCACGTCGGCAGTTGCCATAATTAAAGATCTGGATGGTCTCGCCCTTCAGCAGCTTGTTGGTAAACCCGAAGTACGCCATATCTGGGCGACCTGCAGGGCCATAAACCGTAAAGAATCGCAAACCCGTGGTTGGGATGTTATACAGCTTTGAATAGCAGTGCGCAAACAGCTCATTGCTCTTCTTCGTGGCTGCATACAGGCTCACAGGATTATCCACACAATCATCCGTCGAGAACGGTACCTTTTTATTGCCGCCATAGACAGAACTTGAGCTAGCGTAGACCAAATGATCCACAGGGTTATGCCTACAAGCCTCGAGGATATTGTAGAATCCCATCATATTGCTCATAATATATGCATCCGGATTAGTGATGCTATAGCGAACACCAGCCTGTGCAGCCAAATTGACTACTATATCAAACTTATAATCAGTAAAGAGCTTATCTATCAAAGCCTTATCAGCTATATCCCCTTTCACAAACTCATACTTATTCGTGGAATTCGTGCTAATCGTATTAAGTTCTTTTAGTCTGTAATCCTTCAACGACACATCATAGTAGTCGTTCATATTGTCAATGTTGACAATTGTAGCGTCTTTCGCATCGATAAACAGCCTTTTTATCAGGTTAGAACCAATGAAGCCAGCTCCTCCTGTAATTAAAATCGTTTTATTGTCTAAATTTCATTACTGTCCCGTTAAAGTGGACTAATCGTTCTTTGAAATCGCTGAAATAAAG
>CAMJDL010000055.1 GCA_946404405.1 uncultured Prevotella sp.
CCTTCGGTAGCAAGCGGCAAAGCCGAGCGCAGACCCCCTCTGGCTCCCCCTAACTTAGGGGGAGAAATAAATACTCAAAGCGCAGAAAGGAGGTAAATCATGAAGAAGCAGAGGATTATTGAGTTGGCGGTGAAGGTGATAGTAGCTGCGCTCACGGCATTCCTGACGGCGATCGGGACAACGAGTTGTTTGGGAAGAGGACCGTTCTAAGGGTGAAAAAGTGAAAAGGTGAAAAAGTGAAAAGGTAAAAAAGTAAAAGGGTAAAAAAGTGGCTCGCAGATTTGCGAGCCACTTTTTTGTGCTGTTATGCGATGTCGATCTGGCGGGAGACCTTGACCTTCTCTTCGACGATCTTGGGGAGTTCGACGGTCAGAACACCGTGCTCGACCTTGGCGGAGATGGCGTCGCGCTTCACATCGTCAGGCAGGATGAGCGTCTGCTCGTACTTTGAGTAAGAGAACTCACGGCGCAGGTAGCGGGTGTTCTTGTCCTCATCCTTCTTCTCGGCCTTGCTCTCCATCTTCACGACGAGGTTGCCTTCGTCGTTGATGTGCACATTGAAATCCTCCTTTTTCATGCCCGGTGCGGCGAGCTCTACGATGTAGGCTTTGTCGCTTTCTTTCACATTGATTGCAGGTGCAGTGCAGTTGACCTTCGGCAGATAGTCTGTATCAAACAGATCGTTGAACACTGCGGGAATCCAGTTGTTTGTTCTCATCATTGGCATCATAATTTTTACCTCCTAATTATATTTTTAAAAGTTACACATGTTGACTATTTTGGTGATCGTCTTGCGGCGGTCACAATGTATTAGGCAAAAGATGTGCCAGAGACGAGAGGCGGATCAGACCACCCCACCCTTCGGGCACCCCTCCTACTCAGGAGGGGAAATAAAATGCTAAGAGGCGGAAATATGTGTCAGGATGACAGAATTTCGCGACAAATTGTCAGAGCGGCATCTACGGAGGGGACGTCGGCGATGATGACGGAACGCTTGCCAGCGGTCTCGTGGAAGTTGCAGCGACGGGGATTGTGGCCCACGTAGTCGAGGATGCGCCCAAAAGCCTCACTCTGGAAGTAGGGGCTGTCTGGGTTGGTCACAAAGTAGAGGTGCATCTTCGACTGTTTGAGGAGTATCTTCTCGATGCCAAGCTGTTTGCCGCAGACACGCAGGGGAACGACGCGGATGAGTTCTTCGGCGACGTCGGGGATGGCACCGAAACGGTCTGTGAGGCGGCTGCGGTAAGCGGCGAGGTCGTCGTCGAGGTGCTGGCTGGCGGCGAGGTTGTCGAGTTCGCGGTAGAGCAGCATACGCTCGGAGTCGCTGGGGACGTAGAGGTCGGAGAAGTACATCTCGAGGTCGGACTCGAGGGTGCAATCGGAGACAAACCCACCCCCTTCCCCTCCCCAAGGGAGGGGGGACTGATTTGTTTTGCTATCAGAAAGAGCTGCAGAAGAGGAATTCAAGCTCCCCTCCCTTGGGGAGGGGTTGGGGGTGGGTTGTTCATTCCGCAGCTCGGCCATGGCCTGGTTGAGGATTTTCTGATAGGTTTCGTAGCCGAGGTCGGAGATGAAGCCGGACTGCTCGGCGCCGAGGAGATTGCCAGCACCACGGATGTCGAGATCCTGCATAGCGATGTTGATGCCGGAACCGAGGTCGGAGAAGTTCTCGAGGGCTTCGAGGCGACGGCGCGACTCAGGATTGAGGGCGGCAAGTGGTGGTGCGAGCAGGTAACAGAACGCCTTGCGGTTGCCTCGGCCTACGCGTCCACGCATCTGGTGGAGGTCGGAGAGGCCGAAGTTGTGGGCACCGTTGATGATGATGGTGTTGGCGTTGGGGATGTCGATGCCATTCTCGACGATGGTGGTGGAGAGCAGCACGTCGTAGTCGTAGTTGGAGAAGTCGAGCACGATCTGTTCGAGCTGTTCGGGCTTCATCTGTCCGTGGCCGATGGCGACGCGGGCATCAGGGATGTACTTGTGGATCATCTCCGCGATATGGGTGAGGTCGGAGATGCGGTTGTTGACGAAATAGACCTGTCCGTTGCGCGACATCTCGAAGTTGATGGCATCGGTGATGATCTCCGCGCCGAAGGTGTGTATCTCCGTCTGGATGGGATAGCGGTTGGGCGGCGGTGTCTGGATGACGCTGAGGTCACGGGCACCGACGAGCGAGAACTGGAGGGTGCGCGGAATGGGCGTGGCGGACATCGTGAGGGTATCGACGTTGGACTTCAGCTGGCGCAGCTTCTCCTTGGTGGAGACGCCGAACTTCTGTTCCTCGTCGATAATGAGGAGTCCGAGATCCTTGAACTTCACCGATTTGCCGATGAGCTTGTGCGTACCTATTATTATATCTATCTTGCCGTCGGCGAGGTCTTTCAACAGGGCCGTAGTCTGCTTGGCGCTACGGGCACGGGTGAGGTAATCGACGCGGACGGGCATATCTTTCAGACGACCAGAGAAGGTGCGGAAGTGCTGATAAGCCAGGACGGTGGTGGGCACGAGGACGGCCACCTGTTTACCGTCAGTAGCGGCCTTGAAAGCGGCACGCACGGCGACCTCAGTCTTGCCGAAGCCCACATCGCCACAGACGAGACGGTCCATCGGACGGGCGCGCTCCATATCGGCCTTCACGTCCTGCGTGGCCTTGAGCTGATCGGGGGTGTCTTCGTAGAGGAAGCTGGCCTCGAGCTCGTGCTGCATATAGGTGTCGGCGCTGAAGGCAAAGCCCTTCTCACGACGGCGCTTGGCGTAGAGTTTGATCAGGTCGCGGGCGATGTCCTTGATGTGTTTCTTCGTGCGCTCCTTGAGGCGTTCCCACTGGCCAGTGCCGAGGGTGGAGAGACGGGGCGGCTCGCCGTTGTCCTGAGACTTGTATTTCGAGACTTTATAAAGGGAATGGATCGAGACGTAGATGCTGTCGCCATTTTGGTAGATGATCTTGATCATCTCCTGGTAAGCCCCCTCCTGGCCTCCCCCCTTAGGGGAGGTAACTGGCATACGCACAAGGCCGCCGAACTTGCCCACGCCGTGATCGACGTGAACCACGAAGTCGCCGATTTCGAACTGTTGGATCTCCTTGAGCGTGAGGGCCATCTTTCCACTGCGGGCCTTGTCGCTGCGGAGGTTGTACTTGTGGAAACGGTCGAAGATCTGATGGTCGGTGAAGACGCAGATGCGGAGGTCGCGGTCGATGAAACCCTCGTGGAGTGTCTTGTCGACGGGATTGAAGGAGATATTAGCAGAATCGGCCAATATATCCTTCAAGCGCTCGTTCTGCTTCTGGCTGTCGGCACAGATGTATATCTTGTAGCCCTGCGACAGATAGTCGGCGAAGGTCTGCTGGAGCAGGTCGAAGTTCTTGTGGAACAAAGGCTGCGCAGAGATGGAAAAAGTCAGATGGACGATGGAAGATGTCGTATTGGAGGGACGGTGGCCGAATTCGATGCGACGGAAGTTGAGGGCGTCGGAGAGGAACGTGGAGCCTTGTGTGAGCTGGAGTTCACGACGGAGCTGGCGCTCGATGTCGCGCTGTTCCATCTCCGTGGCGGTCTCGAGCTGTTCACGCTTCGCCTGGGCAGAGAAGCCTTCCTGATAGGTACGGTCGATGGCGTCGTGGACGTAGAGGAAGTCTTTCGTCACGAGAAGCACGTCGTTGGGCACGAACGAGAGGAAAGAGACCTTTTCGTCGTCCGTCACCGTGAGTTCCGGCACGATCTCTATCTGTTCGCGCTGTTCACGAGAGAGCTGGTTCTCCACCTCAAAGGTGCGGATGGAGTCGATATCGTCGCCGAAGAAGTCGATACGATAGGGGTATTCGCAACTGAAAGAATAGACGTCGAGGATGGAACCACGGAGGGCAAACTGACCTGGTTCGTAGACGTAGTCCACCTCGTGGAAGCCGAACTCACGGAGGGTTTTCTCGATATCGGAAACAGCAATCGTCTGGTCTTTGGTGAGAACGAGGGTGCGAGAGTCGAGGTTTTTCTTGGAAACGACGAGTTCTGCAATGGCCTCGGGGTAGGTCACGATGTACAAGCCCCCTAAGTTAGGGGGTTGGGGGTCTGAAGAAGCCTTTGACAGTCCCTTGTTCAGACCCCTATCGTCCCCTAACTTAGGGGACAAAGCGGTCAACACCTCCGTGCGGAGGATCTCGGAGGCGGGATCGCGCTGGGCGTACTTCACGGCACGACGGTAGCTGGAGGGGAAGAAGAGCACATCGCTGGTTCCCATAAGCTGGGTGAGGTCGTGGTAGAAATAGCCTGCCTCCTCGGCATCCTGCAGGACGAAGAGCATGCGACGGGGACACTTCTCGGCGAGGCTGGCAAAGAGCATCGGCGCGGAAGAGGCCAACAGACCTTCGAGGAAAACCGTGGTTTGTGACGATTTTCCCAGTTCGCTGGCGAGTGCCTTCAACTGCGGCAAACGGGCATATTGATGCGCTAACTCCTGTATATTCATCGCGAATTGCCTGCAAAGGTAGTTATTTTTATTCACAAAGGACACAAAGTACACTAAAAAATCTAAAAAATTCGTGTCCTTTGTGTCCTTTGTGGAAGAAAAACAGCCATAAAGTGAAATTATTTATCTACCTTTGCACCATCAAAAATGAGCAAGATGCATCAGAGCGACAGTATTGTCATCATTCCGACGTATAACGAGAAGGAGAATATCGAGAAGATCATCCGTGCGGTATTCGCCCTGGACAAGTGTTTCCACATTCTCGTGATCGACGACGGCTCGCCAGACGGAACGGCAGCCATCGTCAGGGGTCTGATGGCGATGGAGTTCGGCGACCGTCTGTTCATCATCGAGCGCAGCGGGAAGTTGGGATTAGGCACGGCCTACATCACCGGCTTCAAGTGGGCACTGGAACGCGACTATGCGTACATCTTTGAGATGGATGCGGACTTCAGCCACGATCCGAAGGATCTGCCCAGACTGTATGCTGCCTGTCACGATGAGGGCTACGATGTGTCCATCGGCAGTCGTTACGTGAGTGGTGTGAACGTGGTGAACTGGCCCGTTGGCCGTGTGCTGATGAGCTATTTCGCCTCGAAGTACGTCAGGATCGTCACGGGCTTCAAGGTTCACGATACGACGGCGGGCTTCGTCTGCTACAAGCGTCGCGTGCTCAAGACCATCGAACTGGACAAGATCCGTTTCAAGGGCTATGCCTTCCAGATAGAGATGAAATATACGGCGCATAAGATCGGCTTTAAGATCAAGGAGGTGAGCGTGATCTTCGTGAATCGCAAGGAGGGCGTGAGCAAGATGTCGGGTGGCATCTTCGGCGAGGCGTTCTTCGGCGTGATGAAACTCAGGTGGGACGGCTGGAAAAGGCAATATCCGAAACCAATTGACAATTGACAATTGACAATTGAGAGTTGAGAATTGAGAATTATGATTACTCTGCTATACAGAATCTATCAGATATTTGTGGGACTGCCGGTGGTGGTGATTATGACGATCATCACGGCCTTGGAAGTTGGCATCGGCACGACCATCGGCAACGGCCACTTCTGGGGGTACTATCCTGGACGGTGGTGGGCGAAGGTCATCCTCTGGTCGCTGATGATACCCGTGAAGGTGGAGGGGCGCGAGAAGCTGGAGGAAGGCCGCAGCTATGTGTTTGTGGCGAACCATCAGGGCATCTTTGATATTTTCCTGATCTATGGTTATCTGGGGCGCAATTTCAAGTGGATGATGAAGCACCAACTGGGCCGCATCCCCTTCCTGGGCTACGCTTGCAAGAAGTCGCACCAGATATTCGTCGACAAGAGCGGCCCCAAGAAGATCAAGAAGACTTATGACACGGCTCGGGAGATTCTGCAGGAGGGCTACAGCGTGACGGTGTTCCCTGAGGGCGCCCGTTCGTTTACAGGCCACATGGGGATATTCCGCAAGGGGGCGTTCGCATTGGCCGATGAGTTGCAGTTGTCTGTGGTGCCGCTGACCATCAACGGTTCGTTCGACATTCTGCCGCGCACCAAGGGATTCATCAACCTCATCAACCGGCATCCGCTCCGTCTGACCATCCACGAGCCCATCCATCCCATCGGCAAAGGGCCTGAGAACGTGGATAACAGCCGCCAAAAGGCGTACGACACCATCATGGGCGGCCTCGAAGAGAAGTACCAAGGATACGTTGAGAATCCCGACCAATAAAGGGACTTACGGATTTACGATTTACGGATTTACGATTTACGGATTTACGATTTACGGATTTACGATTGACGATTTACAGATTTACGATTGACGATTGATATGATTGCAAAGGCACCTTATCTTTTCCTATTATTGATATTGATTCCAGATCTGTATTTCGATCTGCACTATTGGCGTCATAAGTACCAGGGCGGGCAAAGGCTGCTGCGCTGGATTCCATCCATCATCATGGTGGCTCTCACCATCAAACTGGCCTACGAAAAGAGTTTCGTCCCTGACAATCCTGCCATATTATGGATCTACCTGCTGATGATCGGACTGATAGCCGTGCCCAAGGCGGTGTTTATGCTGTGTTCCATCGTGGGACTGGGATTCTGCAAAATGTTTCGCAGTCGTCGCAATTTCGGCAATCTCGTGGGACTGCTCTGTGTGCCCGTCATCTGGTATATCCTGCTCTACGGATCATTCGTCGGCTTCAACAAATTGGAGGTGAACCGTCAGACCTTTGTCTCGAAAGACCTGCCACAGGCCTTCGACGGCTACAAGGTCGTGATCTTATCCGATGCCCATGTGGGGTCGTATAATGAACGTAATGCATACGTCCTGAAACGGGCCATCGACAGCATCAATGCCCAGCGGCCTGACATCATCGTGTTCTTAGGTGATCTCCAGAATACTGAGCCTAAAGATATCTATCCCCATATGGACGTGCTGAGCAGCCTGAAGGCGAAGGACGGCATCTATACCGTACTCGGCAATCACGACTATGGCGACTACATCTGCGGCAATACGGCCAAAAAGGTGGCAAACTGCCGTGAGACCATGAGTCTGGAGCGGCAAATGGGCTGGACGCTGCTGTTGAATGAGCATCGTTACATCGACCGCAAGAAGTCGAGCATCATCATCGCCGGCATGGAGAACGATGGCGACGGCATCAAATTCCCACAGAAAGGTGACATCAAGAAGACGCTGAAGGGTGTATCTCCTTCCCCTCCTAAATTAGGAGGGGCCAGGGGTGGTCTGAACAATCGCCCTGACCACCGCTCTGACCATCGCCCATTCATCATTATGCTCGAGCACGATCCCTCCTCCTGGCGGCGTAAAATCATCCCTGATGGCCGAGCCCAACTCACCCTCAGCGGCCATACCCATAAGATGCAGTTCGCCCTCTTCGGCTGGAGTCCGATGGCGCTATTGGGCAAAGAGTTCAACGACTGGTACACCGAAGGCTCTCAATCCCTCTTCGTCACCGCAGGTCTCGGCGGCCTCATCCCCTTCCGCTTCGGCGCTACTGGTGAGATCGTCGTCCTCACCCTTCGCAGAGGCAATTAGCAGTTCTATAACAGAAAGAAGACGTAAAGATGTCGTATTGTTAGTTGATGCTGTTATGAATGAGAAGTGATATTTATAGTAACAAGCAGACCCGATGATCAGCACAATCATCGGGTCTGTTGTTATGTATCTTGTTAGGCTGTATCATTTGGCGTAATATAGATGTCAAATGTTACTTGATTTGATCCTTCGGAATAAGGGCGTAGTCGAACATCACTTCTGAGTGGTTCTTCCAGTTTAGCTCGCGATTAAGCACTTGCCCCGTAGCCTTATCGATGGTTTCGCGATAGATGAGTGAGTTGCGGAAATATCGGCCGTCGCTCTCCTGATGGAAATGGTGATCCTCCTCTGTGAGCCGATAGGTGTAAGGAAACTCTTCAGTGGTACACAAAGCCGCGTTCAGGTTGTCGCCCTCGCACCAGGTACATATCTGTATCGGACGGTCTGTATCATTGCGGAAGCGCAGGTCGATGAAGTTGTAGTTCACAGAGGTGCCGGCACTATAGGGCACGTGCTTGTTGTCAGGATCAGGTGCCAAGGCATCTGAGTGATGGTGCATCTCTGTGATGGTGAGCGGACTATGCAGCGCCAGCAGGTTGAGTGTGTTGGCCAGATTGCAGAGACCTCCACCTACACCGGCCACCAATCGGCCGTTTACCAGCACGCGTCCCTCAGAGAATCCGTTTCTCTTTGATGTCTTGCCGACCTGTCGCCAAAAGGAGAAGGTTTCGCCAGGTTCCAACACCAGCCCGTCAATCTTACTGCAGGCCAGACGGATGTTGTCGGCCTTGTTCTGCTGCAGCCGCTCGTCGATGCCTGGGCCACGTTTGATCATGTTGCCGCCGGTTGAGAACACCACCACGGGCAGGTGTTCCTTTTCCCGTCGAGAGGCATAGCGCTCCTTGCCCAGCAGGTTCTTCACGTGGCGCTTCAGGATCTCCTTCTGCAGGGAGATGGCGTATGTGAGCGGATTGATTTCACAGAACAACTTTTTCTTCTTTGCCATAGCCGTTATACTTTACGAGTTCGAAGATGAGGTATGAGCTGTATTCACGCAGCCAGCTGTTAGCCAGCACGTAGTCTATCGGCTGCATGGGTTCTCTCAGGGTGACGGGCAACTTGTGTACAGGCAACATCATTACCCCGAATCTGCGTTTCAGTGCGAACTTCGACCCAACGAGCTCTACCACATCTTTCGTACTGAGCTGTGTACCCCCATGCCACGAAGCCTGACGATGGTGGAGCAACTGCCGGCGTTTGCGCGAAGGGATGTCGAAGATGAATCGTCCGTCAGGCTTTAGGATGCGCCACGTCTCGTCAATAATCTGCCGGATAGTATCGCCGTCGAGGTGCATTATCAGGTGGAACGCATAGACCACATCGAACATCTTTGACTCGTAGCCCGTCTCTGCAGCTGATGCCTGTCGGAACTCCACCTCCGGGTGCCGTTCTTGGGCGTAGGCCATCATCTCGCTACTGGCGTCAAGTCCGTGGGTGGCATAGTTCGTCAGCCGCCCCGTTCCGCAGGCTATCTCCAATCTCAGCGTGTCATGCTTGGGGGCGATGAGCTGATCCATCACCCGCCGCTCCTGGGCATCGATGAAACGTCCGTAGCTATTGTTAAAGCGACTCTCGTCATAGCTCGAAGCGATGCTGTCATAATAGCCTACCACTTCGTCTTTCTTCATAATTTATATAGTCGAAAACGTTGTTTATCTGCTGGCAGAGTCCCTCGCCAAACTTGTGCTCGAAGAAGGCACTGCCGATGGTAAATGCCCACGGTCGCACGTCGCAAACTTCCTTCAGACGCTCATAGCTGTTGATACTGCCCGCCAGACAGACGGGAGCCTCTACGCGGCTCACGATTTCACGGTTCAGTCTGAGTATGTCACCCGTATAGCGATAGCCTAACAGGTCGATGCCGTAGACACCCCTCCTGACGTAGTCCTGTGCCTCGGCCACTATCTCGTCGATGCTTCCGCTGAGTACCGATGGTCGTCCTTCCACACGACCAGCGAAGGGCATGTAACGGATGTCATGCTCCTGGCAGAAACTGAGGATAGAGTCGTGGTAGCACGTTCCCATCAGAACATCGCATTGGCATCCAGCGGCCATCTTGGCTCCCTTGAGTCCCTCATCCTCGGTATAGGCCACCACTTCGAGAAAGGTAGTCTTGCCCGCTTCCTTCATACGGGCATAGAGCTTATGCATCTTTCCGAAGGGCAGCGGATGCTCCTTCATCCCCCAGCAACGGGCTTTCGATAACCTACACTGCTCGAATAACTCTGCAGCGTTCTCTACGGTCAGGTCGTGGTGAGTCAGCATCACCACCAGTTCAGGCTTATTACTCATCTCGCCGCAAAGTTACAACAAAAATCTCAAATAGCGCGATCGTTTTTTGTTTTTTTCTTGTTCTCGATGAAACACACTAAGTAATTAATCCAATTTAGTGATACTACTAAATTCTTTTCATACGAAAATATACACCATCGGACATTCAAACCATTGAATAAGGATGGAAGCAAACACTTTATCCTCATAGATGATGGCGAATCTTGAACTTCTTTACAAATTAGCAGCGAGGAAGCGGCGGCAGAGTTCAAGGGGAAGGCCGCGACGGTGGCCATACCCATAAGATGCAGTTCGCCCTCTTCGGATGGAGTCCGATGGAGCTGTTGGGCGAGGAGTTCAACGGTTGGTATTCCGAAGGCTCCCAATCCCTCTTCGTCACCGCAGGCCTCGGCGGCCTTATCCCCTTCCGCTTCGGCGCCACCAGTAAGATCGTCGTCCTCACCCTTCGCAGAGACACTTAGTCAATCTTTATTATTATAATTCAAGGTTCACATGCGTGCGCGGAGAAAGTTTTCGTGCTTTTTCTTGTTTGTTTCAGAGATTATTCGTATCTTTGCAGAAATAATCAATAGCAATGGCCGATAATATCACTATTTATCACGGCAGCAATTATGACAAACGTATTCTTTCCTGAAGACCTGATCACGACAGACGACCTTTATTTCGTCTGCTATATGATAGAGAAGATTGCCCGTCAACTGAAACAGCCCAATAAATATGTGGCAAATTCGATGGGACATGACGAGTTGGCCAAGAAATTGTCACTTGCAGACATATTGCACTCAGAGAATCCTCTGGCCGTTGCTTCTGACTGGACGGATGAATACCAGTTGCAGCCAGGTAATTACGATGTCACCGACGTTGATGCCGAGTTATGCCCCACGATTCCAACAGAAACCCAAATGGGAAAAGTTTACAAACGACTGATACTGAACACCCTCCAGCCTAACGAAGATTATGCAGATGCCATCCTCCGTGTCTACAACAATCCCATTTGCGAGGTCATCGACAACTACAACACCAGTGCCTATTACGAGCCTTCCCCTTACATCGCCCGCAGCTACTTCGCTGGAGGATTTGCATAAACGCACATCTCAATAGTGTCTGATTTACACCCGAAAACTTTTTGCAAGTTTTCGGGCTTTTTCTTGTTTGTTTCAGAGATTATTCGTATCTTTGCGCCATCGCTTATTCTTGCTTAGGTAAGCGACCACAGGTCGAGCGAGCCCAGCAATGGGCGGCGGGCGGTCTTAGTGATCAGGGATACGTTTTCAAATGGACACAAAGAGGAACAGAAAAGACTCGTGTAATACTCTAAGAGCGGGTGAGCCAACTGTGGGTTATGAATCCACAGTAATGTCCCCCATAGAGAAAAGAAATCATCAGCGCAAGATGAAATCTGGTGCTGAAGTTTACCGTCTC
This sequence comes from uncultured Prevotella sp., assembly GCA_946404405.1. Taxonomy (GTDB): domain Bacteria; phylum Bacteroidota; class Bacteroidia; order Bacteroidales; family Bacteroidaceae; genus Prevotella. The sequence continues at coordinate 11,278 of CAMJDL010000055.1, forward strand.
ATGGAGAAACTGCGTGGTATTCTCAATCTCAAAACCGGCTGGGACGGCTATCAGGCACTTCCTATAAACCATCATGTCGTTGACAATCTTTATGCAGCCCTCGAAGCGTGTGAGGATGAAGATATGCTTGGATGGCAGATCTATCCAGAAATCAACGGAACGCTCTCTTTGCAGAACGATGATTTAAAGCCTGGATTACATTTAGGAACTGAAGCCTTTTCTTATTTCGTAATTCATGACGATAAGGTATCTGGAGCCGACTATGTCCTTTTCTCTGTTCCAGTTTTCTTAACTCCCCTCAGGAACCTCAATGGGTGAAACCACTTGTTATTTGTTATTGGCTCTACGGTTCAAATTGACAGAAATTGCAAATAAAGGACTCATTTCGTTCTAATCATAAAAAAGCACTAATACTTCTTTATATATAAGTTTTTAGGATTGTAGAGCAACTTAAAAGTGTCTTAATTACACATAATGCCACTTTAAGCCCCTATTTTGCACAAATAAGTGAATTATAATAGGAAAAATCGTTCTATTTTGTTACTTTTTTGTTTTTTCTTTTCTATATTCGTAAATAATATGTATATTTGTAGCCGTGTTCTCGTAAGAGTGCACAAATCATATTTGCTCAATCACTCTGCTGAACTGCTACCTCAAAAGAGAATTACGAGCAAAATCTTATACCTATTGGAGCTGCACTTAAGAGTGCAGACTTCTCCATAAGGTATAAGAGGTTGTAGCAGACCTAGCAGAGTGTATGGTGGGTCTGCACTTTCTTTTCTGAAAAGTTAGTGCTGTCATAGACAAAAGAAAAAGGGTTTCACTAACTTAAAATTTTACATTATGAGACACTGTAGATCATTATTGTTAATTGCAATTATCAGTTTCTTGATAAGTTGTGATAATGGAGGAGGTAGTACTCCCAGTGGAAATAGTTATAGTCCTTCCTTTACAGGAAATTCTGATTCTAGTTCGGGAACTTATGTCCTTAGGAATGTAAATACTGTGTTATATTTCTCTTAATTATGTTTAAACTATGAAAATTGTACAACTAATAATAATTGCCTTTGTTCTGGCGATAGGTTCAGATGCTTTTTCCCAAACATATCTATACAAACGTATAGCTATTATAAAAAATGGAAATCGCACAACAGTCAATGATGATGCTCATTATCTCACTTTCAACAAGAAAGGTTTCTACGAATCTGATGCAAACGGCATTTCTCAGGGTGGAGAGTTAATTGGATTTAGTAAAAATGAAAACAATCTCCATTGCTATTATGGCTATAGTTCTTTTGGCTTAGCTCATTATTATTTCTCAAATGACTTTTCCCGCCTTAATATTCGGTTAGATGATAACATAACCTATGTCTATCGACGTGAATTAAGCGGAAAGACTACAGCCAGCAAAAGGGTTGCTCGTTCCAATAACAGTAATGAAGACCGCACCTATGTTACTCCACCGCCAGTCATTTATAATGGTAATATTTCTGTTGGTAGTGGTACTTCAGGTAATTCTTCTTCACGTAGTTCCTCAATATATCAAACATGTAAATATTGCAAAGGGACGGGAGTCTGCACTAGATGTAAAGGAAAATGTGGAGATTGGCGTTTTATAGACACGTATACTGGTGACGGAACAAAAGCTTGGATAAATTGCTCTTCGTGCAACGGCAATGGCCGATGCTCAATCTGTCTAGGAACTGGAAAATTATAATACTAACAGTAATAAATATTTAAAGAACGAGAATTATGAAAAAATTATTAGTGATTTCAGCGCTATTCATGTTAGGAGCATTGTCAGTAAGTGCACAAACGTATTGCTACAAGTTTTTGTATTGCGTCACTAAAGACGGCGTAAAAAAACTATTACCAGGTCAAGTATCTGGAGCTCTACACTATATGACGTTTACAAATAACAAACAAATGTGTTATAATACAGATAAAGATGGTATATACAGGATGGGGTATGGACAATTTTCATACCGCTATATTGGAAAACGTAATGGAATGCTTGTTTATAAGGAACAAAGTACAAACATGTTTTGGTCCAACACTACATTATTCTTTTCACCAGATTTTAGTAGATATAATCAAAAAGGTCAAGGATATGATGCTAGCAACTCGCTAACTTATGTTTATGAATATGTTGAGGATCCTTATGAAGAAGATACACCAGAAGAATTATACTAAAATGGGCAAATTTTTTATTTCTTTAATTCTGCTATTCTTTGCTGATTCATCAATAGCACAGACTCAATTGGATATTGAGAGGATACAAAAGAGTGATTATATGGATGTCTATTGTATGGAGTCAGACACGAAGGAGGAATGCGTACTATCCATTGTTAGGACTTCTAATGGATTTGTAGTTGATTTTAACGAGTATTTTAACAATCAGTACAAATTTAGAATGTATATGCAGACTGACAATAATGTTGACATGTGCCAAATTATGAAAGCGGATATGCCTATTGATGGACAGAATCCACTTCATACAACTACGATTAAACAGAAAAAGAATAGTGGTCACTGGCAAAAGCCTTTAGGTATTTCTTTTGGATTTCAAGCAATAGACAATACCCAGTCAAATAATGTAATTATAATTGACATTGGGAATCAGCAGATGCTTATTCTTAAAGTTTTCGCCTGTCGTTTTTTTGGTGAGAAGAAATCTGAAGTATTAATAAACAAATACGTGCCTAATCAACATCCAATTGAAAAGAATTTCTTTATACAGTTCATTAAGCAGATTGAAAACAGATTAATAGAGCATGGGGCAGAACTAAAATAAATATCTCAAAATAATAAATCAATAAAAAAGACTTATGCGATGAAAAGATATTATGGATTAGAAAAGTTTATTATCATTTGTGTACTTATAGCTATAGGTTTTCTTTGGGGAATAGGTCCATTTAGCCGCTATGGTAGTACAGAGAGCATCCCGAAAGTTTCTCAAAATCCGTTAATATACAATTCTACAACAAATCACGAAGATAAAAGAGAACTGGGTGATATTGAAGTTGAATCAGATAACAATAATGATGATTTAATAAAAGAATTAGAACAACTAAATATTTCATTAGAACAACTAAAAGCTATTTCAGATGCATGCCCAAATTGCAAAAATGGATTAGTTTATGACATTTATGGGAATTCTTATTTATGTTCAACATGTGAAGGAAGTGGAGTGATATCCACATCAGGTAATTCAAATATCACATTTACAGGAGGCAGATTCACTTGCCGTTCCCATGGTTGTGACTGTGGAATTACAAGGGCAGAAATCGAGGCGGCAGGTTTAAACTATTGTAGCTGTGGACATTCTGTTAGCTTTCATCATAATTAGGGAAATATAGTCCTGTTTGAGAATCTGTGGGAAGATGAGAATAAAACGCGATAGGGAATTTCGTCGATTATACTCATTATGATGTTTGACTTCAATGATTATGAGAAGGAATATTATCTGGCTACCCATAATAGCATTATTACTATCATGTAATGTTCCGATAATATCCCAGAATACGATGAGGATTCACTACAAGGACGGGACTGAGCTGGATATAGCAATCTCGCAAATTGATAGTATCACTTTCGTAGAGAAAGATAGTCATGATGAAGAGGAAAATGTGACATTGATAGGTAGTTGGTTATGGGCAAAGAAAGAGGCTGGATATTATGAATTGTTGACTTTTAACGAGGATCATACCTATACTGGATATGACTTTTATTTCTCGTATGGATTTGACACCCAGACTTACGGATGGTATTCTCTGTATGGCAATATGCTGACATTGCAGTCAAATGGGTTTGGATATAGACGAAGACACAACTGGTTTGTTACTGGCATGACTGGCAATGCTTTAGAAGTGATGACAAATTTGGGGGCTTACACCTACTATAGATTACAACCAGAGACTATCTATGTTCAGGATGGAGGCTCGTCTGCAGTATTTGACAATAAGGACATCATTGTTTTTGCTGATGGCGTTATCGTCGAAGCCGAAAGGAACCAATTAGTTGGAAAGACCAAAGGGACAACATATATTCTCGTGTCTATAGCAGGACAAGACAAGATTGTTGCATATAAAGTTAATGTGAGATGATAGATTTTCCTCCTTCACTGGCTCTATAAAGAAACATGATAAAGAGTATGAGAAAAGTAATGTTGTTTGTTTGCATGATGACGGCGATAGTCGCATCGGCACAGAATGTGGAAGAGGAGGAATATATTCCCGATAGTATCGCCATTGACATCACAGTCGACAGTACAGCGGTGGACACAGAAGGCTCAATTCCTGACATTGAAGAAGTGGAATGGGATGACCGCTATGCTGTGGCAGAAAAAGACGGGAAATGGGGACTATACGACGTAAAGTGTGACAGTCTGCTGACGGATCTCATTTATGACGAAGCCGCTCCTGCTTTCAGAAAGAGAGTGTTCGATGAGTATATTACCTATTATTATATAAGACTGGATAACCGAGCTGGAGTGGTTGGTGTCTTTGAGTCTACTGGCGGCATTACGACGATCTTGGCTTCACAAGCTCTGAGTCTGACCGCTGATGAGAATTGGGAGGATAGTGTTAAGGTGTATCGCAGTCTTGTAAATGATGGTGATACCGAGGCATATTGGAAGTTAGCTTTGTGCCATCTCGAAGGGAAAGGCGTAAAGAAGAACTTCCTTCAGGCAATATGGATGATGATGCTTGCTGATGAGGATCAGGATTACGGTGAAAGGGCAGAACAGCTTTTCTTGTCTTTGCCAGAAAATGATGATAACAGAATAAAGTTCGAGGCAGCAAAGGCTTTCATTAACGGAGACCTCCAGCAACTCAAAAGTGTCAATGAGCGGTTAGCACCTGTTGATCCTGCGAACCACGAACTTGTTAGTGGACTCATCGCTATGGTGGAAAAGAAAAAGGAGGATGCTCAAGGCCATTTCAATAAGGCATCGGAAATGGGATGCACGTTAGCAGAACTATTCAAAGGTGCTGTGAGTGACGGCTATTCTGATGAGCAGCATATACAGGCATTGGAAAAGATTGCCGAGGAGTCGCCTTTCGTTTACAACTTCCTTGGTGATATGATGTTGGGCTCATCCAAGTGGGGAAAGAAGAGAGAAGATAAGGCTCGTGAGTATTATGTAAAAGCAGATGAGTATGCCTGTCTTTCCAAAGGCGGCAAAACATTTCTTGAAAGCAAACGGGAAAAGAATGAATAAGTATAAGGTATTGCAAATAGTCATCCCGGACATGGCGATTGTCTATGGTGGCGTGAGGGGAAGGACGCTGTCATCAAGGCATCTGGCCGATGCCCGAAAGGCATTGGCTGATGCGGGTATCTATCAGGTGATAGACCTGAGGCAGGACTACACGAGCGACAGGTATAGGGATATCTGCGAGATGAACGGAATGAAGTATTTCCATTATCCTGTGCATAGAATCAAAGAGACGGTTGCCAACATGGTAAAGGATTTCGCAACGTTCTGCGAATTGATAGACCGTGGAGACTTCTTCATTTCCTGTGCCCAGGGACTGCATCGGACGGACATTGCCCTCTGCACCTATTGGGTGTTCCACGGAGCAGACAAAGGCAAGGAACCGCCTGTGCTTGTAGGGTATCTGGAAGAGAAGGGCCATGATGCCAGCAAGATATTCGAAGTGCTTAACTCGTTCTACAAACTGCTGTCTGAGCAAAATGGCGAGGAGCCCATGACAATGGAGGTGTTCAAAGAACGAAAAGGCATTATTCATGACATCAGCCAAGATGTGACTATAACATAAAGAGAAAATGAAAATGGAGAGAAGATATACACCAGAGAGAATAACAGTGCTGAAGACAAACGAAGTGTTTGTGTTCGGCAGTAATATTTATGGCCATCATTCAGGCGGAGCAGCACGCATCGCTATGGAACTTTTCGGAGCCATATGGGGAAAAGGCATTGGTCTTCAAGGACGGAGTTATGCTATTCCCACCATGCAGGGAGGTGTTGAGACAATTAAACCATACGTCGATGATTTCATTCGTTTTGCCAAGTCCCATAAGGAACTGACATTCTATGTGACCCGCATCGGTTGTGGTATCGCTGGATTCAATGACAAGGATATTGCCCCACTATTTGCAGATGCATTGAACATGGAGAATGTCATTCTGCCAAAACCGTTCGTCGAATGTATAGAGGATAAGCGGTCTATGACAGGAAAGATTGGCGTGAAACGATTCCTTGAAGCGCAGAATAGGACATACTGTGGCTATCAACAGGCATTGGAGGAAGTGAAGGCCGGACAGAAGCGAGGTCATTGGATCTGGTATATCTTCCCACAGATGAAAGGTCTTGGGTTCAGCGATATGGCTGAGTTCTATGGGATAGCAGACCGAGAGGAGGGTGAGGACTATTTGCTCCACCCTACCCTGAATGACAGAATCCACGAGATATCTACTGCACTTTTAGAGCATCAGGACAAGTCTGCCGAGGAAATATTTGGCGGTCTTGATGCGATGAAGGTCAGGTCGAGCATGACCTTGTTTGATGAGTTGTCGCCAAATGATGTCTTTGCCAAAGTGCTTGATGTCTTCTATCATGGTGAGAGGGACGAGAAGACACTGGAACTACTGGAAGAGGAATGATCACAGACAAGCCCATTACACCTTCCGCATCACCCAATAAAGGGCACTGGCATTGGTGTGCTTACTCTGGAACTTGCTTATCTGTACGTCCGCTTTAACCAAAGGTCGAGGAAACGGTCATAGACGATGTAACCTTTTGAGGTCTGGTAAACCAGGTCTTTCTCCTTCAAGACATCAAGGGCCCTCTTGACACTACTACCACCGGACAGCTCATATTTCAAGACGAACTCATTGGCTTGTGGTTGGGCTACCACACCTTCCATCGCAATGGCCTTCAAAAGACAGAACTGATTGCCCGTCAGAAATGTCATCAGCATTTCGTATTGACTGCCCTTATCAGAAAGAATGCTCAATATGGCATCCCTGACCTGTTGGTAGTCTGTCACATGTCTCTCACGTTCATACAGACGATTCAATACGGACTGGAGATACCATGTATAGCCGTCAAATTGCTCGTAAAGTTGTTGAAACACAGCCGCATTAATCGAGCCCTTCTTCTCATTGAAGAAACGGGAAGCGAAATCATAGTAGATTTCCGGATGAATAGGTTCGAGAGCGAGCGTAGCGGTGCTCTGGTAGAAAGGACGCTTGGGCGAACTGAACATCTCTGCCATCAGGTGCATTTTGCTGCCAGAGAAGATGAAGTGAGCATTGTGGATAAACTGAATGTGTGAACGCAACAGAGCCTCAGTTCCCTGTTCAGGATAATCCGTGATAGTCTGGAACTCATCGATGGCCACATACACCTCCTTACCGCTTGCCTTCAGATAATCAAAAAGACTTTTGAGGGTGTATTCCGACTTTGAACGTTCGAAAGCCACTGATACCGTCGGGGCACCTGTTAGGGGATCAAAGGATACTGTAGGCCGCCATTGGCTAAAGTAACGGAGCACTTTATCAAGAGGCGTCCGTCTGTCGAGCAGTTTCTCTTCAATAATAGCCCTTCCCAAGGCTTGTGTCAGGTCGTGCTGGTTCTGAGTGTGGAATATGTCGGTATAAATACAAACAGCATCCTTATTCTGCTGTTTAATCTGATGAAAGACATGCTTAATAAGTCCCGTTTTCCCGATTTTCCTTGGAGAAATAAGAACTGTATTACGTCCATTTTTCAGATTAGCAATGAGTCGTTCCGACTCTATAGTTCGATCGCAGAAGTACTCAGGACTCTCATAACCCTCATAAACAAAGGGGTTTAATAGTTTTGTTGTCTTTTTTGCCATATTCTAAAATAATAAATCCATAGCGCATTTTGCGTTTCACAATTTGCGTTTTACAATTTGCACGATGCAAATATACAAAAAGATGCCATAAGTTGTATCAACCAAAGGCATCTTTTTGCAATGATTAACTATATATCTGCAACAATCACACTTTCCGCATCACCCAATAGAGGGCACCGGCATTGGTGTGCTTGCTCTGGAACTTGTATTCCGGGCGGCTGAGGTAATTGCCGATTTTGCGGAATGTGCCTTCGTCTTCTTTGTAGCCTTTGAAGTGGGATTTGAGCATTGAGGAGAGATCATTGAGCGATAGCCACTCGCCTTCCTCATCGTTGCGAGGTCTCTGGATGACGGCCATCAGCATCTCGCCAAGACCGTTGAGGCGCTGGTACTGCAGGTTGTGCT
>CAMJDL010000056.1 GCA_946404405.1 uncultured Prevotella sp.
TAGGGCAGAAGAACCTCTCCTTCCGCAAGAGAGTTAAGGAAGCCTCTCTCTCCGCTGAGAGTTCAATGAGTAACATCGTTGGACTCTTTTTTATGCGTTCAAGAGAGGGATTCCAACCCCTACTTTCGCTCGTTGATATATGGCGTAATATATTGATATTCAAATATTAGCGTAAAATATCAAATAACAAAAATAGTCTCTATAGTTACTTTATAATAACCATAGAGACCATTTTAATCATTCAGCGATTAATATGCCCCTTCTTGTTTTAGATTATCCCCAACCTTCTTAACCTTTTCCAAGAGCTTGTCAGGAAGGATTTTTGCATAAGTGGATTCCGTTATCTTGGAATTAGAATGACCAAGGCACTTTGAGACTGACACCATATCCATGCCAGCGTTCAAGAGTATTGTTGCCCATGTGTGTCTAGCAAGATGTGAGTGCAGACTTTTCTTGATGCCGCATATATCACCTATCTCTTTCAGATAGGCATTGTATTTGACATTGCTCATGTGGGGCAGTTTGTTGTTATACTTGCCTAATATCTCCAAGGCAATAGGTAATAACGGTATCGTAGCAACGACATTGGTCTTATGACGTTTCTTGATAATCCATTTGTGGCCAGATTCATCTACGTGGAAATCATTGTCATTGAGTGACATCAAATCTGTAAAGGCGAGGCCAGTATAACATTCAAAGATGAAGAGGTCACGTATTTTGGCTAATCTCTCAATATCTATCTTCTTTTTCCTAATGGCGTTCACTTCCTTAATCGTTAATGGTTGGACTTCCTTCTTTTCTTTCTTCAACGTAATCTTGTATGGAGATACCTTGATATAACCTTCATCAACAGCGAAGCGGATAACCCTCTTCACTTGCTTCATCTTCTGAATGGCAGTATTGTTAGACATAAAACCAAGCAGAAACACAAATAGGTTGTCGATGAATGACGGTGTTATGTCCTTTATCAGAATATCGTCTTTCTTCAACTCTGCCTTGATGTACCTTGCCACATAGTCCTTGGTAACTTCGTACTTAGATAATGTGGTAGGTGTGATTAACTTCTGCTTAACCCTCTTACCAACATTACCATTATGAATGTCGAACAGTTGAAGGAATGTCATTGTTCGCTCTTGTTCACCATTACGGAACACATCAAGTACAGTGTCAATAGAGACATTCACATCTTTGCCCATTAGCGTAGTCTCGATAGCATACAGCCTTGCTTTCAATGCCTTTAGAAACTCGTTCAACTCCTTATCACCTTTAACAGTCTGCGTCTTGGAGTTGAAATCACTTGGCTTAACCTCACGCCCAGTTGAGACGTATCGCCTTTTACCCTTCACACAGATGGTCATTTCAATCGGAACACAGCCATCTACCTTCTTTTTAGTCCTTCGGACAACGAAATTTACTTTCATCTTTAAACTATTGATAATTAATAAATTAGATGGAAGAAATTAGGTAGCAATTTGCTCCAAGGCATCGGTAGCACTTTTCGATGCAAAAATGAGACTTTTGGCACTGATAGCCGAAACGACCATCAACCATGAGCTGATAGAGACTTGTCGATTTTCTGTCTTATGACATATTTTACGCTAATATTTGAATATCAATATATTACGCCATATATCAACGAGCGAAAGTAGGGGTTGGAATCCCTCTCTTGAACGCATAAAAAAGAGTCCAACGATGTTACTCATTGAACTCTCAGCGGAGAGAGAGGGATTCGAACCCCCGGTACCTCTCGGTACGACGGTTTTCAAGACCGTTGTAATCGACCACTCTACCATCTCTCCAAGTGCTCGTTTGTTTCAAAAAGCGGGTGCAAAATTAGTTATAATTTTCGAAATCTGCAAATTTTCGGGTTACTTTTTGCGTTTTAGGGTTAATATTCGTACCTTTGCACCATGATTTATCCGAATAATTACGAACATAAGATAGGTTTTGACGAAATTCGGCAGCTGCTGAAGGGCCGATGCCTGAGCACTTTGGGCAAGGAGAAGGTCGACGAGCTGGCGTTCACCGACGACTATGACGTCATCGGCGAGCAGCTGGAACAGGTTCGCGAGTTCCGGCGGCTCAGGCAGGAGGCCGACGACTTCCCGATGAGTTTCTTCTTCGATGTACGCTCAGCCGTCTCGCGCATACGACTGGAGAATACGCACCTTGAGGAGGAAGAGGTATGGGACATGCGCCGCTCGCTGGAGACCATCAGCAACATCGTGAAGTATCTGCGGCGCGGAGTGGCGCTCGACGATGAAGGCGCCCAGCCCACCTATCCGGCCCTCTACAGGCTGACGGAGGGTGTGGTGACGTTTCCCGCCATGATTCGCCGCATCGACTCCATACTCGACAAATACGGAAAGATCAAGGACTCGGCCTCGATGACGCTGGCCAGCATCCGCCACGAACTGTCGAAGATGGAGGGCAACATCTCGCGTACCTTATATACTATATTACACTCAGCCCAGAAGGACGGGCTCGTCGACAAGGATGCTGCCCCGACGCTGAGAGACGGCCGACTGGTGATTCCTGTTGCCCCGAACCTGAAGAAGAAGATTGGCGGCATCGTTCACGACGAGTCGGCAACGGGCAAGACCGTCTTCATTGAGCCGACAGAGGTGGTCGAGGCCAATAACCGCGTGCGCCAGTTAGAGGCCGAGGAGCGCCGCGAGATTATCCGCATCCTGACCGTGTTCAGCGACGAGGTGCGGCCCCACGTGCCCGAGATTCTTGAGTCGTACCAGTTTCTGGCTCAGATAGACCTGATTTACGCCAAGTCGGAGTTTGCCGATACGACGCACGCCTACGAGCCTATGGTCATTGAGAAGCCCCACATCGACTGGATAAGAGCCATTCATCCGCTGCTCGACCTTTCACTTAACAAACAGGGGAAAAAGGCTGTACCACTGGATATTATGCTGACAAGCGACATCAATAATGTAAAGAGCGAAGGACGGCTGCTGATCATCTCGGGCCCCAATGCGGGCGGCAAGTCGGTCTGCCTGAAGACCGTCGGACTGCTGCAGTATATGCTGCAATGCGGACTGCCGATTCCTGTCGGCGACCGCTCTACCTGCGGCATCTTCAGCGACATCATGATCGACATCGGCGACGAACAGAGCATCGAGAACGACCTGTCGACCTACAGTTCACACCTGATGAACATGAAGCAGATGATGCGTCAGGCCAACGAGCACTCGCTGCTGCTCATCGACGAGTTCGGCGGCGGCACCGAGCCCACCATTGGCGGCGCTATGGCCGAGGCCATGCTGCGGCAGTTCTGGAAGAAACGCGCCTTCGGTGTCATCACCACCCACTACCAGAACCTGAAGCACTTTGCCGAAGACCATGAGGGCGTGGTCAACGGGGCGATGCTCTACGACCGCCACGAGATGCAGGCACTGTTCCAGCTGTCGATAGGTCAGCCTGGTTCATCATTTGCTATAGAGATTGCGCGTAAGTCTGGTATACCTGAGGAAGTTATCAACGATGCATCCGAGATAGTTGGGCGCGACTACATACAAAGCGACAAGTACCTGCAGGACATTGTGCGCGACAAGCGCTACTGGGAAGGCAAGCGCCAGACCATCCACCAGCACGAGAAGTCGCTCGAGGGCCGCATAGCCCGCTACGAGAGCAGCATCGAGGAGATAGAGCGCGAGCGCAAGGAGATTCTCCGCCGGGCCAAGGAACAGGCTGAGGAGCTGCTGAGCGAGAGCAACAAGAAGATTGAGAACGCCATTCGCGAGATACGCGAGACTCAGGCTGAGAAGGAGGCTGCCCGCCGGATCCGCGAAGAGCTGAACACCTTCAAGCAAGAGATTGCCGACATCGACAGTAAGGCCAACGACGAAGCTATCGACCGCAAAATCAAGCAGATACAGGAGCGCAAGGAGCGGCGCGAGAAGCGTAGGCAGGAGAAGGCCGAGAAGTCGGCAGCCGCCAAACCCGTCAAGACCGAGACGGCTACCGCACCTTCAGCCGCACTGGCCGTCGGCGACTACGTTCGCATCAAGGGACTGACCAGCGTGGGCACCATCGAGAGCCTTGACGGCAAGATGGCAACCGTCATCTTTGGCGGCATGAAGACCAAGATGAGGGCCGAACGACTGGAGCGCGCTGAGGCACCCAGGCAGCAGGAGAAGACCAAGGCCGAGGAGCGCAACGCCCAGATAGCAGGCTCGTATGCCAACGTGTCGAACGACACCCGTAACGTCATCGACAACCGCAAGCTGAACTTCCGTCAGGACCTCGACGTCAGGGGCATGAGGGGCGACGAGGCCATCAACGCCGTCACCTATTTCATCGACGACGCCATACTTGTCGGAATGTCGCGCGTACGCATATTACATGGTACGGGAACGGGCATTCTGCGCCAGCTCATACGCCAGTATCTGGCCACTATTCCCAACGTGCGCAGCTACCGCGACGAGCACGTCCAGTTTGGCGGAGCAGGCATCACGGTAGTTGATTTAGATTAAGTGTGCGCACACAGTTTTTCTTAAAAATTCTAAATAAATTTGGATAAGTAGCTGAAACTTCGTAACTTTGCACCGAAATTCTAAAGGATAACGCAGTTTCTCGTGACGAGAAGGCTGCATGAAAGTATAGAGTTATGAAGAAAATTTTATTGATTGTAAGTATGAACTTGGCAGTCATTTTGCTTCAGGCAAAGAGTCCAAGTTTTAACTGGGATCCAGTGATGGATGCGATTATTCAAGTAGAAAGCGGTGGGAACCCGAACGCTGTGAGTGGGAACTCAGTAGGCGTTATGCAGATTACTCCGATTCTCGTGCAGGACTGCAACCAAATCCTCGAAAGAAAGAAGAGTAAGAAGCGCTACACTCTGTCAGACCGCTACAGCGCAAAGAAGTCCAAGGAGATGTTCCTGCTGATTCAGTCGTATTATAACCCAATGAACAATGTTGAGAAAGCCATCCGCCTATGGAACGGAGGAGTTAATTACAGTGTAAGAGCTACGAACAGGTATTTTCAGAAGGTTATGAACAAAATGAAGTAAAGATTCTATTTGCAAGCCTTACTCAGCTGGCAAGTCGTTCAGGCTTTGCCAGCTGATTTTCTTTTATGACGGGCACAAAAAAAAGAACGCTGAGCGTTCTTATCTGAGTTGCGGAGGCAGGACTCGAACATGCGACCTCCAGGTTATGAGCCTGGCGAGCTACCAACTGCTCCACTCCGCGATGTTTAACCGTCAAAAAAGGGGCGTCCCCTGATTTGCGGGTGCAAAGTTACGCATTTTTTCCGAACCTTGCAAATTTTTGCACGATTTTTTTGGTTATTTCAAATAAAAGGGGTAATTTTGCACACGATACAAGTAATGTGCAATAAATATGTCAGTATCCAAGACACGACAATTGCTGGTTGACGTAGCCCGCCAGCTTTTTGCCAAGCAGGGCTTAGAGAATACGACGATGAACGATATAGCAAACACATCGGGCAAGGGACGTCGTACGCTCTACACCTACTTCAAATCGAAGGAGGAAATCTACTATGCCGTTATCGAGAGCGAGCTTGAACGACTCAGCGACAAGCTCGACGAGGTGGCCGCCAAGCGGATTCGTCCGCAGGAGAAGGTCATCGAGCTCATCTACACCCACCTGAGCATGATTCGCGAAACTGTGGTGCGCAACGGCAACCTGCGTGCCGAGTTCTTCCGCAACATCTGGATGGTTGAGAAAGTGCGCAAGAACTTCGACGATGCCGAGATTGAGCTCTTCCGCAAGGTATATTCCGAAGGAAAGGCCGTCGGCGAGTTCGATATCGACAACATCGACCTTGTAGCCGACATCACCCACTATTGTATCAAAGGTCTCGAAGTGCCCTACATCTACGGCCGCATAGCCCACGGAATGACCGAGGAAGCCACAAGGCCCCAGGTAGCCAAGGTGGTCTACGGTGCGTTGGGTAAACTGAACAAAAGGTAATCATCATTTTTTTATTTATTCAATAACATGGGATTATTAGAAGGAAAGACAGCGCTCATCACGGGTGCTGCACGCGGTATCGGTAAAGCTATCGCGCTGAAATTTGCCGAGGAAGGTGCCAACATCGCTTTCACCGACCTCGAAGTGAACGAAGAGACAGAAAAGGAAATTGCCGCCAAGGGCGTGAAGGCCAAGAGCTACGCCTCGAACGCTGCCGACTTTGCGCAGACCGAGGAAGTGGTGAAGGCCATCAAGGAGGAGTTCGGCTCCATCGACATTCTGGTCAACAACGCCGGTATCACCAAGGACGGCCTGATGCTCCGCATGACCGAGCAGCAGTGGGACGCCGTGATTGCCGTCAACCTGAAGTCGGCCTTCAACTTCATCCACGCCTGCGTGCCCGTCATGATGCGCCAGCGCGGCGGTTCGATTATCAATATGGCCTCAGTCGTAGGTGTTCACGGCAACGCCGGACAGGCTAACTACGCTGCCTCGAAGGCTGGCCTCATTGCGCTGGCCAAGAGCATCGGCCAGGAGATGGGCCCCAAGGGCATCCGCGCCAACGCCATAGCCCCCGGCTTCATCGAGACCGCTATGACCGCCCAGCTGTCTGAGGAGATTCGCGAGCAGTGGAAGCAGAAGATTCCCCTTCGTCGTGGCGGAACGGTCGACGACATCGCCTCGTGCGCCGTGTTCCTGGCCAGCGACATGTCGAGCTACATCAGCGGACAGGTCATTCAGGTCGATGGCGGCATGAACATGTAATATGCTGTTCAGGAAATACATACCTATTATTATACTTGGGCTGGTGCTGTTTTCGCATCAGCCCATGTCGGCTCATGACCGTGTGGTCAGGCTCGACGACGGTTGGCGCTGCCAGTCGTCGGCCGTTACCGGCGGCACGTGGTATGAAGCCAGCGTACCGTCGACCGTCATGGGCGTGCTGACCAGCCAGTCTGACGAGTACCCCGACATTCTCGAGGGCATGAACTACAAGCGCGTTGACAGCTTGCGGTTCAGCGTTCCCTGGGTCTACGAGCGTGACTTCGACCTCGACGGACTGAGCCCGCAGGAGCACGTGACGCTGCTTTTCGAAGGAATAGGCTACAGCGCCAACATCCGGCTGAACGGCGTCCTCGTGGCCTCGCGCGACACGGTGAGAGGCCCTTTCCGCACCTACGAGATTGACGTCACCCGACAGGCCCGCCAGCACAACACGCTGTCGGTTGAGGTGTTTGCGGCACAGCCCGGCGACCCGAACATCGGCTTCGTCGACTGGAACCCCCACCCCGCCGACCAGAGCATGGGCATCTGGCGACCGGTCAGCGTGAAGCGGTCGGGAGCCGTTGTGCTGAGCCATCCCTATGTCAAGACGCGCCTGAACCTGAGCACCCTCGACGAAGCCTGGCTGACGGTCGAGACCGACGTCAGGAATCTCAGCTCACAGCCGTGCAGCGGGCACCTGACGGGTGAACTTGAGGGGAAGCGATTCTCCGTGCCCTACGAGCTGAAGCCACACGAGACGAAGTCGCTGCGCATCGGCGCCGACGACGTACCCCTGCTCCACGTCAGGAATCCCCGGCTCTGGTGGTGCCACACGTTAGGCAAGCCCGAGCTTTACACCCTCCGCTTAGAGGCTGGCGACGGGCGCTCGGTGAGCGACGAGACGGCAGTCAGGTTCGGCATTCGCGAGGTCGGCAGCTTCATCACAACCGACGGCTACCGCGCCTTCACGCTCAACGGCAAGCGCATACAGCTGCTCGGGGCTGGCTGGACCGACGACATCTTCCTGCGCGATACGCCCGAGCGCAATGCCCGACAGCTGGAGCTGGTGCGGCAGATGAACCTCAACACCGTGCGCCTCGAGGGCTTCTGGGGCAACTCGCAGTCGCTCTACGACCTGTGCGACGAGACGGGCATCCTGATCCTCGCCGGCTGGAGCTGCCAGTGGGAGTGGGAGGAGTACTTGGGCAAGCCCGTCGACCCTCACTTCGGGGGCATCACCTCGGCCGCCGACGTCCAGCTCGTGTCACGCCAGTTTGCCGACCAGCTGCGCTATCTGCGCCACCATCCGTCGATAGTGGCCTGGTTTACCGGCAGCGACCGCCTGCCCGTGCCCGAGCTGGAGCATGAGTACCTGCAGATACAGCGAACCGTCGACGACCGTCCGCAGATAGTCTCGGCCAAGGCGATGGAGAGCGACCTCACGGGCACGTCGGGCACCAAGATGGAAGGTCCCTACGAGTATGTGGCCCCTGCCTACTGGTATCACGCCGAGGCTCCCGGCGGTGCCTTCGGCTTCAATACCGAGACGTGTACGGGAGCCCAGTTGCCCGTCCGTGAGTCCATCGAGCAGATGATCGGGCGCAACTGCTGGCCCATCGACTCCGTGTGGGACTATCACTGCACGTCGTCGGCGTCAGCCTTCAACAACCTGAACGTGCTCACCCAGACCATAGCCGCACGCTACGGCGAGGCTGCGGGCTTCGACGACTATCTGCGCAAGGCCGCTATGGTGGGCTACGACGGTACACGCGCCATGTTCGAAGCCTTCCGCTACAACGCGCCCAAGGCTACGGGACTCATACAATGGATGCTCAACAGCGCCCGACCCGCCCTCTACTGGCAGCTCTACGACTACTACCTGCGCCCCACCCCAGCCTTCTATGCCGTCAAGAAAGCCTGCGAGCCCCTGCAGCTGGTCTACAACTACGCCGACCGCAGCGTGCGGGCCGTGAACAGCCGGCTCGACTCTGTAGCCACGACAGTCCGCATGAAGGTCTACGGCATCAGCGGACGGCTCTTGGACGCACAGGAGAAGCAGCTGACCGTTCCTGCCAACGGCCACGCCGACGCCTTCCGGCTGAAACCGCTCAGCGAGCCCAACGGCTACCTGTTCCTCGAAGTGGGCGACACCCGGAACGTCTACGCACTCTCGGCCGACAGCGACACCTTCGACTGGAGCAACTCCACCTGGTACGACACGCCCCTACTCCATCAGGCCGACTACAAGGCCATTGGCGCCAGCCGCACCGACGGGTGCCGCATCAGCGAGACCCACGTGGCAGCCGACGGCAGGACCCGCGTCACCCTCACCGTCACCAACCCCACCGACCAGGTGGCCTACCTGCTCCACCTCTCGCTCCGCACGCCAAAGGGCAAGCTCATCGACGGTGTCACCTTCAGCGACAACTACATCAGCCTCGCCCCCCACAGCTCGTGCAACGTCGCCTGCGAGTTCGTCGGCCAGCAGAAGTTCAGGCCACAGATTGACGGTAACAAACTTCACAAATAAAATAGTTTAATGATGACAACAAGAAAGAGAATGGTAATGATGGCGGCCTTCGTTGGCTGTCTGGTAATGATGCTTGCCGGATGCACTGCTGACAACAAGTTGAAACTCGCTGCTGAAGCGGCTAATAAGAAGTGCCCCGTCAGCATGGGAGCCGTCGGCGATGTCGAGAGCATAACGTATGAAGACGGAGAGGTGGTTTACACATTAGCCATCAACGAACAGCTTTCCAACATGCAGGCCATGAAGGAGAATCCCGAAGACATGAAGCAGATGGTGCTGACAAACTTTGCCAACCCCGAGGGCAACCAGAAGACGATGCTTGACCTCATCATTGATGCAAATGCGTCGTTGCGGTTCGTCTACAAAGGCAAGGAAAGCGGAGAGACCATCGAAATGGCGCTGACGGCCGACGAAGTGAAAGCTGCTGCCGACAACACGAGTCTGACGGCTGAAGACAAGTTGAATGCAGAGGTCAATGCCACCAATATGCAGCTGCCGATGAGTATTGACGATGCTACCGTCCTTGAGAAAATGGTCGTCGAAGGCAACAGCGTGGTCTATCTGTACAAAATCGACGAAAGCATCCTGAACATTGACGATATGAAGATCAACGCCGACGATGCAAAGCAAAACGTCAAGACCTCGTTGGTAAACGGCGGCCCTGCAGTCCACGCTTTCCTGAAAAAGGTGCTCGACACCAACAGAGACCTCAGATACCGTTACATCGGCAGTGAGAGCGGCAACTCCACCGAATTTGTGTTCACTCCCGATGAACTGCAGGATATGTTGAAATAAGAGTAACTTGAAGAGCCGGTAGTTCGCAACCCTTCCGGCTCTTCGTTTACTTGAGCGACCATAGGACATAGAAGGGACTTTTGTGTACGCCCATACAGCCTCAAAATTCCCCTCCTGAGTCAGGAAAGGCTACGGGTAGGCGAGCTTGCTCGGGAATGAGGCCAGGGGTGGTCTGAACAAGCGCAAAAGACTTACGGCCCTTCAGACCCCTCCTAACCTCCCCTGACTCAGGGGAGGAATCAACCGCAGAAAAATTCCCCTCCTTAGTTAGGAGGGGCTAGGGGTGGTCTGAACAAGCGCACCACGAGGCCGTTCAGACCCCTTCTAACCTCCCCTGATCAGGGGAGGAATTCTCCGCGCAAAAAAAAACCTCCCCATCGAGGGAGGCTTGGTAGGGGGCTTAGGGCTCCTCCGCCGTCGCAATCGCATACGTGCTCAGCGGGGTGCGCTCCTGGTAGGTCTTCATCTTGCCGTCGACCTCCTTCGTCTTCGACTCCACCAGCTGGTAAGCCTCGAACACACACTGGTCCTTCAGCGCACGCGACGTCAGCTTCTCGTCGGGCGTGCCGGCACCCTCGGGACGGAACCTCAGGTGGACACCCTTGATCAGCAGGTCGATGTTGGCGGCGCCGGTAGCCACGTCGGGCGCAGGCGTGCCCTCAATCGAGGGGTAGAACGTGCCCAGACCGTCGAGCTTCACGGGCTGTCCCTGCGCGCTCAGCTCCTTCATACACGAGACCACGTTCTGAAGCACCAGAACCAGCATCTCATACGTTGCCAGCTTGCCATGCTCGGCCAGGTGGCGTGCGAAGCCCTTCAGCGACAGCGGCTCCTTAGGCTCAGCCTCAGGGTAGTACTGTCCGTAGGTCTTCGAGGCGGTGTTCTTGTTCTTGCGCAAGTTCACCAGGAAAGTAATCACATTACGTGCCATAGTTGTAAATGTTTTTCTTAGTATTAGATACTCTGCGGCGAACTACACCGGGCCGCCGCCTCCCGCTTTCTCGTCTATCATGATTGACAGTGCAAAGTTACAAAAATTTCCTGAAACTACCAAACATTTTGGTGATTTTTTTCAAGAAAAAGTACACAAAAGGGGGAGCTTTTTGTGTACGCTAAAAAAGAATTACCCCGACCAAAGCTGGTGTTCGGTCGGTGTGGACGTAGCGTTTTGTCGGAGCAGAATCTATGTCTGTGACAAGTGACGTCAATGCTATATACTTTCTAATGAAAAAATATAAATAAAGTATCTTATTTTTCTATTTTTCATTGGAAAGTGTTTACACCAATCGTCACTCGTCACTCTTCAGAATGGTAACTCCGACTCATTTTCTTGCCTAAGTTCCTGAATAGCAAGCTGTTCTCCTTCGCGCTTCAGGTCTTCGTAAATGATTCGCTTGACAATATAGATATTTCCTTTATTGGTTTTCGACGGGACAAATCCCAATTTACGCATTGCAGCATTAACTTTATGGGGAGAATATTCACGATTAGGCCCGGTTCGAGTTGTAAGCCAGCTAATGATCTCGCCAGATGTAACCGCCTGTGCTTGTTCGCCAGCGTTAGGCTGGCGCAAAACGGTTGGAATGACTGCCTGGCAGATGTCCTCGGCAACGTATTTCCGGTTGATTTCCTTGATTCGTGCAACCATTTCCGGTGTGATTCGAGTTGAAAATTTCCGTGGATGTTTTGCCAGATAATATGCTTGAGCAAAGGCCTTGTCGACAGGCATGTCATCGTAGTTGTCGCTACCTACAATTGGGAGTACAAGGAATCGGCGATTGCCCAGGTCTTCGGGCAAAAAATCCAAGTGGTTAGTCGTAGCAGCGAGCGAAGCATGTACGTTGCGCACCTTGGCACTATGACTATATGGTGCACGCTCTGTCACGGTGTTAGCGCCTGCTCCGCCAACCATGTTCTTTAGCTTGTTGAATGTCTGGCGGTTCAGTTGGACCTCATCGAGGAAGAAGATGATATTGTGGGCCATTGCCAGCGATTCGTCCTTATCCCTATAGCTAGATAATTGTACAGGTGTGTAAAGATATTGGCGCAGAACCGGAGGTAGCAGCCGACAAATAAATTCAGTTTTTCCTGTTCCTTCCTTTTCGCCCTCCAATACCAGCATCAACTGGTTCGTCACGTCAAGACCTGCCCCACAGCCCACAAGGCAGGTAAACCACAACTTGAAACACTCAAACAAGAACTCTTGATCAACCCCATCCTCCAAGTGAAGATGGTCAAACACTTGGCGAATGTAGTCCTTACGGTGATTCCATGGCTTTAGTGACTCCACATAGGCAGCCACAGGGTTGTAGGGGACTGAGAATTTGCTGGAGTCGATATACGTGGCGAGGTTATCCTTCGACACCTTCACGTTGCTGCTGTGCAAACTTGTGAGTATTCCGTTGAGTTCACGGTCATCGAAATCGCGCCAATCCTCATCGCCGGGTTTCACTTCAATGCGCTCGCTGAGAACATTGTAACGGAACTGATAAGCACTATTAAGCATTTGACTCACCAACTCAAACTGATTTTTGCGTTCCTCCTCACGCTCGGCATCCGTCTTACGCGGTCTGCCCTTACAAGGCTTCGCTTCTTGAGGCTTAGTGGTGTCTACCCCATGCAACTTCGCCATGTGAACGAGAGTGCCCAGAGTTATCTCATGGCGTGAAGTCTTCTGACAGTTGTTAAACTGCAAGTCGGCTTGTGCGGCATTGTACTTATCGTCGAAAGCACAGATTTTGTGAAACCACTGGCGCCCTACTTCTCCAAACATGGAGCAGACGAAGGCAAACCGCAGATACTCATCGTAGGTGTCGGCGATGTTAACACTAGCATCATAGATGCGTTGACAAAGCAGTTCAAAAAACTGCTGTTCGGTAATTGTAGAGTTCAACTTGGTCATTCTATATTATGTATTTTTGATTTACGTAGCATTGATCATCGTGTCCAAGGAAGCAAGCTCTGCAAACGTCAGAACAGCCCCAGTCGGGCTCATAGCCGTATTGCAGCACTACATGGCGGCAAAGTCCTAAGTATTGCTCCTTGTAGTTCTCTCCTTGAAGCCATTCGGGAATCTCGACCACCCATTTGGCTCCCAAGCCGCCAGGCGAAACAAAAGCAAGAGCAGTCTCAACGTATGGGTCGGCAGATAATTGACGAACCAGCCCGTGGGCCTCTTCAGTAGAGTGGAGCCCGTCTATGTCGACAACTATATAAGGCGAGAGCACATTCAAAGCCGAAGCCTTACGTGAAAAGAAAATACCCCTGAAGGTGACGAAGCGGAAGTTCAGCTTCTTGAAGTCGCTACGTTCCTGCTTGGTAGCCGTCTCGCGCATACTTCTTAATATATCCTGCGCTTCCTTGGCTGCATCGGACGTTATATACTTGTAGACCGACAAGATGTCGGCTACTCTTTCTGGCCGTGTCTGAAGCACCGCCTCCCCCTGACTGTTCCGGTATCCGTATCCGAATAGCGAGAACTTTATGTTACCTGAAATATTCATAATTTATATTTTATAGTCGGGGCATATATTCATAAAGAAAAGCACCCAAAAACATGTAGCTTTCAGGTGCAAATTTACGAATAATTATTGAAACTTACAAATTTACAACTATCTATTATTCAGTTATTTAACTGCAATAAACATAATACCAAGTGTAGGGCCATGGTATTTTAAAATACCAAGTCTGGGATCAACTTTTGGAGCAAATAAATATCATAGCTGATACTTCATTCCGATAGCTTTCATCCACAAATTCATCTTTGTTATTTTTTCTTCCTGACGAGTAACTGGGTCGTTTTCCTTTTCCCATAAATGTTTGGTCGTATTGTAAGGAATCGTCGAAAGCGTCGACAATAAATTTTGCGCATATTTCTTCTTGCCATGCCCTTCTACCTTTGCGCCATCCAGCTGCATCAGATGCCACAATATCTTCAATACAGGTAGCCCCTCTAATTCGTTAAGCATCTGGACCTCCTCATCTTCAGGTTGCACGTCAGGCTTTCGCTCCATAAGTTCCTTTTGAAGAGAAGCTATAGTATTTTTCAATTTATCGTTTTCGGCCATTAATTCAGTATTGCGTGCCTTTAACTTTGTTAAGTCCTTCTCGGTTTCTTGTTCCAGCTTTTCCATGGCCATCAGTTCTTCAAATGTATGAAGAGGTTCGAAACGTCTTTTGTCAATACGAAATTGTTTCAGCCACTTGTCATCCAGAATGTTGTCATAGAACAAATAGCTCAAATTACCGTTTATGCCCTTGACTACAGGTGCCTTACAATGGTAATCCCAAAAAGCTTTCAGCAACTTATTGTCATTTTCATTAGTATAGACGTTAGGACACAGGACGCGAAGGTAGTTATACACCATTGCAATAATCAAACACTCAAAGTAACGAAAACCACTGGTCACTTCATTAAGATCATTAAAGGGAGAACTCGTATGTTCTGCGATAAGAATGTATCTGCTTTGATACATGACGGGGAACTGCTCCATGAGAATAATGGTGGTGATATAATATACATTGTTGAAGATGTCAAGAATGTAATCTGGCGCACCGTTAAACTCAACTACAGGTGAACTCGTCAGGCAATCATACATAAACGAATCCAACGACTTGGGGTTTTGAATATCAAAATCCCGGATATCCTTCCTCTCTTTATAAATAAGAGGTCTCAATTCTAGTTTTGTTAAATCTATCATGAATGCAAAGATACAAATATTTCTACGTTTTCCCACATTATTTGCAGTTTTTTTCCTATTTACTTATTTATTTCATTACTTTTTCGTACCTTTGCCAACGGTTCGGGGAGAAATCCGGACTAACAAATAGCACTCGCTATTATTTCGCGCATAGCCAAAAAGCCTCGCAAACTTTAAATTGGTATAAAAAGCATTGAAATAATAAGTGACGGATAGCTCGTTATGGGCTCTCTGTACCAGCTGTTAATAGTGATGCACACGCTTAGGCGTGGTGCATATACAGCTGGACAGGGGTACCAATGCGAGGCTTGCCTCTTGCTATGCGCAAAATGCATCACGCTCTTTTTGCGCCATGGCGTGATTGATAGTCGATGCTCCAAAACTATTAATCGTTATGGCAAATACGAACTTAGCAAATGCGAAGACAGTGAAAAACGACGAGTTCTATACGCAGTATCCCGACATTCAGAAGGAGATAAACGCATATCTTGACTACGACCCTGATGTGTTTCGTGGTAAGACGGTGCTTTTGCCCTGCGACGACCCGGAGTGGAGTAACTTTACCAAATTCTTTGCGCAGAACTTTGAACTGTTGGGATTGAAGAAACTGATTTCTACAAGCTATGCCCCAGAAAGCAAGAAATACAAGACATCGTATCAGCCGACACTATTTGAGACACAGCAGCCTTACTTCAATTCAGACAAGAGCAAAACGAATGGCAAGATATTCGTGCTTGAACATGATGTTACGGGCGACAATCGTATAAACATCGAAGATTTGCAATGGCAGTATCTGGAGGGTGATGGTGATTTCCGCAGCAAGGAGATACGACGGCTGCGTGATGAGGCTGACATCATTGTGACGAATCCGCCGTTCTCACTCTTCCGTGAGTTTGTTGTTTGGCTGATGGAATCGAAAAAGCAATTTATCATTATTGGTAACATGAATGCAGTTACTTACAAAGAAATCTTTCCGCTTATCAAGAATAATAAAATGTGGTTAGGGAATGGTTTTCATAATGGTAATGCGTATTTCCGTATAGGAGTTCCACGAGTCAGCTATGCCGATGGTGTCTTTGATGAGCACACGAGTCTTGTCAAATTCCGTAACTGCTGTTGGTTTACTAATATTGATCACGGCCGGCGTCACCATCCTCTACGGCTCATGACTATGGAAGAGAACTTCAAACATAGCAAACATAAAGAGATAAGAGGCCGTAAAGAATATATCCGTTATGAGAATTATGATGCAATAGAAGTACCATACACGGACTCAATTCCATCGGATTATGAAGGGGTAATGGGCTTGCCAAAATCATTCCTTGACAAATATTGCCCAGAGCAATTCGAAATTATTGGAATAGCTGAAGGTGACTCTGGAAAAGAATTAGGCTTAAAGCCACTCCCCCCAGAATTAAAGAAGATGAATCCAAGCCTTAGACAAGGCCAACTGTACTATATGGAAGATGGCTACCCTGTAAAACCATACGCAAGAATCTTAATCCGCAAAAAGCAATAAGCATGAAGACCGAACTGAAAATCTATACCGTTGCCGAGATTTGCGACGGTTTTGAGTACAACGAACTTGAGGGCAAGGGACTGTATGGCTTGGCTGGGCAACTGACTATTCAGCCCGAGTATCAGCGTAACTATATCTATGCAGACGGTAAGCGGGACGTGGCCGTTATTGATTCTGTACTGAAAGGTTATCCGCTTGGACTCATCTACTTTAACCGGGTGGATGGCGGAAGGCTGGAAGTGCTCGACGGTCAGCAGCGTATTACATCGCTGGGACGCTTCTTGCGGAATAAGTTTGCCGTGAAGATTAACGACCTGGAGCAAATCTTCGACGGACTGAATGAAGGCCAGCAGAAAAAGGTGCTTCAAACGAAGTTGTTGATATATATCTGTGAAGGTGAGGGTGAGAATGCCGAAGAAGAAATCAAGGATTGGTTCAAGACAATCAATATAGCGGGCATTCCGCTCAATCGTCAGGAGGAACTTAATGCAGTCTTCTCTGGACCGTTCGTCACGAAGTGCAAGGAAGAATTCTCTAATTCAGGAAATGCCAACATTCAGCGCTGGGAGAGTTACGTGAAAGGTCCCGCTAATCGCCAGCAGTTCTTGGCGACGGCTTTAGAATGGGTAAGCAAGGGCAACGTGGACGGGTACATGTCTGCCCATCGGCGTGACGAGAACATCAACGAGATTAAGGCCTACTTCAATACCGTCATTGATTGGGTGGACAGCATATTCGATGATGTCTATGACGAGATGCAAGGGTTAAACTGGGGTGAACTCTACGAGCGTTTCCATCGTCACCCTCTTAATCATACGGATATTTCGGCCAAGGTATATGAACTGATGCACGATGACTTTGTGACAAACCGACGAGGAATCTTTGAGTATGTGCTCGGTGGCCGAAAGGAAACTAAGTTGCTGAACGTCCGTCTCTTCGACAAGCCCACAATGCGCAAGGTATACCAGCAGCAGACTGAAAAAGCGAAAGCAGAGGGCGTCAGTAACTGTCCGTATTGCGCAGAAGGTCACGAAGCGAATAAGTATCGCATCTGGAAACTGGAAGAAATGGATGCCGACCACGTGACGGCTTGGAGCAAGGGAGGTTCAACATCAATCGAGAACTGCCAGATGTTGTGTAAGACTCATAATAGGATGAAGGGAAATAGATAAAACGATAATTATATGGTAAAAGAAAAGTTCAGCAGGACTAAAGCCTGTGCAACCAAGACGCTGTATGCGGTAATGAAGGAGATGAGCCGACGCGGCGGCAGTATGCCTGCCAAGGAACTCTATCCGTTTGTAAACGAAAATGTGGAACTGACCGAATGGGAGCGTGAGCCGGCCGGAAAGATGAAGTATATTCGATGGACGAACAGCTTCCAGTTCTACTCAATTGACTATCAGAAAGCAGGATTCATTGTGAAGAAGAACGGGAACTGGTACGTGACACCGGAAGGAGAGGCTGCCTTAAAGAAGACGCCTGAAGAGGTGATGAACATTGCCAACGATGCCTACAACGAATGGCGGCGATTGAACCCGAAGGATGATAATCCCGACGAGGGACCTACGGACGAGACGGCCGAGAAAGACAACTCGAGGAATCTCGACCTGCTGGAGTCAGACGCCCGCGAAGGCATCCGTCAGTTTATTGCCTCGAAGAGTCCTTATGAGTTTCAGGACATGGTGGCCGCCCTGCTGCGGGCTATGGACTATCACACGCCGTTTATCGCTCCAAAGGGCAAGGACGGCGGCATCGACATCATTGCCTACCTTGATCCGCTGGGAGCGCAGACACCACGCATTAAGGTGCAGGTAAAGCATAAGCCCGAAACGGCCATCGGTGCTTCCGAAATACGCGCCCTGCTTGGCGTGCTGCGTGCTGGCGACATTGCCCTGTTCGTGACCAGCGGCTCGTTCTCGCCCGATGCCAGGAGGGAGACTACGAGCTCGCGCGAGTTCATCCGACTGATTGACGGCAACGACTTCATCGATATGTGGCAGGAGTTCTACGACAAGATGACCGACGAGGATAAGAACATGCTGCCACTGAAGCGCATCTCCTTTCTTGGGAACAACGAATAGACTGAACAATAACAGCACATCCCGCCCCTAACTGATGACAGGAGCGGGATGTTTGCTTCTTGCTGTTTTTTCAGCTTTTCCTTGCACCAATGCAGAAAAGTTTGTATATTTGCACGGTGATTCAGGGACTTTACAAGACTCGAGGACTGGCCAACCGGCGAATTGAGGTGGCTGATGCACTACGGGGAATTGCCGTGGGGGGCATCATCCTGTACCACTCGGTGGAGCACTTCGACATCTTCACGAAAGAGCCGATTGTCCACACGCTGCCCTGCGACCAGACTGTGGGCGCGGTTCTGGCAT
>CAMJDL010000057.1 GCA_946404405.1 uncultured Prevotella sp.
GAATGGACGACCGTCATTTGCAGTTCTATCGCGAACTGATGGGCAGCCTCTGCCTGACGATGATGTACGACATCTTCGAGGCTCATGCCCAACGGGAATCGACAGACACACATACCGACCGCACGGCCTACATCGTTAAGCAGCTGATGGCTCTGCTTTCGACAGGCATTAGCCGAACTGAGCGCGATGTGAGCTACTATGCCGAACGGCTGAACGTTTCGCCCAAGTACCTGTCGGCCACCATCAAACGCGTAACGGGCCATAGCGTCACCTCGTACATCGACCGCCATACGATTCCTATACTGAAAGACTATCTGAACGACGAACGCCTGTCGCTCACTCAGATAGCCGACCGTATGAACTTCACGTCGCTCTCTTACTTCAGCCGTTACTGCACCAAGCACCTTGGCCTGTCGCCCAGCGAGTACCGCCTGAGTCTTCAGCCGAAATGAATAGTGATAGAATAATGACGATGTAGAATGTTAAAATGACGCAAAAAACGTCATCTTTACCTATTTTAATATAGCTTTTGGTCGTTTTTTGCCCGATTCTGCAGTATTCGATAGAGAAGATAACCACGAGGCCGTTCAGACCCCTCCTAACCTCCCCTGACTCAGGGGAGGAATCCGCCCGCCTACAAAATTCCCCTCCTGAGTCAGGAAAGGCTACGGGTAGGCGAGCTTGCTCGGGAATGGGGCTAGGGGTGATCTGAACAATCGCACATAAAAAAAGCCTCCCCCTTCGGGGGGAGGTTGGAGGGGGCTTAAGGCTCCTCCGCCGTCGCAATCGCGTACGTGCTCAGCGGCGTGCGCTCCTGGTAGGTCTTCATCTTGCCGTCGACCTCCTTCGTCTTCGACTCCACCAGCTGGTAAGCCTCGAACACACACTGGTCCTTCAGCGCACGCGACGTCAGCTTCTCGTCGGGCGTGCCGGCACCCTCGGGACGGAACCTCAGGTGGACACCCTTGATCAGCAGGTCGATGTTGGCGGCGCCGGTAGCCACGTCGGGCGCAGGCGTGCCCTCAATCGAGGGGTAGAACGTGCCCAGACCGTCGAGCTTCACGGGCTGTCCCTGCGCGCTCAGCTCCTTCATACACGAGACCACGTTCTGAAGCACCAGAACCAGCATCTCATACGTTGCCAGCTTGCCATGCTCGGCCAGGTGGCGTGCGAAGCCCTTCAGCGACAGCGGCTCCTTAGGCTCAGCCTCAGGGTAGTACTGTCCGTAGGTCTTCGAGGCGGTGTTCTTGTTCTTGCGCAAGTTCACCAGGAAAGTAATCACATTACGTGCCATAGTTGTAAATGTTTTTCTTAGTATTAGATACTCTACGGCGAACTACACCGGGCCGCCGCCTCCCGCTTTCTGTGTCTATCATGATTGACAGTGCAAAGTTACAAAAAAATCCTGAAACCGCCAAACATTTTGGTGATTTTTTTCAAAGAAAATGATTCTTCAGCCCCCTCCTAACCTCCCCTGACTCAGGGGGGGAATTCTCTGCCGGGGCTTCCCCTCCTAAGTTCTTGCCTTGCAAGCGTCCTTCGGCCGAGCGAGGAGGGGCGAGGGGAGGTCTGAACAGGCAGAACGGAAGGGGGGTCAGACCCCCTCTGGCTCCCCCTGACTCAGTGGGAGAATACTGCGGGTAAACACGGTGTCGGCTCGGAATAAAGCGGGCGTCTGGTCGGAGTGAACGCAGGCGTCACAGTGCGGGATGCTGAGGGCTGAAAGTGGCGGGTAGAGGTCGTGCGCATACACAGTGAAAACGAGCCTTCTGTTGAAGACAGGCGAAAGAGACAAGGCGAAAGTGTACATCTGATGTCGGTCGGTGTCAAGGGGAGTCAAACAACTATAAATCAAACCATTAATATAATTATAACACTATTTACTTTACTACTGCGTTTCTGATTTCTGTTCCTGTCCACTATCGCTTTGTCCGTTTGGCGCTTTTTTAATGTTTTATTTGGTGGATTGAAAAATTAGTGTTACTTTTGCCGAGTTTTTTTTAAATTTGATGGCTATGTTATTAATTTCAAGAAATAAGAAACTGGTTAACGAGAAAACGGTGACACTGAGGGATGTCAGAGAGCAAAAACACATTTTATTATTATATAAGCCCCTAGATGAGCCGGAACATCATTTGTGCTTTTTTGCATTAAAGATGTATTACGTCGGCAGTCAAGAGCCCCCCAAAAATGTAGAACGATATATGGAAGAATTGAAAAGGCACCAGACAGAAAGAACTGATGACGGATTAGCTATCGCAAATAACAAGACTTTAAAATATTCATGCTATTTGGGGCACCTAAAGCCTAAACACGTTCCGTCAGATTATAAGTCAAAGAGATTGGATGAAAAAACACTCATAGCCACTTTACAAAAATTTGCACCCATATTAAAGAAGAAACGTCATGGAATGGTTTTGTCAATGATAAGGTCAGGCTTCTTTGGAAATGGTCATGAAAAGATGACTCCAGAAGAATATACAAAAATTTTGGAAGAACACAATATTAGTGTTAGTTGTTCAAGGTCGACCTTTTATGATTATATAAGAAAAGAGATGGACCTTTTAAGCTACTCTATCGACATAGAGAAGTTTGATGATGACATTTTGTCACTGACAGATAAAGAAAACAACAGAATTTCAAAAATTAATAATGATATAAAAATATGCAGTATGATAATAGATGATTACTGGCAGAAAATGGCATGATTATCTTGCTACGAACAACGTTTCACTTAGTATTTGCGAGTTTGTCCGAAAAAAAATCCTTTTTTTTCGGACATTCTTTTTTTTGCTTGCAGGGTAAAATTATCTATAGTAAATTTGCACCGAAATCAGTGATAAAGCTGAAAGCGATGCTTCTTCTTTTCCGTGGTATACCTCATTCATGAACGGAAATACAGAGGCGAAGTTAAGGCAAAACTGAGTAAATTTAAATTATTATGAAAAGAATATTTAAAGTCCAAGCTCTTGAGGACGTTAAATTCGAGCAAAGCCCTAAGGGCAAAGGCTTCAAGGAAGCCAAGAAAGTTATGGTTCTAAGTGATGCTGCAACGAAAGATGAGTTTGTGGTCACCTTACATGGTAATAACGCCGTAAAAGAGTTTCTTATAGGGGAAATCGTAGCGGTAAACATGAAAGCCAGATCAGAACGTCACCCTGACGGCAGCTACACTCAACTGCTGGATGCCACGCATATAGAAGTGGTAAAGAGAGAAATTAAACATAGTTCAACTGCTAAAAATTTCGACTTATGGGATTTCTAAGTTATCAAAATTCGATTTTTTCTCCGATGCAACCTCTCACTGAGGAAGCTTTGGCGAGAGCCACAAAAGTGGCTGATGTGAAGACAAGAGAGTACCGCAGGGTGCTTGATGATCTTGAGAACAACAAGTGGGGAAGTTACATAGACTCCCCCGAGTACAAAAGATGGCTGAAGACTGAGCTCAAGCGCAACCCGCGCTTGACTCAGGTTCCAGAAAAACGCGTAAGGGCTTGGGCTCAGAGCATCAAGACCAGTCTGCCGGCCTATTGCTTCTCGGCATGGTTTGACGAGAGCGTTGGAGAGAAAAGCTACAACAAAGGTAAGCGTAGCTGCTGGCGCGAACAGCAGTACGCCCATCTGACGGGTCTCGCAGTTTGTGACTTTGACCATTTGGAGGGAGACCCCCACCTTGTTTATGAGCGCTGGCAGTCGACCATCGACTTCAAGAAGGAGGGCATCATGTCAGTATTCATCACACCAAGCGGTGAGGGCATCAAAGTGGTTTTCAAGGCCCGCGAGCCTTGGGGCAACCTGATTGACAACCAATACGAGATGGCTGAGAAGTTAGGGCTGGAGGCTAATATTGACAAAAGCTGCAAGGATGCCTCGAGAATAGCATTCACCTCAACAACCACCGACCTGCTGTATCTTGACAAGGAAATCTTTACTTACCAAAACGCCACCTATGAACAGCGCTATGGCCAAGACTACCGTGAAGGCAAGACAGCCCCGACCGTGCTGAAATGGCAGCAGAAAGAGGGCATAGCCACCACTGCCACCGCTCAGCCAGCACCTGTCACCACTGCGGAGCAGGCCAAGACACTGTCAGAGCAGCTGTATCGCGGGAAGTACTCCTACAGCAGCATTGTTAAGCACCTCGTTGACATTATTGGCACACCCGCCGTTGGTGACCGTCATGCCACCATGATGAAGATAGGCAGGATGCTAACACTGATTACCGACAACGACCCACAATTGTTGACGCAGATTGTCAGTGAGATTCCTTTTGTACAGGACATTATTGACGAACGCAATGAGGATGTACAGCGTCACATGAAGTATATATGTGAGCATCCCTCATACTTCCGTGTGCCTAAGGAACTGCAACAGGCCATGAGAATGGCAGGTGTCAGCGAAAGCCTGAACGACAAGGTTGCCGACCCCATGGCCGACCTGCCCTTCGACAAGTGGAGTGACGTCATAGAATCGCTTTTCCCTCATTTCCCGTGCCTGCGTGAAATCTGCGAACCTCATCCCCGTGGTCTCTGGCCCATGCTGCTGTTCTCAGCCGCTGCTTTGTTTGGCACGCTGATGACGCGTTGTTGGTATCGCTTCTATGATGAACCTGAAGAAAAGAAGCGTCTGAACTACAACGTCAACGGCATCGGCGACCCCGCAAGCGGAAAAAGAGTGCTGGCTCGTCTTTTTGATATTCTTTCTGAACCCATCGCTATTGTTGACAAGAAAGGCATTGACAACATCAATGCGTATAACCGTAAAAAGAACGAACGCGAAACATCTAAGAAAGAGCAGGAAAAGGCTGCGCTGAAGAAGCCAACCGACATCATACGCATCCATCCTGCCCGCACCAGCAACAGCGTATTCATCGAGGACATGATCAATGCCGTGGAGACAATCTATGACGAGCCTTGGCATCTGCATCTGCTCACCTTCGACACTGAGCTTGACTCTACCATCAGGGCACAGAAGGGTGGAGCCTGGATAGAGAAGCTGGCCTTCGAACTGAAAGCATTCCATTCGGAAAAGGACGGAATGGCGTATAAGAATTCCGACAGTATACGTGGAGAGTTCTGCGTCTATTGGAACATTGTCACTACGGGCACCCCGCTGGCATTACAGCACAAGGTCAACAGTAAATCCTTCGCCGAGGGTCTCGCCCTGCGCCTGGCAGTACTGCCTATCCCGCCGACAGGCTTCAAGATGATGCCGCTCAAGAAACCTTCGTATATGGCTAACCAGAACGAAACTGTACTACGCGACTGGGCATACAAGCTCGATAAGCGACAAGGCGAACTGCCCTTATGGACATTAACGGAACACTGTTGGCAGTGGACAAGCGACCACATAGACATAGCTGGCTTCAATCAAGACAAAGCCGACGAAATGCTCATCAAGCGCGTGCCTCATTACGGCATGAACATTTCTGCCCCCTTCATTGACATGCGCCATTGGCAGGAGCGTGAGGAAACAGGCACCTACGAAATTGACGACATCGACAAACAACTATGCTCGTTAGTCCTCGACATTCAATACCGTAGCCAGCATTACTTCTTCGGCGAGTATGCCCGCCAGTATTTTGAGAACCAGCTCATAGATGCTGACAACATGGGCAAACGTCGAAGCACCCACTTCTCAGAGTGCTTCAGTAGGCTGCCTGCAACCTTCAGCAATGTGGAGTTCACTCAGATCTTCGGATACTCAAACAACCACTCGGCCCAGAAAGCCCTGTCGCGTTTGGTTAAAGACCACTGCATTGAGAACACGAAGCGTGGCGTGTATCGGAAATTAGTAGATACATTAGACTACTGATTTTATGTTGAGTTTGTAAGAGGAGAAGTGGCAGGTGCCGTGACACACTTGCCAATTCTCTTTTTTTGTCACTCTTTTCACATTCCTAGAATTATCTCCACGAGCTTCGCAATGTCGGCAGCATCTACCTTGCCGTCACCGTTCACATCGCCAATGGGGCTGCGCATGTCCATTTCCATTGTTGCCGTCTCGGAATCCTCGTAGTTATCCTTGGTGGCATAGACGCTGACAATGAACTTGGTGGGAGTGCCCGCCTCGCTTCCTTTACCACTGTTATTGACGATGTTGAAAGACCACTTGAACTCCACACCCTCATCCTCGCTCTCGAATTTGAACTTTCCGTCCTTGAAGGAGATGGTTGGGGTGGCGCATTTGCCCAATATAATTTTCTCAAACGAGCCTGTAACAGTTACGTCATGTGCAGGCATCGTTTCAGGTATCTCGTTCCAGCCGGTGAAGGTGTAGCCTTCCTTCTCAGGACCCGCTTCGGGAGTAATTTCCGCACCATATTCTATTTCAACAGTCTTGTATTCCTCGCCATCAACTATGTACGTCAGGTTATACTTAATGACGGTGAATGTTCCTGTTACCTCCACATCATGGTCTGGCATCGTTTCGGGTATCTCGCTCCAGCCTGAGAAAATATATCCTTCTTTGGTTGGTTCTGGTTCAACAGGTATTTCTCTGTTCTCTTCATACTTATAGGTCTTATAAACTTCACCGTCTAACATGTATGTCAGCATATAATTTGGTATTGCTATAATCTCCTTAAAGTTTCTCCAAGGGGATGTTGTTTTATAAGCTTCTACAGAAGACTCTGGAACGTGTAAAGTCACACGCTCTATATGTGAATCTTTAAAAGCATCAGCATCCGTGCTAGGTACATTCTCCGCATAGCAATATACATCTTCTAATTTTTCACAATAAGTGAACGCATATTTACAGATACTAGCCACAGAGCTTCCGATGGTCAAACTCCTTAGACTTACACAACCTTGGAACGTCTGAAGTTCGATGCTCTCCACAGAGCTGCCGATGGTCAAACTCGTCAGGCCACTACACCATTCGAACGCATCAGACCCTATGCTGGTTACGGAATTAGGGATGTTCACGTCCGTCAGACCATCACAACTAATGAACGCAAATTTACCGATGCTAATAACTGAGTTGGGGATATTCACGCTAGTCATACTACTACAACCGTCGAACGCGTAATCACCAATGCTCTCAACAGAGTCGCCAACGGTCACACTCGTCAGGCCACTACAGCCATTGAACGTATTATCACCGATGCTTGTCACAGAATTAGGGATAGTAATGCTCGTCAAATTCGAACACTCTTCGAACGCATAGTTACTAATACTCGTCACCGGATAGGTGCGTCTTTCGTAAGTAACGGAATCTGGTATCACCACACTGCCAGAATAACAATTCTTTAAACGATCTCCATAATACGTTCTAAAAGTGACCTTTACTTCATTTCTATCGAAGTTAAAGGAGTAATATATGGTTACCCCATCTGAATTTTTCAAAGCAAAATCGTGAGCGAATGTTTTTGCACAAAGTATGCTCATAAAAGATATAAGCATGAATCTTCTTTTTGTTTGCATCATAAACATATTTTTATATTGTTACTGTAACCTAGTTATTCAAATACTTGTCTTAACATTGCTTGTTTCAATGCGTCGCACTCCTGAGAAATCTTGTCGAAGTTCTCTTGGAGGCGGTCAACCTTGGATTTGAGAGAGTCGAGATAATCAACTATGCTTTTTTGCTCGATAAGTGTAGGAACAGGAATACTAATCGCCTTTAATGCTGTGGCGTTGGGAAATGGTCTATATCGTGTTCCTTGCTGGGAATGATATATTCTCCCTTGCCAGACTTAACACCCATGTCGATAAACCAGATGTCGTCGCCATTGGTGCTATAGGTATAGCGAATCTTCAGCGCATCGGCATAGAGCTTGGCCTGGCCCACGCCTTCAGCCACGTCCTTCTCGTCACTCTTGGCCTCTATCACGGCCAGTTTCTGCCCCTTGTATTCCAGTATGTAGTCAGCCTTCTTCGGATTCTTATGCCCAGTAGTTGTAATGCGACCAGGTGCGAAAGCACTCTGTTCCACCAGAATCTTACTTCCTGGAACTATTCCCCAGCCGGCATCCCTCAGCTTGGGGTCAATCTTGTTCAGTCGTGTCTGCGCTTCGTTCATAGTAATATAATTCTCTAATCCTTTTTCACAAAGTCCACTTTATATCCCAACGCCTCAGCAACAGATGAAAGGACATCAAGTCTAACATTAAACTTTCCTAACTCTACACGTGTAAGCAGACTACTGCCCACACCTGCCTTTTGTGCTAATTCATCAACAGTAAGACCTTGTTGTACACGAAGAACCTGAATGGTGTTACCAATTCTTTTTCTCTCTTCGTCATCTCTTAACATTCCTTCTAACATATTATTTCTTTTTTTTATTTATTCAAAAACTTGTCGTAATATAGCTTGTTTCAAGGCATCGCACTCCTGAGAAATCTTCTCGTAGTTCGCTTGAAGACGGTCAACCTTGGATTTGAGAGAGTCGAGGGTTTCGACGATGGATTGCTGCTCGGAGAGAGAAGGTATCCATATAGGTAGTTTATTCATATTCTTTTGACTAAACTTAGGCTGTGCAGCTCCAGTAACATACTCATCTATCTTAATTGATGCAAAGTAATATTCAACAAAGTATTGAGTATAGATATTCTGGAATTTCAATATATGCGCATGATTGTTGACCCACACCTTACCTGAAACTGAAAAAGCGATAGGAGTACTTCTCGCAACAAGATTTGCACCATCCTCAGAAATCAGAAGTATATCTTCATCAAATATATAATCACTTACATAATCTACTATGCCGGATGCACCATAATATGGGTATATTCCAGCTTCCCGTTTTCCCTTTGTCACAGGTTTACGTTTACTATCAAGATTCTCAGAAATATCGGGTAGAGTTTTCTCTTCCCACCCTTCTTTTGGTTCAAGCATTTCTTTGAGTGATGCTTGGAAGAGGGCTTTGGCTTCATTGAGGGCTTTTTCTGCATTAGCCTTCATCGCATCTATCTTAGCAAAAGCAGAGTCCAGATAATCAACGATGGATTGCTGCTCGGAGAGAGGAGGAACTGGGATAGTGATGTCTTCAACAACCTTTTTAGAGATTTCCTTAAATGTAGCTCCAGTCCCTAAGGAATTTAGGTACTCTGTCTTTCCCCATAACCACCAATATAGAAATTCATTATATATTTCCTTACCACATATAACGCACTTGAAGCCTTGATTGCAATATGTTGGAACCTTATTGATTACAACCTTACCGATAGGGGCTCTAGAAGATAAAATGACAGTTCCTGCTGGTAGTAACTTTAAGCTTTTTGCTTTTACTGCAGCTTCAGTTATTTTCTTTCTTGAATCATAAAGATAATGGCTTCCATCTAATTCTGCAGGAGAAATCCAACAAAAATTACCATCCCAATACTCCGCAATGTTTGTATTGGGCGTAGTTCCGCCTATTACTGATCCAATATCTTTTATTTTCTTATATTCCCAACCTTCTTTCATGCCTTAGTCTCATCTATTAGATTTTCAAATCGAGCCTTGGCAATCTCCAGAGACTTTTGAATCTGGTGCTGCAGGACTTCGCGCGGAGGTAACTCCGTCAGATATTTAGCAACTTTTATGCCTGCCTTGTCGAGTTGCAGCAGTTCTATCTGCTCCTCACTGCCCTCTGTGCATAGTAGCAATCCAAGGGGCGACTCTTCGCCTGGCTCCACCTCGTTCTGCTCCAGCCAACGCAGGTAGAGTTCCATCTGTCCCTTATACTCTGCCTTGAATCTGCCTTTCTTCAAGTCGATGGCAATCAAGCGATGCAGACGACGATGATAAAAAAGCAAGTCGAGATAGAAGTCCTCACCATCGATAATCATTCGTTTCTGACGAGCTACAAAGCTGAAGCCGTTGCCCAGTTCTATAATAAACTGCTCTAAATGAGCCACCAAACAATCTTCGAGGCTCTTCTCGCTATACATGTCTTTCAAGCCCGTAAACTCCAGGAAATATGGACTTTTGAATACAAGGTCGGGTGACATCACGTTATCATCGCGCAAAGTGGAGAGTTCTTTCTTGATAAACTCTTCGGGCTTGCCGCTGATGGCTGTACGTTCGAAAAGCATGCCGTCGATTTCCTTACGAAGTCTGTCGCGCCCCCATCTTCCTGATGCAGCCAAAGTCAAATAAAACTCGCGTTGAAGATCATCCTTCAGAGGCAGAACCTCCACAAAATGAGACCAATACAATTGTCGCGCAAGCTGCGCAACAATTTGGAAATCTGGGAATAGTTTTGCAAATTTCATCATCCTAGTGATGGAACTTTTATCAAATCCTTTCTCTCCATACTCTCTTTGTAATTGTTGCGCAACCTGCGCAACAATTTGTTTTCCATACTCTGCACGCTTGTTTCCAAGTACTTCGCGATTAATGCGATCACCTATATGCCAGTACATCATAGTCTGGGCATAGTTGGCTGTAGCTGCAACGTGACCACGAGCCTGTTCGATAATCTGACGCAAATCCTGTATCAGAGATTCTGTCGACACTGTCGCGACAATTTGCTTCTCTTCTTTCATTTCACCATCTCCATGATTTCGTTAATTAGCGTCTGGTTCTCCTGCCCAAGGGCAAGGATGGTCTCTGCAATCTCGCTGGGTGTGCGCTCGTCAACCGCCTCTACCTTGTTGGGGTTCTTCACGCTGAGATCGCAACTGTCGTCGAGGGTGCTCACATCGAGCGTCCACGAGTGTTCGCTCTCTGCCTGCGTCTTCTGCAAACTGAGGAACTCCTCCATATCAGCCTCAGTCAGCGGCTGCGTCTTGGTAAAGTGCTTGTCTACCTGATAGTACCAAATCTTCTGCGTCGGCTCGCCCTTAGTGAAGAAGAGCACAACCGTCTTCACGCCGGCACCCGTAAACACGCCCGAAGGCAGGTCGAGGATGGTGTGGAGGTTGCAGTTCTCCAAGAGCATCTTGCGGATGGCACTGGCATCGCCATTGCTCAGGAAGGTGTTCTTGATGACAATACCCGCCCGACCGCCAGCCTTCAGCATCTTGATGAAGTGCTGCATGAACATATAGGCCGTCTCCGACGTGCGAATCTCGAAGTTCTGCAGCACCTCGCCTCGCTCATTGCCACCGAAGGGCGGATTGGTCAGGATGACGTTCTTGCGGTCGCTCTCCTGAATCTGACTCAGGTTCATCGCCAGCGTGTTACCGTGCGTAATGTTGGGGGCCGACACGCCGTGAAATATCATGTTCATCGTGGCGATGATATAGGGCAGCCCCTTCTTCTCCTTGCCGTAGAAGGTGTCTCGCTGCAAGGTCTCGTGGTCTTTCACGCTCTTGATCTTCTCCTTCATGTAGAGGAAAGCCTCGCAGAGGAAACCAGCCGAACCGCAGGCAGGGTCGTAGACCGTCTCGCCTATCTTCGGGTCAACCACGCGGATGATGCTGCGAATCAGGGGGCGCGGCGTGTAATACTCACCGCCATTACGGCCGGCATTACCCATGCGCTGGATGTTGCTCTCGTAGAGCACCGTCATCTCGTGCTTGTCCTCAGCGCTCTGGAAGTGGAGCTCGTCAATCATGTTGATAATCTCGCGCATGTTGAAACCGGAGCGGATCTTGTTGTGCAGCTCGCCGAAGATTTCACCTATCTTGTATTCAAGGCTATCCGTCTGAGTCGCAGTATTTTGGAAGTCCTTGAGGTAAGGGAAGAGCTTCTGGTCGACAAACTCCACCAGGTCGTCGCCACTCATGGCGTTGACAGTATCGAGCACCATCTTGCCCGTCTGAGGGTCGCGCTTCTTGGGTGTGGCCCACTGGCTCCAGCGGTAGAAGCCTGACACCAGTCGCTTGTAGCTTTTGCCGTCAAGCTCGGCTTCTTCCTCGCGTTCTGTTTCCAGGTCGTCGAGGTATTTCAGGAAGAGCATCCACGATTTCTGCTCCAAGTAGTCCAGCTCACTGCCGCAGCCCTGTTCCTTCCAGAGTATCTGGTCTATCGCTTTGAATGTATTTTCGTACTTCATATAACCATAAAAGAGTGACTTTTGTCATCGCATATAGCAAAACTTTATAATTTTAGCCTACAAATATACTCATTTCCAGCAAGAATTCAGCGTTTTTACGCGGTTTTTACACATTATTTAATAAATCGTGTAACAAAAGCGCTCGGGCCCAGCCCGCTTGGCTTGTCCCGCTGAGACATGTGAGCTCAAATTTGAGCCCACATTCCTTTTCCCCAGGCCCCCTTGTCATTTCAGATTTCAGGGCAACATTGTTGATTTGGGATTCCTTAGCTGTTACATCGGCAGAATCCACTGCGGAACCACCCCGTGTAAGAATGTAAGATTGTAAGATTGTAAGATTTGTGTAACCATCGTGGTGAGTCCAGCCTACCTGTCCCAATGAGGATGCGGGGCAGATCGTGCTTCTCTTCTGGAGCGGCATACAATCAGCCAGCCCTGCAGCAGCAGGGCATCTATAGCTAAATGCTCGTCCTACCTAACAGCTGCCATTTCAGGTTCTTTTCTCCCCCCAAACCTTAGATTAGCAGCCTTGGGCTTTGCTGCTGCAAAGTTACAAAAAATCGGGCACATAACCAAATAAATTTCAGTTTATTTTTACTGCACATCAGAAAAAAACTTCGAAAATCTTACAATCTTACAATCTTACAATCTTACATAGGGTATATGGACATGCGGAAAAAGGGGATTGTATTCTTAATAATAATATAATATTATAATATTATATTATTATTACACATAAATGGACTACGAAAACACCCCGTGTAAGAATGTAAGAATGTAAGATTGTAAGGTTTTGCAGAAAATGCGAAAAATAATTGCGGAAATGTTTGGTTGTTTCGGATTTTTTTTGTAACTTTGCAATGCATTTGAGAAGTCGTCCGGCGACGGCAAACTGGGCAGTTAAGACGTCGAACTGCGGCAGGTAGAACAGCTAAAACGGCCAATTAGCTAAACGGAACCGGCGACGACGCGCGCGAAAGAAAGATGAAAAACAAGAAGGCAATACTCTTCGTCTGTCACGGAAACATCTGCCGCAGCCCCATGGCGGAGTTCGTGATGAAGGACCTGGTGAGGAAAGCGGGGCTGGAGGACTGCTTCGTGATTGAGTCGGCAGCAACATCGACTGAGGAAATAGGCAACGGCGTCTACCCGCCGGCACGGCGCAAGCTGGCGGAGCACGGCATCGGCTGTCAGGGCAAGACAGCGCGCCAGATGACTCGCTCTGACTACGCCCGCTACGACCTGCTGATTGGGATGGACTCGTGGAACATCCGCAACATGAACCGCATCAGTGGCGGCGACCCGGAGGGCAAGATCGTGATGCTGATGGACTTCACCAAAAGACCGGGCGACGTAGCCGACCCCTGGTACACAGGCGACTTTGAAGCCACCTGGCGCGACGTGCTCGAAGGCTGTCAGGCGCTGCTCGAGGACCTGCGCAAAGGGTAGGCTGAACGGGACGGAGAGCAAACCGAAGCGGGGCTAAGTCCAGAACTCTCGTTCGCCAGTAGCTAACATCTCCCCCTTAGCACTGGCACCTGGACGAAAAGCACACTTGGGGCACGTATGCCCGTCCCAGATACGGATGTTATCGCTGCCGCAGTTCAGGCAGAGGCGGCCCACCTCGCTCCTGTAGGATGGCGCAACGTCGGCAATGATGCCTCCGACGACGATGTTCTGGATGGTCTTGCAGTCGGGGCACAGCATGGCCGTGATCTCCTGACGGAAGAGTCCCCTACCCTCGTACACCTCGGCCTCGTAGCCGCAGACGCTGCAGCGATACTTCAACTTCCAGGCCATCAGTTCCGACGATTCGCCTGCCGCGCAAACTCAAAGAGCGACTGGGGCAAGTGGCAGTAGCCAGTGGGGTTCTTGTCGAGGTAGTCCTGGTGATACTCCTCAGCGGTATAGAAGTTGTGCAAGGGCAGCTTCTCAACGGCCAGGGGCTGGTCGTAGTGCTGCTGCTCGGCGGCGAACACTCTATCAATGACGGGCAGGTCGTCGGCGCTGGTGTAGTAGACGCCCGTACGGTAGCGAGTGCCCTCATCGTGGCC
The DNA here is from genome assembly GCA_946404405.1 of uncultured Prevotella sp. Lineage (GTDB taxonomy): Bacteria > Bacteroidota > Bacteroidia > Bacteroidales > Bacteroidaceae > Prevotella. Next base: position 13,980 of record CAMJDL010000057.1, read on the forward strand.
CTGTCGGTTCAGGCTCGTCGGGTCGATGGCCTTGAAGAACATCTGCAGCAGGAACTCAAGGCTGACCACCTCAGGGTTGTACCTGACGAGCACTGTCTCGGCAAAGCCGGTCTGGTCGGTATACACCTCTTTATAAGTAGGATTCTCTGTGTGGCCGTTGGCGAATCCCACCTCGGTTTCCACCACGCCCTCAATCTGTTTGAAGTAATGCTCTGTTCCCCAGAAGCACCCTCCGGCAAGGTAAATCTCTTTTTTCATTGTATTACGGGTATTTATGTGTTAACGGGAGGTAACGGGAGATAAAGGGAGGTAATGGGAGTTAGCGGACAATACTCTTGCGGAAGAACATTCGTCAGTTAACTCCACAGGCTGAAAGCCTGTTTACTCCTGATAACTCCTGATAACTCCACACATGCGAACTCATTTAAACAAATACTGTGCGAACTCATGCAGGGACTTGCGCCACACCTGCCACTCGTGGTCGCCGGGATAGGAGTTGAAGCGAACCTGGACACCGCCGTCGCGCATCTTCTTGACAATGTTGCGGGTGTACTCAATACGCGGGTCCTGCTCGCCGCAGCTGAGGAAAAAGACGTCGAACTGACGGTTGAACGTCTTCACGTCGGTCAGCATGCCAGGCACCTCCTTCTCGAGATCGAAGTCGGAAGCGCCGCGAATGCCGCCGAACATGCCCGTTGAGAACACGCCCACATTGGCAAACACCTCGGGCGAGCGCAGACCGATGTAGAACGACTGGCCGCCACCCATCGAGAGTCCGCACATGGCCCGGCTCTTGCGGTCCTTCCTGACGCGGTACGTCTTCTCGACAAAGGGAATGATGTTGTCGATCATCTCGCTGCGGAATGTCTGCATGCCCTGCCAGCTGTAGCCGCCGCCGAAGCCGCCATTGCGCGAGCGCACGTTGCTGTTGGAGCTGACTACGATCATCGGCACGGCCTTGCCGGCAGCTATCAGATTGTCCATAATCTGAGCGGTGCGGCCCTGCTCCATCCAGCCGCGATGGTCCTCGCCGCCGCCGTGCTGGATATAGACTACGGGATAGTCGCGCCCTGACTCGTTATAGCCGGCAGGGGTGTAGACCATCAGGGGGCGCCACGACTCGTCGACCTTGGAATAATAGTAGACGGTGCGTACTTCGCCACGAGGCACGTCGCAGACCTCGAAGTCGTCCATACCAGCCTCCTTCACCTCGATGGCACTCGACCAGCGGCTGCAGCCGTAGAACGACTGGCTGGCAGGGTCGGCCACTGAGACGCCGTCGACGATGAGGGAATAGTAGTGGAATCCGGGCACCTGCGGCTTGGTGGTCACGGTCCAGGCTGCGCCCTGCTGCTGCATGTCGTACTTCGTGCCGCCCAGGTCAATCTGCACGCTTCGGGCCTGGGGAGCGTTGACGCGGAACATCACGCTACCGTCGTTCAGCACGCGCGGATAGCCGTTGCGGTTGATATTGGTCACTGGGGAGTAAGACCCTTCAGGGAACTGCTCCCTGCGCATTTCCTGGGCCGCCGCGCTGGTGCCCAAGGCTGCCATTAGCATGAATGACAGGATGATTCTAACGGTGCTCATTGCTTTCTATTGATGGGAGGTAACGGGAGGTAACGGGCCTTTGGCTCGTGTAGTTATCGGACATTACTCTTGCGGAAGAACATTCGTCAGTTAACTCCACAGGCTGAAAGCCTGTTAACTCCAGATAACTCCCGTTAACTCCACACATACATTTCTTTCTACTTCTTACTGAATGAACTTTGCCTTTGATGCATCGCGGGGCTTGGCATCGGGCTGCTCGTCGGGATAGCCGATGGCGAGGATGTAGTTCAGCTTGTAGCCCTCAGGAATGTCGAGACGGTCGAGGAAGAACTTGGCGTCAGCATTCGTGTTCAGCCAGCGCACGGGGCCGCCGAGACAGCAGGTGCCGAGCCCTATCGACTGCGCTGCCAGCATCATGTTCTCGCCGAGAAGTCCGGCATCAAGCTCGCCGCCGCCCTTGGCAGGCGTGCAGACGCAGATAAGGTTGGGCGCATTGCGGAACATGTTCTTGAAGTTCTTGTCGCGGCTCACCTGCTCGGCGTTGGCCTTCTTGTAGACCTCGTTCACGTCGGCAATGAGTTTCTGGTCTTCCACCACGCGTACAATCCAAGGCTGGGCATTCATGCCGCTGGGCGCATTGATGCCTGCACGGACAACGACCTCGAGCTTCTCGTGCTCAACGGGCTTGTCGAGATACTGGCGGATTGAGCGGCGGGCCATGATGTTGCTCAGCACGGGGTTGACCTCCATCATGACGTCAGCCTCGACGTCGCTCATCTTGTCGCGCGGCTCGTAGCGCTTCAGGATTCTGCCGTCGCGCGAAATGAGGAACTTGGTGAAGTTCCACTTGATGTCGTTCCCCTTTTTCAGCCAGTTGTAGAGCGGGTGGGCATTGGCGCCGTTGACCTCAATCTTGTCGAACTGCGGGAACTTAACGTTGTAGTTGAGCGTGCAGAACTGGTGAATCTCCTGAATGGTGCCAGGAGCCTGCTGGCCGAACTGGTTGCAGGGGAAGTCGAGAATCTCGAGCCCCTCGCTGCGGTACTTCTCGTAGATGGCCTCCAGGTCCTTGTACTGAGGGGTGAAGCCGCATCGGGTGGCGGTGTTGACAATGAGCAGCACCTTCCCCTTGTAGTCGGCGAGCGACACGTCCTTGCCGGCATCGTCCTTCACCTTGAAATCATACACACTCGACTGTGCCGACATCGTCAGCACGCCTGCAACTGCCAACAGGCAGATGGTCATTAGTTTCTTCATATACGTCTGGTTTAATTCTAAAAACACTTAAAACTGTTTGCAAAAATAACGATAATTCACGAAATATCCCTATATTTGTACCCATAATTACAATTCTTTATGTTTTTATGACCGATATGAAGATGAAACAGACTTTCTGGGCCGTTATCGTGATGCTGCTCTGCACGACTTTTGCACGCGCCCAGTACCAACAGGAGAACGACATTCCCTACACGACGTCGGACGACGCCTATGCCAAGGAGCGCTGCAAGCTCGACGTCTACTACCCTACTGACCTGAAGGATGCGCCCGTAGTGGTCTGGTTTCACGGCGGTGGCATCGAGGGCGGCAACAAGCACATCGACCCGCAGCTGAAGAACAGCGGACTCGTGGTGGTGGCGGCCAACTACCGTCTGCTGCCCAAGGCCAAGATTGACGACATTCTCGACGACGCTGCGGCGGCTGTAGCCTGGACCTACAACAACATCGGGAAATACGGCGGCAGCAAGCGCAAGATATTCGTGGCAGGACACTCAGCCGGAGGCTATCTGCTCGACCTCATCGGGCTCGACAAGCGCTGGCTCGCCAAATACGGCGTCGATGCCGACTCGCTGGCTGCACTCGTGCCCTTCAGCGGACAATGCATCACACATTATAATATACGCAAGCAACAGGGCATACCGCCGCTGCAGGCTACCATCGACCAGTATGCCCCGCTCACCTACGTACGAGCCGACGCGCCGCCCATCGTCATCATTTCGGGCGACAGGGAGATGGAGCTGCTGGGCCGCTACGAGGAGCAGGCCTACTTCTGGCGCATGCTGAAGCTGGCGGGCCACAAGGACGTGACGCTCTACGAGATGCAGGGCTACGACCACGGGGACATGCCGCAGCCCGCCTACAAGATTCTGAAGGACCACATCAAGCGGATTGCAGGAAATAAGGAGACAAGGAGTTCTCTGCAAGCAGAGCGACCAAGGTCGAGCGCAAGGAGTTCAAGGAGTTCAAGGAGTAAGGAGTTATGAGAAAGATTTTGATACTAACGCTTCTGGCCAGTTGGATAACTATTGGCATGAAGGCACAGAATGGACTGAAGAAGGTCTATAATGAGGAGGTCAATCCCATTGAGCAGATTGACAAGGCCATTGTGAAAGCGAAGTCGCAGGGCAAGTTCGTCGTCTGTCAGGTCGGCGGCAACTGGTGCCCCTGGTGCCTGAGGTTTGCCGACTTCATCGCCAACGATACGGCCATCAGCAAGGTCATTGCCGATAACTTTGAGTATATCCACACGAACTATAACCCCCGCCAGTCGCAGGGAGCCGACAAGGTGGAACAGGGGAAGGCCCTGATGAAGCGCCTGAACAATGCCGGCCGCTTCGGCTTCCCCGTGTTTGTGATTCTCGACGGCGATGGGAAGGTCATTCACATTCAGGATTCCAGCTTCCTGGAGGAGGGTCAGGGCTACAATCAGGAGAAGGTGCTGCGCTTCTTCAAGAACTGGACGCCGAAAGTGGTTCAAGGAGTTGTGGAATAAGGAGACAAGGAGTTCAGGGAGTTCAAGGAGTTCAAGACACATGTCTGTTTGCTCCGAATCCCAATAGATGCGAGGAGATAAGGGAATTGGGTATTGTCCTGAACTCCCTGAACTCCTTGAACTCCCTGTCTACATAGAGCAAGCAGAGCTTGCGTAGTTTAATTAACGAATATGGCAAAGGTACTTTTGATTAACGGAAGCCCTCGCGAGAACGGAAATACGTTTACGGCGCTGAGCGAAGTGGCAAAGACGCTGAACAGCGAGGGCATCGATACTGAGATTATCAGCATCGGCA
>CAMJDL010000058.1 GCA_946404405.1 uncultured Prevotella sp.
TGGCGATCGAAGAAAATATCGCTGGCCAAACTGTCCCAGTTGCCATCAAAAGCCAGGCCTAAGAGTTCGCCCTTGCCATTAAAGATTGGTGAGCCGGAATTGCCTCCCGTAATATCATTATTTGATAGGAAGCAAAGCTGCATAGTACCCGTCAACTTATCTGCATACTTACCGTAATCCTTCTGCGACATCAGCTCGTGCATCACAGGCTCGGCAAAGTACTCAAAATTATCGTCGGCCTTCTGCATCTTCTCCCACAACGAACGGGCTGTGGTATAATAGCCGGAAGGACGTCCGCCCAGTGTGTACTCGCCAATCTGGCCGTACGTCATACGCATGGTGAAGTTGGCATCGGAATAGTTAGGCATATCCATCTCCATGCGTAACACAGCATCGCAGAGCAGCTTCTCCTGTTCAGCAATATCATAGCTCAACTGTCGGCGGTCAGCATTAATCTTTGCCATGATTTCACTGATAGAGAGACCATACTGGACACCTAAGTCCTTGTTATAGCTTTTCTTATTGAAATAGATGGGTTTGCCGCTCTTCATCAACACCGACTTCTTGTATAAGGCTTTGACATAAGCAGCATAATCACCACGGAACTGTTGGTCAATCGTCTGATAGAAATCGGGCAAATAGTCTTTATCGACATTCAGACGATAGTTATGAATCAGCGTTGCGAGAAGTTCACAGTCGGTAGCCTCGTCCCATTCCTTGCTATTATCGTCAAACTTAAAAAACTGCTTTTGGGGTTTATTCTCCGGCCCCTCTACCTTCATGCCCCAATTGCTGCGCCATGCACGTGATGTCATTTCATCGTCAAATGAAAAGAACGTTTCTCTGAACAGGGTGCGCAGACGTGTCAGCTTCATACGTTTTTGATAAAGATTAGCTAACTTATCAAAGTCGAGTTTGCCCTTCAGATAGCCTGTTGTATCTTGCCACTGACGGATTTTAGCCTCAAACTGTTGTTTCTGGCCTATCAGTCCAATGCTGTCAATACACTTGTTCATACCGATAGAGTTCTTCCAATAGTTGCTGGAGCTGGCATACTTCGACTCGTACATGATACGCACGGCCTCGGAAGCCCGCATGTGGCGCAACATCACCTCCTGCTTCACTTCGCGTACCTGAACACGAGGCGCATTGATGGCATCACGACGTTCCTGAATACCATAGCTTGACAGGTAGCGGCTGGTAGAGCCAGGATAGCCCATAATCATACAAAAATCACCAGGCTTATAACCTTGCAACGAGACAGGAGCCCACGATTTGGGATGGTAGGGCACGTTGTCTTTAGAATACTTTGCCGGACCATTGGTCTTGGGGTTGGCATAAATGCGGAACACAGAGTAGTCACAGGTCTGACGCGGCCACATCCAGTTATCAGTCTCACCGCCATACTTACCCATCGATTTAGGTACGGTGAAAACCAGGCGTACGTCGTTGAAATCGCGATACGTGGTCATATAGTATTTATTACCCTCGTAGAAGGGCTTGACCTCAACACGCAGCGTAGAATCCTTCTGACGGATATCCTTCTGCCAGGCGTTCTCGACAGAGTCGACAAAAGATTCCACATCCTTGAGTTTCAGTTTGTCCATGCCCAAGCGATTCAACTCGTCCGTCACATCTTTCTGCTCAATCATAAAGCTGACGAAGAGGTCTTCATTAGGCAGCTCCTCGGCATAACTCTTGGCATAGAAGCCGTTCAGCATATAGTCATTCTCTACGGTAGAGTGCTGGCGGATAGCATCGAAGCCGCAGTGGTGGTTGGTGAATACAAGTCCATCGGGCGACACCACGACACCTGAGCAGAACCCACCAAAATTGACTACCGCATTCTTAACGGCATTGTCGGTCTGATACAGTTGTTCCTTAGACAACTGGAAGCCGTACTGTTTCATCTGCTCGTAGATAGCGTCAGGCAGATTATAGAGTGTCCACATGCCCTCGTCGGCGTGAGCTGTAGCAATTATAAATGGCGCTAAAAGGGCCAACAAAATTCTTTTCTTCATAGTGTTCTTATTCTTAATATTTTACTTTCTCTTTATAACGATCTTACGTCCGTTCATGATATAGATGCCAGGAGCCAGAGCACCACTTACAACCTGACCATTCAGATTGTATATCTGATGCGATTCCCGACGGGTGTCCATGGTCACGTCAATGATACCGGTAGCCTGCTCTTCAGTGATATCGTGGAGATACGACGAAGTGATATTGGCCTTCGCAATGGTCGGCACATTCATGACGAACACCTCATGATAGCCATCAGGATAGCGACCTACCGTCTGGTCACCATCATGGGCTGTATATGTCAACTGATCCGTCCACGACTCGTCGGCAGCTGTCAGCAGGACGTCACCACCATCGGCATCGAGCTTGAAGGAGGCATGCAACTGTGACAATGGGTCGAGCTTGTCGCACCAAATGACAAGATAGCCATGGGCAGGGATGATGGTCGATGCCTGAGAGTCACCCTTGGTAATCTGATACTTCGTTGGCTTCGAGGCGTTATCGCTGAGATACATACCCTCTACATCAATGGGCTGATCGGTGGTATTATACAGTTCCACCCAGTCGTTACGCTTGAAGTATTCATTGACATAGATACCATTGGCGGCACTCACCTCATTGACACAAACAGGATGAAGCCCTTTGGCAGTACGCTCGTCAGCAGATAATGGCGTGAACATCGCCGTCAGATGAACGGCATCGTCCGTCACATTGATAACAGCATCCGGCAGCTTCTCATCGTTGGCTTTTGCACCAACTGTGGTTTGCAGGTCACCTGCCCAGAACAAGTCACCAGAGGTATAACTGGTATTATGTACCTCGACAGCAATGACGTTACTACCTTTCTTAAACAGCAACGGATTCAGTTCAAGAATACCAGTAAAGGGGGTGTCGCCAGCATAGGTCTGAGAGAACGTATCGTAATTGACAGTACCTTGACGCATGTTGACACGTCCGGCCTCCTTACCATTAACCCATACAACACATCCATCGTCCACCTGATAGTTCATTTGGAAACTATCATTGCCATCGGGGGTCTTGTCCAGTGTAAAGGTCTTGCGGAAATAAGTCGTAGGATTCTTACGCTGGGAATCAGAGCCATAGCTGACGGTGGTCTTGATGCCGTCCATCTTATAGCCTAAAGGAGCCGCTCCCGACTTCCAGGAAGTGTCACTGAAGCTGGCTGACTGCCAATTGGCAGGTGCCTCGCCGTTATCATAGTATTTCCACTTGTCGTTCATGGGGAATACCTGAACGAAAGAGCCGGAAGATTTGCGCCAACCAGTGAAGGTATAGCCAGTGGGGGCTTTAACCTCTAACTGGACAGGTGAGAATACTTTGCCATTGAACGAGGCGTATGGTACCTCGATGCCGTTCATCAAGATGCTGGCACCTTCAACATCAGCATTACACTTCACGCTCATCTTCTTGACACCGCTAAGTTGCATGGGGGCGTACTGCTGCAACTGGCTGGTCATGTTGTCCAGACGAATCACCAGTTTGTCCCTAATCTTATTGACAGCATTATCGGGTAACATACCGTCATATTGCGACATGGGGCGCATAGCATCTGCCAACTCATTGGCGATTGCAGTAGCACGTGTTTTCTCAAAAACGCTACCTGCTACGATGCAGAAGGTATCAATAAACTTCTTGCGAAATGCATCGTTCTTGAGCAGATTCTTGAACAGTCGTACCGTCTTCACGTTATTATAGTCGTCGAGGGAGGACAGACGACGGTCCCAGGCGTTAAAGGCATAGTCCAAGTCGAAGCAGACAAAACGGTAGCGTCCGTCCATCTGACTGCGAAAGGCCTTGATATTATTATCGGGCCAGTCGTCGTTGCCGATATACAACTCCGTAGCCATATAGTTAGCAAACTCATCGATGTCGAGTAACGCCTTAACCTGATCGTAGACGCCGGCATCGTTGATACGCTCACTCAAGTCAACGAGTCGTAGGAAGGCCTCATCCGTACCGTTCACGAACTTATCATTCTCGAACATATCAATCTCCTCGTCGTCATAGCCGAAATTGGCATAAACGAACTTGTCGTTATTAGGCTCGCGCAGGTTCAGCACGCCCTTGAAACGACCATTGATATATTCGGCTACCTGTATAAAACTCTGTACATCAAGGTCGATACCTGAACGCTGGATGATGGTGGCCAGCGCAGGATCCATAAAACGGGAACCAGAGTAGACATCATTACCACCATTACGCACCAAAAGGGCCTTACTGCGAATAAAGGGCTTTTGCGGGAAGAACATATAGTCAAAACGGTTCTGACCATCAAAAATCTTGTTGGACTTCAACTTCATAGAACGAGGATCAATCCTTCGCGTCCATCCTCCAGAAACACTGATATTGACATCCTGATTGAAGAGCATGCCCTCCGTAGGACTGATATAACTGAAATTGACGGGACGGTCCCACGGTTGGTTCCAGTTTACGGGGTCGTCACTACCGTTGCCGGTAATACCATTGGATCCTTTGACATCGATGCCCCACACAGCATCAGTGAAATAGCGTTCGTCACCCACGATAGAGATAATGGGAATGGTATACTTATTATCTGTCTTGATAAAACTACGAGTGACGGGCACACTGGGCAGATAACCATCCCTGAACAGACGGAACACATAGTTTGTAGTTTGCGAAACGGTAAACTTCCCGTCTTTACTCTCCTTACTCTTCTCCGTGGGCACTGAGCAATCAGTAGAATACATCAGCTTAGCACCTTCAGGAATATCCACATGAAACGAAAGCGAGCCTTTGAGCAGCTGACTGCCAGTGCTGACAACCGGTGCATCGAGTCGTTTGCTGGCAAAGACAGCAGTAGCATTCGTAGCTCCTGGAGTTGGAGTGGATGTCCAGCCCCAGTCGTCAGCGCCATCAGTCTTGCGTGCATATGCTGTACGACTCATTGCTTCTGGATATTTCTCGCAGGTAATGAGTTCGCCATTTTTATTGCTAAGATAGATGGTGGCGCCATCGCAGTCAAGCTTGAATGGTGCTTGATTGCTTTTTATATCATTAGAACCCAACCATACAATCAAGAATCCTTTGGCAGGAACACTCCCAATGTCGTTGGGCATTTTCCAAAGGGTCAGGTTACTGGCATCATTACTGAGGTACATCCCAGCCAGATTAATGGTTTTATCTGTTGTATTGTATAGTTCTACCCAACTGTCAAAGTTTGTGGCGGGGCTCATGACTACACCAGTATTTGAAGCCATCAATTCGTTGATGACGAGGTCGTCAGCATGAGCTGTGGTTAAGCCTGAAGCAACTATCAAGATGAGAAAAAGCCGTTTCATAAGCATAAATGGTGTATTGTTTCAGGATTTCTTAAATTTCTTTCCAATAATAGGAAGACTGCTCAGTGGCAAGTCGTTGTGTAATATATAACTTACAAAGAATAGGATACAAACGGTATTGCAAACCAATTGTCCCACTATGCCAAAACCAAAGCGATCCGAGCTCCAATTCATCATCACAGTCAGGATAATGGTCATCAAGACATAGGAAGCAATACTTTGCATGGGATATGGTATGGGATTCTTCTTCTGACCAACAATATAACTGAGCACCATCGCTGTACCATAGCCAGCAACCCCACCCCACGCACAGGCCCAATAGCCATACTTCGGTATTAACAGGATGTTGACGGCAAAGAGTACTGCGCAACCAGCCAGTGAGAACCAAGCGCCATAGATAGTCTTGTCAATGAGTTTATACCAGAACGACAGGTTAAAATAGACACCCATCATAATCTCTGCTGCCATCACGATAGGCACCACCCCCAAGCCTTCACGATATTCCTCACCGATAATATACTGTAAAAGCGGCATCCAACCCACCACGCAGAGGAAGGCCAGCAAGGTGAATATCAGGAAGTACTTCATAGCTGAAGCATAATATTCCGTCTTATCGGCATCCTTTGACTTGGCAAACACAATGGGCTCGTAGGCGTAACGGAAAGCCTGCGTTATCATGGCCATAATCATAGCTATCTTCACGCATGAACCATAGATTCCCAACTCGACATTAGCCTGAGCCTGATCAGGATAAACCAATGGGAAGATAATCTTATCAGCCACCTGATTCAGGATGCCTGCGATACCCAATATCAGAATAGGCCACGAATAGCTGAGCATACGTTTGAGCAACTGTCCATCGTAATGCCAATGTGTCTTGATCAGATCTGGTATAAACAACAACGAGATGAAACCCGTACAAAGCAGATTGATAAAGAACACATAGTAAACTGATGTCTTGCCCAGCACTACAAAGTAGAAGACATTCAGGGCGATATTCAGGGCGATAAACAACAGCTTGAGCGAAGCAAAACGGATAGCACGCTTCTGATATCTCAGATAGCTGAAGGGAATGGCCTGAAGGGCATCCATTGCCACTACGACAGCCATCATCTGCAAGTATTCAGGATGTTCAGCATAACCTAAGGCATCACTGATAGGACCAATCAATCCAAATACAAAAATCAGGAATAAAGCAGTCAATGTACCTACCACAGCCATAACCGTTGAAAACACGGTGTCGCTATGTTTGCGCCCAATTTCAAGTGTCAGTTTGTCGTCATTGGCAAAGCGGAACAGCGTGGTTTCCATACCAAACGTCAGCAGCACCAATATCAGTGCCACATAGGCATATACATTAGTGCTCACGCCGTAGTCACCAGAAGCCTTAGGCATATAGTGGGTATAGAGCGGCACTAACAGATAGTTCAGGAACCGACCTACGATACTCGACAGGCCATAGATGGCCGTATCTTTCATCAAGCCTTTTAAGTTTGCCATAGTTTACCCAAAGAACAAGTAACAGATAAATATTGCTGAGATGATACCTGCCAAGTCTGCTAACAAGCCACAGTTCACTGCATGACGGGTATTCTTAATGCCTACAGAACCGAAGTAAACAGCTAAGATATAGAAGGTGGTATCAGTAGAACCTTGGAAAACACACGACAAACGCCCCACGAACGAGTCAGCACCATATGTCGTCATCGCATCCACCATCATACCACGGGCGCCACTACCACTCAGGGGTTTCATCAAAGCCGTGGGCATAGCGTCTACCCACTGAGCATTAGCACCTGTCAATTCTACACACCAACGCAAGCCACCTATCACCATATCCATAGCACCTGAAGCACGGAACACACCGATAGCCACCAGGATAGCCACTAGATAGGGAATGATGCGTACCGCAGTTTGGAAACCATCCTTGGCACCTTCGATAAACGCCTCATAGACATTCACCTTCTTCCTGACACCTGCCACGATAAAACCTGTGATGATACCCATCAACAGGATATTGGCCACTGTTGTGCTCACACGATTCATCATTTCAGGAGGCATCTGTGCAAAAGTCCAAATGATGCCAGCAACAACAGCACAGGCGCCACCCAGCGTCAACAGCATGACACGGTTCAACAGATTAATGCGCTGATAGAACGAAGTTACTAAAATGCCTGCTATCGTTGAGAAAAATGTTGCCAACAGGATGGGAATAAAGATATCGGTGGGCTGGGCAGCACCCATCTGGGCACGATACACCATGATTGATACGGGTATCAGCGTCAGACCACTGGTGTTCAGCACCAAAAACATAATCATCGGATTCGAAGCGGTATCCTTCTTCTGGTTCAGCTCCTGCATCTGTTCCATTGCCTTCAGGCCTAATGGCGTAGCGGCATTATCCAATCCCAGCATATTAGCAGCTATATTCATGAAGATACTGCCCGTAACAGGATGCCCCTTGGGAATGTCAGGAAAGAGTTTGCTGAAAACAGGCGACAGCAGGCGAGCCAACACATTGACAACACCACCCTTTTCGCCAACTTTCATCACACCCAGCCAGAGCGACAACACACCCGTCAGGCCGAGTGAGATCTCAAAGGCCGTCTTCGACGATGAGAACGTTGAATCCATCATCGCAGGAAACACGTCGTAGTCGCCAAACACCAAGAGTTTGAAGACTGCGATAACAAAAGCTATCAGGAAGAATCCTATCCAAATATAATTCAGTACCATAATTACGTGCAAAGGTAGTGCAAATCGAGTAAAATACAAAGAAAAAAAGCAAAAAAAGAGCAGTTACATCACGCAACCGCCCCTTCCTTTACAAATATAATGATGTATTTAATGATTTATTCTATTATTTCCACCACTTTGTAGCGGCATTTGGATTCTGTACCCAACTTACGAAATTAGGATAAACATCCTTAATACTCGTGCGTTCGTCAAGCCACTGATAGTCTGTACCAACAGCAATCTTAGCAGCAGGTTCTGCCGTTTCAGCTGTCAACTCACACCATTGGTTATTCTTATAAACTTCAATAATCAGTTTGTCCTTTGCTTCTGAAGCACTACTGATACCATAGCCAAGTTCCTGTCTCACAGCAGCCTTTGTGGCATATTTCGCTCCGCGGATTTTCTCAGCATGGGTATTCACCATCACCTTCTGGTCAACATCAAACAGTTCATGAACTTCCCAAACCTTGTCATTACCGTTACCAAATCGCAACGGCAGTGTACCACCGGCAGCCTGCAACATCACTACAGCATTGGTGCCATCATATTTCAAATCAATAACAATATCGTTGAAGTCGAAGTCGGAACCTCTTGTAGCGCTCAGGTCTTCACCAATAATACGGATATCGAACACCTCATCGTTTTGTCCACCATTGCCTAAAGTCCATGTAGCGCCACAACTATTAGCATTGGGAGTAACTGTCAAATTGCCATAAGGACATTCTGTACCATTAAAATCAAGCACAGGATAGGCACCATCATTAATACTTTGGAGATATTCATCTGTAACTACAGCACCTCCTTTGATTATCTCAACAGCGTTGATACTATAGGTAATACCACTGGAAATAGAGAATGTATGATAATGTGCATCCACCGTCACCTTACCACCAATAAGCAGGTAGTCGTTGCTGCCACTGGTACGGAATCCTTGGTAAGTACCGTCACCCTGAGCAATCATTCTGACATTGCCCTTGATGTTCATACCTGTATTGCTGTCCATGTTAACAATGAAGTTGTCAAATTCTCCTGTTCCTGCTTCTGTATAGCTATTGGCCATGAGGTTGAACTCACCGTCATACATGTGGGCATTGCCAGTTACTATCAGCTGACAATAGTTGTAGAACGTCGTATTCTTTGCACTGAACGTCATGGTGCCAGTCGTATAATGGCCTGCATTCACCCAGAAGAGGCGTGCCTGCGTCACCTTTGTTTCGCCCGAAATGGTCACCTTACCACTATTAAAGAAATTACCTGTACTGTTCAGCGTCATGGCAGGAGCCGTCAACTCTGCGTCGTCGCCCAAGTTCATGAAGTATGAATCATTGGCATCACCAGGAGAATAGGTCAAGGGACCGCTCACATTGAACTTGCCTTCATTATATACTTTAGAGAAATTGCCGATGTCATACTTCTCGGTATTTGTGGCATTTACCGTACCTCGGTTAAAGAGTTTGATGCCCTGATTGGCAGCAATGCTATTGCGCTGGTCGTTCAGCGTGGCACCTGCAGCCACAGAGATGATACCAGCCTGTTCGCCATAGTTGCTCTCCAAAGTCACGTTACCCTTCAAAATATAGAGGTTAAAGTGGGTAGCACCAACACGTTTGAGCGTTACGTTACCATCCACGTAAACATAAACGTTATAAGGATGTGCAACACTCATGCCTTTTTCACCGTCCCATGATGCGTTCTGGTAGTTACCACCTAACTCAGTAGTACCGGCTTGCGTAATCTTCAAGTTATAGCCTTCAACGATTTTGTTGGCATAGATGGCATAGATGTCATACAAGGTTGCTTCGCCATACTGTGTCTGAACTTTTGTCCCCTTATACAGTGTCTCAAGCTGACTTACCTCATCAGCGTCCGCAGGAATAGTCGTGGGGAAATAGGCAGCTACATCCGCTGTTGAGGGGAACTTGTCATAGGCATCGCCATTAACTGTAATCGTTCGTGTAACCCCTTTAGTTGTGTCATCACCAAAGCCCCAATCTTGATTAGCAGCAATACTGCCACCAACGTAGTTTGTAAAAACTGCTTTATACTGATTTTGAGCAAAGTCGCTGGGCGACATCATCTCAATATCCTTGTTGCAGCTTGTAAAAACAGCAGCAATTGCAACAGTTGCAGCGCTGGTCATTAAATACTTTTTCATCATCATTATTTGTAATTTGTATTAATCTTAACCTATAATAATTGAATTATGCGCTGCAAAGGTACACATTATTAAATATAAATAGAAAATATATGCGTTAATTTTTGTAAATATCTCCGTAATCGTTTGCAAAAACAAACTATTCATAGAACATATATCCCTTTTGAAAGAAAGAGCGCCTGCTCACGCAGACGCCCTCCACAACCACATTAAAATCTTATGTTATGATTTCTAATACTATTTTAGAGTTAGGACGGATTGTAAATGGTGACATGCGTCAGTGCGAAACCTGCTCCTGCGCCGCGTACTACCAATCCATTACCATTGAGTTCTGCTGCCTGAGCTGCCGTCAGCGTCCATTCCAATTCCACGCCCACGTTGGAGTTAGAGCCAGAAGCGTATGCGTCATAATTGAGGGATGACCAATTCTGCCAACTCCATTGAGCATCACTCAGGCATAGGTTGACAGCCCATTCATCGGTATTGCCATAGCCATAAGCCCTGATAATGCTACCTTCCCTGACAGCATTTATCATATCGCCATAGATAATGGCACCAGCACCCCAATCCAACTCCATGGGCAGACCATTATGATTAGTCATATAGTCCCAAATAACGGACCCCTGTCGGACAGGGATATTAGGCAGACCTGTCTCCCTACTTCCGTTTTCGTCATCTATATAAAGTTTTGACTCGACATAATTATCCCATGGTCTATGCGATCTGCTACCTACCCACTTGTCGAAGTCAGGATATGCTTCACTGATTTCAACACGCTCGGCTGCCCATGCCGTACCGATGGGGACTAGGAACTTATGGGGGGCATCACCCTTGTTACACACAAGTTCCATAATTTGGTTATTACTATAGCGTACGACGATAGGAATGTCAATGATTCTGCTATAGGGTATTGAAGAGGTAAACGTGACTGGAGCCTGTCCTGTTACGCAATTGCTATTGTCACTCAGATCGCTGGCAGAAGTATAGGTATTTACCATCGTACCTGTCGGGACGCCAAACTTGCTGTGCACTTCCTCGCCAGCCACCTGTAATGTCAGTGTACCACCAGCTGCCCAAAGTTTGATGACAGTATGGTCGGGAACTTCGTTGGTAACCACTCCGTCTGTCAGCGTCTGCTTAACGTATATCCATGCATCAAACACGACATCATTGTAGTCCATATCGCGATTGCTGACCTGTCCAAGGTCTTCGCAGAATACACGACCAGACTCCTTCAAGACGACTCTGGTTGATTGGTTGTCTGCCACTCTCTGAGCCTCAGTCAGCGTAACAATCCAGTCGCTGTAATAGCCATCACAGGCTGCCTGCCACTTCACCCACTTCTTCAGGTCAGTGCTGACAGGATGATAGCCTTGGTTTTTAAGTGTCTGGAAGAAGGGCAAGTTAAGGCAAGTTTTACCATCCTGAGTAGTCTTCATTTCATCCTCACTAACGTTTCTTACAATGCCACCATACATGTTGGTATTGGCACTGTAGAACGAAATCTTGTTGTCCTCGCCAAGGAGGTAGTCTGTTTCGTAATACAATGCTTCCTCAGCCTGCTGAGCACCTGCTTCAACATAGATTCTTGATACTACGAACGTATAATTTGCCGGTATATTGATAGTTGCACCAGAAGCGTTAATATTGGTAATGTCAATCTCGTACTTGGTAGTACCCTGAGGGATTGTATGAGTACCACCCAAATCGATGGTGGTAGCAACAGGTGTAGCCTCCTTGAATTCGATTACGAACTTGGAAAAACTTGACCATTGACTAACAATGTTATATCCAAAATAGCCTGCCTGAATGGCGCCATTGTTAGAATTAGCTGTAAATGTGATTTCTCCGTCAGCGTTAACGCTCATGGTTCCGTTCCATGAATTGCTAAACGTACTTGTCAAGTCAACCGTTTCGCCAGAAGTACCTGTTGAGGCCTTCTGCTTAACAGGAATAACTTTTGAGCCATCCCAAGCATACGGAATGTTATTGATATTGGGCACTGCGCTGAGCATGGCATATGAATCCAGAACGATATCAGACTCAGGGAGCAGCTCGTAGTCGAAACCCATGAACGAACGGTTCCACTTGTCAACAACAGCCTCACCAGGATTGCCGTTTTGGGCAGCCCAAGCGTCGATAACAGAGGCGCTCACCAGTGCCATCTTGTCGTTATGGTTGATCTTGCCTTTCACGTTGCTGCCGCCCGGATCATGATAACCGAAACAAGAGGTGTCGAATACGTTGACCATCAGCGTAATCTGGTCGCTGTGGTAGGTGCCGTTATTAACAGTGCTGCCATTGTCAAGCACATTGCTTGTAGAGCAGGTACCGGCATTGAAATTGTTGATATGTGAGTTAGCCTCGCCCACCGTCATCTGATTCAAGTTCGATCCTTTGTATTCAGTACCGTTGGCAGCCTTGGTAACCTCCTTGTTGCCTGTCGTTGGTGCGTCAGTACCACCTGTATAGACCTGCTGTACAAAGAAATGACGGAATTGCGGATCTTCGTAACTCAGATTGGGGTTAGCCTGGAAATACTTCTGCACACGGAGCTTCTGGCCCTCTGTCAGAGCATCGGGAACCACCCAACCGCCAAATTGCTTGCTAGGATCAGCCCATTCGTTATGGTTCATGTTTGCACCCGCAATCACATTGCCATCAGCATCCTTATACTCATGGGTTGCAGGATATGTATCGCCCGTATTGCCACGCGTAATGCCACGTGTTACAGAGCCAAAGCCCCAATCCTGCTCTGGGTCAATATTACCAAATTCCGATTTGAACACACTTTCAAAAGCTTGCTTCTTCGATTCGAGCACGTCTCCTGAGAATTCATCACGTGAACAACTGGTAGATATATAAGCTGTAGCGGCAAAGGCCAACATGCCCATTACTAATGATTTCCTCATACCACACATAAGATTTTAATTATTTGTTACGTAACTATTTATATACGGCTGCAAAATTACGAAGTATTTTCCTAATATGATGCTTTTTTGTGTTAAAATCTTTAAAAATCAAAGAAAACCATCCCTTTTATCTGGATTATTTCGTAATTTTGAGGCCAAAACCAGACAATTATGACAATGAATTATATGCGAACATTTTTTAAAATTGTGCTCTGTGCAATAATTTTACTACAGGTCGTTGCCTGTAAAAAAGACCTCTACGACAAAGAGCAATACCAAAAATACCTCAAATACATGTCTCCCGTTGACAGTGTTGACCAACGTCACGACTGGAAACTTACCACCCCGAAACAATATAGTTTTATAGCAGATGCCGGCAGTAACATCCAGAAAGTCATGGTATTGGATGTCAATCCATTCAACAGCAAGCAAGCCAACGTCTTGAACCAAGCAACCATCACTGATGGTGGTTCTTCAAAGTTGGCTGTCAGCGTGCCCCTATCTGCGACGACCCTCTATGCCGCATTGGTCGATGCAGACGGGCGTTTCTATGTAAAATCATTCCCCGTCAGTCAGGAGAAAGATATTAGTTTCCTTGGCGCCTCAGCTGCCATTTCTACACAACTGACCTTGACGCCACAAACCTATACCTATTGTTTCGAGAAAGACCTGCCTCTTGTTGACGACTACGACTATAACGACCTTGTTATCCGTTTGGGCATTGAGAAAGATCTGGAGAATCCCTGTCAGGTCACGCTTCAACTCACTTTAAGTGCTGTCGGTTGTACCAATCAAATTGCTGCTTTCGTACGATTGTGCGCTTTCAATAAAGCTGACGTTGAAGACATAACGACTATTGATGGCAAGACATTAAACGACAATTTACCTGCAGGTTCAAAAAACCTGACTGATAAGATTAACACCTTCCAGTGGGGACGAAATTCCGATGCCGTTATCTGTTTGTTTGCCGATGCTCATTGGGCCATGAACAGCAACCAGGAAACGTCTGCTAATGCTGGTGCAATTACCCGTAAGAACTACAATGTCCTCAGCGACATCAGCTACGAGCAGTTAGACCTGTACGAAACCACCGTATACCGCAAACAGAGTTATGTCATCACCTTTACCAATGCAGATCTTGCAAGAAACTTTACCCTTGAGGATATCGATCCGTTCATTGTCACCATATACAATGGTGCCCGCTTCGAAACCCACCTCGACTATTACAAAAACTCTCAGGTACTCTACGAATATCAATTAGAGCAGGACATTAAGGATTTGCCATGGGCATTGGTAGTACCCTCCGAGAGTTTCCAATATCCCTTAGAAGGACAACAGATGGGATTCCGCAAGCGCACCAGTACAGGTGTTGTCTTTAACGACGGTGCCTATACTGATTTCGGCGAGTGGGTAGAAAACTGTAAAGCCTATCACGACTGGTATCTGCGTCCTAACGAACAGAAGGTTTGGGGATTCTGATGACTCTTTACAACAAAAGACTCAACCCCTTAGTATATTTATCCTGCGCCGATTCCCCTCTGGTCGCACCGCAAAGTGTACCCAGATGCTCTTGCTGCTTTTCTCAATCAGCAGTTCGTCAAACTCTTCTTTCGACTCATCGCTGATATCCAACAGAATCACGGCATAGCGTAGCGCCTGCTCGATACCTAAGCATCGGATATCCACCGCACATCCCGTCAAGTGATTCGAATTCGCTGCGCCACCCACCGCCTTGTTCACTTGCGGACTGCGATAACCTGAGTTAATAATGATCGGGGTGTTGTTGCACCTTTGGCGCAACTGCTCCAGCCATTTTGTGATCCGTTTTAAGTTCTCGATATGTACGTGACTTGGGATGTTTCCATCCGCTGTCTTCACACTCGTTTTGCAGAGCTCCCCCAGCGTAAAATGCTGGGAGAGTCGTGCTTGTTTATTCATTTCTACTATCATAATACTCTTTTTTTTGCATTTGTCGCAAATGTCGCATGTCGCAACTATGCAATCATGGCTTGCAGTTTTCTATATTTCCCAAAGTCGTCTCCTTCGGCAATTCTGACGATATAGTTGTCGCCTTTTAGACGTTCTATCTTTTTGTCGGCAGCCCTCGTCTTGTCGTAATGAAACACCCGAATCACATCATCCTTGGTAAACACTTCGGGCAACTGGTTGTAGCCTTCAATACTTTTTGAAACATGGCGCTTGCCCGAGAATTGCACGTCGTTGTTCATGTCGTCGAAATACTTTTCTGCCAGGGTGCCGAAGAAGTGCTGCTGCATGGCATATTGGATGCGGGCTATGAGTTCGCAGAGGCGCCAATCCGTATCGTCCACTTCGTATGTGCCCGTCCAGTTGCTGCCTTCTTGGTGCAGCTGGTCCCAGTGGCGCATGTCGATGAATGGTGCCGAGAAGTTCAGAGCGTGGTAAGGTACGCGTTTCAGCATCAGCTCGTTGGCTTCCGAGTCGTCCTCGCGACAGTCGTCCATGCGGTTATTCGTCCAGTCGTACAACCGCTTCACCAGTGGCCACAGCGGCAGTTCTCCATAGCGCCCGTCCAGCTTATAGGCCCACGACTTCATGCGTTCGATCCTTTGCCAGTCTATGTCCGTACAGTCCTCGAATGCTATCATCTCGTAGTTCGTTTTGGGCATGGGAATCACCGTCAGACGTGTGGAGAGACCTGAGCCGAAATTCCTCTCGTTCACCTTCTTTTTCAGGGCTATGAGCGTACCGCTGTATATGTAGTTCCACAGCACGTGAAACTCTTCGACGGGCGAATCCTGATTCTGATACATCTGGCCGTCCTTCTCGTTGTGGAAGGCTTTCAGTTCCATGGCCTGCTTGTTAATCCACTGACCACCGCTCTGCAGCGTTATCGAGTTGTCCAGCTCCGTATCGAAGGTGTACATGTGCAGATACATCTCCCGTCCGTCCACCATCTCCTTGGCATTCAGCATGTCCTCAATCAGCTGACCGTTCGACGTTCTCGAAGGGTGTATGCGGATAATGCCCTGCGGCTTGTCCTTACCCTCCTTGTTCGCGGCCTTCTTCCTGTTGTCCTTCTTATACCGGTTCAGCGCCGCCTTGCCAGCTGCATCGGCAGCCTGCATGGGTGTTATCAGCACGTCGTTGATGTCGTCGGCCATCGACTTGTTCGATGCCGGATGTCCGATGATGTATAGCGAGCAGTTCAGCCGTCGTTCCTGTTGCGGACGGTGGTAGAAGCGGTACCAGCAGCGCGTCATCAGCGTCATCAGCACGCCACCCGCCACGAATAGTGCCGCAGGATACTGGCTCCGCTTCAAGCCTGTACAGACATCCTTCAGCATGGGGAAGTCAGGAAACAGCGCCTCAATTTCCGAGCCCCAGCTGTCTAACTGAGAATTGAGAGATGAGAACTGAGAGGTATGATTACCACTGGCGGCAGGCGATACTTCACCTCTTACCTCTTTTATGGCCTTCTGCATATCCTTCGATGGTTTTGGCAGCCACGTCTTGCCCTTATTCGCCGCCTCGCTCTCAGCAGCGGCTACGTATTCGGCAGCATTCCTGACCGTACGCTCCACATCCTCGTTGCGCTCCGTAATAATGCCCTGTACCCACTTCTGTGCTTTCAGCACTGTGAGTGTTTTCTGTGCATCCCGATCCAGCATGATGTAGAGGTCGCGAGCCAGTGCCACACTGGCTTCATGGCGTGAGACCTGCTTCGTGCCGTCGCCGAATCGTTCCTTCGTCCACGCATCGATGATGGCTTGCAGTTCGGCATCTACCGTTACGTCCTGCTCAGCGCCCATCTGCCCGTCTTCGCCAGCATACTGTTCAGCATTCTCATCGGCCACATCATCAGTCTTAGTAGGACCACTATGACCAGCACGATACTCAGCATCGTATTTTTCAGCAAATTCCTTGTTCTCATAATTGAATAGTTCTTCCTTGTTAATGTATAATATGTCACTCTCTGTTGTCAGGTACGACCTGCGGCTGGCGTCCTTGCATCCTTCATCGGCCTTGACACCTAAGATGTCAGCCAGCCATAACTGGTTGTCAATGAGATTACCTCGTTCTACATCGGCTTTGAACACCACCTTCAGACCTCTGCCCGAAGGAGAAATGTACACCAAGAGTATTTTTTTCTTGTCTAAGGAGTCTGGGAGTTTGGGAGTTTTATCATTGTCGCTGGCGACAATATCTCCTTGACTCCTTTCCTCCTTAGAAGAAATACCCCATTCTTCGAATATCTTGCGTGGATCGTCTATGTGATCGATGTCCAGCACGCAGAGTCCTGACAACTGCACGGCAGCCTGCTTCACCCATGGGCGTTTCATGGCCTCAATCTCCTCATCAGTCATCTCGTCGGTTATCTTCTCCTTGGCCTTTTCCGACAATGTCAGGTCAAAGCCCTTGGCTTGGAAGATGATGGCAGGCAGTTTGTCCTTCAGCGATTTTGCGTAAGCCTGCAGCTTCTCTTTCTGCGTCTTCTGAGCAAATGCCTTACCCACCTTGGGCTTGGCAGCCTGTTCCTGCAGATAGCGCATAAACTCGTCGCTGAAATTCTTGGGCCATGTCTCGACGTCGCGCTCGGCATAATCCAGTGCCATACGGCAGTTATCTACCAGCCATTTGGTCTGCGAGGCTCTCAGCGCCCCGAAGAAAACTTCCTCGGGGCAAGGCTCTGAGAGCGGAATGATTATCTTTTTCTGATATACGAACATGGGCTACACGCGGTCAATGATGTCTTCGTCAGTGACCTCTTTCGAAGTCTTCTGCACCTTGTTAAACGTTCTGATAATCTCCGAGTAGTTCGCTCCTATGACCTTTGCCATTTCTGCCTGCAACTGCAGCAGTTCGCGCTCAACCGTAGGGCCGCAATCCAGCGTGGTCTGAATCACCACCTGCTTCTGCGTCTTGTTCAGGTACACCTTCAGACGCTGCGTGTCGTGCAGCAGCTTGCCCTTCACTTTCAGCTTCAGCTCACTCTTCAGCTCGCCCTTCACCAGTTCCGCAAACCGCTCCTGCATCGTGGCTACGGGGTCGGGGTCGTTGGCATCCACATTGATATGGATTGAGTAGCTCGACTCCTTCTCGCCCTCACTCTTGTAGAACGAGCTCTTGCCCTTCTGCTTGATCATCCTCCGGTTGCTCTCCTTCGATGATTCGGGGTTCACCACTACGACATCGTTGCCGTACATCTTTACACGTGCCCTAAAGGCCTTCACCGGCTTACCTTCCGGCTTCTCAATAAAGTTTTCTGTCATATACTTATTATTTTTGTTGTTTA
>CAMJDL010000059.1 GCA_946404405.1 uncultured Prevotella sp.
TAAGTGGTAGCAATCATACCCAGATCCTTCTTGCGGATGCGCTTACCCTGAGCAGCGAACTGAGCGATAGCACCAAGAGGAGTAGCCTTAGAAGCCTGACCACCGGTGTTAGAGTAAACCTCAGTATCGAGTACCAGGATGTTAACGTCCTCACCAGAAGCAATCACGTGGTCGAGACCGCCGTAACCGATGTCGTAAGAGGCACCGTCACCACCGATAATCCACTGTGAGCGCTTAACCAGGTAGTGATCCAGAGTCTGGAGCTCCTTGCAAACTGGGCAGCCCTTAGCGGCGCTCTCGGCGATGCAAGCACGCAGCTTTGGAGCAATCTCCTTAGTCTTCTCGGCATCCTCCTTATTCTCGATCCACTCCTTAGCCAGAGCCTTGTACTCGTCGCTAGCGTTGCCGTCGATCATCTCCTGAAGCAGCTTAGCTACGCGCTCCTTCATCTTCTTGTTACCAAGAGCCATACCCAGACCGAACTCGCAGAAGTCCTCGAACAGTGAGTTGTTGAATACAGGACCCTGACCCTTCTCGTTCTTGGTGTAAGGTGTAGAAGGAATAGAAGCAGAGTAGATAGAAGAACATCCAGTAGCGTTGGCAATCATCTGGCGATCACCGAACAGCTGAGAAATCAGCTTAACGTATGGAGTCTCACCGCAACCAGAGCAAGCGCCTGAGAATTCGAACAGAGGCTGAGCGAACTGAGAGTTCTTCACGTTAGACTTGATGTCAACGAGGTTCTGCTTAGAAGGAACCTTAACCAGCTTGTCCCAGTCGGCAGCCATCTTCTTCATGTCTGCAGCATCGGGGTTGAACGGAACCATGGTGAGGGCCTTGCCGAGCTTCGGATTACCTGGGCAGATGTCAGCACAGTTGCCGCAACCCAGACAGTCGAGTACTGAAGGCTCGATAACGAAGTGCATGCCCTTCATAGCGGCAGGAGCCTTCATCTCGAGGGTATCGATCTGGAAGTCCTTCAGCTCGTCGTCAGTCAGAACGAACGGACGGATAGCAGCGTGAGGACAGATATATGCACACTGGTTACACTGGATACAGTTGTCCTTGTTCCACATAGGAACGAAAGCCTCTACACCGCGCTTCTCGTAAGCGGCAGTACCAACCTCCCAAGAACCGTCAACAGTGCCGTGCTTCACGAAGTCAGAAACCTTCAGCAGGTCGCCGGCCTGAGCGTTGATAGGACGAACGAGCTCCTTCACGAATGCAGGAGCGTTGTCGGCCTTCACCTCATCATCGGGCAGGTTAGCCCACTCGGGCTTCACAACCAGCTGCTGGTACTCACCACCACGGTCGATAGCGGCGTAGTTCTTGTCAACAACGTCCTGACCCTTAGCACCGTAAGACTTCAGGGCAGCAGCCTTCATCTTCTCAACAGCGAGCTCTACGGGGATGACGCCGGTGATGCGGAAGAATGCACTCTGCAGGATAGTGTTGGTGCGGTTGCCCAGACCAATCTCCTGTGCAATCTTGGTAGCGTTGATGGTATAGACGGTGATGTTGTTCTGTGCGAAGTAACGCTTTACCTTGTTAGGCATGAACTTCTCCAGCTCGTCGGCGTCGAAGATGGTGTTCAGCAGGAACTGACCGTTCTTCTGCAGACCGCGAGTTACGTCGTACATGTGGAGGTAAGCCTGAACGTGGCAAGCCACGAAGTTAGGTGTGGTTACCAGATAGGTAGAGCGGATAGGCGTATCACCGAAACGCAGGTGAGAGCAGGTGAAACCTCCTGACTTCTTAGAGTCGTAAGAGAAGTAAGCCTGGCAGTACTTGTCGGTGTTGTCACCAATAATCTTAACAGAGTTCTTGTTAGCACCAACGGTACCATCGGCACCCAGACCATAGAACTTAGCCTGGAACATGCCAGCACCACCGAGTGCAATCTCCTCAACCTCAGGCAGAGAGGTGAAGGTCACGTCGTCAACGATACCAATGGTGAAGTGGTTCTTTGGCTCGGGCATAGCGAGGTTGTTGAACACGCTGATGATCTGAGCGGGAGTTGTATCGTGAGAACCAAGACCGTAGCGGCCACCAACGATAACAGGACGATCCTGAACATCGAAGAAGGCATCCTTGACGTCGAGGTACAGAGGCTCACCGTTAGCACCGGGCTCCTTGGTACGGTCGAGAACGGCAATCTTCTTCACGCTCTTGGGAACAGCTGCGAGCAGGTGCTTCACGCTGAACGGACGATAGAGGTGAACGCTGATCATACCAACCTTCTGGCCGTTGGCGTTCAGGTAGTCGATAGCCTCACGAGCTGCATCGGTAGCAGAACCCATCAGGATAATCATGCGGTCGGCATCCTTTGCTCCATAGTAAGAGAAGAGGTGATACTCACGACCAGTAATCTTAGAGAGTTCGCCCAGATACTTCTCAACAACCTCGGGCACTGCATCGTAGTAGGGGTTGCAAGCCTCACGGTGTGTGAAGAAGGTCTCGGGGTTCTCAGCGGTACCGCGGGTGATAGGACGCTCAGGGCTCATAGCACGGTCGCGGAAACGCTTGATGTACTCTTCCTTTACGAGAGGACGAACATCCTCCTGATCGAGCAGTTCAATCTTGTGGTACTCGTGAGAGGTGCGGAAACCGTCGAAGAAGTGCTATATAATATAAATAAGGTGAAGATTTCCACAAAATATTCGCTATTCTGAAAATAAATCACTAATTTTGCAAGCAAAATTTGAAAACAGCATATGCAGATCACACTGAATTTAAGAGGATATGGTGAAACGATACTTTCTGTTTTACCATTAGATGACAAAAACAAAGGAACTAGAAGCATGCCCAGGGACTTTGTCTTGGTATATTGTGAAGATGATATAGCAAATCCCTTTATGACTCTACAATTGACTGAAGAAAATAAATTCAAGATTGTCAGTCAGCGCGAAATTGAAGAGACAGAAGAGGATTTGATAGATAAATTGAATGATTTGGCTATTAAAGTTGTCGAATCAATTCAGATGGGTATTGACTTGTCGGCAATATCTTTAAGCAAAAGGGCATTGGAAAAACCGTATAATCCAGATCAAATTCGCGTTGAATCCAAAACATTTTCAATCCGCCTAATCTATGATATGATTAAGGATGGAGATTTAGACTTGTCTCCAGACTTCCAGAGAAATGTTGTGTGGGATTCTTTTAGAAAGTCACGGTTGATTGAATCGATATTATTGCGCATACCACTTCCGATGTTCTATTTTTCACAAGACGAAGAGGGTAAGTTGTTCGTCGTGGACGGATTACAGCGACTAACCGCTATTAAAGAGTTTATGGATAATAAACTCGTATTGCGAGATTTGGAGTATTTGTCTGGTACATGTGAGGGAAAGACATACAATAAAGAAGGTAATAAGATAGAGGAAAAATATTATAGATGGTTTAATATGACCCAATTGTCTGTTAACGTCATTGACCCTCAATCACCGTCTAAAGTCAAGTATGATATTTTTAGACGGTTGAATACGGGGGGACGACCTCTCAATGCTCAAGAACTAAGAAATTGTCTTGCAAAAGAGAAAGTTCGTAAGGCTTTAAGGGAAATGGCAGCATTGCCTTCATTTAAAACGGCAACAGGTAATAGTATTTCTGACACAAGAATGGATGCTCAAGAATTGGCATTAAGATATATTTTTTTCAGATTCCATTATAAGAAAGGGGCCATTAAGAAATATACGGGAAATATGGACCTTGACTTGGATGAGTTCGTTGACTTGTTAAACAAAATGGGAGACTTCGAGTTTGACAAATATGTCTCAGAGTTTGATTCTGCCATGAAGAGTGCTCGCCATTTATTTGGTCGGCATGCATTCCGAAAAGTATTTGTTGATACAGTAAAAGATAGTCCGAGGTCTCTCGTAAATAAAGCCCTATTTGTTAGTTGGTCAGTGCTTCTTGCTGATTACGATTATAACAAAATTAAAAAGAGTATAGAAAAGTATAGTTTCGTTTCTATTTTGGGCGAGAAAATAACTACAGACCTTGATTATTATCGTGCTCTATCGTATGGTACAAACGGACGATGGAATATTCTTAAGGCATTTGAGGTAGCAGACGAATTAATTAAATCAAACATAAGTGAGTAAGGACATGGAAATTCTCAATATAAAAGGATTCAAGTGCTTTAGGAACACTGACATCTGTATAAATGACATGACTGTTTTGGTCGGAGCAAATGGATATGGTAAGAGTTCTACCATTCAGGCATTATTGCTTTTTAAACAAGCTGTAGATAACGCTTCGTATGTAAATCTTAATGGCGATTACGGCTTGGAACTTGGTGAAGTGATAGATGTCATTAATCAAAACTATTCCGAGCCACAAATTGTTTTATCGTTGACAAATGAAGGAACAAAAGAGAATAGCACAGAATGTCTTTTTGATATAGAAGATAGGGATGAGAAGTTGACACTCGATTGTACATTCCCTACAGATAATAAAGAAGAAAAACTGGAACAAAAGGAGTTTTATTATGTTTCTGCTGAGCGCATTGGGCCACGAATCTCTCAGCCTTTAGCATCAATGGAATTTTTGTCTGTTGGGACAAAAGGTGAAAGAACGGCTCAAGTTATCGCAACGAAAGGTGGTCTTACTAAAGTTGAAAATGACAGAATCTTTCAGAGTTCGAAAAACCCAAATCTTGATGCGCAAGTAAACGAATGGCTTTCTTACATATTTCCTGGAATCAAAATCAGTGCAAACATTGACAATTCGCTGTTGCGGGCTTCAATAAAAGTGTCCAATACATATTCAAAAAGCGTTCATGCTCCAAATATGGGATTTGGTGTTAGTTTTGTTTTGCCTATCATTGTTGATGGACTTGTCGCAAAAAAAGGAAGTTTCTTTATAATTGAGAATCCTGAAGCTCATCTTCATCCCGCTGCACAAACCGCAATTGGCTATTTCTTGGCAACAGTAGCACATGCAGGTGTTAATGTTATTGTTGAAACACACAGTGACCATGTTATTGACGGAATTCAATTGTTTGTCGTGCGAAATAAGGAATGGCATGGACATGTTACCATAAACAATTACGGGTTGAATACAGATTCAGATGAACCGCTAATCACGCCTATTACATTGGATGAGAATGGTGATTATAGTGAATGGCCTGATGGCTTTATGGATCAGACTCAAAAGAACTATATTGAAAGAAGTAAAGCTGAATAGTAATGATTAACTATTTCTTTTTTCCTGCTTCCTTTAGAGAGACTAACACTACTCTCATAAAGAATTGTATTGATGACTTAAATAAGGCATTATTAAAGAATGAGAGGAATGAAACATTCTACGATGACAACACTTTTTACATAACAGAGTATTCCAATGGCCAAACTTTGTATGCAAAGTTATCACAGTCTCATAAGGACTTGTCTAATCGAATTATACCGTCGATGCTCAGGAGGATGAAGCATACTACAACAAATATTTCCTCGGATCTTACAATTCTAAATACCACATATCCTGATGCTTGGGCAAATTGTTTATGGGGTTGCTTTGTTGCTGAAGATAGGAATCATATTAGTTCTTACGATTTCTTTTGTTCAAATAGAAGAGCCATTGCAAAAGGTATAGTCAATGGAACAAATCTTAGCGACATAAGTTCTTTACTTTTTGACAGAATTCGTATAGCAAGGGATGCGATGGAGCAGATATGCGATCTTGGAAGTGGAGGAGATTTCAAGAAAGTTATGGATGCTATTTGTTCGTTAGATTCATATAATACAAATATGTGGAATACAGGTAGTTTCCAGATAAGAGCACTACAAAAAGATTATAATGTCACAATCTCAGATGAATCTGATACAGTGAAGAGAACACCTCGATTAATGGAGCAACGCTATTTTAAGGTGTCAGAGAAAATAGGCTCCCAATACTGTTTTTATCATGTAAAATTGGGGGACATACGAATGCATATATATCCTAATGAAGAAGAAAGAATAATGTATGTAGCGTATGTAGGAGCGCATCTAGATTTGAAATGAATAAAAAAGGATTTACCACTCTGTATGGCAAATCCTTTTTTGCTTATTAATTTATCTTATGTTTTGTTGGTCTCTGATGTAATGCATGATCTTTCGATTTTAGAGGGTTAGACATTGAGGGGCGGGGCCTCGGATGGCAACGCTGCACCCAGGATTACAGGCTCGAATACTCTTCCTGAGCATCGAAGCAGGGGCAGTCCTTGTGGACGTTGGGGAGGTCGCGATGGCCGAGGATGCGGGCATCGGGATGGGCCTTCTTCAGGCGACGGAGCAGGCGCAGCAGGGCGCGTTTCTGGCGGGGCGTGCGGGTGTCGGCGGCATTGCCGTGCTCGTCGAGGCCTCCTTCGTAACAGACGCCGAGCGAGTGCTGGTTGTAGCCTACGGCGTGGGCGCCCACCAACTGTTCGTGGCGCGTCTGGTAGGTCCGGCCGTCGCGGGTGATGTAGTAGTGGTAACCCGTGAATCCGAACCTTTCCGCGTGACAGCGGATGAGGGCTGTCACGGGAAAGTTCTGGTTCGAGCGCGTGGCCGAACAGTGGACGACAATCAGATCAATGTGGCGCATGACTGTACGAAAAATGAACTGATAATGGCCGTCAACACGGTGATGATGAACTGGATAATGGTCTTCCAGCGTTTCATGTCCTTAAAAAACTTCATAAGAATCTCAATAGTTAAATGGTGAATACTAATTGGCTTTTAGCCGACTGATGGCGCGACTCGGCAGAGCTCATGCAAGCATGGCTCTGCGCTCGCTGCTTCATCAGTTCTGGTCAGCGTAGTCCCACTCGTCAGGCTCGGAGTTGATCTCCAGCACGGTACCCTTGGTAGGCATCTGGAACGAACCGGTGTATGTTCCGTCGTTCTCAGTCAGCGTGATACGGTTGCCGTTGACCTTGGCAATGGGCTCCTTACCCTCAACAGGCACGACGCTGACGTTCACGTTCGAGCCGGAATGCACCTGGTCGTTGCTGTTGATTTCCTGCTCACTGTCGTCGGTCACGGTCGAGGTGCCATTGCCGTACTTGTAGATCACCAGCCTGTAGTCACCCTCCTGACCCTGCTCGGTGCCGCTCTGTGAGCCGCTGTTACCGCCAGTGTTGCTACCAGATCCACCGCTCTGCGAACCGCCATTGGTTCCGCCGTTGGTTCCACCGTTCTGCGACTCACCACCGCTCTGCGAAGATCCGCTTCCGCCCTGGTTCTGCGACCCACCGGTGTTACTGTCACCGCCCGTCGGAGTCGTTCCACCGCCATTGCTACCACCGTTGCCACTCGTCTTCGATGTGGCGCTGGCCTTCTTCAGCGTAGCCTCCAGGTTCAGGCTCTTGGCAATCAGTTCGCCAGTGGCACGGGCACGCAGTTTCACGCCCTTGATGTTCTTCGACACGGTGAAGACGTCCTCGCTCACGGCACCGCCGTTGTTCTTGATGCCCAGCGAGAAGATGGCGAGGTCGGCGATCTTCACGTTCTTGCCCTCCAGCAGCAGTTCCTTGATGCACGACACCATGTCGGTGAGCATCCCTTTGATGGCGCCCTTCGAGTACGGTGTGTTGTGGTTCGACATGTGTTCGGCCAGTGCATCCAGGTCGATGGTCTCCTCGATCACGGGGAAGGCAAACCATTTGCCGAACGCCGGAGACTTCCGGTTCTTGTTCTGTTTCAATACATACAAAATCATAATCGTTTAGTTTTTGTGTTGGTTAGACATAATGCAATTGATCAAATGCATTGGCAAAGGTACAACATCTGGAAACCCCGATTTCCGTTTCGTGCAGGCTTGTACAGATAACGCGGAATAACGCAAGATAAAGACGAAAAAAACGTAGCCAATAGTGTGACTACGTTTCCAAATCGATACAGAACCTGTCTGCTATCCATTTCACAATGTGCGGTGGCAGTACCCTCATGCCAGGCTTCAGTCCCATCCGTGCCAGTTCCTTGCGGTATGGTCTGCACCAGTTGAACAGCGTCCGCACCGTCACGCCCGCACACTGGGCCAGTTGTTGTTTCGTCATTGCTTTCATAACTATCTTGTTTTCATTTCATAACTATCATACTTTCATTACCTAAGTGCCATACTTCCGTAGACATAACATCATACTTACGGCTGGGGGAAGAGCAGGTCCACGAGGTCGATCTTGGCGGCTTTCTGGGCGGAGGTGGCACGTTGTTCAAGGAGACTGCTTACGGTGACAGGGTGCCCGAACACGTCGCTGGCGGCCTCGGCGATGTCGTACCAGTCGCGGTAGGTCTGGCCGTCCTCGTCGGTATCGGGGAAGAGGATGATGCGGTGGCCTTCGAGTGGGCGCAACTTGGCGACATTGAGTTCGGTCTTGCCGCCCGTGGCCAGCCAAATATATTCAGGTTTCACCTCGGACATAATCACCGCGGTCTTCTCGGCTTCGACTACGGCCACTTTTACATCAGCCATCTTCCATCTGACATCTTCCATCAATAGGTGCAGTCCAAATAGACAGTGGTCGGTGTTCCAGTCCTTCGGCAGTTGGCCATGCTTGCGCAGCAGGTAGGCCGTCCATGTCGGTTTGCGGTCGTGGTCGCGGTGACAGTCGGGGCGGTAGTGCATGATCTTGCCGTCGCGCAACTGGTCGAACTCGTCAATCTGCCAGAAGATCACCCCGCCGTCGCGACTGGCACCCAATCGGTAGCGCTGTGCCGCCCGCTGCATCTGCTCCTCGGTCAAGTAACCATTGCTGACCACCGCCCGGCAGAACTCCGACGCCGTACCCAGTCGCTGCTGCCACAGCCGCCGACCCTCGGCCCGCCGCTCATCCACCGCTTACTTATCGCCTTGAACGTATGTGAAAATACTTCATCCATCGTCATCGCCCTAATACTCAATTTTCAATTCTCAATTCTCAATTTGGAAAACCTCCCTGTGGAAGCCCTCCCCTCATATTGGAGTCCCCCATATAGGGGGACGGAAATATGGAGGGGGTGAGGGGCTTCAGAAGGGCTCGCCGTCGTCCTGATACAGTTCTGTCTGCACGGGAGCCTGCGGCCTCAGGGCATAGATGACGTGAGCCGCATGGTCGTACGACTTCATGATAACCTCACCGTTGACAGCCTGCTCCAACAGCGAGTTATAGAACTTCCACGAACGGATGTTCGACAGTCGGCACACCTCCGAGCGCAGTTCCGCACCCGTCACCTGTTGCCGCCCACCAATGGCATCGCTGAAGAGCCGCCGCACATCCACCTGCCACTGGTCGTGCTCGTCGTGGCGGATATAGTCGGCATTCAGTTGCGGATAACCATCCGCTTTGTCTTTACCGCCATTGTCTGTCGGCACACCACATGATACAGGCAGACCGTCGTCACCAACTTCGAAGTACATTGTGCGCTCGATGTCGTACTTGCGCGTCAATGTCTGCTCCAACGAGAAGATGCGCTGTGGCAACAGTTTCTCGCAGCTGTACACCTCGAACGCCTTGTTCATCAGTTCCGTACCAATCCATCCGCGCAGGTTGTGGTCCTCGCCGCTCTTGTTCTGGTGGAGCACACACACGATGCAGCAGTCGTGTTCCGTGGCCAGATGCATCAGTTCCTCCATCACCTCCTGCGCCAGCACACCGTCGTTGATGTCGTTCACCAGGTCGCGGATGCCGTCGACAATCACCAGGTCGGGCTTGCATCTCGTCACAGCCTCACACAACAGGTTGCGCCGTTCCTTCCATGCCACGCCCCGCACGTTGAACACATCGATGCTTTTTTCTGACCACGAATTACACAAATTACACGAATTATTCGTGGGATTAGTGAGATTCGTGTTCGTGTTATTAAGCAGACGAATGATTCGGTTCTTCAGGATGTCCTGTGTTGATTCGTCGCTCTGCTCCGTGTCGTACCACAGCACCCTGAACGGATCGTCACCGATTCTTTGGAATGCCAGCACGTCACGACTCTGACAGCACGCCATCAGCATCGAGGTGACAAATGTCTTGCCCGACTTCGCCTTACCTGTTATCGCCACCAGTTCGCGCCGTGGGAAGCACGGCTTACCATACAACTGGAACAAAAACTCCATCGGCTTCAACTCCTTCTCCGGCGTAATTCTCAACTGCTCCAGCAACAACATCTGCGGACTCAGTGCCGTCTCCTCGCCCGCATGCTCCAGTTCCGCATCCAACTGGCCCATCACATTCTCATTCATAACTTCATTTCGCTTGTTAAACTTTTATGCTGCGAAGTTATACAAAACAAAAGACTCTGACAAAAATCGTCGGAGCCTTAGAAGCGTAATTAGAACATTCAGAGTGTTTTTTAGAACGTTCAGAAGTCAATTCAGAAGGTCGAGGAGCCGCTGGGCCAACCGTTGCATCTGCTCCGTTGCACCGTCCTCTTTCCATCTGTCGATGCTGCCAGACAACTTTCCGCTGACGATGGGCTTCTGGATGCTGTCGTAAGTACAGGGAAATGCCAGGGTCTTTTGCCAAGGCCACTCCTGCACCTCACGCACGAACTGGCGGATGCTGCCCGTGAAGCCCTCCATCTGATAGATGCGGTAGGCCACGGCCCATGCCGTGCTTGCCCACCAGTAGCCTTCTTCCATCGTTCTCTCCAGTGCTTTTGCCATCACCTCGGGCTGAATGATGCTCTTCCCTGTCCGCCGGATGTGCTGGAAACTGATGGTTCCATCCTTTTCCATCGAGAAGATCACAGTGTCCGCATGGTCGTTATGCTGCCCGACAGGGCCATTGAAACTGTTGAAATTGATAAATATCGGCGCATTGCCGCGCTGACCATTGCCCAAACTCTCACACAGGAGAGCCAATAATGATTCTTCTTCATTGCTCATAATTGCTTGAATATTAAATGGGGAATAAATATAGTAGACTAAAAAATGGGCGTGGGACAATAACAGTAGTCCTTCTCGTCTCTGGGTATAGCCGTACCTCGTACACAGATGGATACTGCTAAAGCCCACACCCAATATGCGGATGTGAGCCAACAGCAGTCTTTCTGTGTACATTTTATTGGCTATTTTAGAGACGTACGGAAAGCTGTTTTGCTCTATCTACTATATATTCAGTTTGCAAAGATACTCCAAATCTTCGAGAAGCCCAAACCTTTGCTGAATATTTTAAGGACTCATAACGTTTCTATTTATTTTTAGTTTGACATTCTTGTTTTATTATTGAAATGTTACTTTAAATCAATGCTTTCAATTAAGAAATCCTTTGTCTCAATGTCTTTTCTCACTAAGAACACTTTCTCCGAGTTAGGTGCCGCGGCAATGCCAATATAAATGTGATTTAATTGTATGGTTTTAATTGGGGTGCCGTTCCAGTCGTAAATGAGCAGTTTGTTTCCGCCAAACAAGTCTGGGTGAGGGTACTCTTTGCGTGTCTTTCCCCAATAAAGTGCCACACAATACTTGGAGTTGCCCGTGACATCTATGAAGCTATAGATGTTGTCGGGTGACACCCTGCTGCCATTATATGCAGGGAGGAGATTACCTTTCTTCTTGATTAGAGTTGGGTTGTTCAAGTCTTTCATATCGTAGAATGTGATAAATTCACCAGAAAGTGCAGCAGCAACCATTTTCATTTTCGACGGTTCATAATGGATATACCACGAGCATTGATTTGCTTTATCCTTGTCTGTTAATTTGTTATCGAAGTCATTGTATGGATAAACTCCGAAAAGCTTAATGATGGAATTGCTGGTATTATCTAATATGGCAAAAGGAGAATCTGGGAATGCACCTGTAGCTAGACTCCTATCCTCACTAATCTTGTATACTTTCAGAAGATTAGGATGTACTTTCGTGAAACTTATTGACCGTGCAATGTGGTCTGGGGCGTCAGCCTTGACAAAGGAAAGGGCACGCTTGTTGATGTCCCAAAAGTAGAATTCATCCCCATGAGATTTGAATGTCGTCATCATACTAACATCATCAGGCCCCATACCTTTCTGAAGGTAATGTCCGATAAAAGCCTCCTTGCTATAATCATAGAGCGACAGGAACGTTGGCTTGAATATATCTGAGAGTGCAATCACATGGCTTGAGCAGGCAATCATGATAGGATTCAGTATTTCACGTTTAGGGAAATGGACAACTTTCGCCTTTTGGTTGATGTTATCGTGAAATTCTATAAATACTTGACCTTGGCAGATTGCCATGCTGGGAATTAAAAACGGGATGATAAATGAGATAATGGTTCTTTTCATGTCGCAATTATGTTATCGTGTATAAGAAATGGTAAATAGTAGTTCTCTCCCTCGGAGGGCATATCTGTATGAATAGGTGTTTACGGTGCTATACTCTGTATAAGCATATTGCCGTTGATTGAATATGTTGTTCAAATTCAGGCCGCATCTAAATGCTTTCTTTCGGAAAGAAAGGCCGCAGTCAAATAACACGACGGTCTTGGACATGTCATCGTTGATATCCCTTACGGCAATATCGGCTCCAAAATGGATAAGAAACATTTTCCAAGGAGACAGAATGGTCTTCAGGTGGTGATCTTGCTGCCAGAGGCTTCGACTGACATCAAGAAATTTCGATGCTGATCTGCGGATTTGTCCTTCGTAAGTGAACTCCACGAAGTCTAATGGTTTGGAAATGACAGATGGCATCATCGTGATACTCTCGCTGGTTGCACCAATAAGCAATGAGTTTTGCATGATTTTCTGATAGTTCCAGGAATATTGTAGGGTTAGTGATAGTTTAGTGCCAATAGACTGAAATCGTTTTACGGCACTGACTGATGATGTGAACCTGTCTGCACTATGCATCTGAGGAATGTCAGCATAAACTATCATATCGTCAGTGACGAATTGTGAGGCGATATTATTAGACTTTGTGTTTCGGTATGTTAAGTCCATGTTGAAGAACCATTGGCTAATGGGGAACTTGTAGTCGAAACGCAATTTTGCCGTAAAGACCTTTTTGTCCGACAGCGCTCCTAAAGACACACGCTCCATGAGTATGTCGGTTCGTATAGGAGTGGAAAGGAAATCGTGGATGTCACCGAAGGAACGTTTGTAGTTGGCTTTTGTTGTGATAGTTGCACCTGGCGTGACCTTATAGATGATGTCAGCCTCGGGGCAAAGGGATAGTTTGAAGCACGAGATATCCATATTGCTGTTACGTTCATAATTGCAGATATAGTCAGCATGAGCGGCTAAGGTTGTACGGATATTCAGTCGGGGTGTCGTGTATTCATATTGAGGTGAGAATGAGAATTTGAAATTATCGAAGGCACTGTTGTTGCCAATGGTTGCCAGACTGTCCTCGGACAACATCGTGCGTATGTGTTGCTGCTTGTATTGTATCGTCAGCGGGAGATACAGGCGGGTATGCTGCTTGACATAAACGCCCGATAGCTTCTCTATAACAGAGAAGTCTAACGACTTCATCCATTGCGAGACCTTTTGATAGCCATATTGGATATCCAACTGAGCATCGGGCGAAACGGACAACTGCATGACATTGGAGGTATTGATGTTCCAACGCCCACGCCGCCAGTTGGCAATCAACTCATTAGAGACATTGTAGGCATCAAGGCTTTGGCCCTGCCGAGAGGTTAAGGTGCTTCGCAAAGTAGGCAATTCCGCTGTTCTGAACGATGCGCTTGACGAGAAGGCATTGACAATATAGGCATTTGGTGAATTGTTCTTGTACTCCAGCGAGAGTGACGGAGTTTTCTTAGAGACAGAATATTCTTTCTCTTGTTCTATGACGATGGTCGTATCGACAGCAAAGAATGATTGCGTATCACCGTATGAGTGCTGCCTATGAGAATACGCATATCCAATATTCATTTTTAAGGTTTTATTATCCGACAACTTCAGACTACTATTCAAAGAATAGTGTTGGTCTTGCGGATAAGAATATCTGTCAGTGGCTAGCGGAGGGGTTGAAGCGGAGATATTGCCCAGAATGTCCTCTGAGAGCGAGTGCTGCTTCGTGGAAACAAAATGATCAATTCCCTCACGCTCAGCAAAAGCCGATTCATTGCCTGCTTTGACGGTTGCAATAGTCTGGAACTTCTTGGTGAACAACATTCCTGCACCGCCAAACTGATAGAGTGCTTTCTCCTTTGACAGGCCAAACGTCCCCTCAATCGTACCCACTGGTTTGAGTTTCGCCTTCTTGCTCAGTTTGATATTCAGTGCAACGTCGTCAGAGAAAATGTCCTTGTTCATCTTCACAGGCTGATGATGGTTGTACACTTGCACGGAATTGACGTACTCTGCGGGTATGTTGTTGGTGGCAATGTTATACTTGCCACTCAGCAAATCCACATCTTCTATATAGAATTTGGAAATCTCCTTTCCCATGTACTGGATGCTGCCATTGTTGGCAACTTCTATTCCAGGCAGTCTTTTTAGAACGTCATTAAGAGTGTAATCCGATGCTGTGGTGAACGATGCCACATGATACGATAGTGTATCACCACGCTGTGATATGGGTGATGCCTTGACAACCACTTCTTGCAAAACCTGCGATGTCTCATGCAAAATGAAGTTGCATATCTGTGTCTTATATGCTATGTCTCTTGTTTCTTTTTCATATCCCAAATGTTCGGCCGATAGGCATAAAGGTTTGTCACTTGGGGGAATCCTAACCGTATATTTGCCTGCACTATTCGTCACGGTATAGGCTAAGATCTTGTTATCGGCTATGGCCTTGATGATGACACCTTTCATTGGGCCATCCCCATCCGTAACCATACCACCCACAACAACCTGAGCTGCAGACTTGCAGGCATATATGGCGAATAGTACAATGATAAGAAATATACGATGAGTCATAATCAATGGGAATTTATTGTAATTCCAAGGGTATGTATCCATTTGGGTGAATGCGTAGTTGTTGCCCGTCTATGAATATAGAGCCCTTTCCACCTCCATGCTTGTCTATCCTCACATGGCCAATGGACTCAACGGGTATATTGCCCATAGGGTTCTTTTCAAAAATATTCTTCGTTTTGACAAACTTCTCCCGAGTTGTTTTGAGGTGGTTCTTGGTATTGGGGGCTTGTATGTCTATGTTGCCTCTACGGAATGCAATGGCTTCGAAAGTATGTATACCCTTGGTATCCTTGGCTTTCATGACAAGTCCTGGGAGTCCACAGAGTTTCCATGGTCCATATACGACAGGAATCTGCGACGTGTACCATACCGTCCATAACCGACCGCCATATTCGCCTGTTGCCTTTACACAAGAGTATCCGCAAATCGTATCTGTTCCTTCTGCCATAGTCCAGACAATCGTGTTGGCATCTTCAGTATAGTAATAGCGTTCTGGTGTAATGGTGCCACAAACTGTATATTTCCCGTCAGGGATGTTTTGCCAGACGGTCTGGTCAAAAAAATATTCATTCCTCACCATCTGTTTCTGATAGTGTTCGTTTTCTTCGTCCGTGCCACCGACAAGCAACACAGAATCAACGAGGTATGCCGAATAGTCGCTGAACATGGCGGCAGTGTCATTCAGCATCAGTATGGTGGAATACACCTCGCCAGGATTACCGTTATTCACTTTGTATTCATAGATACATTCGTACTTGGTAGCCTCATTATTTTGGGCGTGTAAAATCTGGGACGAGGCCAGAAGCCCCGTCAATAAGAAGACGATTCTTTTCATGCTTATGCTATGTTATCTAATGAGTTCTATGAGTATGATGCCGTTGCCGGCCTGTTGGCCGTATTGCTGTTTATATTTGTTGATGTTCTTAGAATCTTTCAATACCGTCACGGCTTTTATCTGCTCTGGCGGTATGTGGTCAAAACGATCTGCCTGTTGACCGTCAATAAGGATAAGAGGGCCAGAAACAGAACGGGATGGAGTGACGGCAAACAATGCGAGACTAAGCATTACCATTGGTAGGAGTATCCAGATGCGCCAGTTCTGATGAGCCTGCACTTTCGTCATTGCCTTGAAGCGGTAAGAGAGCGAGTGTCTCGACATGCAGTTTACCACATCGAGATTGACACCAAAGAGATATTTGAGTAAGGTCGCCTGATAGTCATTCAGTTTAAAACCGTTACTGAGTGCTTCTCTGTCGGCCTCCAATTCCTGTACCTCGGTCAGCCATCGGGTGGCAATCCAGATAAAGGGATTGAACCAAAACACAGTCTTTGCCACCTCCATCAGTATTCGTTCTTTGGAATGACCGTGGAGAATATGCGCACATTCATGAGCAAGGATGTGACTACGCTCAGCGTCGTTAGCAATGGGTGGCAGGTAAATGGTGTGCCAAAACGAAAATGGAGATTTTACAGCCTTGCTAATAACTGTAATCTGGCCGCCTTCCTTCGTTTCCTTCCCATATCTGTGAAGTTTTTTCAGCCTATATAGTTGTGAAAATGCAGAGGTTGCCATTGCAAGTACGCCGAGCAGATATATTGTGCAGCCAATATAGAGCAAAGCATTACTTCCCGTATATTCGGCTTGCGTGTTGATGGCTCCATACGTTGTCTGAATGCTTTTGGGCAGATTATTTGTTGCAATAGGAATCTGCAACAATGGAATCATACACGATACCGCAACAGACAGTATGAGGAAACGACGCCTTATAAGGTAGGACGTCGCACGATCTATCATCAACTGGTAAACTATCAGAAAAAGACCGCTGCAAATCAGGCTTTCTATGATATACAGAACAGGTGACTTCATTTGCTTTCTTCCTTCATAGTCTTAATAATCTCTTCCAGTTCGCTGATGCTGACAGACTTGGTGTCATTGAAGAAACTGAGCATCTGATGAATGGAACCACCAAAGAAGTTATGTATCACATTGTCCATGAACCCCTTCGTGTATTCCTTCTTCCGCACCAACGGAAAATACTGGTAGGTCGTTCCAAAAGCTTTATGACTTACAAAGCCTTTTTTCTCCAGCACCCGCACCACCGTGGAAACCGTATTGTAGGCTGGCTTTGGTTCGGGCATCTCGTCAAGAACCTCGCGGACGAGTGCCTTTTTCTTTTCCCATAGTATCTGCATCACCTCTAACTCGGCATGCGTCAACTCTTTTAATTCTTTCTTTGCCATATCTTTTTGTTTTGTAATTGTTCAACTATGGTGCAAAGATAATAACTATATTTATAGTTGACAAATTATTCTTATAATATTTATAATTGTTTAACAAAGTACTTGGGGAACATAGAAATAGGAGACAACAGGTCAACACTGACACCGTGCAGCAGATAGAGGAATTGAACGGCAAGATTCGTGAACTTGTGGAACAGGAGTCGCCCCGTTTTGCCTGTGGCAAACTGCTCTACGACGAAATTAGGAAGGACGGCACCCTCCAACTGGTCAAACGACGACTACAAATGCTTCATCGACTATTACAAAGCCATCGACTTCGCCGCCTTCAGCCGCCTCCAGAAGAAATATCAGCCCAAGACCGCCCATAACGCTTTCTTCCTCATCCTCTACGGAACGGGGAATGGACGACAAGGACATGTACCGGTTGTTTGGTGAAGGAAAAAGAGGTGAAACCGCAATGGTCTCACCTCTTTGAATATAGATAGGATAGGGGATTGCCCTAAACTTTTCGTGTAGATTACTCCTCGCTCCAGTTCTCCTGAGTCTTGCGAACGTATGTCTTGTAGCGAATCTGGGCCATCTTCTGAGCCTCGGCGAAGAGTTCCTCGGCCTCGTTGGGATAAGCCTTCTTGACGGAGAGGTAACGAACCTCGCCGAGCAGGAAGTCGTGGAAGTTCTCCCAGTTGGGCTCCTTGGAGTCGAGGCTGAACGGGTTCTTGCCTTCCTCAGCAAGGGCGGGGTTGTAGCGCCACAGGTGCCAGTAGCCGCACTCCACAGCCTTCTTCTCCTCGGCCTGGCTCTTACCCATGCCGCCCTTGGCCTTCAGACCGTGGTTGATACAGGGAGCGTAAGCGATGATGATAGAAGGTCCGTGCCAAGCCTCAGCCTCGCGGATAGCCTTGAGGGTCTGTGCGTGGTCGGCGCCCATAGCAATCTGAGCGACATATACATAACCGTAGGTGGTAGCAATCATACCGAGATCCTTCTTGCGGATGCGCTTACCCTGAGCAGCGAACTGAGCGATAGCACCAAGAGGAGTAGCCTTAGAAGCCTGACCACCGGTGTTAGAGTAAACCTCAGTATCGAGCACGAGGATGTTGACGTCTTCACCAGAAGCAATCACGTGGTCGAGACCGCCGTAACCGATGTCGTAAGAAGCACCGTCACCACCGATGATCCACTGGCTACGCTTTACGAGGTAGTGGTCGAGGGTCTGGAGTTCCTGACAAACGGGGCAACCTGCGGCTGCGCTCTCGGCGATGCACTTGCGGAGCTTCGGAGCAATCTCCTTGGTCTTGTCGG
>CAMJDL010000060.1 GCA_946404405.1 uncultured Prevotella sp.
GTTCGAGTCCTGTCACCTCGACCACCCATTCCAAACAATAAAAACCGCTGATTCATAACGAGTCAGCGGTCTTTCTTTTGCCCCAATGTAACACGGGGACGGTTCTTGGACAAGCCAAGCGGGCTGAGCCCGAGCGCTTTTGTTACACGCTCTTCACTTCTAAAACGTCCCGCCTATTTCCCCTCCTGAGTCAGGAGGGGTTAGGGGTGGTCTGAACAAGCAGACTGTTCGCTGGTTCAGACCCCCTCTAACTCCCCCTGACTCAGGGGGAGAATCCCCGCTAACTCCCGTCAATTACGGCTCCGGCACCGGCACCAGGCCATGCTGGCTGATCTTCGTACGCTTCTGGTAGTTCAGCGGATTGCCGTGCTTGTCGGTCTTGTCGCTCTGCATGATCTCCACGTAGTCGTTCAGCTGGAAGGTGGCCTGGTCGAGCAGAGCCTTCTTCGTCAGCTTGTCCTCCTCGTCGCCTGCGCCCTCAGGGCGGAAGTTGATGCGGATGCCCTTGATGTGCTCGTCGGTGCGGTAGTCCTCTACCGAGGCTGCAGGCGAGCTCTCGATGCCGGCGCTGAACGTGCCCAGTCCGTCGAGCTTCACGGGTACGCCCTCGAGCAGCAGCTCCTTCATGCAGTCGACGACGTTCTGCAGCACCAGGACCATCATCTCGTAGGTAGCCAGCTTGCCGTGGTGCGACAGGTGCTTGGCGAAGCCCTTCAGGTTCAGTCCGTCGCGGGCGAACACGCGGCCGTAGTACTGGCCGTAGGTCTTCGATGCGGTGTTACGGTTCTTGTAGACATCTACAAGCATTGGAATAGTGTTTTTTACTGCCATAGTGTTTTTGAAAAGGTTTAAATTGTAAATAATTAGTTAGTTAGTCACTCCTTCGTCTCTCTTCTTCCAAAGTGGACAATTTAGCGGTGCCAAGTGGCCAGTTCAGCAGCGTCGAATGCCCCACTTCTGGTTTCTGATTGACGATGACAAGTGTAGTGCATGTTTGCGATGGCAAAGTTACGAATAATATCAATGCAAAACAATACTTTCCCCCAATTATTTTCGAGAAATTTCATAGCAAACATGTAAAAACAAGAGTAGGGGCAAATCCCAGGGATTCATTCTTTCAATCTTTGAGGTTCCTCCGTTCTTGCTTAATGCAAGCGACAAGTCGAGCGCCCTGCCGTTTTCCCGTTTTCCCGTTTTCCCGTTTCTTCATCCGTTTTTGCTGTGGCAAGCCAGCATATAGCTTGAACGCTGCCTATGCGGATAATTATATAATTAATTATAGTAAAACTTAACTTTATATACCTGTTGAATGGCAATCATTTATGTGTTAGCCTACTTCTTTCCCAAAGGGTGACAGAGCCAGCTTTGCCAGCCGGAAGTGCATCTTTCCGAACGGGATGCCGATGATGGTGATGCAGAATACGAGGCCGTAGAATATGTGGGTGAGCCATATCCAGATGCCGCCGACGAAGAACCACAGCACATTCATGAAGATGCTCAGGCAGCCTGGTTGCGACTGTCCCCATTTCACCTTAGTACCGAACGGCCAGATGGCCAGCATTCCGAGCTTCATGCTTTGCATGCCGAACGGGATGCCGATGATGGTGATCATCAGTATAAGTCCGGCAATGAAATACTCCAAGGCAATGTGCAGGCCTCCAAATACTACCCAAATGATGTTTCCTAACGTCTTCATTGATCTGATTTCCTTTTAAAAGTTTCTATCTTTTAGACGTTAGATCGTGGCGAAAAGTTGCAAGTTCCATTTTCATATTTGTATCACTTCACCCCATGCACAAGCATCTTCAGGGTGTAAACGGATTTTGATGCGGTAATGAACAGGATATTACGTTCTTTCCCACCAAAACAAACGTTGGCTGTCCAGTCCTCAGGAATGGGGAAATGGGCTATCTTTTGGCCATCCTTGTCGAAGACGGTCACGCCATCGCCAGTGAGATAGATGTTTCCCCTGTCGTCAATCGTCATCCCGTCCGACCCCATGTCGGCAAACACCTG
Organism: uncultured Prevotella sp.; assembly: GCA_946404405.1. GTDB lineage: Bacteria > Bacteroidota > Bacteroidia > Bacteroidales > Bacteroidaceae > Prevotella. The sequence goes on from CAMJDL010000060.1 coordinate 2,017, forward strand.
CCGGTTCGTCAGGTGGCCGACTGGCCGTCGAAGTCGGTTATCAGTATCTTGGAATGACCATTCTTGCGTCCCTGCGGTAGCAAGCGACCAGAGGTCGAGCGCATATCGAAAGACCAGAGCTGGTTGTCCATATCTGCGCAGGCTATCAAGTTGCCCTGGGCATCAAAGTACATCCCGTTGGAGCGACCGCTTTGGTCAGTGAACAGCGTTATCTTTCCCGTTTCACAATCCCAACGGTAATCCTGTTGTTAGGCTGGTCTGTAAAGAACACGTTGCCCTTTGCGTCTGCCGCAGGCCCTTCTGTAAAGCTATACGAATCAGACACTCTTACAGGGGTTCCCCCTTCTGCAACGATATCCTTTGACTGACCCTGAGCACATGCCGCCATCACACAAAGAATAGCGCATGCCCATATGAATCGTGAGTATGATAATCTTTCTTTCATCATTTACAGGTAAGTTACAGTTTCCTCAATCGGCTTGCGGCTGTTGTGGTTGGCCAGTGGGCCTGCTCCTTCTGCCGGGTAGCCGAGGGCGAGACAGGTCAGAATCTCTTCGTTCGCTGGCAACTGGAATGCTTCGGCCATCTTGTCGGGGTCGAAGAAATTCACCCAGCAGCTGTCCACACCCACACTCTTCGCACAGAGCATCATGTGAGTGGTCACGATGGTGGCATCCTCAATGCCTGAGTCGTACTTCTGGCCGGGATAGGTAAACACGTTGTTCTTGTCGAAGGCCACGATGAGCATGGTAGGCGCACCGTATCGACAAGGTGTGAGTGTATCGACTTTGGCCAGTCCTTCTGCCGACTGCACCACGTAGACATGCTGTTCCTGCAGGTTTTTGGCTGTCGGAGCCAAGCGTCCTGCTTCCAGAATGCTGTCGAGTTGTTCCTTACTGATCTGACGCGAGTCAAAACTCTTGCAGGAATACCTGCTTCTTGCTAATTCTAAGAAATCCATAATCGTGTTGGTTTAATTATTATAATAAAACGCTTAAATCTGATACAAAATAATATTGGATGTCAGCATGTCAGGTCTTTCTCCATCCGATAGCAGGTAAAAGTCTCTCCGACAATTTTCTGCGAGTAGTCTGCCACATAGCCCATAGTTTCGTAGAAATGAATCTTGTTGTCCCGGCTCTCCAGCACAGATGTACGGTAGCCCAGTTCCTCTGCCCACTTCTCTGCTTCCTGAACCACAAGCGTTCCAAGTCCTTGGTGTCGATACTCCGGCAGAACAACAATTCTTCCAAGCATCACCCTTTCATCGTCAATAGCATATAGCCGACAAGTTGCGACCGGCAGGTAGTTATCGACAATTACAATATACTTAGTATCTGGCGTATCATGCTCATCAAACTCGGCATATAGCGTAATCTGGTGCTTCCGCGCCATTGCCTGTATACGGACGTAGTAGGCACCGGCCTGCTCAGCTGTCTTTGTTGCTCTTATTATTTCCATCAGTTCCTGATGTGAGTCGTATCATTCTATTGTATATCCTTCAGCAGCATTTTAGAAGCCTACCTTTCTCTCAGGTGCTGAAAACGAGCAGAAACGTGCTGTAGCATTGGTGATGTAGAGCACGGCCATATTGTCATCGTCAGCCTTATACATCGACTTCAAGCTCTCGTTGCGGTTCAGGAATTCCTCTTTGACGGCCAGTGTCTCGTCGTTGACCAGGGTTCCGCTCAGGCGCATCCATTCGCTGCCTGATTTCTTCAAGGCGCAGATCTCGAACTTGCCGTTCGCAGCCATCTGCTTGTAAACGTCCTTCACCTTGCCCGTCATGATATAGAGACGGCCATCGATAATCTCTGATACGCCGAAGGGACGCACATGGGGCTGGTCACCGTCGGCTGTGGCAATGAAGAATGCTCCGCACTCCTTCAAATACGCCTGTACTTCTTGCATGTTTGCTTCTTTCATTTCTTGACTGTTAATTCTATTATATCCTTTCTCTGATAATCTCTTTGTCAAAGATGACAACATTCATCCGCTCCACTTCTATTCGCTCCCATACATGTTCCACCACGTATGGTTCATGAGCCAGGTATTCGTCAAGCTGCTCACGGTTCTCGAACTCCATGACAAGCAGAGAGCCTATCATCTTTCCGTCATCATCGAGCATACCTCCGGCACAGAGGATGTGCTCCTTCATTTTCTCCATGCCTTCAAAGTGACGGGGACGAACCTCCATCCTCTTATCCAGCTTACCTTCGACGTCGTAGGCCTTAATCACAAACTGTTTCATCTCCCATTAATCTATGATATAGAATCCTGCTTCTGAAGGATGGTCCAGCACCATACTCTTGGGATTCTCCTTGGTCAAAAGCCATGTCATCCAGATATCGCCAGCAGCTGCAGCAATGAAGAAGATACCCCAAGCCAACATAGGCAGACTGCCAATGAATAGGGCTGCAATGGCAGGGATGACACCCAAGACGACGCAGGGCATCATGGCTCCCATCATGTAGCCTGGGATATTCATCGGCTCGTCACAATGGCAATAGGGAGTCAGCAGTTTCCATATCACACCGAAGCTGATGCTTTTCCAGCCGCTCTTGGCATAGCAGGCCCAAGTCAGTCCGTGGATCAGTTCATGAACCACAATGCCTACAATGACAAGGATAAAAGTGATACTCCAGTCGCCGAAGCCACCGAGGAGTTCACTTATTGGCTTCTTACCTGCCCATATCCAGAAAAAAGGCACTAGAAACACGATGGCTGCAACCGCCATAATCACAACGGCAAATATATTCGCCTTTACAATATCTATGGCCACCTTGCGGCCTTTTACTTCTTGCTCTTCCATATCATTTCATTCTTTTCTCAAACTTAATGAGTCCGTCCTCTTTTTGGCTCCCTTGTCCATTGAAGGCTGTTTTTTTCATATGACGTTTTCATTTCAATTGCTTGCCGTCAGCGAAAGCATTGCCTACGGCCTTACCCAGCTGGATGTAGGTATGATGAACAGGATCGAAGGTGATAAGATTCATTTTCTCCACATCGGGTTTGCCATCTTCAGCCAGATACTGTTCGTCACAGAGGATGTTCACGATTTCTGCTACGAGGTAGTAGCCAGTCTCGCTCTCGTCAATCTTCTGTTTAACTCGGCATTCCAATGTCATCGGGAACTCCTTGAATACTGGCGCATTCACATTGGGAGCCTTCTCGATAGTCCAACCCGTTTTCTGCATCTTGTCAGGGGTGTTCCTGCCACTGGCGATGCCCACATAGTCGGAAGCTACTAAAGTGTCAGCTGTTGCGAAGGTAACTGTGAACTCAGGATTAACGGCAAGGTTGTCCGTAGTCTGATGTGAACCAAGTGAGATCATAATCTCATGCATATCCCACTGACCTCCCCAAGCGGCATTCATGGCATTGGGCTTTCCTTCTTTATCGTAAGTGCCGATAATCAGCACAGGTTGTGGCAGTAGCCACGCTGTAGACTTAAAACTCTTCATAATATTTGTTTTTAAATTCTCTTTTGCATAAATACATTTAAATATGGTGACAAAATTACCAATTATCAGCGAAAAATCGCTATCTTTGTACCAAGTTTTGAGAATATTTAGGATTTAGAGATGGTATGGATATAGGAAAAGCATTCGAGGTTGCCTTCAACCGAAAGAAGGAGAAGAACTGGGATAAGATATATGTCGTGGTGGATATTCATGACACGATTCTGCGGGCCTGCTATGAGAATGAGGAGACCTACGACTTCTATCCGTATGCCCGCGAGGCCTTGCAGCTGATGACCAACCGTGACGATATCTGCATGATTCTCTGGAGCGGCTGCTATGATGAGCAGATGGCCATGTACAGGAGCCGTTTTGCCGAGGAGGGCATTCGTTTCGACTATGCCAACGAGAATCCTGAGGTAGGCAAGACCAGTTTCCAGAACTTCGAGGTGAAGCTCTACTTCAACGTGGGAATTGACGACAAGTTCGGCTTCGAGGCCGAAACGGACTGGGTGAAGGTTATTGAGGCTTTAGGTAGATTTTGAAAAGTTTCTATTGCCTGGTTATCCGGAAAGTACACCGATCGCTACCTCTGAGAATCGTGTTTACAATCTGAACATCAAATTTGCTATTCGGCTCAAGTTGTGACAGAATATATAAAATGCTCTGGCGCGAACACTCGCATTGTTCTGGACAACTTCTCATTCCACATTTAACTTTAGGGCACGAACATTCCAAATAACTCAGTTCATATACCTTCCCTGGGACGATTACATTACCTGTATAGGATTTGCTATTGTACGCTTCCGCATAGATTCTGTCAAAATCCCCTTTATATTTGTCATATATTTGCTTATGCATCGGGAGAACAGAATCTTTAACACATTCTATTGCCTCTTCCCGGAAATTAACCTCTTTCTTCATGCATTTTCTTTCAGTTTAATATAAAAACCGATTTATCTGTTATTACATTCTGGTCATGAGATACCCCATACGTTTCAGCTGCATGGCAGCTCCCATCAGATAGAGCTGGTGCAGACAGGCTACGTAGCCATTGAAAGCCTCCTTGGTTCCTGGTTCCAAATGCTGGTGCATCAGGGCATTATAGACTCGGGAGGCACACTCACCTGTCACCTTCTCCAGAACGGTGTAGTCCACGCCCTGCAGCAAAAGCACTTCCTCACGGATGTATTCATCCATCGAGTCATAGCCCCGCTTGTCGCGCATGTAGGCATAAAGGTCTTCAATCTTTGAGTAGATGTCCCATTCCGTGTCCCACATCTTGGCGACGGCCATACCGATATACATCATCCAGCCGAGGGATGCCGATGGGAAGTCCTGGAACTCACGAATGCCGTCAGGAATGTAAGCCTTGGCTATCTCTTCCCACTTCTCTTCAACATCAGGACATTCCGGCAACCGCTCGTCCACCTCCTTCATCGAAAGCAGGAACTGGTGTAGGTCTTTTCTCAATAACTCTTCAAAATTCTCCATATTTCTATAACATGTTTTCTAATCGTTCTACTGCTTGTGTAATATCCTCTGTAAACCGTTTGTGGTCTCTCAGAAAATCGGCTCTGCCGTCAGATGTTGCTTCGTATAACTCCAGACTCATGTCATTCACATAGCTGCCAATGGCCAGTTCTATGTCATCCCTCTGCCAATCGAGGGTAGAATGGATATAGATGTTCCGCTTCTGATGCAGGAAGCTATAGGCTGTCTCTATGCTGTCACGGGTAATCATTGGTCGTAGCCGATGGGCCTGAATTGTTTCTGTTGTTCACTCCAGACAAAGCCGTACTTCATGAGATAGTCCTTAATCTCCTTTGGCTCTCTGCTGAAGGCATAGCAAAGTGATTCGAAACTGTCGAACTCCTCATCTCTAAAGAGCATGTTGACACTCGAAACGAGTATTGCAGGGTCATTGGGTAGATAGTCCATTAGTTTATTTCTTCCAATTCTCCTGTCTCGGAATCAATAATGAACCCTCGAACCACGATGCCCTTCGGCACAAGCGGATGGGTCTTGATAGTCTCTACAGTCTTGCGGACAGATTCCGGCGTATCTTTGAAGCCCTCCAGCCAATGATCAAGATTGATACCGCACTTGCGGATAGTATCAAGTGTGTCATCTGTCACGCCTCGGGCAATCATCTCGTGGTAAAAGTGGTCGTAACTCATGTGGCAGGCTCCGCAATGCGAGTGTGCCACGACCATGATTTCCTCCACACCTAACTCGTAAATAGCAACGATAAGACTACGCATGGCAGAATCAAAAGCAGATATCACCAGTCCTCCAGCGTTTTTAATAATCTTGGCATCACCATTCTTCAAACCGAGGGCAGCAGGTAACAGCTCTGTCAGTCTGGTATCCATACACGACAGTACAGCCAGCTTCTTGTCAGGGTACTTATCAGTCAGATACTTCTCGTAGCTTTTCTTAGCTACAAACTCCTTATTATAGTCGATAATCTGGTCTATCATATCACAAAACATATTAAAACAATGAGCAAAGTTACTTGTTTTTGCTATAAAATCACTATTTTTGCAGCAATTATTAAAAAAGTTTAGGAAAATAGATATGGCACATTTCGGACAGTCAGATGATTTCAGGCGTGAAGAGCTTATCCGCATCATCGAGCATTCTGTGGAAAAGCTGACACTACAGGAACTTGAAGCTCTATACTATGACATGACCACGAAGTCGTATATCAATGACAATTAAGTGATATGGTACAGCAAATAGAGATAATCCTTAAGCCGAAACACAGAGGCTTCCACTTGGTGACGAGTGAGATTTTGAGCCAGTTACCGAAACTGCCGAAGACCGGCATCGTGAACATCTTCACGAAGCATACCAGTTGCGGACTGAGCATCAATGAAAATGCTGATCCTGATGTTCGTGTGGATATGGAAACCATCTTCAACCGACTGGTTCCTGAGAATCGTCCAGAGTATGAGCATACCTTGGAAGGCGCTGATGATATGCCTGCTCATGCCAAGTCAACGTTGAGCGGTGTCAGCATTACTATTCCCATTACTGACGGACGTTTGAATCTTGGCACTTGGCAGGGTATCTACTTCTGCGAGTACCGCAATTATGGTGGTTCCAGGGAGTTAGTTGTAACGATAATTGGAGAATGAGCAACCTGATAATAATGGCAAATCATGAAACGATTCATTTTATTCTTTTTGCTTTCCCTATCTTTGGCTGCATGGTCGCAAAAACAGTATTATCTGCCAACAGCTACCCCCTCTGACGAGGAAAAGGACAAGCCGATGATTGAGGTCTACCTGCCCCAACAGCCCAACGGTTGTGCCGTCGTGCTCTGCCCTGGCGGTGCCATGCGTTGGCTGTCGTGGGAGAGTGACGTTGTGAAGATGGCCTCGTTCCTGAACGAGCAGGGCATTGCTGCCATTGGCTTGCGCTACCATATCAATAAGACACCAATGCCACAGGGCACGAAGATGCCGCCGATGGTAGACGTGACACATCCTGAAGCATTCCCGCAGGCTGATGCTAACCCGATGCATAATCCCAGCGGCGACTCTATTATCCAACTCGCAGCGCTTGATGCGAAGGCAACCATCCGTATGGTAAGAGAGCGTGCAGACGAGTGGCATATCAGCAAAGACAAGATAGGTTTTCTAGGCTTCTCGGCTGGCGGCGGCGTGGCTATCGCAGCCACAATGTCCGCTGACAGTATGGAGCGCCCCAATTTCCTCTGCACTAATTTCGGCCCTTCACTGATGCCAGTCACAGTTCCGCAGGATGCACCGCCATTGCTGATCATGACCCGTTCCGATCACCCCAATGTGGCGGCAGGCCTCGTTGCTCTGTTTATGGAATGGAAAAAAGCAGGAGCCAATGCCGAACTCCATCTGTATGGTGACGGAAAAGGCCCATACGAGTTGATGCCTCAAACGGGTGAAACAACGACAGAGACATGGAGCAGCCAGATGATTCACTGGCTGAAAGCCAAGGGATTCCTAAATATGAAATGAAATTTGTAGAATAATAATATGAAGTTTTTGGATTTAGTTAAACAAAGGTATAGTTGCAGGAGCTATCAGGAGAAGAGTGTAGAACAGGAGAAGTTGGACTATGTGATGGAGTGTGTCCGCTTTGCGCCGTCGGCGGTGAACAAGCAACCGTGGATGTTCCGTATGGTCAAGAACGAGGTCGACAAGGCGAAGTTGCAGGAGTGCTACAACCGCGAGTGGTTCGCGACGGCTCCGATGTACATTATCTGCAGCGTCCTGCACGACGAGGAGTGGGTACGCTCTGACGGCAAACGTCATGGTGATATAGACATAGCCATTGCTGTTGAGCATCTGTGTCTGGCTGCTACGGAGCAAGGTCTCGCTACCTGCTGGGTCTGCAACTTCGATGCTGAGAAATGCAAGCAGTTCTTTGGACTTGGTAACAACGAGGAACCAGCAGTGCTGATTCCCATCGGCTATGCCGCTGACGAGCCGAAGGAAAGGCTACGGGTAGGCGCGCAAAGCGCGGGAATGAAGAAACGCAAGGAGTTTGGGGAAATCTGCAAGTAATATGGCAAAACGAGAATACATAGAGGCCAACAAGGAATGGTTGGCTGCTAAGGCAAAAGAAGATGGTGTCAAGGCTCTGCACATGGCAGCTCAACGCTTATCTTTGAAATTGAATTGTTAGGCATCGGATGACACTACGAGAACTCATACAGTCCGTCGATTCTGAGCAATACAGTGATTCTGCTTTATATCAGAAGCTACTCGATACAAAGCCTGAATATGGCTCAAACAGACGCATTCAGGTTAAGTTAGTGAATGATGAGATTGCCATCACCCGCTCGACCTTGGTCGCTTTGCTTGCAAAGAATGCTCACGTTGGTTCTTTGGGTGACATTCTGACTTATCCCATTGACGTTGAACCAGATTTGAATATCTCAAAAATCCAACTTCTCGATGCCATTCTTCATGAATTGTCATCCAACGGCTTCAGTGATTCAGACGAGTCAGCCTTTTGGGATGACTTCGACAACCTTCAAAAAGCAAAGATAATCAGATAACATGCATCATCTGACAAATATAAAGGATATCGAGCAGGCTATAGCGGACAATCGTTTATGCCTATTCTACATTAAGGCTCCTGACTGCGGAGTCTGCAATGTCATGCTCGACAAGGTTGAAATAGTAGCAGATGGCTTTTCTTCACTTTGCTCCTTCTACACAGACATTGTGGAAGAACCCTTGATTGCCAGTCATTTCCTGGTCTATTCAGGGCCAACAGTATTGCTGTTGATGGATGGAAAGGAAGTCTATCGTGGCTCTCAGTTCATTGATCTGGAGGAATTACAATACAACATTAATCGATACAATGAACTAATAATCCGATAAAACAAAAGAAGATAATTATATGGTTAACTACGGACTTAAGGATAAAGTAGCTCTGATTACAGGAGCAAATAACCCACAGGGGATTGGGGCAACGACGGCATTTGCTTTTGCTCGTGAAAGGGCAAAAGTGGTTTTGATATACAAGAAAATCCATAGGCAGTTTGACCAATCGAAGACTGACAAGAACGGTGTGGACAGGTATTTCGAGGCAAACTCAGGGAATGCTGATCGTGTTGAGAGCAGGCTAAAGGAAATGAATGCCGACTATATGATTCTGGAAAGCGACATTTCCAATGAAGCTGCCGTAAAGGAAATCTATTCGAAAGTCTTTGAACGATACGGAAGGGTCGATATTCTGGTCAATAATGCGGCCGATGGTGACATGGACGGCATCGACACCATAGAGAAAATTACGCAGGAGGTGATTGATGATACATTTGCTGTCAATGTCCGCGGAAGTATCCTGATGACAAGGGAGATGATTACTCATCGCGGTGATTATGGACGCATCATCAATATTTCAACCGATGCATCACAGGTTTTTGCCGGGCAGATAGCCTACGGAGCAAGTAAGGCCACACTTGAAGCACTTACCCGCAGCATAGCCTTGGAGGTGGCAAAGTACGGCATTACCGTCAATTGTGTTGCACCAGGTCCGACTCAGACGGGATGGATTGACACCGATTTGGAACAGTCTGTTCTTCCAGTCATTCCTATGGGTAAACTGATTCAGCCGGAAGATATTGCAGAAACGATTCTGTTTCTGGCAAGTGAGCAGGCGAGAATGCTAACGGGTCAAGTCATTAAAGTATCTGGTGGACATGCCTTATGACTCTTCCGAAATTCATAATAACAATGGATGGCTACTTTCGCCTCGGCATGGTCAACCAGCATAAGCATCTGCTGAAGCCTGGTGACCAATGTATTGGCGGTGGGTACTACCATTTTGACTTTGTTTCCAACCGCATTCTCCTTGACAGGGAATCATACGACTTTGGCCGTCCTAAATGGCATCTGCTGGAAACATTGAAAGTCCCCTCAACCTATCGCGGCATGCGGATCGTTTATTCGTATGATGACGGTTTCCATGATGATTTCAACGCCAGCGAGGAACTGAAAATAGAATATTATGACTAAGCGTATGACAGAGAAAGAGAAGATGTTGGCGGGTGAGGTTTATTCTGCCATTGACCCGGAACTGATAGAGGAACTGATGGCGACAAGAGAAGTTCTTTACGAATACAATTCCCTGCGTCCGTCTCAAACCCAGCGTATGAAGGAAATCCTGAAGGGCTTGCTCGGTCATGTGGCAGATGATGACTTCCTCATTAACCAGCCGTTTCGCTGCGACTATGGCAAACAGATAAGCATCGGCAAACGGTTCTTTGCCAACTTCAACTTCACTGTCCTCGATGAAGCCCGTGTCACCATTGGCGATGACTGTTTTATCGGTCCTAATGTCAGCATCTATACGGCCTGTCATAGTACAGACCCGATGGAGCGCAACTCCCGCCAGGAATGGGCAAAACCTGTTTCTATCGGTCATAATGTATGGATTGGAGGTAGCGTGACCATTCTTCCAGGAGTGACCATCGGCGATAATGTCACTATCGGAGCCGGCTCTGTCGTGGTTGGTGATATTCCGTCAAATACCGTTGCCGTAGGAAACCCTTGTAAGGTCATAAAGAATCTATGAAAGACTTTGATTCCATCTGGCGCATTCAGGACGAGATTAGGACGGTGGTTAATGCTGTTCTAGGTGAATGTATATGGAATCTGAGCTATAATGAGCGACGGATGGCCATTGAACTGGAGTTGACCAAGTATCTGGAGGAAGAAGAGGTTGATATGCTTATCAACCAGTTTCCAGTTCCTGCTGACTATGATGGCGTAGGCTCGAAGGGAACAAAGTTCGTGTTTTACATGTAAAAAAAGGGAACTCCCATTTCTGAGAATTCCCCGTGTCCTTTTTTGAAGGCATATATAGAGGCAAAACGTGCTCTTTATCTGCGTCCAAAGTGACCTGCGTTGCTGTGTCCATGGCGTGGTGTATTGTTTGCCAAGGTGTGGTTTGTAATACCGTGACGCTTGTCAACTTTCACAGGAGCCTTTGGGTGATGCGGAGCAGGTGCAGGATGGTGCACAGCTGGAGCATGGTGATGTGCTGCGGGCTTGTGCATGTGAGCATAGTGCGAGCCGTGAATCCTGTTATGACCACCCTTGTAGGTCACGAACACCGTCGGACGGTCATTGTAGAAATGACCCCTCTTATAGTGAGAGTACACTGCAAACGTCCACCTGCCTGCCTTCCAAGCTACAGGGCGATAGAAGTGGGAGAGAGCCACATACTTGTCGTACTGCCAGCTGTTCAGGACATAGCGGAGGTCAGCGTTACGGCGATCCCACCAGATGCCGAAGACATCACCGTGTCCGTTCAGGCTCATCAGGTAGTCGAGGTTGATCTCGTAGACAGCCTCATACTGTGCAGCGGTCAGGTTGAGCTCGTAAGCCATCTTGTCGCTCAGGAAGAGGGCCTCGTTCTTTGCTGCGTTATAGCTCATTGCGTTGGCTGAGATGGTCATGACCATCATCACTGCCAGAATCATCATCTTCTTCATAACTTTATCTCCTATCTTTAAAGAGTTATACATTGGTTTCTTTTCTCGCTGCAAAGTACGGCATTTTTCATGGTTTACGCAAGGGAATAATCCTAAACTGAAAGGGTGTTTTCCCTAAACGTGAATAGGAAAAACACCCCTGAAGTATGGCTTGTCAAAGATATATGGCTTATCTTATTCTTCCCAGTCTATTTCCTGGAAGCGTGAAAATCGTTTACCCTGTCTTCCGTGATGGGATAGTCAAGCAGCAGCTTCTCAATGAGCGGACAGTACCACGTCTTGAATTGTTCAGCCGTTGGCGTATGTCCTCCAGGGAAGTGATGGCTGTTCATATAATGCTTCAGGAAAAGCGGCTCGAAGTGTGCCAGTGTATCTTCCTCACCGAAGAGTCCCCACACGCGATCCTTATTATATATATTACAGCAGTCGAACTGATGCGCCTCCAGTTCCTCGAACTCGCTGATGAGCTGCTCGTCGATGGTGAAGTCCTGCTTGCCGTCAGCCCTTGGTGACTTGTACTGATGGTTGCCGATACGCTCACGGAGGAAGTCTGACATCTTGAAGTGCGGGTTGCCGAGTAGGGCAGGGATGCCGACAATCGGCGAGATCATCTGTGCATAGAACGAGCCGCAGCTGTTGCCTACAAGCACGTCTGGTTTCTCCTTGTCACAGATGTCGCGGATAAGCCTGATGGCATCATGAGGGTGGAGTGGGAGGTCGGGAGTCAGCACGTTGGCCCTTTTCTCGAATGCCTCCCTCAATGCCACAGCAGGCACACACTGGCCGCTGGCATAGAATCCGTGAAGGAACAATATCGTCTTTTCTTTCTGCATATCAGGTTGCAAAGGTACTCAAAAAAAGGGAAAAACCGTCTGTACATTGACTTCTTGGCTTATGTCATTTTCTGAATCTCATTCCAATAGAAGAATGCCTCTAGGTGGGTTTTCTTCAACTTATTAAGTTTAGTCGGAAGCGGAAGCAGAATTGTTTGAGATGACATATCACTTAACAAATCCGGGCAAGCTGAAGATCGACAGCCCTTTTCTTGATGTCGGTCTGTTGGCTGGAAAGATCTGCGATAAGATCTTTACGCAAGAATGTCCCTTTCATTCTGGCTGCATAGTTCAATATGGCTTCTGTTGTTGTCATAATCTTTTTTCTGCAAAAATACATCATATTTGTCAAATATCCAAATAATTTGTCTAAAAAGATGTAATTTAAGGTATATCAGGCTGGTCTGTAACAAGAATTTGTTTGGAACCAGCTTTTATCTTATTCATTTAGAAGCTATAAACTTCTTCATGGCCTCGGCCTTGATATCGTCACACACGTCGATGTATGGCTTCATAGCCTTGTAGTCACTGTGGGTTAGTTAGTCACTCTTGTCTTTCTTTTTCCAAAATCGGCAATTTAGCGGTGCCAAGTGGCCAGTTCAGCAGCGTCGAAAGCCCCACTTCTGGTTTCTGATTGACGATGACAAGTGTAGTGCATGTTTGCGATGGCAAAGTTACGAATAATATCAATGCAAAACAATACTTTCCCCCAATTATTTTCGAGAAATTTCGTAGAAAATGTGTAAAAAAAGAGTAGGGGGCCAATCCCTGGGATTCATTCTTTCAATCTATGAGGTTCCTCCGTCCTGCCGTTTTCCCGTTTTCCCGTTTTCCCGTTTCTTCACCCGTTTTTGCTGTGACAAGCCGGCATGGCTCGAGTGCTGCCGTTGCGAATAAATTATATAATATATTATTATTATTACTATAATATATAATTATAATTATATATTATAGTAAAACTTAAACATTCAAAGATTTCCATCCGTTTCAGTGCTCGGCGACGAAGGAGACACTTTGCTTGCAAACCACATGACGAAACGGGAAAACGGCAAAACGGGAAAACGGGAACGCAGACATTTGGTCGCTTGCATAAGCAAGAACGCCACGTTTCTGTTAACATAGGCAGTTCCTCCTCTCATCTTCTTATAAAAACACTTAAATCTGACTTCAAATATAATTATAATTGGCTGATTTTGCCTATTTTTGTACCAGTATTTCAGATAATTTGTAATTAACCCCTACACAAAAGACTATAAGCATGATGAAAAAGTATTTCCTGGCGATGATCGCCGCCATGCTGCTGGCTATGCCGGCCATGGCTCAGACCAAGAAGGGTAAGACCCTTGAAGTGAGTTTCAACTATCAGAAACAGGCTGGCCCTGGCTCCAACCAGTATGCCGTCTGGATTGAGAACGAGAAGGGTGAAGTGGTGAAGACACTCTTCGTGACCTCCTACACCACGAAAGGACGTGTGCGTGGCAACGAGCAGCCGATGCGTGGCTACGTGAAGCGTCCCAACTGTGTGCCGACTTGGGTGAAGGCCGTTAAGGCCGAAAGCCTCTCTGACGAGCAGCTGGACGGCGTTACAGGCGCTACTCCGCAGGCAAGCGGCAATCAGACGTTCACATGGGACTTCACCGACCAGCAGGGCAAGAAGGTTAAGGAGGGCAAGTACTGCGTAAAGGTGGAGGCTACGCTCTATCAGGCCAGCAGCATCGTCTATACCGGCTCTCTCTCAACGAAGGATAAGGCTGGCAGCGTGACGCTCACCTCGAAGCTCTCAGAGCCTGATGAGGCGCATAAGGACATGATAACGGACGTGAAGGCCGTCATCAAATAGTATGAGAGTTATTATCCTTAATGGCAGCCCGAAGGCTCACGGCAATACGGCAACGGCTCTGCATGAAGTGGAGCGTACAGCGCCTGGTGAGGTTGTCCGTGACGAGGAGGGGATGCAGACCATGCGCCACGTGCGTAACTTATCTGATTTTGATGCTTTGCTGAAGCCAGAAGTATCTGCATATTGTCTGCAAAGATACGAAATAGAAATGAGAAAAGATGCATTTATTTCAAAATCTTCTTGCTTTTCTTGCAATTTTTCCCTAATTTTGCAGCGATAAACCATTATGTTATGAACGAGAAGTTTCCATACGGCTATGATTTGAATGCCTATATCGACAAGGCGTTCGAGCAGATGAAGGCTGACTTTCCCTGGGCAACGAGGGACATGATAGCGGAACACACCTATTACGGTATCGAGAAAGTGGGGGATGACTATCAGTATGTCAGGTATTACTCGTATTGTAGTCCAGACATTCTCAATGTGGACTGTGAAGAGTTTATCCGTCGGCTGGCCAGTGACCATGACTGGGAACTGGAAAAAGCCAATCCCGTGAAGGAACGCATCGATGTGGAAGCCTCTAACAGATGCAGCGGCGACTGGTTTCTGGAGTGCTATCAGATTCAGAAGCATGAGAAGGGCGGCTATTCGGTTTATGTAACGGCTGGCAACCGCTCGGCAGGCGGGTCAAAGACGGTATTTATTCCTGCCTCCTATTTCAAGCTGAGTTGGGAAGAGTTTCTTGACAAGTATCTCGATTTGGCTACCCCCGGCTCTTTCTATGTGGGCAGGGCCGATCTCGAACGCGACCCTCGAATTAAAGAGTTCCTTGGTTTCTCAAAATAGGTATGTTTATGATGAAATATAAATCGTACGTTATGAAGAAATCCATCTTATTTTTCTCTCTGATTACACTCTGTATATCGTTGCTGTCCGCTTGTGGTGGACGCTCAGCATCTGGTTCTGATGGCATCAATCCACGTGATACAGTTACTGTACCAGAAGGTTATACTGGCGAGGACAGCATTGCCTATATCGAGAACGCTGTGCTGAAAGATCATATCTCAATGAACGATTTCCTGGAACTGGCGGAGGTTCATGAACTTGAAGACCGGCTCTTTCTCTACAATGACTCGATTGCCACGCCTCGCGACAAGGCTGCCATGCGCTTGGCCAACCGCTTTATGAGGATGCACTATGTGGCAATAAGTGGCAATGCCGAATCTAAGCTACAATGGGCTATGGCAGTTAATGCCATCCTTGATACGTTCCGTGTGGCAGTTCCGTCTCTTCCCAAAGACTCAGCCCTCAACGAAATCAAACGGGTGGCTGATAAATACTCTTCAGAGACACAAAGCGAAATAAATTTCCAGTGCTATATTCATTCATCGATAGATTATTACCGCACTATCGAGGCATACCGCCAGTGGATTCAGACTGTGCCGACTGACATCAGGCCATTGGTGCAGGAGGAATACGAGGCATGGCATGACCTGAACAGCGCCCGTTTCACTTTATGGGATGAGGTGTCATACAGACAGGAATGGTATAGTATGAAACCTATGGAAATCGAGGGCTATCGGGAGAACTTGTCAAGTAATCGTCGTGCCGAGTTGGAAGTAGAACGCGACATCATCCTAAACGGAAATTCATACCAGCAGAAAGGCAAGACCGTTACGGCCAAGGAATGGGAACAGTGGATTGCTGATAATTCTGTCCCTGAGGACATTGATGATCTGAAGAAGATGGGTGATACTGACCGCATACCTAGCGACAGCCTTGTTGCTGACCGTGTGAACGCTTTGAAGTCGACATTCTCAAGATGGCTGAAAGCCCGTCAGGCACTTGCTGCTGCACTTCCGAAGGAGCAGGGTGACTCGTATGATTTCCTGACTGCGGACATCCACAGCCGCATGGTTGGTAAGCTCGAAGACATCATTCCCTATGAGAACTGGTAAAGTGATTAATTCAACTTTCGCAAGCTCCGCTTGCTGGGAGTTAATGGGAGTTAATAGGTA
>CAMJDL010000061.1 GCA_946404405.1 uncultured Prevotella sp.
TTTGTTACTCAGGAACTTAGAAAAATAAATAAACTAAAGTGCTGCGGAATTTAGGTTATAACACATTGTATATAAGTTATATAACTATCAATATGACGGATGACACCTCATTTTGATTTCTTTCTAAGAATGGTTTTTTTCAGAATCACACAGACACTCTCACCAATCAGCTTATCGCTCGCAATAGGCGACGATTAAACTAATAAAATATGAGCATTTTTTGTCTTTACTACTCCAAAATTTGGTTTTTCACTCGTTTTTTCGTAATTTTGCAGTATGAAAGATACAAATATGAATGTTGATGCTGTGATTCAGCAGGAGGCCTTTCGCAAGAAGGTTAACCACTATGACGTGTGTCTGATAGATCATTGTCCGCTTCACGACCAGTGCCTGCGCTGGTTGGTAGGACAGTATGTTGATGCGAACTTGCCAATGTGCACTTCGATGAATCCGCGTTATCCCCTAATGGGTACTGAGCAGTGCGAGTTCTTCCGTAAGAACCAGCGTATAGTCATGAAACGTGGGTTGAAGCACCTATATCATGAGATGCCTGGCTATATGGAGAAAGGTGTCCGTTGGCAACTCATTTCTATGTGGGGTCACAAGAAGTATTATGAGGTTCGTAAAGGTGAACGCTTGATGCCCCAAAACATGCAGGAGGATGTTGTCTTCGCATGTCGCCATCATGGTTGGCAGGGGCCCATCGTCTTCGACGGTGAGGAGGTGGATTGGGATTGGTAGGTCTTATATAGAATTTGCCGTTACATTGATTAAATCAAATAATGATGAAGGTATCTCTTTTAGTCATATTGTTAATGCAGTCGCTATCTTTGCCTGCGCGTTCGTCGCAGTCAGATATGCTGGTGGAACGCTATAATATGACGCGTTTGGACTTAACTGTGGGTTTGCCTCACGACCACGTGACCGACATTTTCGTTGACAGTCGGGGCTTTGTATGGGTGTCGAGCTATGGTGGCGGTGCTGTGCGTTATGACGGATACTCCTTTATGGCTCCCCAGCAAGGCGATAGTCGATCGTGCCTCGGTTTTTCGGAGGACCGTCATCAGCGTTTGTGGATAGCGTATGACGAGGAAACGGTGGTTATCGACCTGAAGAAGATGCAACGTGTGGTACCTAAGTACGGGAGTCACGATATCGGAGCGCTGTTGCGGCGTGCTTCGGTAAAGGTGTATTGCGACTCGAAAGGCGCCATGTGGCAAGTGGCGCGTGACAGTATTTACCGCTATGAATTCAACGAATCGGGCGATGTGACCAGCATCAGTCGTTGTCGCTATCAAGGTAATACGCCCGACATTACCATCTGCGATATTGAGAATAATGGAAATGTATGGGTGTCTACCATGCTTGGTCTCTCACGCCTTCATGTACAGGGCAATAGCTTGCAGTTTAGCCCGATACATGCAGTCCTGCAAACACTGAAGGGACTCTATGTTACTGATTTGTTGTGTCAGGGCAGCTTGGTGTGGATAGCCACCAATCAGGGACTCTTTTCGTACGACCTCTATAACAGCACGCTTCAGACCTACCGCCATACTTCCGACGAACGGTCGCTGTCGCATGATCACGCAACGGCACTGGCGCTGACGTCCGACGGTCACCTGCTGGTGGGTACGTTGCGGGGTATATGCCTATTCGACGCCACCCATTCTGACTTTGTTTGCTGGAACAGTTCTACAGTGGGCAATCCGTTACCCAGCGACTTCATTAATTGTTTGCTGAACTATGACGGACAACTGTGGATAGGCACAGAGACGGCAGGCATCGTCCGACTAACAGCCAAGCCTTTGCTGTTACAGAATTATGTTCACCAAGCAGGTAACCCGCTGTCGCTGCCTTCCAATCCAGTCAATGCCATGTATGCTTCACCTGACGGTACGTTATGGGTAGGTAACGTAGAAGGCGGACTTAGTCGGCTGATGGTGAATGACGAACGGCTAACAGGTGGATTTGTGCATTGGACGACTACCAACTCTGCGTTGTCGCATAACTCCGTATCGGTATTGCAGCCCGACGCCCATGGACGGCTGTGGATTGGCACGTGGGGTGGGGGCATCAACTCGATAGCATTGCAGGGTAACGCTCAGCCTCAGCGTCTGATGTTGCCTGCCGATATACAGCGTCAGACCACTTATGTCGGTGTCCTGGTATACGACCGTTTCAACGATGCCCTGTGGATTGGTTCGAACGACGGCATCTTCTTTTACGACCTGAAGACGGGCAGCATTGAGGACCCATTCCCTAACAATCGCAACATCAGAGGCTGTATCGGTGCATGTGTTGACCATAACGGTCATTTGTGGATGGGCAGTCTGTCAGGCGTTTGCGATATCGACCTCCGAGCTGGTCGTGCGGATAAGGGCAAATTCCGCTATCGCCATCTGCGCCAGAAGTTGGACAAACCCCAGTCGAAGGTAATAGACAAGATAACCTGTATCTATGAAACCAAAGACGGCACACTATGGTTGGGGAGTGACGGCTATGGCTTGTATCGTCGTGTGGTGGATAAAGGTGGCAAGGAACGTTTTGAGGTGCTGACTACTGACGATGGTCTGGCCAACAATGCTGTAAAAGGTCTTGTGGATGACAATCAGGGACGTCTATGGATAACGACGAATAACGGACTGTCGGTTTACGATCCCCGTCAGCATACCTTTATTAATTATGGCGAGCGCGACGGTTTGCTGTGCCAACGCTTCTACTGGAACTCGGCTACCAAGGGCCCCGATGGTACCATCTATTTAGGTAGTATGAGAGGATTGACGGCCATACGTGGTGAGAATACGGAAGCCACCAATCCAGTACGCTTGTCGTTTACACATTTGGTGGTGGACAACCAAGAGATTACTTCTGCCAACAGTTCTATTCTTGACTCCGACATATCGCAAGCTGAGAAGATACGACTGCACGAGTCCAACAAGTCGTTTTCGCTCAGTTTCTCGACGCTGAACTATGCACGACAAACACAACATTACATGTGTCGCCTGAAAGGCTTTGAGGACGATTGGACCGTTCTGAAGCCAGGCGAGCATACAATGCGATATACGAGTCTGAAGCCTGGAACCTACCTCTTTGAAGTGAAAAATGCGACGGAGACTGGTCTGGACGGAAATACCATCAGTATTAAGGTGGAAGTGGTCCCGTATTTCTGGAAGAGTTGGTGGTTTATATTGTTGTGCCTTATGGTGCTCTCTGGCATCTTTGTCTGGCTCTACCGTCTTCGCTTGGCGTCCCTTCGTCGTCAGGAAGCTGAGAAACTGATGCAGCCTGTCCGTAAGGCTTTGGAAGAAAGTGATGATCCTGTCCAGTTACAATCGCGCATACAGAATATTCTGGATACTCATGAGTATTTGATGCAAAGTTTTCATCGTACTGTTGAGGCAGATAAGCAGCAAACAGTAAAAAGCAAGGGCTTCATGGAACGTGCTACGGAAATTATGGAGCAGAATTATGGTAACAGCGAGTTTGGCATTGATGAGTTTGCAGAAGCTTTGAGCATGAGCAGAAGTCTGGTGTCGAAGCGACTGAATCATGAAGCCGGTCAAAGCACCAGCCAGTTTATCCGTAACTACAGGTTGAGTGTTGCCAAGCGTTTATTGCTTGACAATTGGGCTAACAGGAATATCACAGAAATAGCCTATAAGGTGGGATTCAACGATCCGAAGTACTTTACTCGTTGTTTTACCCGCCAGTATGGCTGTAGTCCCAGCGCATTTGTGGGGGAGGATGAAAAGGTGGATGAAAAGTAGCTGTTTGTAGGTGCATGAATGATATAAATCAAGAATAATTGAAGTTTGTCCACCTCTTTTATTGTTTTGTCCACCTATACGGTGGGCTTTTTTTATAATTTTGCAAGCAAAACAACTGCTAACATTTATATAATAACACAATTCAAACATTAAATTCATTATCTAATGAGAAAACAAGTCTTATTCTCTGCGATGCTAATGTTGGGGATGACGGGAGGATTAACTCTCACGTCAGTTCCTGCAATGGCATCTGTGACCCAGCAGACTATTAAGGTCAAGGGTCAGGTTGTAGACCAAGACGGAGAACCGCTCATCGGTGCAACCGTCAAGGTGAAGGGCAGTCAGACTGGTGCAGTAACCGATTTCGACGGTAACTTCACAATTGATGCTGCTTCAAATGCAACACTTGTCATCAGCTATGTGGGCTTCAAGGATCGGGAGATTGCCGTCCGTGGGCGTGCCGTCATTGACAAGATTCAAATGGAGTCCGACTCCCAGGTACTCGATCAGTTGGTTGTAGTCGGTTACGGTACACAGAAGAAGGCCGACCTGACCGGATCAGTCAGCATTGTGAATGCTGAAGAACTGAAGCGTGTGTCGAACTCCAACATTTCCACCATGCTGGAAGGTAAGGTGGCTGGTGTTCAGATTACTTCTGACGGTCAGCCGGGTGCAGACCCCGCCGTGCGTATTCGTGGTATCGGTTCGTTCGGTGACACAGCTCCCCTTTATGTCGTTGACGGTGTGCCTATGGGTACCACCATTCGCGACTTCTCGCCTAACGACATTGAGACCATTCAAGTACTGAAGGACGCTTCCGCTGGTGCTATCTACGGTTCGCGTGCTGCAAACGGTGTTGTCATCATTACCACCAAGAGCGGTAAGAAGGATCAGCCGTTGAAGGTCGATTATAAAGGATATTTCGGTATTGACAAGATTTCCAGTAGCGTCTATGACGTCATGGACGCCTCGCAGTACAGTCAATATTTAGGTATGGCTTGCGCCAACAGCAACACGCCGTTAGCTGGCGGCTATAGTCTTGGAACTGACGGTAAGTATCATTTCCAGGACGGTACAAACACCGACTGGTTCAACGAAGTTTTCAAGACAGGTACCCGCCAGAACCACAATATCAATCTGAGCGGCGGTAGTGCCACCAGCACTTATAACGTCGGTCTCGACTACTTCCAGCAGAAAGGTACGTTGGAGGGTGCAGGTCCTAACTACGAGCGCTTTACGGCACGTGTTAATAACACGATGGAGACCAAGTTCATCAACTTCCGTACGTCGTTGGTTTATTCGCACAGCAACCAGGACGGTATGGGTCTTTCGAACGCCTCTGAGTATGTTCAGGGTCTGTATGGCGATGTCACCAACGTGTTGCGTGGAACACTGCTGATGCAACCTACCATTAAGGCTTACGACCCTACCACTTGGGTGCTTGACGACAAGGTAGGCTCTGCCAGCAGCTATAACTACGATGCTTACGGCTATGGCGTTTACTATGATACCGTTCATGGTGATATCTCGGCCTCCAACCCACTGCTGGTCAACAATCTGCTGACCCGCAATACGATTGTTGACCGTGTAGTAGGTACTGGCTCTGCTGACGTCAACCTGCTGAAGATGTTTGGCATTGAGTCAAAGAACCATAAGCTGACCTACAAGCTGAACCTGTCGTACAGCAAGACATACGTGACAAGCAAAACATGGGTATCGGCTTGGATACAGTCGAACCGTGTCTATCTGGACAAGTCGAACGAGCGCCTGACCAAGGGCACACGCCAAATAAGCGACTTCTTGGCAGAAAATACGTTGACCTACGATGGCACCATCGGTAAGCACCACATCAACCTCTTGGGCGGTATGACCTATCAGGAGGACAATACCAACGAGATTACCGGTTGGGCAGTCAATTTCTCAGAGCCTTATTTCCTGCAGTTGCAGAATGGCGGCGACACCTATTCAAGCTCTTATGAGGCTAAGCACTCTATGGCATCGTTTATCGGTCGTCTGAACTACGATTACGATGGCAAGTATCTGCTGTCGGTTGTCGTTCGTCGTGATGGCAGCTCTCGTCTGACGAAGTCCATCCGTTGGGAGACGTTCCCCTCTGTATCTGTTGGTTGGCGTTTCGATAAGGAAAGCTTCTTCCCCATCAACCGTGACATTGTTAATATGTTTAAGGTACGCGCGAGCTATGGTGAGTTGGGTAACGAGGCTGCCGTCCTCAACTATGCCAACCTGGCAACCCTGGCTCGTAACAACATGACCTATTCGTTCGGTAATGTGCCCATTACCGGTTCTGCTATTTCTAATTTCGTCAATGCCGACATTGCATGGGAGAAGAAGAAGACCACTAATATCGGTATCGACCTGGCTATGTTCAACAACCGCTTGGAGTTCACAGCTGAGTGGTATAAGAACAAGTCTGAGGATCTGCACTACAATGTGCCCGTACCTGCAAATGCTGGTGTGGCTAACACGGCTGTAACGATGAATGCAGCTTCGATGGAGAACAGCGGTTTCGAGTTCTCTGCAACATACCGTAATAACGACCACCCACTGAAGTGGCAGGTAAGTGGTAACCTAAGCACCCTGAAGAACAAGGTAACATCGCTTGGTTTCGGTACGGAAAGCTACGTCACTGGTGCCTATATAACAAAGGTAGGCGAGGAAGTCGGTCAGTTCTATGGCTGGCAATATGGTGGCATCATCCGTTCACAGGAACAGCTGAACCAACTGAACGAGATGGGACGCGTGACTCACAACAACAGCGAGTTAGCTAAGCAAAAGGCTAACCCCTCGTACGTGCCTGACCTCGTGGCTGAGGGTGGCTGGACCTACCAGGGCGGTGCCAACGTCGGTGACTGCTGGTATTATGACAGCAACAACGACGGTAAGGTGGATGCCGATGATCAGGTGGTGCTGGAAAGTGGCCTGCCCAAGGTTAGTTTCGGTATCAGCGCCCGTTTTGAGTATAAGAACTTCGACTTGGCCATCTCGACCTTTGGTGCTTTGAACTATCACGTGACTGATGACATCTATAACAGTCTGAACTCATGCTACGGTCCTGGCAATAAGGACGTAGATGTTGCTGGTGCTAACCGTTGGTCGGCTGACGGCAATACCTATATCTCAGACGTCCCACGTACCTATTATTCTAATAACGCCACATTGGCTTGGAACGACCTGTTCAGTGAGCGCAAGATTCAGAATGCTGCTTATTGGAAGATTGCCAACATCGAGATTGGCTACAACTTCCCTGACAAGTGGTTCAAGGGCGTGGTCAGCGGTGTACGTGCATACGTGTCGGCTCAGAACTTATATACCTTTACCAAGTATCATGGATACAATGTTGACTATGCCGGTGGTACTTTCACCCCAGGTTACAACTTCTGTTCGTACCCGACTCCTCGCAGTTTCATGGGAGGTATCCTCTTGTCGTTCTAATTCTAAATTCATCATTCTTAATAGAATATATATCATATGAAACTATATAAATTATCATTTGCCCTGCTGCTCGGCATAGGTGCGATGACCTCATGTAGCGACAAATTGGATGTCAGCGACCCTAACCGCCAGACATCTGAGACCTTCGGTAATTCAGCCGATGATCTGGAAGAATGTGTTATTGCTTGCTACAACCACATCCGCATGGAGGGCACTTACGCCCGCGTGGGTTATAATCTTGATGTCACTCGTGGTGACGAAGTATGGAACTCTTCTCAGGTTTGGTATATGCCATTCGACGATATGAATGACCCTATCACTGACGAAATCAACCAGTGGTCGTGGCGTGACTGGTACTACACCATCAATGTATGTAATTTCATCTTGTCGCGCGTTACCGAAGAAAACAGTACGTTGAGTGACCGCTATAAGCGCATCAAGGGACAGGCCCTGTTCATCCGTGGTCTGGCTTACTATAATCTGGCTGGATACTATCAGAATCCTGCTCTGATTACTGATTATAACGATTATAAGACTTTGGACGGTTTGTATGCTTCCAACTATCAGGAAGGCGATACCGATGGTAATGCTCAGTATGATCGCGTGCTCGATCATGTTGAGAAGGACTTCGCAGAAGCTATGACGCTGCTGCCTGCCAAGACTGTTGGCGGCGAGTGGGCAAAAGGTCGCGCCACCAGTGGTGCCGCTGCCGGCTACTATGCCCGTACACTGATGATGCGCCACAAGTATAGCGAGGCTCTGGCCGTTCTCAAGGATATCATGAGTACTGCCGATGGTGGTAACCAGTTGTATGGCGAGTACAAACTGATGGCCGAATTCGGCGACAACTTCCGTGAAGGTCCTGAATACGAGAACAACGACGAGAGCATCTTTGAGGTGCAGTTCCTTGACCTGGAGTCTCAGGGTACCGACGATGAGTGGACACCTGTCAACACTAGTGCCAATGCTACGCAGGGACATGCTATTGAGAGCAACTATGGTCCTGGTGACTTCGGCGGATGGGCCGACCTCTCTGTATCCCCATGGCTTTACAACCTGTTCCTGAGTGAAAAAACTACAAATGGCTCTCTTGATCCACGTCTCTATTGGACTGTCGGAACTTATGAGCCTGCCTGGGATGGCTATGCCAATGGCAATGTCTGCTATACTGCACCTATGACAGCTGGTAACTATGTTGTCACGAATAACGGTTATGGCGGTCTGCCTATTGCCAAGAACACCAATTTCCGTACCAACCTTTACGATAAGATAGTTGTTGGTCTGCATTGTGGTATTAACCTGCGCCTGATGCGTTACTCTGATGTACTGCTGCGTGCTGCTGAGTGTGAAAATGAGGTGAACAATGGGCCGACAGCCAATGCCTACAAGTGGATAAATGCTGTACGTAACCGTGCCGGACTGGCTGATATAGATCAGAGCAAATACAATACAGCCGACAAACTGTTTGAATATATAGCAAATGTGGAGCGTCCAAGAGAGTTTGGTTGTGAGTTCGGACGTGGCTTTGACCTCATTCGTTGGGGATTCTTCTATAGTGCCGACCGCCTGCAGCAGTTGAAGGAGCATGCAGCTGTCAATTTCTGGACAAAGGCTAATTTTGACAAGGGTATCTATACCTATACCCCGAAAGATGCCGTTAACTATAATGGCTGCAGCAAGAGTTCGTTCGATACCTTCAAGCCTGGTCATGAGTTCCTGCCTATTTTCCAAAATACATTGACCCAAAACACTCATTTGGTAGGTAACTCGGCCAATAAGGACAGCAACAATGCCTCTTACTTCTCTGGAAAGGGTTGGACGGTGCATCCCGTCGTGAACCTCTAAATGGTAAAAGGTTTAACAGTAATAAAGATAAAAATGAAGATTATGAAATATCTCAATAAAATAGCAACTTCAGCTTGTTTTGCTGCACTTGGTATGCTCATGCTGACAGGCTGCGAGGGCGCGGAGCTGTATTCTATCGGCTCTCCCGACTGGATCTCGGAAAAAGTTGACTCCATCCGAAATGCCAATCAAGGTGGTGGCGAGGAAGAACTTGTAGGAATGGAGGAGGATGTCTATACCGTGGGCGCTACCGACTTTTCTTCAGGCTGGTGGCAGCAGTTCTCCAAATACTACCAGATTCCAGAGAACGAGAAATGGAATGTTGTGTTCAACCTGAGCATCAATCCAAATGCTTCGAACACTTACAAGAACTTTGCTCTTATCATCAGCAACGACGAAGATCGTGGTGCTGCTAACTATAAGGAGTATGGTGCCATCCGCTTTGACCACCAGCCCAGCGGTAACTCTGAGTGGGGTGACGAGTACATCAACCTTCATCGTGATTGGGTGCAGAGTAACCTCACGTTCGGTAGCGATACCGACCCAGGTGTCGATAAACTTGGTGGACGCGTAGTGCTGACCATTGATCGTTCCAAAGTAGATACGTTCTTTGTGAAAATTACCAATGGAACAGTTACCAAGACTTTCCTGGCACCTGAAAAACTGCCTAATCTGAATGCTGACGCATCAAATACCACAATTCGTGCATTCCTGGTGCCAGAGGGTTCTTACATCAACTTCCTCGAGTCGAACGTCGAGCCGATTGGCGGTTTCACCTCTGCTGAGGACAAGAATCCACTGTCGATGACCTTCAACGGACTGCCCAACAAGGTGCTTATCGGCACAAGTTTTGAGGATGCTATTGCCAATATGACAGCTACCATTCAGTTTGAGCAGGAAGTGGCAAAAGATGTTCCAGCTTCCGACTTGCAGATTGAGTTACTGACAGATATCAGCCAGCTGGGTACACAGAAGTTTATCGCCATCTACAACAAGACGTATAAGGGCGAAAACTGCGATAAGCCAATTCTGGCCTACGGTACCTTCGAGGTTGTGCCTCCATCGTCGTTCGTCACCATCGGTGCCATCGACAACAGCGGTGATTTCTGGAGTGCTCATTCTGAGAATATCAAGGTCGAGGCTGGCGAGACCTTCGTTACCACCTTCACCAACTACACCAATGGCGCTGCTAACTGGAACAACTTCTGTGTGGTTCTTACCAGCAACGGAACTGATGAGTACGCAGTGGTACGAGCTGACAACTACGGCTGGGGTAAAGGCTATGAAAACAATCCAAACCTTGTAACCAGTGGCGGTCAGACTGACTGGGCTGCATGGCTTAAAGCTATGGACGGGGCAAAGGTGACAACATACGTGACTAATAACGGTAACGGCACAGCCGATGTAAAGGCTGTTATGGTAGGTAATGATAACATCACTTACGAGCAGTACTATAACGGCATCATCATCTCTAATGACCTGTATTTCCGCTTCACTGTTGACCACAGCCACCTGGAATTCGACACTATGATTGGTGCTGAGGACAACTCTACCGCCTTCTGGGGTGCTCACTCTGCCGACTTCAATGTGCCTGTAGGAAAGACGGTTAGCACACGCTTCAAGAATTTCACCAATGGACTGAACAACTGGAACAACTTCTGTGTGGTTCTTACCAGCGATGGAACTAACGAGTATGGTGTGGTACGTGCCGACAACTACGGTTGGGGTAAGTGCTATGAAAACAATCCTAACCTTGTAATCAGCGGTGGTCAGACAGACTGGGCTGCATGGCTTAAGGCTATGGATGAAGCCATGGTAACTGTTAGCGTCACTAATAATGGCGGTTCTGTAGATGTTAAGTGTGTGATGGTAGGCAACGACGGCAACACCTATACGCAGAGCTACAGTGGCATCGCTCCTACAGATGGCGACAACGTGTTCTTCCGTATGACTGTTGATGGCAGCCATCTCGTATTCGAGTAATCCTCTCTCATTTGTGAACAACAAAATCAAAGAAAAAATTCTTTTTAAAAGTAAGATAATTATGAACAAGCAAAATATAAAATATTGGATGATGGCAACAGCCTGTCTGGGTATGCTGACTACCGTGACAGGATGTAAAGAGGATGATTTCCCTGACAATGCCATACCCAAAGTTGTAGCTGATACACCAACGGAGTTCAGCGAACAGGTGTTGTGGCCGTCAAATCTGGCTCGCGTCAGTGTCCATGACCCCAGCGTGGTTTATGACCCCTCATCTTGGTCGTACTATATCTTCGGTTCTCATCGGGGAGTTGCCAAGTCGGCAAACCTGATGACGTGGACGACTGTCAACGTTCCCTGGGCTGTTAACGGCGTGACTGGTGTTGGTAACGATGCAGCCTTCGTTACACCTGAAGTCACTACGGTGAAGAAGGGTGGAGTAGAGGTTGAACTCCCTGCTTTCAACGCTTTCGAGTGGTCGAAGAAGGCCAATGCTGCTTGGAGTGTCGATGGTAACATGTGGGCACCAGACGTCATTTACAACAAGGAAATGAAGAAGTGGTGTATGTATCTTAGCATCAACGGCGATTTTTGGTACAGCAGCGTTATCTTGTTGACTTCTGACTACATTGTAGGTCCCTACACCTATCAGGCTCCTGTGGTTATTGGCGGTTTTTCAGCTGGTGACAGCTATAAGGAGACCGACTTGGAACTGGTTATTGGCGAGCAGGAAACGTTGCCTGCACGCTATGCTACCGGCACAGAATGGGGTAACCGCTATCCTAACTGTATCGACCCATGCGTGTTCTACGACGAAGAGGGCAAACTCTGGATGTCGTACGGCTCATGGAGTGGTGGTATCTGGATGCTTGAACTGGACGAAGCTACAGGTCTTCGCGACTACGATGTCACCTATGCCCAGCAGGGCAGTGGCGATGACATCACCGTTGACCCCTATTTTGGCAAGAAGATTGCTGGTGGCCACTATGTGTCGGGTGAGGCCAGCTATATCGAGTATGTTGACGGCTACTACTACTTGTTTATGACCTATGGTGGTCTGATGGCTGGTGGTGATCCTGATGACTACAACAACGGTGGTTACCAGATGCGTATGTTCCGCTCTGAGAAGCCCGACGGTCCATACGTTGACAGCAAGGGCGGTAATGCCGTGTTCAGCAGCTATGCACTGAACTTCGGTCCTAACGAGAACGATGGCAACCGTGGTGTTAATATCTTCGGTGCTTATGGCGAATGGGGCGGTCAGGCTGTTGGTGCTTGGGCTGAGCGTTCGCAGGGTCACAACTCAGTGATTGCTGCTCCTGACGGTCGTACCTATCTGGTCTATCACAGCCGCTTCCAGGGACAGGGTGAAGGTCACGCCGTGCGTGTTCACCAGATGTATCAGAACGAAGACAAGTGGCTGGTTGCCGCTCCATTCGAGTACACTGGCGAGATAGCCAAGAGTGCTCAAATAGCCAATGAACAGCTCATCAACAAGAGCCAGATTGCTGGTAACTACAAGATGCTGGTTCACCGCTATAAGCTGAACCACCTTACCAAGGAACTGGCCACACCTGCTGACGTTCAGCTGAATGCCGACGGTTCGATAAGTGGTGACTACACAGGCTCTTGGACGGCTAAAGACGGTACTTCTTATGTCAACATCACCCTGAATGGTGCTGAATATAAGGGCGTCATGGTGCTGCAGACACTGGAACCAACCAATAATCAGGTACCAGCATTCACAGGTTTGAACGCTGCAACAGGTGTGACGGTATGGGGTTACAGGTATGCTGATTAGTGTATGGTCACAAGTCTTAACTAAGGTAATGAGATTGTTCATGATGATTATGACGTTGGTCAGCCTCTGTGCCACGATGATGGCACAGGGGCGTCAGCGTTTACGAGTCCCTTTCAAGACCGACACCCCCATGGTACATGACCCTGTCATGGCCTACGAAGACAGCACGTGGCACATCTTTGCTACAGGCATGGGCGTTCAGCACATGACGTCCAAGGATCGCAAGACGTGGACTGTCAGTGGTCAACCCGTCATGTCCGTGATGCCCCAATGGACGCACGACTCCGTGCCTGGTTTCCAGCATCATGTATGGGCGCCTGACGTTATTCGTTGGCACAATCGCTGGTGGCTCAGTTACAGCTGTTCTACCTTTGGCAAGAACGGTTCTGCCATCGGGCTGCTCTCGGCTCCGTCGCTGTCGTATCCTGTTTGGAACGACGAGGGGTGTATTGTTACCTCTAAGGCCAAGCGTAATGATTGGAATGCTATTGATCCCAACTTCGTCATCGACGATGAGGACAACCCATGGCTGACGTGGGGTTCTTTCTGGGATGGTATTCAGTTGGTGCGTCTCGACACAACGATGCATATTGCCAAAGGCGAGCAGCCTCGTACCATAGCCCGTCGTTACGACCCTGCTTCCAAGAATGCAGCACCCAATCCCACTTCAAAGTATGCTGGTACTAACGCCATCGAGGCACCGTTTATTTTCAAGCACGCTGGCTGGTACTACCTGTTTGTGTCGTGGGACTACTGCTGTCGTGGTTCGCAGAGTAACTACCGTGTTGCTGTAGGTCGTAGTCGTCAGGTTGACGGACCCTATCTCGACCGCAATGGTCAGGATATGGCTAAGGGTGGTGGCACGTTGTTCTTGGAGGGTGACAAGCAGCAATTTGAGGCTGCCGGTCACTGTGCGGCCTATCACATGATTGGTGAAGACATCTTTATCTGTCATGGTTACAGCATTGCTCATAACGGTTCTTCTATCCTTATTCAACGACCTATCCGTTGGACAACTGACGGATGGCCAGTCTTAGTAAATAATTAAGAGCTATGCGTCGTATTGTTATTATTTCATTTCTCATTTTCATTTCACATTTGAGTACCGTGAGTGCTCAAAGTTGGACTGCTGACAATGGAAATGGTACGTTTACCAATCCCTTGTTCTACGATGAGTTTTCCGACCCAGACGTCATCCGTGTGGGCGACGACTACTATCTTGCAGGAACGACGATGCATACGGTGCCAGGTTTGGTCATCCTGCATTCAAAGGACCTTGTAAACTGGGAGAATATCTCGTATTGTTTTGACCGTTTCGACTTTCCTGACGACAAGTTTGCCCTGAAGAATCATCAGGAGATTTACGGTCAGGGCATCTGGGCACCAGCCATCCGCTATGCTAACGGGCAGTTCTATGTCTTTTCGAACGTCAACGGTAAGGGCTTGCAATGCTATACCTCCAAGGATATCCGAGGACCTTGGACGCATCACAATATGCAAGGAAATATCTACGACCTCTCTGTACTTTTCGATGATGACGGCAAGATTTACGCCATCCACAAGTATGGTGAGGTACACTGCACGGAGTTGAAGCCCGACATGAGCGGTCCTGTGGAAGGCACCGACCGCGTCATAATTCCTGAGGGCAACGGTATTGGCGAGGGGCACCATATCTATAAAGTCAATGGCATGTACTACCTCATCTCTACCGACTATTCACCCAACGGACGTACGCTCTGCTCACGTTCGAAGAGCATCTGGGGACCCTACGAGACCCGTGTCATCACTGCCGATGAGACTTACGGCTATCATGCTGTGGGACGCACAACGGTACCTCGTGGCACGAAATACCGTATCGGCGAGGATGGCACCAAGTTTGGCATCGCACCAGCCAGTGCCGATGCCACAGGTTGCGACAATGCCCATCAGGGCGGCATCGTACAGGCCAGTGACGGTTCGTGGTGGGCTCTGCTCATGCAAGACTTCCACTCCATTGGCCGTACTGTCTGCCTCATGCCGATAACATGGAAGGATGGATGGCCCATGATTGGTCTTGAGGGCAACTTGGGACGTGCGCCACGTACGTGGTTCAAGCCCATGTCTGCTGCGCTCCAATCGCAACACACTGTACCTTATGCCCCTTACAATCGCAATGAGGACTTTAACGGTAAGACGCTTGGGCGTGTCTGGCAATGGAACCACAATCCGGACGACAGCAAATGGAGTCTGAAGAATGGCCGTCTGCGCCTGCAGTCAATGCCTGCTGAACAGCTGATGTGGGCACGCAATACGCTTACCCAGCGTGTCATCGGTCCTACGTCTGTGACCACTGTCGAACTCTACACCAAAGGTATGAAGGATGGCGACGTTGCCGGTCTTGGCAATATCAATGTGCCCTGCTCATGGATTGGTGTCGTCAAGGATGGCAAGACCCTGACGCTGCGCTGTTTCGAACAACTCACCAACGACACCGTTATCGTCTCTGTTCCCGCAGATTTGCCTGGCGGCAAGATATACCTTCGCTGCATTGGCGACTACGACAACAACCAGGCGCAGTATGCCTATTCTTTCGATGGCGATACCTACTCCATGTTGGGTCGCATGATGCCACTCACGTATCAGCTCATCTCCTTCCAAGGTTCGCGCCATGCTCTCTTTGCTTTTAACCATAAAGGTCTGAAGGGTGGCTATGCCGAGTTCGGCAATTTCACCGTCGTTGAGCCCAAGGCCGACCGTAGCAAGAATATCCCATACGGCAAGACTATCCGCATCATCAATAAGGCTACCAACCGTCCTGTCATTGCGCTGAAGCATGGCCTGCTTCATGACACCCATGCCGGCGACAATAGCAGTCTGACGCGGTTCAAGGTGACAGACTGCGGACAGGGTCGCGTCGCGCTTCAGTGTGCCGATGGCCGCTACGTGAAAGTCTATGGCGACGGTTTGCCTGGCGACGTGCGCTTTACTACCAATCCAAAGGAGGCCGAAACATTCCTGTGGCAAGACTATCTCGACCACGACTTCATGCTCCTTTCGCTGAAGAATCACAGATACCTGGGCAAGAGTCCCACGACGGGCAGTCCTTATTCCATGAACTTTGCTGGTCCTGATCCTGACCGTCGCAATGGTGCCGTGTTCCGTTGGGAAGAATAGCACGAAGCATCAGAATGACAAAAAAACTGGGACTCCTCGTTTAGAGTGAGTCCCAGTTTTTTCTTGTATCAGCCTTCTTACCTCTTACTTCTTACCTCTTACCTCTTACCTCTTACCTCTTACCTCTTACCTCTTACCTCTTACTTCTTAATCCTATACAGACGGAACGACATCGCCTTCAACTGGTCGTTCAGCACGGTCTGCTTCTTGTCCTCAGTACATGGTACGGTCAGACTGACGGGATGAATCTTTTCAGGCTTGTCCAGCGTGTTCTCATCCTCCATTCTACCGTTTGTCCAGAGTTCCAGCACGTTAGCCGTGCGCTCGCCCTTCATGCCCTGCAGATTGATGCTGACGGATTGTGGCTGCTTCGAGGTGTTCACCACCTTGACGATAATCTCGTCAGTAGTCTTGTCATATACGGCCGATGCGAAGAGTCCGTTCTGTCCCTCCTGATTGGCAACAGGCACGGCCACGGTCTTTTTGCCTACCTGCTTGGGGGTGGTCAGCTGCAGCACGTTGGTACCCTTGTTCATCGTGAACATCTGCTGTACGTAGTAGCTCACGCTCTTGAACATGCGCAGGTTGTCGTACCATATCATGTCAGGACGCCACTGCCAGCCATCGACGTGTGCAAATAGCGGGGCGTAGGTAGCCATGTGTACGATGTCGGCATTACGCTCGATACCCGTCATGTGGGCAGCCTCGTAGAGTGAGGTCTCGTAGTGGTTCCACTTCTTGCCCTTGCCGTGGCAGGCATATTCGCCGGCAAACACCTTCGGACCCTTGCGGTCGTACACGTCGTAGCGCAGACCATGGCTCAGGAACCACTCTTCGTTACGGTAGTAGTGCTCGTCGTAGAGGTCAACCTTCAGCTCCTTCATGCGAGGCTGCAGCAGGTCGAAGTCCCAACCCTCTGAGTTCGGACCTGTGGTGCCGATGAGTTTCAGGTTAGGATATTTGGCGCGCAAGGCATCGCTGAACTTCTTCAGACGCTCTGTAAACACTGGGCCATAGCCGCCATGCTTCTCGTCGTAGTCCCACTGCTCATTGCCCACGCCTAAGTATTTCAGGTTGAATGGCTCAGGGTGCCCCATGTCGGCACGCACCTTGCCCCACTTGGTGTTGACGTCGCCATTGGCAAACTCAACCAAGTCCAAGGCATCCTGAATATAGGGACCAAGATCCTCCAAGGCTACGTGTACGCCAGGCTTGGTGGGGTCGGGGTTCTGGAACTGGCAGCTCAGTCCGCACGAGATGACGGGCAGCGGTTCGGCACCGATGTCCTCGGCCAGCTGGAAGAACTCGAAGAATCCCAATCCGTACGACTGGTAGTAGTCGGGGAAGTAGCGGTGGTCGAAGGTGTACTCCCAGCGGTTATGGTTCAGCGGACGGTTCTCAACGGGGCCGACACTGTTCTTCCACTGGTAGCGCTCGTCCAGCGTGCAACCCTCTACGATGCAACCGCCGGGGAAGCGGAACACGCCAGGGTGCAGGTCTTCCAAGGCCTGTGCCAGGTCGCGTCGCATGCCGTTCTCGCGATTCTTATAGGTATTGATGGGGAATAGCGAAATGTGCTCCAGGCATACGCTGTTCGGTCCGTGCAGGTAGATGCGCAACTTGGCATGCTGCATCGTCTTCTTTGGTGCCAGCGTGACGGTATATTTCTTCCATTCTGTCGAGGTGATGTCCAGTTTCTGCTCAGCCAGTTCCTGACGTTCGTCCATCGTGTTCTCGTCTATCAGCTGTACGCGGATGGTCGCCCTGTTCTTAGGCGCCTTGGCCCATACTGAGAAACGGTACTGCTCGCCCTTTTTCACACCGATGCCGAAGTAACCCTCGTTCGTCAGACCTGTACGGCGGTCGCGATGACCTGGATCACTCAGCTCCACATAGTGCGGACAACGCTGGAACGGACCGTCGTCCTTTACCTCGACACAGCCGAACGACTGCCAACCCATCAGGTGCTGTGGAAACTCGAACGAGCGGTTCTTCACCAGTTCACCATACAGTCCGCCGTCAGCGGCATAGTTGATGTCCTCGAAAAAAATACCATACATGGTCGACTGGA
>CAMJDL010000062.1 GCA_946404405.1 uncultured Prevotella sp.
TTATTAACAAAGGGATTTATATCAATTAATTAAAATTTATCGCACCACTAATAATAACAAATCAAAATAGTTTATATGGTAGAATATTCTTATAGTTTACTGGGGAATAGCTCTTACGCGCTCAGGTCTGACGGCACGTACATTTAGTAATAGGCGGTAATCCTTGAAGTTGTTGGTAACAATGATGCCGCACTTCTGTTTCATAGCCAACACGTACTGCACGTTGTCCTCGATGTCGGCTCCTGTCTCAACGAGGGCTGCATCGATGTCGCTGTTGGTGAAGTCGATAACGGTGAAGCGGTGCTGCAGTTCGCGGACGATGCGGGCTATCTCGTCGTTCTTTTTCTTCTTCTGATAGACGGAGATGAGCTGTGCCACGCTGAGCGATGAGATGAAAAGCCGCTTGCCCGTCAGCGAATAAAGATAGTGGAGGCAGTTGGCATCCTTCTGGAACCGTGCGTCACCGCTGTAGCCACCTACGAGTATGTTGGTATCCACGAAGATGTGGTTGGAATTGAAGGGGCTGGTTTTGCGTGTCATCGTTCAGAATACCAAGTGTGGGAATTGCTTCTTCTCTTCATCAGTCAGCGTGTGCGCCCAACTGGCGGCCCACATGCCTACGAGTTCTTCTATGAGTTGTCTGCGTGTCAGTCCGTTCTTCTTTAGGAGCAGCTCTACTACGCCCTTACGCTCCTTCTCAATCTGTTTGTCTCTTTCGCTCATAATGCTGTAGTATTTTATGATTTACGTGTGCAAAGGTACAAAACTTTCTGTAAACTAAATCAAAAAGCTCAATTATTTTTGGCTTTTCTCTCGCTTATTCGTAACTTTCACCTTGGTGAAGTTAGGCTGCACCTCAGAAAAACTGAAATATATTTGGTTTTTCGTTCGCTTATTTGTACTTTTGCAGCATGAAACAACAAATATGTATCTTTACGGGCGCTCGCCCTAACTTTGTGAAGGTTGCTCCGCTTATTCGTACTATCAATCGTAACGACGAATGCAGCTATCAGTTGGTGTATGCAGGTCGTGAGGACGACCCGACGCTTGAACCCTCGTTGTTTAGCGATTTGGAGATGCCTCGTCCTGATGTCTTTCTGGGCGTTGACTGCGAGAATCTGAACGAGTTGACAGGTCGCGTGATGGCTGAGTTCGAGCACTATCTTGAGCAACACCCTGTGGATAGCGTCATTGTGGTCGACGACTTGGCCTCGACGATGGCTGCTGCCATTGTTACTAAAAAGCGTGGTGCCCGTCTGGCCCATTTGGTGGCAGGCACGCGCTCGTTCGACATCAACATGCCCAAGGAGATTAACCGCTTGGTGATTGACGGCCTTTCCGACATGCTCTTCACAGCGGGTATCGGCTCCAGCAGTATTGCTACACGCGAAGGTGCCGAACTGCATAAAATATATATGGTAGGCAATATTCTGATGGACCAGTTGCGCTATTGTCGCGATCGTTGGCAGCGTCCTGCCTGTCTCGATGGTGTCGAGGATGGTCATTATCTTGTGTTTACCTTGAATCGCAAGGCCTTGCTGGCCTCAGAAGACAATCTGCTGCTCATGTTGCAAGCCATCGCCCGTGAGGCAGGCTCTATTCCCGTTATTGCTCCGTTGCGTGGCTTGGCTGCTAAGACAGTACAGAAGTTGATGAGCCAGCATCCTGAAATAGAGACTGCTATCCGTATCGTGCCCTCTCTGGGCTATCTGGAGTTTGGCTATCTCACGTCTCGTGCTAAAGGTATCATTACCGATTCAGGCAATGTGGCTGAGGAGGCAACCTTCAATCATGTGCCATGTATCACCCTCAACTCCTATACCGAGCATCAGGAAACTGTCAAACAAGGCACCAACGTGCTAGTTGGTGAGGATGCTGAACGCCTGGCTTCCGAACTCCATCGTCTCTTGGCAGGTGACTGGACCACAGGACAACTGCCCGACCGCTGGGATGGTCGCACCGCTGAGCGCATTGTCAGCATGCTGTGTAGCTGATGCAGTTTGGCTATTTCCGCGTCAGTCGGATGTGGTATGAATGCGAATTTGGAATGAAAGTCGTGCTGCCATCATTATTAGGTATCACAGTTTCGTCTTCAAAGATCGTGAAACCGCCTTCAATGCTGGTATTGTCGATGTTGGTAAAATTTAAGGAGAATAGCATGGGGGAGTAGTTCTCTTCGTCGTTGTCTGAGAATATGACGCTGCCGTCAGCGAATTTGTAATTCCCGTAAAATGTGTGGGTGTCCCTTTTGCCGTTGTAGTTGTAGACGGTGATTTGGTATTTGTCGCTTCCGATAAACCGAAGCTCCTGGATGTTAAAATCAGAATAGACAGCTGGTGTCACCCATTCGTTGTTGATGTAAATGTGCGTGAGTTGCCAACTGCTGTCTTTTATGATAGCACGGTGCTCATCGGTTTTGTCTGTGTTGTCTATCTCACATGCCGTCAGCATGAGGCTGCAGACAACTATGAGGATGATGGAAAGCCAATGATGTCGTTTCATATCAATTTTCTCGTTTTGTTGTTCTTGCTTGCAAAGGTAACGATTTCGGTTGAAAGTACCAAATTTACGAAGTAATAAATGTGAAAAAGTGAGCTGACTATTTGGTTGGCTCACTTTTTTTTATTAATTTTGCACCCGATTTTCGAAAATACAAATTATTGCGCAATGAATATATCGTATAAATGGTTAAAGGAGTACGTTGATTTCGACCTGACACCACAGCAGGTTTGCGACGCTTTGACGTCGACGGGTCTTGAGGTTGACGCACTCGAAGAAGTACAGAGTATTAAGGGCGGTCTGAAGGGCCTTTATGTTGGTAAGGTGCTGACGTGCGAGATGCACCCTGATTCAGACCATTTGCATGTTACAACGGTTGACCTGGGCAAGGGTGAGCCGCAACAGATTGTGTGTGGTGCACCGAACGTGGCTGCTGGTCAGAAGGTGATTGTGGCCGATTTGGGCTGTGTGCTCTACGACGGCGACAAGGAGTTCGTGATTAAGAAGTCTAAGTTGCGTGGCGTTGAGTCGCTGGGCATGATTTGTGCTGAGGACGAAATCGGTATTGGCAACGACCATTCGGGCATCATCGTTTTACCTGAGGATGCCGTGGTTGGTACGCCTGCTGCCGAGTATTACCATCTGGAGAGCGACTGGCTCATCGAGGTGGACATCACTGCTAACCGTGCCGATGCCCTGAGTCATTGGGGCGTGGCTCGCGACCTGTATGCCTGGCTGAAGCAGAATGGCTACAAGACGGCTACCCACAAACCTGTCGCCAACGATTTCGTCGTTGACAACCACGACCTGCCCATCGACGTGGTCATCGAGAATACCGAGGCATGCAAGCGCTATGCTTGTGTCAGCGTGACTGGCTGTGAGGTGAAGGAATCGCCCGATTGGTTGAAGAATAAGCTGACCACTATTGGCCTGCGTCCTATCAATAACATCGTGGACATTACGAACTACGTGATGATGGCTCTTGGTCAGCCCCTGCATACCTTCGATGCCGATATGGTGAAGGGTCACAAGATTGTGGTGAAGACCATGCCAGAGGGCACGCCTTTCGTGACGCTGGATGGCGAGGAGCACAAACTCTCAGATCGCGACCTGGCTATCTGCAATGCCGAGGATCCCATGTGTATTGCCGGTGTGTTTGGCGGAAAGGGTAGTGGTACCTATGAGACCACGAAGAACGTGGTGCTGGAGAGTGCTTACTTCCATCCTACATGGATTCGCAAGTCGGCCCGCCGTCATGGTCTGAGCACGGACGCTTCGTTCCGTTTTGAGCGTGGCATCGACCCCAATGGCGTCATCGACGCACTCAAGTACGCCGCACAATTGTGTAAGGAGTTGGCAGGCGGAAAGGTGTCGATGGAAATCAAGGACGTTTATCCTGAGAAGATGGAGAACGCCGTGGTTGACCTCGAATACAGCTATGTTCACTCATTAGTGGGTAAGGACATTCCCGTTGATACCATCAAGAGTATCTGCGAGAGTCTGGAGATGAAGGTACTGAGCGAGACGACTGAGGGGCTGAAGCTCGAAATCCCTGCCTACCGTGTGGATGTTCAGCGTCCTTGTGACGTGGTGGAGGACATCCTGCGCATCTATGGATATAATAATGTGGAGATACCCACCCAGCTGAAGTCAAGCCTCGTCATCAAGGGCGACGAAGACCAGAAGCATAAACTGGCCAACCTCGTGTCAGAGCAGTTGGTGGGTGCTGGCTTCAACGAAATCCTGAACAACTCGTTGACGAAGGCTGCATATTATGTTGATCAAGAGAATCTGGTGAAGATTATGAACCCGCTGTCGAGCGACCTGAACGTAATGCGTGGCACATTGCTTTATGGTGGTTTGGAGAGCATCGAGCATAATGCCAAGCGCAAGAATCCCAACTGTCGTTTCTTCGAGTTCGGCAACGTGTATAGCTTCGACCCTGCAAAGGAAAATCAGGACGACCCCATGCAGGCCTATAAGGAGCAGAACCACATGGCATTGTGGCTGACGGGTAAGCGCGTGGAGGGTTCTTGGGCCCATGCTAATGAGGACACATCTTTTGCCGAGTTGGATGCCCATGTGGACAATATCCTGGCTCGCATTGGTGTGCAGTCTGGCATGCTGGTTCGCAAGAAGTCGGACGATGCCATCTTCGCTGCAGGTCTGACCATTGAGAATCGTGGTGGCAAGAAACTCGTTGAACTGGGTGTGCTGACCAAGAAGTTGCAGAAGCAGTTCGACATTGATACCCCTGTGTACTATGCCGAGCTGAACTGGACGGCCCTGATGAAGGTCATCCGCAAGCAGAAGGTAGAATTCACGGAGATTCCTAAGTTCCCGTCTGTCAGCCGCGACCTTGCGCTGCTCATCGACAAGAGCGTTGAGTTCCAGCAGATTGAGGACATTGCCCGTCAGACGGAGAAGAAGTTCCTGAAGAAGGTCGAGCTGTTCGACGTCTATGAGGGTGACAAACTGCCTGCCGGTAAGAAGTCGTATGCTGTCAACTTCATTCTTCAGGATGCTGAGAAGACGATGGGCGACAAGCAGATTGAAGCCATCATGCAGAAGCTGATTGCCAACCTAAAGAAGCAGCTCAACGCCGAGCTTAGATAATGGCGTCATTACGTAATAACGATATAACGAAATAACGAAAATAAAATAATAAAACAATGGGAAGAGCATTTGAATATCGCAAAGCTGCAAAACTGAAGAGATGGGGCCACATGGCCAAGACGTTTACCAAGATTGGCAAGCAGATTGCCATTGCCGTGAAGGCTGGCGGTCCAGAGCCCGATATGAACCCTGCATTGCGCGCTATCATCGCCAATGCCAAGCGTGAGAACATGCCGAAGGACAACATCGAGCGTGCCATCAAGAACGCTATGGGTAAGGACCAGAGCGACTATAAGGAGGTAACTTACGAGGGATATGGCCCTCACGGAGTAGCCATCTTTGTTGACACCCTGACTGACAACACCACCCGTACCGTTGGTGACGTTCGTTCAGTATTCAACAAGTTCAATGGTAACCTGGGTACTCAGGGTAGCCTGTCGTTCCTGTTCGACCACAAGTGCGTGTTCACCTTCAAGAAGACAGATGGTCTGGATATGGACGAGATGATTCTCGACCTGATTGACTACGGTGTAGAGGATGAGTACGACGAGGACGAGGAAGAAAACTCAATCACCATCTATGGCGATCCTTCAAGCTTCGGTGCTATCCAGAAGCACTTGGAGGAGAACGGTTTCGAGGTTACTGGTGCTGAGTTCACCCGCATTCCTAACGACCTGAAGGACGTTACTCCTGAGGAGCGCGAGACCATCGACAAGATGATTGAGAAGCTGGAGGACTTCGACGATGTGCAGACGGTGTACACCAACATGAAGCCCGAGGGGATTGAGGAGTGATCTTGGAATTGAGAAATTGAGAAAATGAGAAATTGAGGCTTACCTATCGGTAAGGGTGGCATAGTAGCCCAGACGATAAAGTGAGAACAATAATAGGCTGGGGTGGCGCAACAAGAAGCGTCGCTCCAGTTTGTTAGTTAATTGATGATACTTTCGCAACAAGGGCAGGAGCCATCCTAAGTGTTCAACACGCTGAAGCAGACGCGAGCCAGCCTTCAGTTCATGCCGGAAGGTGTGTAGCGTCCGTAAGCCTTCTTCCGTCTTACTCAGGAACTGGTCGTTATCCTCAAACACCTCGAAACTCAGCGGGTTATCGATATGCAGGATGGGAATATGGTGGGCTTCCAGCGTCATGCCAAACAGCACGTCCTCATAGCCGTAATGACGGAAGCGCAAGTCGAAAGGATACTCTGTCATCAACTGCTTGGGCGCCATGAAGTTAGCCGTATGAAAGTCGCGATAGGGCTCTTGTTGCCTGCGTTCTGCCGTATGCAGATGCTCATTAGCCCGTTCGTACTGATAGCGAAGGTTGTTTTTCAGCTGATGGGCATCGCCTCCCACACAGATACCTCCATCCCAAACAGCCTGCTCGTCAGGCGTGTCTACATATTGGCGCAGAAAATCAGGGCGTCGCACTACCATATCGCTGTCGATAAACAATACCCAAGGTTTCGAGGCCTTTTCAGCCAGATAGTTACGGATAGCAGCGCGCCCAGCATTCTCGGGTCGTTCAATATATCGGCTGTTGGTATAATCGTTGATAGCCCTGTTGGCCTCGATGATTGATGCCATGGAGGATCCATCGTCAGCCACAATGATTTCGTAGCTGATGGGCAGTTGGCTGGCTTGCTGTTGTAGTGTGCTGACCAGTTCAACGCATACGTGGTTGTAAGTGGGTATCAGTATCGATATATCCTTCATCAGTGTGCAAAAATAGCGAAAAAAAGTTATAAAACCTCGCTTTTCGTCATTTTATTTTGCCATTAGCCTGAAAAGTTGTACATTTGCCCCGTATTTTTAATTAATTTGAAGCACTATGAAGAAGAATATGATGAGATTGATGGCTGCCATACTGATGTTGATGGCAGTTCCCAGTGTGCATGCACAGGATTGGCAAAACGTCCTGAATGGTGTGTTGGGTGGCGGTCAGAGTGAAGATATTGTCTCTGGCATTACCAGCATCTTTTCGAGTGACAAGCAGGCCACTACTAATAATATAATAGGTACGTGGAGCTATCAGGAACCAGCTATCATGTTTACGTCGGACAATCTGCTGACCAAGTTGGCTGCGAAGGTTGCTGCCAATAAGTTAGAGAATAAACTACAGTCGTATCTGACGCAGTACGGCATCAAGCCAGGCGCGCTGGTGCTGACCTTCAATGAGGACGGTACCTGCACGGAGACGCTGAATGGCAAGACCATGAAGGGTAAGTGGCAGGTGAAGGACTCAAAGTTGATACTGACTTTGGGTGGCATCAAGGCTCTGCAGATTACCACCCAGATTGATGGCAAGAACCTGATGTTTGTGACTGATGCCACGAAGTTGCTGAAACTCTTCAAGTCGGTTGGTGCCAAGTCGACGAATAAGAATATCCAGACAGTGACTTCGCTGATGAAGAACGTCGATGGCATGCAGGCTGGCGTCACGTTGAAGAAACAATAGAGGTGAACGTTGAACGTTGAGAGGTGAACGTTGAGAGATAAGAGGTTAGTTAATTAACGTTAACGATCAGCCATTTCTCATTTCTCATTTCTCATTTCTCATTTAAAATGTGTACCTTTGCAGCCGCTATTACGAGATAGTAGCATGAAATTTAAGTTAAACAATTAAAAAACAAACATTTAGACAATGGCAACAAAAATCAGATTGCAGCGCGGCGGACGTAAGAGCTATGCTTTCTACCGCATCGTTATCGCTGACGCTCGTGCACCACGTGATGGTCGTTTTACTGAGAAGATTGGTACTTACAACCCAAACACCAATCCTGCCACAGTAGATCTTAATTTCGAGCGTGCACTGTATTGGGTCGAGACTGGTGCACAGCCTACCGACACTGTTCGTAACATCCTCAGCCGTGAGGGCGTTTACCTGATGAAGCACCTGAAGGGTGGCGTTAAGAAGGGCGCTTTCGATGAGGCTACAGCTCAGAAGAAGTTCGATGCCTGGAAGGCTGACAAGCAGAAGGGTCTTGAGAAGGTAGCTGCTGACGAGGCTAAGGCTAAGAAGGATGCTGCTGCTGCTCAGTTGAAGGCTGAGAAGGCTCAGAACGAGGAGCAGGCTAAGAAGGTAGCTGAGAAGAAGGCTGCTGAGGCTGCTGCTAAGGCTGAGGCCGAGGCTGCTG
Organism: uncultured Prevotella sp.; assembly: GCA_946404405.1. Classification (GTDB taxonomy): domain Bacteria; phylum Bacteroidota; class Bacteroidia; order Bacteroidales; family Bacteroidaceae; genus Prevotella. Next base: position 8,252 of record CAMJDL010000062.1, read on the forward strand.
CCGCTGCTGAAGCTGCTGCTGCAGAGACTCCCGCTGAGGAGGCTGCTGCTGAGGCTCCCGCTGCTGAGTAATCATCAACGATTCCAGAAATTAACGTATTGCATCGCGACTTTCAAAAAGTCGTGATGCTTTTTTATGTATTCTACGCTTTGGCGTTTCAGTTCGGGAATGCGTTCCGGGTGTAGTATCAATTGCTCCAATTCCTGATAGACACTATCGTAAGTTGGTTCAACATTGATGATTGGATGTAGTTCTGTCTCATGGATGATCTCGTAGCTCTCCGGTTCGCCACCTCCAACGCAAATGATGCCCTTCGACATGGCCAGCAGTGGATTCATGGAAGGGGTGTAGGCATATAGCTGGTCAAGGATGGCGTCAGAGCCCTCCATCATCTGCTGATATTCGTTGAAAGGCACGGATTCTGCGATGTTCAGTTGCATTCTATCGGCATACTTGGCCTGTAAGTCTTGGGCAGCCTTGAGCATGATGTCGGTACCTTTATAGACGCTGCGCTCGCGATTGATGCCAATAAAAAATACCACCTTCGACTTGCTGGCTCTTTCTGTCGAGAATGACGCAGGCATCTGGAGAGGGAAGGGAATATAGGTGGACTTATCGGGGAATACGGGATGATAGCATGCCCAGTATTCATAGAGCCCTGTAATGATACCGTCGCAGTCTTCAGCAATAAACTTGTTCAGACGCTCTTTCGCCGTTCCCAGCCAGTCTTGCCGATAGTGCATGGCCTCCGGATCTGTGCGTTCCTCGCTGCCGAAGTTGAAATCGCTATAGCGAAGGGGCTTTCGTGTGAGGCACTCATTTACCCAGTAATAATCCATACCGAAAGCGCCTAATAAGAGCCTCTTGTTGTGTCTGCGAAGCCACTTATAGAACCAGAAAAGCCTTTCCGCTTTCAGTTCGAAGAACATTGGATTGATAAGCTGTACCACATCGTAGCCACGTAGTTTGGGAAGCAACATATAAAGTCTGGCCATGAGCAAAATGCCACCCAGTTTGCCCGGCGTCCTTGATACATCGATGTCGCGTGGGTAGTTCTTCCAACCATCTCCGTCGGAAACAACGGTTACTTCGTGTCCTATTACACGAAGTCCCTCAGCCAGTGTGGCATGAACATTGCTATATTCGCCTATGAGTAAAATCTTCATTTCTTTCGCGTTTTAATAAGGGAATTGTAGAAGGTCACGATGAACGTTACTAGCGGCGCTTGATGAGTCTTCGAAATAATCTGTTCAACTTGCATAAATTATTTATACCTATTGTGTTATTAAGTATGGTTTTGATGGTTTTAATATGATGAAAATGGATAAAAGGTATCTTTGGACTTTCACCTGTAAGTTCGTTAGTGTATAATTGAATGTTTAAAAGATGTTCCAGATAGTCTTCCGTGGCAGGTTGGAAAATAGGGTTGTTAAGGATTTGTAGATGAGCATCCAGTAACATAGACCACGACTTTCCACCTGCTGAAGCAGTAATGCCTTTATCGTTCATACAATAATGGTACATTCCATAGGAGCTTGTGGCTATCTGTTGGGTTACGCCTAAAAGGAGAGGATAGGTGTAAATATCTTCAAAGACCTTTCTTATAGGGAATTTTATGTCATCAAACAGTTTCCGTTTAAATATTTTGTTGCATGCGTATGTATGATGATATGCGGATGTGCTAAACCAGTATTCTCTGATGTTGGTATAGACCTTGTCGTCAAATGTCAGAAGTTGTTCTTTTGCTGAATCTTCAAATTGATTGATGGGGAATTCAATAATGTCGTATTCCTGGTGAGCAGACAAGGTGTCAATCAGCGTCTGATAGGTATGATGCTCTATATAGTCATCGGAATCAACAAATGTAATGTACTGCCCAGTTGAGATGTCAATGCCAGCATTGCGGGCATCACTCAGTCCTCCGTTTTTCTTGTGTAGTACATGTATTCTGCAGTCTTTTCTGGCCCATTCGTCACACATGAAGGGGCAATTATCTGGTGATTCGTCATCAACAAGGATAACTTCCATGTTTTCCAACCCCTGGGCCAAAATGCTTTCAACGCATCTTGACAATGTGTTCTCCACACAATACACCGGTACTATAACGCTTAGTATAGCTTCTTTCATGCTTGCTTAATGATGCTTTTAACAAACATTTTGAACTTCCATGGCAAACCCTGTGCAACAAACTGGATTAAATTAAAAATCCAATATTGTAATTTAAAATGTAAAGCCCTTCCAATACTGCGATGTTCTTTACTCATGTACATCATAGATTCTACCAGATCTCTAATGTCTTGCTGGTAGTCTAACAACACAGACGGCAAAGCACCTGTTCTTCTGATAATGGCAATGATATGTCCGTTTTGATGAGTAGATACTTTCACGCTGGCGAATTCTGATAGCAATTCGTTGATGTCCCATCGTTCATTTCTATTCCAGATAATCAGATGGCCTGCTTCTTGGGTGATATTATATTGGTGAAAACCTTTGTAGTGTTCTTTTTCAGCTTCGTTTGGATGGTGGTTAAGATACAAGATTCCGTCGTCTTTTAAAACGTTTATCGCTTCCGCTATGCCTTTTATGGGATTAGCAGAATGGTCAAGTGCGTTTTGAATAACTATTAGGTCGGCATTGTGGTCAGTATGAATAGAGGAAAGATACTCCACCATACCAAACTCTATAGCAGGCAGAGACCTGTGGTGGCGTTTCAGTATTTTGTTGAAATAGTCAGCAAGTGGGTCGATATAATGTATATCTATGGGTGTTAATACGCCTGCATCACACACATGGTTACCTGTAGCATAACTCATTCCACATCCTACGTCTAATACCGTCGGTTGCTCCCTTTCTTTAAGGAAACTATTGGCATCGAAATCTTCCAATAAGATTTCTTTCCCATAGTGAGACCACCCCATCAATCCTTTAAAGGTATGATTCCAACGATATACATTATTCCAAAATGCAACTTCGTAGGAAATGCCCTTTTCCCATTTGTTAAGACGAATATTATTATTCATATCTTATCTCTCTTTCTTCAGTAGTGGCAACGTGTTCAGCAGGATGGTACGTCCCAGACGCGTGTTCGTCATCTTGCGGAACCATTTGTATTTCTGTGAATAGTCGCGATCGGGCAGGGGGAAGAGTCCCTTGCTGCTCAGTTCGTCGATACACTGGTTGAGCGCTTTCTGAGAACGTTGCTGTACGATGACTTGGTAGATATAGTCCATTGTCAACTGAGCTACGCGGCGTTGCAAGGCTATACGGTCTGCCTGAGGCACACGGTCGCACAGATACTGCAGACGGTCCAGTACGCCACGGATGTCATTGAAGCGCTTGACCTTGCTCTCTTCGTCATCATGTGTGGTGATGGTACCCTTGTGCTTATAGTAATAGTAGGCCTTGGCGTCAGTGGCGCACACGTGTTCAGCCCTGATTAGCAGCTGTGGCGTGAACTCCTCATCCTCGTGCCAGATGCCTGGCGTAAAGCGCAGTTCGCTCAGTGTTGTCCGTTTGAACAGATAGCCGCAGGCGGAGCCATGGATGTTGTGCTTCAGCATGTATGCCGAACCCGTCATCACTTCCGTGTCGTTATAGTCTGTTTCTGTGGTGCCGGTGCTTGTAAAATCGAACATCACCATATCGATTTCGTCGTTCAGACGAATCATGTCGAGACAATGCTCGTAAGGGGTCTGAATCAGGTGGTCGTCAGCATCGATAAATTGCAGGAACTGACCTTGTGCCATCTCAATGCCCTTGTTGCGGGCCATGCTCAGTCCGCCATTCTTCTGACGGATGTAGATAAGCTCGTCGCCATACTGCATCAGACCATTCATCGGACTAACCCTTGACCCGTCGTCCACAACAATGATTTCGCGCTCAAACAGGCGCAACGACAATGCCAGAATGCTGTCGATACACTCGCACAGCATCTGCACAGGCTGGTTATAATACGTCAGTATGAAACTGACCAACGGCTTTTCATTTTTCATTTCGTTTGCAAAATTACGAAATAATTGTGAATTATGCATTATGAATTATGAATTATTTCGTACCTTTGCACTTCGTATGAAGAAAAACGGCGAAGACAGTTATCAGCATGTCCTGAAGTACACGGGCCTGTTTGGTGGCGTGCAGGGTCTGATCATCTTGATAGGTCTTGTACGCAACAAGGCTATGGCTGTGCTGTTGGGTGCTGGCGGTATGGGTTTCAATGCGCTGATGATGTCTGTGCAGACGTTTGCGTCACAGGCTACGAATCTGGGACTGTCATTTGGAGCCGTGCCAAAGTTGTCAGAGGTCTATGAGCAGGACAACCGTTCACTGTTGGATTACTTTGTACAGGTTATCCGACTATGGAGCATGATAGCTGCTGTGCTTGGCCTGCTGTTTTGTGTGGCTGCCAGCGGATTAGCTGATAATATGACATTTACGTGGGGTAATCACCAATTGCACTATGCCATGCTGGGCTTGTCGGTGGCCATGATGGCTATCGCTGGTGGCGAGACGGCAGTGCTGAAAGCTACTCGCCGTATGGGGTCGTTGGCCAAGGTTCAGATCTATGGTGCGGTGGGAGCTGTAGTGTTGTCAGTTCCATTGTACTACTACTGGGGCCAATCGGGCGTTATCCCAGCCATTGTCCTGATTGCTGCTTTGAACATGCTGTTGACGGTGATTCACTCGTATCGCTGTTATCCGATGAAGCTGCGATTCTGCAAGCAACATTTGCGCGATGGCTATGGCATGATTCGTCTGGGATTAGCATTTGTACTGGCTGCTGCCATCGGTAGTGGTGCTGAAATGGCTATCCGTGCCTTCTTGAATGTCGAGGGTGGTATGGACGATGTTGGTTTCTATAATGCGGCCTACATGATTACCATTACCTATGCCGGTATGGTGTTCTCTGCTATGGAAAGCGATTATTTCCCACGTTTGTCGGCAGTCAACAAGGATATCAAGGCTACCAACGAGACAGTCAACAAGCAGATGGAAGTGTCATTGCTGATGCTGGCACCCATGCTGGTGGCGCTGCTCATGATGCTGCCCGTGCTCATTCCAATGCTGTTCAGCCGCGACTTCCTGCCAGTAGTGGCTGTGGCGCAGGTGGCTGTGCTGGCCATGTACTTCAAGGTGCAGACCATGCCTGTGGCATATATCACGTTGGCACGCAGCCGCTCGTTGTCATATCTGTTCTTGGAATCGACGTATTTCGTGTCGTTGGCGGTGGCTATTGTTGTGGGCTACCGTTGGTGGGGCATCTGGGGTACGGGCGTCGCTATCGTCGTGGCCCACGTGCTGGAATATGTGGTGGTCAATGCCTATGCCCACTGGCAGTACGGTTACCGTTCCACATGGCAAGTCGCGCGTTATGCCTTGTTACAGATGACTATCGGTGCTCTGGCTTATGCCGTTTCGCTTTGGACGGAAGGCTGGGCCTACTGGATAACAGAAGCCGCACTGACACTTGTCAGTACGGCTTGCTCCGTATATATCCTGCATCAGAAGACCCGTCTTTGGGAGGCACTGATGCGTAAGTTCAAGAAATCAGTTTAGAATCTGAAGTCGAGTTCCACGTCAACCATGTTGTAGTCGTGTTTCTGCAACGAACGGTCGTTGATGCGGGCATACTCGAAGTGCATCTCCAGATTTTTTGTGAAGAAGTAATTGAGACCAGCTTCGTACGAAGTCTTGGCCGTTCCCCATTCCTTTTGGGCGCGATAGCACTGGTAACGAGCTTTGGCGTGGAGCTTACCCTTGATGACAGGCACGATACCAAAGGCATACCAACCATCGGCCTTGTCGCCCTTGCTATAGACAATCTTGCGCACACCGTCTTCAATTTTACCTGCCCAGCCCTGACTGTGCAGATACTCAGCACGGAACATGTATTCATCCTGGCTGTACTCGGCAGAGAATGCATAACGGTTCTTTTCCACGCTACGAACCTCTCCTGTAAGCGGATCCAGCATGCCACCACGGCTACCCGTCCATCCAAAGGCACCGATGCGCAGACCTTTGAGAGGCATTACCCAGAAACCACCGATGATATCCTTGCGGTTGTCCTTGTCTTTCTCGTTGACACCCTCACCATTGTACACGCCTACCTGATAGTGTAGCAGACGGCGTCCTTCAGCATTGGGGAACAGGTCACCCGATATCTGTACACCGATGTCACGACCACCCGATGACTTTTCGCCTGTACGATCGCCAAAACCCGACAGGTTGTTGATGACGTCAGCATAGCCACGCCAGCCCTGCGTAATGGGGTGGGTGGGGTTCTCGTAAGTGAAGGCACGCTTGAACTGACCAGCGCGAATCTTAAACTCCGGATACTTGCGCCATTCAGCATAGAGGTCTACCAACTGCACGGTAGGCTCACCAGGACCTTTTACGTTGGTACCCTGAATCTGGGCACGCCAGTCGAAGTCACCAATCTTACCATCCAGAATGAAACGCGCCAGACGCAGATTGAACGTGTTCGATTCGGCACCTTCCTGGTCAGTACCTTGATACTGCAACATGCCGTAGCCGCTGAATTTAATGTTCTTTACCCAAGCTGGCACCTCGATAGTAGCCTTTTCGGCGTTAGTTTCCTGTGATTCCAATTCTTCTGCGTTGATGCTGATAACCGTTGTCGTTAGCAGCGCCATGAGTAATGTAAGTCTTCTCATATTAATATAGATTTGATTAGTATTATGGCGCAAAGATAGTAAAATAATCTCAAACCACCAAATTTTTACGATACAATCAACGCCGACGCTCCAACAAAACAACATTCTCGACATGTGGCGTATGGGGGAACATGTCGACGGGTTGCACGGCTGCGACGCGATAGTCGGCATCCATCAGTTGCAGGTCACGGGCCTGTGTGGCTGGGTTGCAGCTGACATAGACGATGCGCTCAGGAGCAGCATTCAGGATGGTTTTCACCACATCAGGGTGCATACCGGCACGAGGAGGGTCGGTGATGATGACGTCAGGGCGTCCGTGCTCAGCGATGAAGTCATCCGTCAGAATATCCTTCATGTCGCCAGCGTAGAACAGGGTGTTCTCGATGCCGTTAATCTGGCTGTTGATTTTAGCGTCCTCGATGGCCTCTGGCACGTACTCGATGCCGATGACCTGACGGGCTTTTTTAGCCACGAAATTGGCGATAGTTCCCGTTCCTGTGTACAAATCGTATACCAATTCATTGCCTGTAAGATTGGCGAAATCTCTTGCGACTGAATATAGATGATAAGCCTGCTCGGTATTGGTCTGATAGAACGACTTAGGACCCACCTTGAACCGTAGGTCTTCCATCAGTTCAAAAATATGGTCTTCGCCCTTGAATACCAGAATCTCCTGGTCGCCAATGGTATCGTTACACTTCTGGTTGTCCAGATAGAGTAGGGAAGTAATCTGTGGGAATTTGTCGGCAATGTGTTGCAACAAGCCATTGATCATTGACCATTGACCATTGACCGATTCTTTTTCGCGCTCTTCATTATGTTCAATGTTCAATGGTAAATGGTCAATGTGAACTTGGATGATGACCATCCATTCGCCACTAGCACTGTTACGGATAATCACGTCGCGCAGCAAGCCAATCTGTGCTCTGAGGTCGAAGAACGACAGTCCGTGCTCAATGGCATAGGCGCGCACCTCATTGCGTATCTGGTTGTGCAGGTCGTCCATCAGCCAGCATTTTTCTATCGGCAATATCTTGTCAAACGCCCCCGTGATATGAAAACCAATAGCTGGTGTATTTTTCTCTAAACTCTCATCTTTTAGCTGTTCGCTCGTCAGCCAACGCTTATTGGCACAACCGAAGTCCAGCTTGTTGCGATACTCCTGCGTTTTTACGCTACCGAGGATGGGACGAAATTCTGGCAGTTCAATCTTGCCGATACGTGTCAGCTGGTCGAACACCTGTTGCTGCTTGAACTTCAGCTGCTCTTCGTAGGGCAGGTTCTGCCACTTGCAACCACCGCAGACGCCAAAGTGCTGACAGAATGGAGTCGCGCGTACCTTACTATATTCTATAAAGCGCACTACCTCGCCCTCGGCAAAGGAGTGCTTCTTGCGGCGTATCTGTACGTCGCAAACATCGCCAGGTACACAGAAGGGAACGAAGACTACAAGGTCGTTCCAGTGGAACAGCGATTTCCCCTCTGCTGCCACAGCCTCTATCTTGACGCCCTCAAGGAGCGGTAGTGGTTTCTTGTTTCTTGCCATATTACTTGTTTTGGGTTGCAAAGGTACGAAAAATCCATCTTATTCTGCTTCATCTTAGCCAAAAAATATAAAAATCGAGGGTCGGCAGATAGTTTTTGCTCATTTTTCTTGCGCATGTGCAGAAAATATTGTAACTTTGCAAAATTGAGAATTTATATAGTTTAAAGTATAATAATAAACGTAATTTTAATCGTATGAGTCAAAAGCGAGTTTACCTCTTCGGTAATGGTAAGGCCGAAGGTAATGCAAAAATGCGTGAGGAACTTGGTGGTAAGGGTGCAAACCTTGCTGAGATGAACCACATTGGTGTGCCTGTTCCTCCTGGTTTCACAATTACTACAGACTGCTGTAACGAGTATTATCAGGTTGGTCAGCAGAAGATTATGGAGCTGCTGAACGATGACGTGATGGCAGCTGTGAAGCACATTGAGGACTTGATGAACTGCAAGTTCGGTGATGCTCAGAATCCTCTGTTGGTATCAGTTCGTTCTGGTGCCCGTGCTTCTATGCCCGGCATGATGGATACTATTCTGAACCTTGGTTTGAACGACGAGGTGGCTGAGGGTATGGCCAAGAAGACCAACAATCCTCACTTCGTGTACGACTCATATCGCCGTTTCGTGCAGATGTACGGTGACGTGGTGCTCGAGATGAAGCCCGTCAACAAGACCGATATCGATCCATTCGAGGAGATTATCGAGAAGGTTAAGAAGGAGAGCGGTGTTGTTCTGGATAAGGACCTCTCTGTTGAGGACCTGAAGAAGCTGGTTCAGCTGTTCAAGGCTGCCATCAAGGAGCGCACAGGTAAGGACTTCCCCAACGATCCTATCGAGCAGCTCTGGGGCGCTATCTGCGCTGTGTTCCGTTCTTGGATGAACGAGCGCGCCATCCTCTATCGTAAGATGGAAGGCATCCCCGACGAGTGGGGTACAGCCGTTTCAGTCATGGCTATGGTATTCGGTAACATGGGTGACACCTCTGCTACTGGTGTATGCTTCAGCCGTGATGCTGCTAATGGTGAGAACCTGTTCAATGGTGAGTATCTGGTTAATGCTCAGGGTGAGGACGTTGTGGCTGGTATCCGTACCCCACAGCAGATCACGAAGATTGGTTCTCAGCGCTGGGCTGAGCGTGCTGGCATCTCTGAGGAGGAGCGTGTAGCCAAGTATCCTTCTATGGAGGAGGCAATGCCTGAGATTTATGCTGAGCTGAATGGTATCCAGGATAAGCTGGAGCACCACTATCACGATATGCAGGATATGGAGTTCACCGTTCAGGAGGGCAAGCTGTGGTTCCTCCAGACTCGTAACGGTAAGCGTACAGGTGCTGCTATGGTTAAGATCGCTATCGACCTTCTGCACGAGGGTATGATCGACGAGAAGACCGCTATCATGCGCTGCGAGCCTCAGAAGCTCGACGAGCTGCTGCACCCCGTATTCGACAAGAAGGCCCT
>CAMJDL010000063.1 GCA_946404405.1 uncultured Prevotella sp.
GGCTAAATGAACGAGGTTGTTGTGACTCACAATCTCCATTATTCGTTAGCCGTTTACATAATATCCTCTCTACTCAATCTGTGAGACTACTCATAAAGAATATTGTTGCATCTTCTCAAATTGAGAAGAAAATAACCCCGCACACTTTTCGTCATACATACGCAACTCTTTTATTGGAAGAGGGTGTTGACATTACTTATATTCAACATCTGCTTGGTCATAGTTCTGTTGTAACGACACAGATATACACTCATGTGAATCTTCAAAAGCAGCATGAAATATTAAGCAAGAAACATCCAAGGAGGCTAATATGAGCTATGACCATCTATTTATTTACATTTCTATCACCTCGTCGCATAACTCGCTGACAGTTGTTCGGTGGGTGATGAAAAGCATGGTCTTTTGTGGGTATGCCGTAAAGAGACGGTGATACAGTTCGCGCTCGGTGGGTTCGTCGAGGAAACTGCTGATCTCGTCGAGCAACAGGATGTCGCCACCGTGGAGCAGTCCGCGGGCGATGGCGATACGCTTCGCCTGGCCCTCGCTGAGTCCGCTGCCGCGCTCACCCAGTTCGGTGTTGATGCCGTCGGGCAGGTCAAAGACGAAGTCAGCACAGGCGGTATGCAGCACCTCGCGCAGTTCGTCGTCGGTGGCATCGGGCTTGGCCAGTTGCAGGTTATAGCGAATGGTGCCGCTCATCAGGGTATTGCCCTGTGGCACGAAACACAGTTCACCGCCAACTTCCACCTTTCCCTCTGTCGGCTCGATAAAGCCGAGAATCATTCGGAACAGTGTGGTCTTTCCGATGCCCGTTTCGCCCATGATGGCGGTCTTCGATCCTGCCTTGAACTCATGCGTGAAGTGCGAAAGAATCTCCCTATCGCCCTTGGCATAGCGGAAAGATACGTCATCGAAGCGGATGTTTTTATTTTGGCACGGAATACATGGATGGACACGGATTTCTTTTTCAATTTCCAGTTCACAGAGTCTGTCAATGCTCGCCGTCGCGTGAATCACTCCTGGCACCATGTTCAACAATTGCAGTATCGGGTGCTGTATCATGCCGACCAGTTGCAGGAACGAGGTCATGACGCCGAAGGTGATGGTGCCGTTGCGCAGTCCGATGCCGCCCCACACGAAGGCCAGCAGATAGCCCAGTCCGAAGGCGCAGCCCATGATGAGCCGTGTGACGACGGTGAACCGCATGCGCCGCATCATGTTGCCGCGCAGCCGTTGTTGCATCGAGTCGAGGCGGTCGGTCACCCACTGTTCCGAACCCAGCGAGCGCAGCACGGCGTTATGCTCCATGCCCTCCTGCACCTGCATCTGGATGCGGCTCTCGTCCTGTCGGATGTCGAGTGTCATCTGCCGCAGTCGGCGGGCAATCAGTTTTCCGAATACGATGGCCAGCGGCGTGAGCAACAGCATCGCCCATGCCAGCCGTTCGTCAAACCACCGCATCAGCAGGAAGGCGCCGCAGAGCTGGATGCCGGTAATCATCATCTGGGGCAGCGTGTCGGTGCATACCGTGCTCACCTGCTCGATATCCTTCGCCAGTCGAGAGGTCACATCGCCCGAGTGCAGCGCGTCGCCGTCGTAGAGCCTCCTGCGGAACAGGCTGCTGAAGATGCGCAACCGCAGGGCGTTCGTCTGTCGGACACTGGCGGAGGTGGTCAGCCAGTAGCCCACTTGCCGCAGTACCACACCGCCCACGACGGTCAGCACCAGCAGCGCGACCATGCGCAGCACATCGTCAGCCGACCCCGTGCGGATGGTCTCGTCGATGAACCGGCGGCTGAGCCATACCATCAGCAGGCCGAGCACTACCTGCCCGATGCCTGTCACGATGCGCACCGCCGTATTCCAGCGGATGCCTCGCGAGTTACGCCACAGCCACGAGATATATTTCATTCCACTACATCCACCTTCTGCCATTCGGCTATCATCTCGGCTACGTCGGCCTTGGCCTCGTCAGCCGTCACGTCGTATTCCTCGCAGAGCTTTTCAGCCAGCGCCTCAACGGTGAAGTCGCCCATTGCCTGAGCCTGCTGCCACAGCCATGCCGCCGTCTCGTTCAGCGCCAGCAGCTTGCCGAAGTTGATGGCACCGAGCCCCTCGCCCATAATCACACGTTCGCTGCACACTTCGCGCAGCACAAATCCTTTCTTAATCTTCATCACGCTTAACTCTTAACTCTTAATTCTTAACTCTCCGATATATTGCTAATAAATATCTTCTGATGGGGCGCAGCCCAAACCACACCTTTGCAGCCCGCCGCCGCCATGTATGATATAGATCGTGTTGACGCCCCTTCGCATCCACCACATGTGTCACACGAGCCTTGATGTCATTGAGGGTACAATGTTCCGTACCCACCAGATTGCCGTCGCCCATCAGTGTGACCCGTTCACCATCAATACGGACAATGCGATGCACCACATACCGACAGCCGTCCACCCATGCCAGCACCACGTCGCCTACGTCTATGAGTCCTGGCCCATGCAGGATGACGCTCTCCTTGCCCCCGATGATAAACGGCAGCATGCTGTTGCCATTCACGGGCAACGTCACGCTCACGCCTTCCCTCACCAGCCGGATGGCTTCCTCTATAATCTCGTTGTCGGTCATCTCGTAATGGTTTCGTTACACAGTTTCGCCGCCTCTTCGTCGGGCAGACATTCCAGATGCCAAACGGGGATAGAAGATGCCAGCGCGTTCTCCGTCTGGTGCAGCCCGTCGGCTATTCGCTCATCCCACCGTTTGCCGCTGATGCTCTCCATCAGTGCCGCATACGCATAGATACCGCTCAGACGCTCAATCTTGTTGTAGGGCGCCTGACTCAGCACGACGATGGCGCCCAGCGGATAGCGCACGTTGCGATAGCAAGGTGTCTTACCGCTCCAAGGCGAGCCATAGACCGTCGCTGTACCATCCTCGCTGATACGCACTACCGGGTTATCATCGTTCACCAATGCCGTGCCCGCTATATATCGCTGCCACAGACTGGCGTGTGTGCTCTTCCCCGTGCCGCTCGGGCCCAGGAACATATATCCCCTGCCCTCATGGCTCACCACGGCCGCATGGAAAAGCACCGTGCCCCGTTCGGCCGTAGCCAGGGCAAACATGATCATCAGTGCATTGTCAATAGCCATCTTCTCGTGCTTGCCCGTCGTGATAAGCCGCCCCTCGCTATAGTCGTCCGAGCAGACGAGCCATCCAGCCGTTACGCCCCACCAATGAAATTCAAACACCGCTTCACCTGCTATCGTATGTCCGCAGATAATCGTCTGTCCCTCATCCTCCTGTCGCATTTCCTCGACATATTCAGGAGCATCACCGTTTTCTACAGCACAGGCAAACACGGTCTCACCGTCAGCACAGGCAAACGGCTCATAGTTGGCAAAGCCTTCTCCCTCGCCGCTGACGCAGAACCGATGCCCTGCCATCTCGTAATATCTGGTCTCTTTCATCTTGGAATGTCTCTTAATGATAGGGTTCTATACCTGATGCGTGTAGGCAGCGTCCGTACAATGGCCTTCCAGTAGTTCACCTCCAGCCAGAAAACCTCCCATAAGTCAAACTTCATCAGCCTCAGATGTCGCCGTTTGCTCTCATACACCCGCCGCAAAAGTCCGTACTGCTGCCGCTGGGCATAGTGTCCGAAATTGCCGCCCGTCATCATCTCGCGCAGCATCCACTTGCCCCGATAACTGTCAGGAACGCTCAGCATAAGGGTTTTATCTAACCGCAACACCTCACCGAGTACCCACATTAGTGCCATTGCTGTATGCCACAGACCAAAATACCTTATTATACTCGATACGATACGTCGATCTTCAACTGTTGAATGTTGCAATAGCCAATAGTAGTCGCACACATGTCGCAGCCCGATACCGCCACTGAGGAAATGCCGCTGGATATGGGCCAACTGCATCACGAGCGCAAATCTGACAGACGGCACACAAAAGCCTTCCTCCACTTGTGATACAAGAAGTATCTCTCGCTCCAACCATCGTTGTAGCCTTCTGTTCGTAATCGGATTGAAATTGCCCGACGATGGGCGGAAATGCACCTCCACCGTCACGCCCTGCTCGTTCTTTGGCAGATGCACATGGTGATACGCAGCCTTCGGATGATTGGGCAGCAGAGCCAATACGCGCTCCCGTCCACCCTCCACCCAGATGTCAACATCCCCAGGCTGTCGTGCATACTTATCGGGATAGAGCCGCGCATTGGCCTGTCCTTTCAGTATTGCTGTCCGGTGGCCCTTTTCTTCAAACTCCCGTGTCAGCCGTGCTGCCTCTTGATATAGCAGTTCATTCATCCCTTTGATGCTTTCTGCTTCGCTGGCCCACTGCATGGCAATCTCCACAGGCGGCTTACTGCCCTCTGGCAACAGGCACACGCCTTGATAGCAGACACCGACGAGCGACTGGCGTATGGCTGTCTGATACAATCGTCGCCATCCGTCGGCATCCACGTCAACAGGAAACTCCTGCGTCAGCCCTAATGACAGGCGCAGGAGTTTGTAGAATTGTTCATTCCAATTGATGCCTTTGGGCATAGTTGTCATTTCATCATGTTAGCATTCAAATTATTCCATCCAGTCGTCGTAGTCGGGTATTTCGTTGGGCGGCGTGCCACTTGCCTGAAGCAGGCATGTCCTATGTTGCAGCTCGACTACTCTCATTGAAGGTTTCTTGTATGCTCTCTTTTTCATTGCTGTGTCCTCCATTCGTTATTTGATTACAACCTTTTTACCTTTGTTGATATAGATGCCCTTGGTGCTGGGCTTGCCGCTCAGGCGCACACCGTCCAGCGTGTACCATGCCTCGCTGCCGAAGGTCACTTCGCCCGTCTTGGTGTCAATCTCACCGATGCTGGTCACCTCGCCGCTGGCCGAAATGAGTTTGACGGTGATGCGCTGCGGCACGTCCTCGTCAGCCGCTGCGCCGCGAGTCATTCTGCGGGCGGGGGCATAGTCGGGCTCGTAGCCCGTCCACATCAAGTAGCACGACGTGGGGCGGATCTTCGCGCCGCTCTTCGCCCTCACGAATTCGCCAGCCTCGACGGTAGTCGTGTTGTTGTATACTCCTTGCACCTCCTTAGTCGATCCTGCAAAGCCATACACCTTGTCGAGTTCGCCTATGTTCTCTGCTGGATGTTCGCTGTCCGAGCCGTCGTACCAGTAGCGCGGCTGGTAGGTGCCGATGAAGTCCCATTTGTTCCAGGCAAAATCCGCGGTGCCGTCATACTCAACCACCTTATTGCCCTCGCCGTTGTCCTGGGTGAAGATGGAGATGCCGGAGCCGCCATTATCGATGTAGATGTACTCCAAGTTGTTCATATAAGGATGTGGCACCGTGCTCATAGTGGGCACGAAGAGGTACGGATGGTTGGCCTTCATCGTGGTCACTTCGTTGGCATCATCACTGCCTACCTCGTTCATCTCGGCCGTCCACTTGCTCGTTTGCGAGTCCAGATGGATGCCCTTGAACTCATAGAAATGACCAGTCAGAACGTCGCCTTCACCACCCCGTCTGAAGTCGTTCGGCACAAAGTTGAACGGCAGCATCACCGTCACGGGCTTTCCAGCGGTGAACTTGCGTTTGTAGCGCAGTAAGCGCACCCACAGTTGCGTCGTGATGTCGGGGATGCCCAGGGGTGCGTCGTCGTACTCAATGTTGTAACTCTTCCCCCCGCCGTAGTCGTATTCCTCCACCAGGTCGCCGTATGTCGGCGTGTAGTACTTGTTGTTGAAGACCATGGTGTGGCCATACACCTTCAGGAAGCCGTAGTCGGTCGTCGGGTCGCCGAAGTGGGCGAAGTTGGTGGGGGCAGTGGCCGATTCCACGGCGGGCGAGCCTTGCTTCAGGCCGCGCGTGCCGACGTAGAAGCAGTAGGTAAATTTGGCACCGCCGTTGCTCATGTCGTAGCCCACGAACGTGCTGTTCTTGTTGTTCTCATTTCCCCACCATAGTTCGCACTTGCCGTTGTTGTTGTCGTACTGGCCATGGATGAAGAGGCAGTCTTTCAGTATGGCATATCCGTACTCCGACATGGCTCCGACGAAGCCGCCGCATCCGTAGGTCTGGTTCCAGGTGTTCGAGTTGTAGATGAGTCCGTCGAACACACAGCCCGTGATATGGCATTGGTCGTAATGCGAACTCAGGAGGCCCACGAAGCCACCGTGCCATGCACTGCCGCTGTAGGTAGTGCTGATTTGGATGCTCACGCGGCAGTTCTCGATGGTGAGGTTGCCCTCGGCACTGCCTACCAGACCGCCACAGTTTTGAAAGTCGCCGGTCTGAATGCTGCCCATTGTGTGGAGGTTGCGAATGGTGGTTCCGTTGGTTTTTTGGAAGGGAGCGCTATAGAAAGCGGTGGCGGTGTAGTTGAAGGTCAGCGTGTGGCCATCGCCGTCGAACGTTCCCTTGAACGGGTATTTTCCGCTGCCCGCCATTGTCGTCACGCTGATGTTGTCGGCGAGTTTGATGGTCTTGCCGCTGAAACCGTTCAAATCGTCGTCCACCTCCATGCGTCGGCAGAAGTAGTTCCAGCCCTCAGCAGTCTTGATGGTGTAGGTGTCGCCGCTTAGCGTGATGTTGTCTTCATTCAGCGGATACGTAATAGTGGCGCTGAGGTTCACGTCCTCAGCAGGCATCGTGATTGTGTAGGTGTTGCCGCTTTGCGTATAGGCGATGTTGTTGCCCGACGTTGCGCCCGTCAGTGTCAGCCCTTCAAGTATTTCGTCCATCAGTTGCGTGTAGGTGATGCTCATCGCTTCGCCCTCCAAGGCCGAGACCTTGCTGACGCTGAACTGCGAGTATTTGTTGTTGACCCTGTATCCAGCCAAGATGCTAAAGTCCTTGGTCAGCGTGTAGTTGTTGCCTCCGACGGTGACGGTGACGCTGGCCGTATATTCGCCAGTCTCGAAAATCATGCCCGTTGTGGAGTTACCCGTGGTCTTGTTTGTGTAGGTGATGCTTCCTGCGGTGGCACCAAGACCAGTCAGAGTATTGAAGTCAAGCAAGTTGAGCGACGGGTTATCCAAAGAGAACGACTCAATGGTGTTGTCGTGGGCCGTGAGTGTCAACGTGGCCTGACGGTTGGTGAGCGTACATTCGTGTCCGGCTCCGTTGTTGGTGCAAGTGACGGTCAGTGTGTTACCGCTGAACGATGACGGGTTAGGGAACGAGAACGTGTGCTGCGGGTCGGCGGCCACTTCCTTTTCATAGGTCACTTTAATGTATCCTTTAGAAAATTCAAATATCTGCAAGTCTGGTATTGTGCTGGATGCAGCACGGAACATCAGCTTCAATGGTGATGAAGAGGTAACGTCCATCGTTCCCGTATAGGTAACGTCACCTGAGTAGGAGAAGTCATCCCATGACGGATAAGCTGTGCCCCCAGTACTTTTATTAAACAGGCTGCTCATGCTCGTTCCTGCATACAATACCAGTCCAACATCACCCAAAAAGAAGTTCTTGAGTTCTACCTTTGTCACCGTCCCCTCAATGTCGGGGAAACTAATCTCTGTATTGTATGAGTTGGTAACCAATCCCTTCTGTGAGGTGTCAATTGACGAATACGTACTGAACTGAGTCCAAGTCATATTATTGTTTAAGTCCATTCTGTTGCCAGCACCATTGGATAGCGTGCTGCCTGAGATAGAGCACGCAGAGCCGTTCATGGTCCACGTCTCGGTGACTTCTTCCGTCGCAGAGAAAACGGTCAATGATTCAAGTATGACAATTATAAAACTTAAAATTCTTTTCATATTTATCTTTTCTGTTAAAAATATATATATGCGCTATTAACACTTGTAGACAAATATGCATTGTTTGCATTGATTGTCTTTGAATTTGATATTTTTACGAAACGATTAACATTATTACAATAATAATTATACAATCCATTTATTGTTGCGGGAACATTTGTGTCTGTTAATACAGGAGTGAGAATAGATGTAGCATTATCACATGAAGAAGGAGTTGCAATCACATCGAAATGGTTACCCGAATTACATTCAACGCAAACACCAACATTTGCTGGAACTACGTTTGCATTGGTTCTCTGAATCACATTATTAACAATGCTTGTGCAATAAGATGCTGTAGCATTGGTACTTACTTTAAAATTGACATCTGCACATAAAGTTCTAATTTGAGAATCCATGTTTACACGTGACTTCAATTGCTCATACAAATAGAATGGGAAGAACCTGTCTTCGGGGTCATCAATGTAATTGCTCAAATATTGAAGCGGCACAATAATTTCGTCCACATAGTTACAGCCGCCAACAATATCGTCGATTTCTCCGAAGTCGATTTCACTAATGTCGTTTGTAAACTCCAAAGTTGTCAGGAAACAACAATAGTGGAAAGCGTTGTCCCTGATAAATCTAAGGTGGTTTGGCAGACGAATGTATTTTGCATTGCAGTCAAAAAATGCGCCTGTGTTAATGCAAACTACATACTTGTACTGATTATTCTCATAGATATAATCAGGAATATAAACCGTGTCTCCCTCTTCTGAAGGGAAAAACGTAAGTGCTAAACCAATGACACCTGATGATGGATCGTAAAATGGAGAAAAGTTAAAAACACCAGGATCATCAACGATGGTCGCTTTCATGCCCAAAGGTATGCTGAGCAATACCGAGAGCAGTAGAATAAAAATCTGTTTTCTCATAATGGTTAAATCTTTATTGTATTTTGTATTTATTGTTAATTCTCTCATCCAAATTCTGTGGGGAGAGCACTAACTCAAAGGCATAAAGAAAGCGCAGGCCCCGTCCATATATCCACTCAGGCCTGCGACAGCCTCTACATACTATGGAAGAGTCTGCGCCTAAAGCGCATACTCCATGTATGTAGGTTTGCTCGTTAATCTCGTTCGAGGTCGCAGTTCGAGTGGATAATTGAGCAATATAATTAGTGCCTTTAGCAAAACACCGCTGCAAAGGTACATATTTTATTCGTAATATGATGCGTAACAAACAAAAAAGTTTCATTCTACGTAAGAAATTGTTCATTGCATATTTCCTTCATAACAAGATATCGCTAAATAATGTTTCAGAGAATACTATAAAAGGTCTCTGGTTAACTTACCGAAAACCCCAACTCTTGTATTTCATTTCGTCGAAGTGGGCAGTCTCTCTTCTATGATTATCTGTTTTCATTTGCAAAGATACATATTTAATTATTAATAATAACGAATGGTATGTTAAATATAACAAAATCGTCAAGAATAACATATTTATCGATATGTTTTTGAGGCAAAAATACATAAATTTATGGTATTGCAAAGATAAATCCACTACACTACAGATTTATCCACTCAGAGGGTAAACTATTGCTAAAACGGACAAATTTAATAAATTACGGTGGATTATTATTTATGTTGTTGGATGAATACTGCTAAGTATTTTTAAAATAAGTATTTTTGCCATGCATAATAGTTACTATTTTAAAAGAGTATGAAAATTAAGCAAAACGTAAAAAATGAAATGGTACAGAATAATGTACATGTATTTGTAATGGATAATTTTGGATATCGTAGGGTATCCATACATGATGTGATTTATCTGGAAGCTTCAAGGAACTATTGTGTTATTCATCTTGTCGACAAAAGCAAAATCACCGTTTCCGTACCAATGTGTGAGGTGCAAGAGTATTTTTCTCCAGATTTGTTCATTCGTATTCAACGTTCCTATATCATCAATCTGGAACACGTATCCAGGTATATTGGTAATTTTGTGCGCATGATAGATGATAGGGAAATTACTATTGGCAGGGATTATCAAGAGACAATAAGGAAAAGTTTTATTCTTATAGGATCAAGAAAAAGAGTTGTAGAAAAGAGAAAACAAAAATACGGTGGATGATAATGATTAACGTTGGACACATAATTGACAGTTCGTCAAATAAGTCTAACTTTGCCAGCAAAACTGAAGTCCGGCTCAGCATTAACAACATTATTTACAATTAAAAAAAGAAAATTATGCCAATTGATTCAACTCCATCGCAAGTGGCAACCAGTGCGTTGCAAGCGATACCGTTTGGCTCCATTATCGGAGCACCTTTGAAAGCTTGTATTGAAGCGCAGGCTATGGCTGCGCAGACATCATGGCAGTTCATTCAGGAAGTCGGTCTGAACACAGACCCTGAGACTGGAAAGAAAGAAGCAGTGAATGTGACCTTCGAGTTTCTGCAGAATGGTCGCATGGCGCAGTTGAATGTTCCTCTGCTGACGATAGTGCCTATCCCGTATATCGCCATTCATGATATCGACATCAACTTCAAGGCCAATATCTCTGCTTCGTCATCCTCTGTTTCCGAAACCAGTTCTTCATCATCCCTCGAAGCAGGAGCGGACATCTCCGCCAAGGTCGGCTGGGGGCCGTTCAGCGTCCAGGCGAACATGAAGGCAAACTATTCGTCGAAGAAGGACTCTAAGGCCACCCAGAGTTCACAGTACAGTGTGGAGTACACCATGGACGTGGCTGTGAAGGCCGGACAGGATAGTATGCCCGCAGGTCTCGCCAAAGTGCTTGAGCTGCTTGGCAGTTCTCTTGATGTGAGTGATCCGGAAGGAACGCTTGAAGTCAGTGAGACCAACATTGTCCTACCTGCTGACGGCAAGTCCGTGAAACTCATTGCAACCTACAAGAGCCCGAAGGGACTCTTTGAGCCGACAGCCATCAAGGCGAAGTCTGGTGATGGTGATGTTGCCGGTGTGCAGGATGGAGACAATATGGTATTCGATCTGACTAAGGAGGGCTCTTACACCGTCACTGCAGGCAGCAGGACGCTGAGCGTAAATGTGGCATCAGCCCAGAAGGAAAAAGGTAATGCTTAGTAACAAGTATCATCTAAAGTAATTGAAACTTATGGCTCAGTTAAGCACTATTATCAGTTCTATCCTTCGGGATATGGTCTTTGCCCAACATCAGGCAAATATGTATTCAATAGCACTGAAAGACATCTATAGCAAATATGGACGACTTGACAGCTTTGCCCTGCCTGCTGTGGCTTTAGGCGAGATGGATCTATGCATCCAGTATGGTATCACAGACTCTTCAGCCGAAGTAGAGCAGTACGAAATCAATTTCCCTGCCTTGCGCGATATTGAAAAGGGTATCTCCAAGTCTTGCGCCAGATTGCTTCTCGACAGTGCCATCCCCATATTCAATGAAGTCTTACCAGACAGGGCAACAGAAGATACCGCTCCTTTGCAAACTCTGGAGGACGACAAGAAGACAAAACGTGATTTTAGTGCTTTCTTGAGCCGTAAGATTCAAAGGGCTATTCAAAAAGAGTACACTGCCATCATTCAAGATGACGGCTCTGTCAATGAAAAGACCTTGGCACGAATTGTCCTAAGTGTTGGAGAGGATTCCCTGCTCAACCATGGAGATATACGGGAGATGCTTGATCAGAATGTCAACGGTGAGTACGACGAGAAAGTAAAGGCGGCTATGAGAACTGCTGTTGAGCAAGGGCTTCCCGCCTTATTGCAGGACGTGAATGTCAAGCGCAAGCGCCTCATGCCTTCGATTGATGTCTGTGTGTCATCGGAGGAACTGGCAAAATTGCCAGAGGACGCTATCCATACTTTACGCTTCAAGGTGTCACCTAACAACATTAATATATACTTGAAAGACGAATAAAAAATCTCGCTTATGGAAACAAAATATAACAAGGTAAGCAAACAGATCATGGAACTGAAGGATCTGATTTCCGGTCCACTGGTTGCTACGATAGATGCAGATAGTATGTCAACACGGAGATATCTTAGTTATCTCTATGAACTGGCATTCGATTCCTATAATCCGGAAACGGGAGAAGTTGGGAACTTGAGGATGTTGGAGTTTACCTACAATGTGCAGGATAACGGAACACAACGACAACAGCGCGTCAGCATCCCGCTGATGACACTAGTGCCACTACCCTTGCTTCAGGTGAAGGAAGCAGATTTCGATTTTGACATTCAGATTATCGATGCGGTCAGTGCCGACAAACATTCAACCTTTTCTTTGAAGGGTAAGAATGATGGGGAAGATCCGATACCAGAGGGCGTCAAACTGAGGGTGTCGATGGCCGCTTCAAATATTGAGGGCAATATGGAAAAGAAGGTCAGACAGGGACTTGCCGCTAACATGAAGGTAAAAGTAAAGATGCAGCAAGCAGACATGCCTGGCGGTTTGTCGAATTTGCTGAACCTGACAACCAACAACCTCCAGATTGAAGATATGAAAGAAACTCCAGAAGAGCAAGAAGAAGTAGAAACTGAATAACTGAAGAAAGCAATGATTCCAACAAAACCAAGAATGCAACAGCAACAACATGGTGTGCCTGGCATACAATGCCCAATCTGTAGTCAACTAATCCCTGTTTCAATTCGTCAGCTATTGTTTACCAGGAGTTTACATTGTCCTGTCTGTGGACTGAGTTTGTTCATTGACAAGAAAAAGTCGGACAAAGCCCTGAAGATTCTGGCAAAAGTGGATGAAGCGCAGCGAAGGGTAGAAAATACGAGTCACTTTAGCAAATAGTTGTAATGGGTGTTTTGCATTCACTTACTCGATGGCTGAAAAGCCTCTTCCGTAAAACAGAAGGTGCCACAGTACAAGTTGAAGGGAATGACGGATATGGCGAACTGCTCATCAGCCATATGGAAACTCTTTCCAAAGGAAAAGTGATGAAGTTGAGGAAAAACGGTAGCAGAAACTCATGGAAAGGCGAGGTAATGTCAATGACGGATGCCTATCTGTTTCTAATCAGACTGCCTTCTGTATGCCCTGATAATATTACGCACCACATGGCCAGTGATTGTCTGATATATCATGTCCAACTTAACGAAAATCAGCAGTTGACCATGCGGGAGAAGTATATAAGAAACAATCGAGTGGTGGACTTAATACTAAACAGTAATCATCAGCCGATAATTGTCAGGCTGTTATTTAAACAGAATCAAACTTATGAAGAAAATCATCATTTTCGCGCTGGTGCTTCTGCTTGCCATAGCAGGAATATTCATCGCTACCCAAGAAAAGACAAACAGACTGTCACAACCAAAAGAACAGGTTGAGACGGAACGATTACAAGACAAACTCCTTGCATTTTCTGAGAATAAAGAAGAGTATGATCCCAGGATATATTACAAGGTAGTTGATAATGCGGAAGACGCTGAAATGCAGTTCCTGAATCTGACTGAAGGACTGAGAAAATATAAGCAGCATATTGGAACGGATGTGATATGGACAGCAATAAGTTCCAATATGGACACATTAAAGATGACCATCCATCTTAAGCCATCAAGTGAGGAGTGGCTAGGTGTCATTAATGTAAAGATGAAAAAGGTTCCTGACATCAGGCAGATCAATCTCTATGAAGCTGTCACAAGTGATGACACTGTCAATTACCAACGAGGTGTGTTAAACGATGTTGAACATAAACAATAAGAATTATGCAAACTATCAAATTAAGATCAATGGGAAGTGATGTTGTACTCTTGCAGCAACTTCTCAACAAATGGGGTTACAAAGTCGATGAGACGGGACTCTTTGACGAGCAGACCGACATTATGGTACGTGACTTCCAACGTAAGAACAAACTTGCTGTTGACGGTATTGTCGGCAAAGGCACATGGAGCAAATTGCAGGACGAGAATGCCCGTCAGACGGCTACCCTTCGGCTTACTGAGGAGGATTTCAAACGTTGCGCAGAGATCCTGGGCGTAGAAGTGGCTGCCGTAAAAGCCGTACAGGAGGTGGAAACAGGAGATCGTGGCGGTTTCTTTGCCCCTGGTCGTCCTGCTATTCTCTTTGAAGGTCATATTTTCTGGAGCCAACTCAAGAAATATGGTCTTAGTCCGGAGGACTATGTAAAAGGCAACGAGGATATTCTTTATCCAAAATGGACAAAGAACCATTACAAGGGTGGTATGGGTGAATACGATCGTCTGAAAAAGGCCCTCGCTATCCACGAGAAAGCTGCTGCCTGTTCTGCAAGTTGGGGACTGTTCCAGATCATGGGGTTCAACTATGAGGCTTGCAGATGTAAGAACGCCAGGGAGTTTGTCGAGAAGATGTGTGCCAACGAAGGAGGTCAACTCGATCTCTTCACGGAATTCCTGAAATCCAACGGTTGGGACAATTATCTCCGTACGCTTAACTGGACGGAGTTTGCCCGACACTATAATGGTCCTCAATATGCACAGAACAAATACGACGAGAAACTGCAGAAAGCATACATGAAGTACAAGCAATAAATTGAACTTTCTAATAGTTTGTCGAACTCCGTCTTATCTTTTTGTTCATACGATTATAAAGCAGAACTCCTGCCATTGGTCTTACGACAATGCAGGAGTTTTTATGTGTTTTGGTGGACTAAACTGTAGCATGAAAAACAGATTTCTTCACATAGTCAACAAAGAGTATTTTTGCAATAAAAATCAATCTGGCAGGTTCCGAAAAGCCCAATAGTAAACAGAGTAGGAAGCTAAATATGAACGATTATGAAAAAGTAGTAAATAAATTATTCAACAGAGATTTAATTAACAAAAGGCGGTTCCTGAAAAGCCTAAGATAGAGTAAGGAAAAAGCAAGATATAGTTATGTGTAAAACAATTAGAGCATATAGAGTGGAAAAACGTAATGGCGGACTGGTTTCTTCTGAAAAAGGACGAGCAAAGTTAATACTCAATGAGAAAAATACAATATCCATTTCTTTTATAACAGAAGAACATTCTGAGTATTATTCACATGCGCATCCAAATTGTTGTAGAAAATCATGGGAAATGGATAAAAAATGGTGGGACTATGTTACTTCGGTTATAAATAATAAACCAGATAAGGAAAATCCCTATTATAATGGAAATCTGAAACGTCCCGCTTATTCTGATGGAAAAATATCACATTATGCAAGAAAAAATGCGTTAACTTTCTCTGGGGAAAAATGGATTGAAAGCATAAACAAAGCCGTCAAAAGTGATGTTTGCATAGAAGATATTGAAATTTTGGAAGAGGATCTAAATGACATCTCTACGCGTCAAAAGCTTCTTGAACAAAGGGGAGAACTGATTTTAAAGAATGGAGAAGAATATTATGTAACAAAAATCGTGAATTTCCCAGATGAATTCCAAATTATCGACAAAGAAGATCTACCTGAAGGAATAGAGTACGAAGATCTTATTCCATATACTTGACGTGTTATAGTGTATTTGTAGGGTAAACTATCAATTAAAATTGTATACATTTGAACATACATTCTGTAACAAAAAATTTATTAGGCTCCAAAATGACGATTTTAAAAAGAATATGTAAAATGGTATATTAATTGAAATCTTTACTGATTGTTATCTTAATGTGTAAGGGAGTAATACTGGTGGAGTGTAATCAGCCAATTGTCTTCAAATGATTGCACTATAACATCAGTATTATTCCCCAAAAGCAATGATGGGCCAAACCACATTTTCTTTCTATCTTTCTATCTTTTGTAAAAAGGAAACAAATTGAATCTGTAAGATTCTCTGTTATGAAAATGTTGTGTTATAGTTTAAAATTTCGCTCTATTATTGTTAAGTTGTAGTACTTCTTTCGTTTCTTAAAGGTCACGGATTCCAGACGACAGATACCACGGAATTAACCCGACATAGGTGGCCATGGTAGTGGCGATAAGCGTTTTATCATTTAAGTTCTATAGGACTCTGAGAGTGATTTTTTACGCAGTTTGCCGAGGTAAGCAGGCGTGATATTGAGGTACGAAGCGATATCCTGCATTGCAATATCCTGTACGATGCTGGGACAACGCTGTAGCAGAAGTTCGTAACGCTCGAGTGGCGTGGCGCAGTATAGGTTTTGATAATGCAAATGGAACTGGCCAGTTATGTGCTCAGCAATGAGACTACGTAATTCCATCGTCTCAATGTTTTGGTCAAAGAACTGATTCAACTGCTCACTTGTGACCCTGATCACGCGACTGGGCATTGTAGCCTTGATGGTAATCTGCGCTGGAAGTCCACTAAGACAGGCAGGATAATCACCTACGAATTCATCCTTAAATGAGAACCACACTACGTGCTCTTTGTCATCACTAATGCCATAAGTCAGATACTTGAAACATCCGTATTCGACGAACGCGAACCAACGGGTGGGATCGCCCTCGCGCTCCATCTGGTCACCCTTATTGTATTTGACCACCTCACCCTCCCGTTTGCAGAACTCCCGCAGCGTTTCGAGGTTTAAACTGCTATTGTTAAATCCTGTTTCCATTGTCCAATTAAATTTGCGGGTACAAAGATACGACTTTTTCCTGAATTAAGCGTAACTAAAGCGTATTTTTATCAGCAAACGTATAAATCAGATAGTTTATTTGATGATTCTTCATGGCAAATTGCATTATGCCAACAAGAAACTCCTGCGTCAATCATGCTGACAGACGCAGGAGTTGATAGAAGTTTTTATCATATTGATAATCTACGGTTGGCATAGTCAAATAAGGATTGTTCCTCTAATGGCTATTCTCGTATTATTATCCTTGATTATTCCATGCCACGATATTGGCATATACATCATTGAAATCTATACTGCCGCCATTATCTTCAATGCAAATATCAGTTACATGTCCGATAACGTTGTTTTCTGCATCAGTAATATCGCTATTGCTGACACTGCGATCAAAACTATTAGATTTGGTAGACGAGAATTCTATAGTGAGATTGTTGCCCTGAACAAATGCATCACCAATAGAGAGTTTGTTCAAGTTTCCACTTGAAGAAACTGGTTTTGTTTCATCCACATAGGTTTTACATTCATCCTTGAGTACTACTCTTACATCATTACAGCACTGGGTTACTATATTCCAGCACATGTACATTCCCTTTTTGATACTAGGAAGATTAAAAGACTTGCTTGTTGATTCTAAGTTCATAATTCAAAGTTTTATTTAGTTAATATTTGGTTTGTTTGCTGACATGCGTCAGTAAATACTTTCAGTTCATATTCCATCGCTTTGCGAAATATTTCCATCGCTTTCTTTTCATCGATCTCAGAACGATATTTCTCAAGCATCTGTGCCATCTGTATGGCGCCATTTGGCTCTCCTTTGTTCCAATCTACCCAGAATCGATAAATTGAGTCTTCAGGGGTATATCCATCGATAATATTGGCAACCCAGTTCCAAAGATACTCGCATGGCAACATAACAACACTAAGGTATGGAGAATCAAGTGATCCTGCTACATATGCCTCATATTGTGCGTACTCCTTTATGGCATCACCAGGTGTTACACTTTCTATGTCATGGATATGCCAATCCTCGTGGTATGTCTTATTATACTCCGCATATCTGTCGGCCTTTTGGTTGTAGAAAACTTTCCAATCATCATTATCTGCACAAGTTGCTCCTGTAACATAATCATTCTGTCCATTGAAGCAATAATAAGCATCTTGGACCATGAGTTGACCATAGTTGTTCGGATCAAGGTCACCATTGACAATGCCTTTGAAATAGTCTGTTTTAAGAACCTTGACGGCAATGTCCATACATGAT
The DNA here is from genome assembly GCA_946404405.1 of uncultured Prevotella sp. GTDB lineage: Bacteria > Bacteroidota > Bacteroidia > Bacteroidales > Bacteroidaceae > Prevotella. The sequence continues at coordinate 17,559 of CAMJDL010000063.1, forward strand.
GTCCATAGATTGAAAAATAAAGTACTCTCAATTGGCGTATCATCCGTGATAAGCCACTCCAGTCTTGTTCCTCTAAGTTTGTCATGAGGAATGAAAAAATCTCTTTTTAACATAATTGTGGTTTTAAAGTGAAAATGAATTGTTTATTGTTTCTTTGATTTCTTATGTACTCCATATAAACTTAAATTAATGATTAAACACTATTTCAACAGCAAAT
>CAMJDL010000064.1 GCA_946404405.1 uncultured Prevotella sp.
TAACCCAGAATCAGGAATTACTAAAAGACTGTATTCATGACGTGTTTGTCAAGGTGTATACCAAAAGAAACGAAAAGCATACCATCAATAATCTGAGTTCATATCTCCTCATCTCGCTAAAAAATCGCCTGCTTGACGAATTCCGTCGCAACACCTTTATGGACGATGGCGAAGTGGAGTGTTACGATTATCGACGCGCTTCTGAAGATGTGGAACACGACTATCTCAATACGGAGCGTGAACTGATGCAAACGGCTCAGGTTGCCCACTTAATGAATCATCTCACACGCCGCCAACGCCAAGCCATCACGCTCTACTATCTGGAAGAGCGCAAATACGACGAGATTTGCGACATCATGAAGATGAACTATCATTCTGTACGTAATCTGATGCATCGTGGTATGCTGAAACTCAGAGAAGCAGCGATGTAGCGGCCTACGGCCTAGTGAAGAGTGAAAAGTGAAAAGTGATAAGTGATGACATAATGGCATGTGTTTCGTCTTTATAATAGCTGTCAATAAGCTATTTATTTACAAACGAAATACATGAAACGAACAATCTATACTACCGTAGAGCAATTCTTATGTGACGACGATTTCATCCGTTACGTGATGGATTGCGTACCTGATAAGGAATCCTATTGGACTTCCTATCTTTCTGCGGCACCCCAGATTCGTTCAGCCTATCTGAAAGCTTACGATATCCTCATGCATTTAGACGATTGCGACTTGCTGACACCCGAACAGGCAGAAAGCCTGAAACGTCGCGTCTTCCATTCGTTGCGCGCTTCTGTCAATTAATCTTGGAAATCGAAGGTTAGCTGGCCGTCTCCCAGCATATTAAATGTTTTACGATGATAAGGCGTGATACCATACTGACGAATGGCATCACGATGTTTCTTGGTGGGGTATCCTTTGTTCGACTGCCAGTCGTATTGTGGATATTCCTCTGCCAAACGGTTCATATAGTCGTCACGATAGGTCTTGGCTAATATACTGGCAGCAGCAATAGAAAGGTATTTACCGTCACCTTTCACGATAGTAGTGTGAGGGATGTCAACTGCGGAACCGTCTACCACAGGACGATAAGGTTTAAAGCGGTTGCCATCAACGATAATAGCCTCTGGACGTACCTTCAACTGGTCTAAGGCGCGATGCATGGCAAGAATGGAAGCATTCAGAATGTTGATCTTGTCTATTTCTTCAGGCGTGACAATACCAACAGCCCACGCCACAGCGTCGCGTTCAATGATTTCTCGCAACTGATAGCGCTTCTTCTCCGTCAGTTGTTTCGAATCGTTCAGCAAGTCGTTCTGATACCCCTCAGGCAATATCACAGCAGCAGCAAATACGCTGCCAGCCAGACATCCACGACCAGCCTCATCGCAGCCAGCCTCAATCTTTCCTTCGTAGTAATGACCTTTCAACATTGAACTTTAGAACATTTGAGAGACACGACGGATGCCAGCAACAAGGGCATCAATCTCTTCCTTCGTATTATACAATGCAAAGGAAGCACGAACGGTACCTGAAATGCCAAGACGATCCATCAAGGGTTGGGCACAATGGTGGCCCGTACGGACTGCAATACCTAAGCGATCGAGTAGCGTACCCATATCCAAATGATGGATATTGCCAACGTTAAAACTGACAACAGCATCCTTATTCGTTGAACGTTGTGGGCCATAGATCTTCATACCATCAATGGTCTGTAGCTGCTCCGTGCAGTAACGGGTCAATTCCTGTTCGTGTTGCTGGATAGCATCAAACCCAATGGCGTCGATGTATTCAATGGCTTTGGCTAATCCGTGGGTTGCTACGTAATCAGGTGTACCTGCCTCGAACTTAAAGGGCAAGCGCTCGAAAGTTGTTTTCTCCCACGTTACTTTGTCAATCATCTCGCCACCTCCCTGATAAGGAGGCAGTTTTTCGAGCCATTCTTCCTTGCCATAGAGTACGCCAATACCCGTTGGTCCATACATCTTATGACCACTGAAGGCAAAGAAGTCGCAATCCATCGCCTGAACATCAACCTTGAAATGGGGCGCACTTTGGGCACCATCTACCAAAACGGGAATGCCGTGCTCATGGGCTATCTTAACAATGTCAGAAACAGGGTTCACCGTGCCCAACACATTGCTGACATGAGCAACGCTGACCAACTTGGTACGAGAGGACAGATGAGAGGTGAGAAGTGAGATATCAAGACGGCCATCGTCCGTAATGGGCAAATGCTTGACCACGATACCACGCTTTTGTGCTTGTAGCTGCCAGGAAACGATATTCGAGTGGTGTTCCATCTCTGTGACAAGCACTTCATCGCCAGCCTGCATCTGCGATTCACAAAACGAAGAGGCCACCAGATTGATGGCTTCTGTTGTGCCACGCGTAAAAACGATTTCCTCTATCTTCTGGGCATTGATAAACTGACGAACCTTTTCGCGTGCAGCTTCGTGTAAATCAGTGGCCTGTTGTGACAAGTAGTGAACGCCACGATGCACATTAGCATTCACGTTCAGATATTCGTCACGCATGGCATCAAGCACAGATAAAGGTTTCTGTGTGGTTGCTGCATTGTCGAGATATATCAGTGGCTTACCATAAACTTCGCGCGAAAGAATAGGAAAGTCCTGTCGTACTGTATTTAGATTAAACATTAAAGATGAAAGATTAAAGATGAGATATTAATCATTAAACGATCTTCAGCGCCATCATCGTCAAGTCATCGTTGGGCTCAGCGCCGTTACGGTGTTTCTCAACTGCGTTGCACAAGAATTCGATGACCTGTTGAGCACCTTCAAAGCGATTCTCTTGCAGTATCTTAAGCAAGCGGTCATCGCCAAATTGCTCTTGCTGGCGATTTTCCGCCTCATTCAGTCCGTCGCTATAAAGAAGCAGCGGACGTCCCTTGATATTATCTATGTGTTCACCGACAAAGTCTAACTCCGACCATAAGCCAATAGGCGCATTACTTTCAATCTCCATGAACTGGCCATCAAAGACTGGTGGATTGTGGCCTGCATTACAGAAGTCCATACGTCCCGTATTCAGGTCGATATATGCCAAGAACAGCGTAACGAACATGCCGTTCTCATTGCCTTCAGTAAACTCATTGTTCAGGCGTGTGGCAATTTCCTGAGGCATACATTTCTCTCTGGCCAACGCACGGAACATACGCGCCACCTGACCCATTAATAGCGCTGCCGGTACACCTTTGCCACTGACGTCACCCAAACAAACATAGAGATGGTCGTCTCCTAACAGATAGTCGTAGAGGTCACCACCGACCTCCTTGGCAGGCATCATATAGGCATAGAGGTCAAGCCCTTGATAATGTGGGAATTCGCTGGGAACAATAGAACGCTGAATATCCCGTGCAATGCGCAATTCACTCTCATAACGCTCCTTGGCTGTCGTGGTTTCTTCCAGTTTGTCGTAAGCCGTCTGCAACTTGCCGTGCGCCTCTTCCAGTTTCTGGTGGGCTACTGCCAAACGACGCGTTGTATTGCGCTTATGCAGCGTATAGATAGCCAAGAAGAGAATGATCAGCACCAATGCAATACCTGTGCTGACAAAGCGCTGATGGGTAAGATCTGCTTGGTGACGTGCAATTTCAGCCTCCTTGCCTTGCGTATCATAGATGGTTGCCAACTCGGCAGTAGCACTGTTCTTATAAGCCGTAATGGCGGAGTCGAGCAATGACAGGAGATTTGAAGCTATTGCACGCGTAGAGTCCCTACGTCCCGCCTCCATGTTGGCACGGAACTTGGGTAACATATACAACTGAATGTTATCGAGCGACAACTCCATGCCTGTCTGTTCAAGCATCTGATCCAGAAAACGGTAGTTGTCAGCTGCTTCGCTGAAACGTTGAGCTGCTATCAGATACTCGTTGGCATTTATTCGACCTTGCCCCGTCTTTGAATAATCGGTTTTCAGGAATTCCTGATAGGCCTTAGCTGCTTCCTTTGGTTTCTTCAAACCCTGCAAAGCCACAGCACGCATGATATAAATACGTCCCTGATACTCGTCGAAATATTCAACACGCGCATCCTCCTGCTGGCGATATTTGTCCAACAGCATTTCTGTACGGTCAATCCAATAGATAGATTCAGCATAATGCCGGGTATTGATATAGGCCATGCTAGTATATACTGTACCTAAAACTGCCTCTTGATATCCACGACTGCTGACGTCTGTCTGGCAGCGGTTGACATAGTGGTCACGGGCAGAATAGAAACTCTTCTGAGCCTCAGCATCCTGGCCAAGATTCAACTGACAACAACCGATATTGTTCAACAGAATGGCATAGTCGATATCCGAACCAATACCCGTCTTGTCCATGCGCGAAATAGCCGGTATGGCCACACGCAACGCCCCTTCATAGTCGCCTTTTACCAACAGCAACTCTGACAGCCGTCTGGCCACCTTGTTGTAGCTCAGCTGGTCTTGATCGGTCTTCACCTCACACTCAAGGGCCTTTTTATAGCAGGCCTCTGCAATACGATACTGTCCTTGATGGTAATAGGCCACGCCACGCCAGCGGTTAGCATTCAGCTTCGTCAGACTGCCAGCCTTTTCGAAACTGTCGGCCAGTTCTACCATACGCGTATAATGCTTATACCGGCCAGCCTCGAATAATACGCTGTCAATATGTGAAGAAACGGGGCCCGTCTTGGTGGTAACTTTGCTACATGACATTATCATGGCAAGAACCATGAAAAACAATGGGGCAATATGATAAAGTCTGGTCCGCATATATCACTTATCACTTTTCATTTTTCACTTACACAACTGGCATCCTTTACATTTATTCAATTCTCCCCTGAAGCGCTTCTCCACCAGATAGTGCAGACGATCGCGCAGAGGTTCGAGTTGCATCATGTCAATAACCTCGTTGATAAAGGCATTCTGTAACAACACCTTAGCCTCTTCCAACGAAATACCACGCTGACGCATATAGAAAAGGGCAGCATCGTTCAACTGTCCAACGGTAGACCCGTGGGCACATTTCACGTCATCAGCATAAATCTCCAGCATGGGCTGGGTGTACATCCTTGCTTCCTTGGTAGCTGTCAGGTTCTGATTCGTCATCTGAGAGTTTGTCTTCTGGGCACCGTGTTCCACCAAAACCCTACCAGCAAAAGCGCCTGTTGCCTGGTTGTCGAGTACATATTTGTAAAGCTCGTTCGACGTACAATGAGGCACCTTATGGGTAATCAGCGTGTTGTTATCCACATGCTGATGCTTGTCGGCTATCACACAACCATAGCACTGGCATTCTGCTCCCTCGCCCGAGAAGGTCAAGTCGAGTTTATTGCGCGTAATGCCATTATGCAGCGTAATCACATTATGATTGACGCGACTGTCGCGCTGCTGGTCGATATAGACATTGCTAACACGCACATTCTTATGATGTGTCTCTTCCAGACAATACAAATCCAGCGAGGCATTCCCACCGACATAGGCCTCAATAACCTGAGTGGCAAGGAAGTTCTTGTCGTCAGCAGCATGGTCGCAGAACAGCATCTTTAATTCTGCGCCCTCCTCCAAAACTATCAGCACACGACGATTTACCATTAGGTCAACATCACTTCGCAGGATATTGATAACCTGAATGGCACGATCGACCTTGACATTCTTGGGCACATAGATATAGAGTCCGTCCTGAGCCAGCATCGTGTTCAAATCCGTAGTGGCATCGTTGGCCTTACCAGCCAACTGGTTGTAATATGCAGTAGTGGCGAACTCCTTCAGCGACCCAATGATAACCCCTTCAGGCAGATGACCTTTAGGCTTTTCGTCCTGATAGAAAGCATCATTGACCACGAAATAAAGGCTCGTCGACAAATTAGGGACATCACAGCGGAAAGCCTTGTAAGGGTCAACGGGGATAGTCAGACGGTTTAGGTTCAAACCATAGTCTGGTGCGAAGAGCTTCTGGATGTCCGTGTACTTATAGCGCTCCACCTTTTTACTAGGGAAACCCGCAGCGGCGAAGCGCTCAAAGGCCTCGTCGCGCACGCTGTTCATCACGTCGCTGCTGTGCTCGTGAATCATTGTGCGACACTGCTTGTACAGATCAATATATTGCTGTTCGCTATTCACTTTTCACTATTAACTATTCACTTTTCACTAGGGCTTGCCCGCCTTACTCCTCTCCGATTTCTTCCTTAATCCAGTCATAGCCGTGCTCCTGAATCTGCACAGCCAACTCAGGACCGCCAGTCTTCACAATCTTACCTTTGTATAGCACGTGCACAAACTGGGGCTTAATCATCTCCAACAGACGATCGTAGTGCGTGATAACAATACATGATGTCTCTGGTGTCTGCAATTTGTTCACACCTTCGGCCACGATACGCATAGCATCGACATCAAGACCAGAGTCCGTCTCGTCCAGAATACTCAGCTTCGGCTCCAACATAGCCATCTGGAATATCTCGTTACGTTTCTTCTCACCACCACTGAAACCTTCATTTACTGAGCGGTTAGCCAACTTGGAGTCGAGTTCCACAACCTTACGCTTCTCGCGCATCAGCTTCAGGAACTCTGCAGCATTCATCGGCTCCAAACCCTGATATTTGCGCTTCTCGTTAATAGCAGCCTTCATAAAGTTGGTCATCGAGACACCTGGAATCTCTACAGGATACTGGAACGACAGGAACAAGCCTTCATGAGCACGGTCTTCGGGTTTCATCTCCAACAGGTTCTTGCCATTAAAGTAAGCCTCGCCTTCTGTCACCTCATAAAGTGGATTGCCCACCAATACCGCACTCAGCGTAGATTTGCCAGATCCATTGGGACCCATAATAGCATGCGTCTCACCATCATTGATGACGAGGTCGATACCTTTCAATATTTCTTTGTCGCCTATCTTGGCGTGTAAGTTCTTAACTTCTAACATAATGTAGCTTATTCTTTAGGGTGCAAAGGTACGAAAAAAAATGAGAAATGAGAAATGAGAAATGAGAAATTTCACTTTTAACTCTTTACTTTTCACTTTTCACTAGGGCTTTGCCCGCATGCCGCCGCCACACTGCCTGCTTCCAACAAGCGCTGTTGAGCCTCATCGTAGTTTAGACCCAGCATATCCATCAGCATTCGTGTGCCACGATCAACCAGTTTAGCATTCTTCAGTTGCATCTTGATCATACGATTGCCCTTGACACGCCCCATACGTATCATGAGGGCTGTGGAAATCATATTGAGAACCATCTTCTGAGCCGTACCACTCTTCATGCGACTGGAGCCTGTCACAAATTCGGGCCCTACGATGGTCTCGATAGGATAATCGGAAGCCTGCGCCAGTGGCGTGTTGGGATTACTGGTAATACAGCCTGTCATCAAACCGTTCTGCTTAGCCAGCTTAATGGCACCAACGACATAAGGTGTTGAACCAGAGGCAGCAATACCCAACACCGTATCTTTCGACGTAGGCTCATGCGCCTGTAAATCCTTCCACCCTTGGTCTGTAATATCCTCAGCCTTCTCGACAGCATGTCGTAAAGCCCTGTCGCCACCAGCAATGATACCAATCACCTTCGTATCAGATACGCCAAACGTTGGAGGCAACTCGCTGGCATCCAGCACGCCCAGTCGTCCACTGGTTCCTGCACCGATATAAAACAGACGCCCCCCTCGCTTCATACGTTTCTCCAAAGCCTCCACGAAAGGTTCTATCTGTGGAATGGCCCGCCTGACAGCCTCAGCAACGCGATAGTCTTCTTCGTTGATGTGCTGTAACAGTTCCGATACGGACATCTCTTCCAGATGGTCGAATCGCGATGGCTGCTCTGTAATTTTTTCTGTGCCCATTGTTACTTACGCTGGCTCTCCGTTTCTTCACGCTTAGCTCTGTAGAAACGGTCTACGAAGTCTATCTGCTTACGATTGGGTACCATAATGAGTGAGGCACCGTTGCTGAACTGCATCGTAGTAGGTTTGCTCTCGTCAAACGTAGGCCAGTAAGGCAGACCCTTTCCATTGGGATTACCTGTCTTTGCGAAGTTTATCCAGTACTGCTGGAGTATCTCGGCCACAGCAGCCTCGTGTGGATATTTATCGGGCTGAGAAAGGAACTCACTGTTCAGATACATGATATCGTCGGCATGGGCCACACCCTTACGACGCTTATCTGGCGAGAAACTACGTGTAGAAGGCTGTGCCAGATACGCGGCATATGCAGCACTCTTACCTGTCTTGGCTTGCAGGCTCACCCAAGCATAGGATGGCCACGCAAAACCCATGTCACGGAAAGCGTCGCCAAAGCCGTGCCAAGCCTCATCATCGGTATTGCCGGGATAGACCTTCAAAGCCTCATCAGCCCAGTTGCCAAAGATGCTGCTGACAGTCTTCTTATAGTCCTCTGCCGTGATATTGCCAGGTGCAAAGAGGGCACCCTCGTCACTGTTGGTCATCACGATAACGGGTACATCGTTATATTCACCACGCTCATAAAGACGGTATTGGTCGTCGCAGATAACATAGCCGTCAACACAAGGCCAGAAGCCTGCGAAACCAACATTGCCGTCACAGAGTTCCATAGCACCCATCTTACGCATCTGCTTGATATTCTTTTTCTTCAAATGCTTCTGGAAGGCGATACCCTGTTGCTCGGCACCCTTTTGCGAGGCATCCAAACCTAAGCTTCGTGGTTGGTCACTCCATGGGGCAAACGAACCACCGCTATGACTGATGACAGCACGGAAAAGTCCCTTGGTCAAGGGCGAGGCACAAAGCATGCTACAGCTGATGGCACCAGCCGACTCGCCAAAGATGGTCACCTTCGAGGGGTCGCCACCAAAGTTCTTGATGTTGCGCTGTACCCACTGAAGGGCATATATCTGGTCCTGCAGACCATAGTTGCCTGAGTGTCCGTCTGGCGACTCCTTGCTCAATTCAGGATGAGCCATAAAGCCTAAAGCACCGGTGCGATACTCAACGCTGACAATCACCACACCACGACGGGCAAGACTGGTCCATAGGTCGCCGCCATACCACTCTGTCTGGAAGCCGCCACCATGAATCCAAACCATGACGGGCAAACGGTCTGTTACAGATTTGGCTGGCGTTGCTATACCTAAATATAAGCAGTCCTCACTCATCTTGTCTGCTGTACGATCAGGACGTGTAGGCTGTGGGGGTAACGGACCAAACGTGTCGCACACTCTGACACCTTCCCACGCCTTAGCAGGCTGCGGAGCCTTCCAACGCAGGTCGCCAACCGGTGGCGCTGCATACGGTATCGCTCTAAATATGGCCAGATCTGTACCATCAAGAATTCCTTCTACATCACCTGTTTCCACGTGCGTTTTCAATAAAGGCTGTCCTTGCACTTCTGTTGCCAAGACCAGTAGTCCTAAGACCAAAAATGATAAACACTTTCTCATAACTATTCTGTTTTTACTTGTTTATTCGTAATCATCAATCACTGAATTCATGAAGTCCATCATCGGTTTGGCAGCACGGAACATACGCTCCATCTCGTCAAGCCAATCATCACCCTCGAAGAACGTATTCGAGACTGCGTGCCACGCACAATAGTCTTTCAGGCGCAGGTACTTAACGTGTGGCCAATCTTTTGGAAAACCAGAAGGACAGGTTTTCAACTTAGCCAAACCGTAGCCTTGTGGCTGGTCCCAGCTATCAATATCGGTTGGCGTATCAATGCTGCTGGACTCATCGTTGCCAAAATACTTTAGGAATTCCTCGTCTTCAACACATCTGAGCCACTCCGCCGTATTACCCATCATCTCATTACGACACGAAGTCAGAATGTTCGTTGGCAGCCAGTAGTTACCCACAGCTAATAGACAATGGTCTGGTTCCAGATGCAGATAGTATCCGCCCCTTAATGCCTTCTTGCTTTTGGCGTTGATATAGGCACCAAGGTGGTTCTTATATGGCGACTTGTCTGCTGAAAATCGCGTATCACGATAGAAACGGTAGGTACAGTCCTTCACTTGAACGTGGGCAATCTCTGGATCGAACGTTATAATACGTTCAATAGCCTGCTGCACGCCCCGTTCAAATTCAGCCCTAACAGCTTCGTATTCCTTCTTATGTTCCTGAAACCATTCACGGTTATTGTTAGCCATCACCTGGCGCAAGAACTTTAATATTCTCTTTTGGTCCATTATTGAAAACAAACTGTATTTCGGCACAAAATTACAAATAAAAATTTAGACTACCCGCTTTTTCTTCAAAAAACTTTCTGAAAGACATCGTATAATTGTGTTTTTATTTTGTACCTTATCTTTGGTCTCGGCAAAAAAAAAAGAATGAATTATTTTGTTTTGCGCTCGACTTTTTGTAACTTTGCCAACAAAAATAAATATGAAGAAGATTTTTCTAATGATGCTGGCCGTCATGTTCTTAGGGACAGCGGGCTATGCAAAAGGTAGTGGGACTGAAGACAAGTCTAAATCTGCAGACGAAGTGGAGGCTGTTGATTTAGGACTTAGTGTGAAATGGGCTAACATGAATGTAGGTGCCAAAAAAGCTTCGGGTTTTGGCTCGTACTTCGCTTGGGGTGAGACCCAACCGAAAGATTATTATTCATGGAACACCTATGTCTGGAGCAGAGGTGACTCTCAGTTCCTGACCAAATATTCGACTACCGATAGAAAAGTTCAGCTGGCTCCCGCAGACGATGCTGCCCGCACCAATTGGGGTAGCGAGTGGCGCATGCCTACCGTGGACGAGTTTGAGGAGTTGATAAACCCTGATAACTGTAAATGGGAATGGATCACACAGGATGGTGTCAACGGCTATAAGGTGACGGGTAAGAAGACTGGCAAATCCATCTTCCTGCCTATTACTGGTTTCCGCTACTATGCAAACACTCAGTTCCGTGCCATCAGTGGTATTTATTGGACATCGTCGCTCTACACGGCCAATCCTAACAAAGCATGGTGTCTGGAATTCAATTTCTCTGATATTGAAGTACACTACGGAAACCTTTCCAGCAATCGCTTCAGTGGTCGCTGCATCCGTGCAGTCAAAGGAAATAACTAACTAATTTATTAACATAATTATGAAGAAACTAGCATTACTCACATTGCTGACTGTTTTCGTCATGAATGCAACGCCACACTCTGACCCTCGGTCAGAGAATGTCAGCGCTCAAGACAATTGGCCAAAGAACACGCCACAGTTGGAATTTGCCATGCAACTGAAGGTGACACTGGGCGAAAGTTTTAGTATCAACAACACGCAACACGGACGCCGTACCGTAATTCCCATCACAGGCGGAACATTTGAGGGTCCTGAAATAAAAGGTACCATATTGAACGGTGGTGCGGACTACCAGTTGAATGGTGAAGGCGGACGCTCAGAAATAGAAGCCATTTACTGCCTTAAGACAGAAGACGGCGTCTACATCCATATTCGTAATCGTGGTATCATTGCCAGCGGTAAGGGTGGCTTCTACTTTAAGTGTGCTCCACAATTCGAAGCACCTGCCGACGGCAAATACGGTTGGCTGAACAATGCCCTCTTCATCTGCGAGCCAAGTTTCTCACAGGGATTCAGTGGCATTGTCCTCAATGTCTGGAAAGTCAAATAGAATAGCTCGACAGCCTACTTTTTCTCGATGATACGATAGTTGCCGCTGAGGTGCATAAAGGCAAAGAGGCGCAACAGTCCATCGTAGTAGGCATCGAAATAACCATCCTCGAAGGGTTCGTGGCGCGCATTCCAAAGAGCGTCGACGAACTCTTTCTTTTTATCATGTTTGCACAGGATAGAAGCAGCAGCCAGCGTACTCATCAAGCCAATGCTGTGGCGCAGTTTACGGAAACCGCCAGCACCCAGAATCTCGTTGCCTTCAGGCAGTGTACCATCCTTACGATACTGGTCAACATACTTGTCGATGCCCTGCGAATAGAAGAAGTTTTGGATGGTCTCGCCATACTTTTGCTGCCACTTGGCATCGGCACCGCTCCACTCGTAATCGAGGGTAATATTCATGGGCACACGCCATGAGTCGTAGCGGAAATTATTGTTGCCGTTGCGAGGAGGTGCCTGAGGTGCTCCATTCTGTTGACCCTGGGGACGGCCAGGGAATCGGAAACCCTGCATCTCACTTCCGTCAAACTGACACTGGTCGCCATTCAGACCTGTCTTCTCGTCAATACACTTGTGCAGAAACTCACGCGAAGCCTTAGCGCATGCTTTCCAATGGTCGGCACGTCCGTCATCAGCATACTTAGCCCACACCTCGTAGAAGGCAGGAATATGGTAAGAAGGATCGGTAAAACGTTGGCCAAAGCCATCAGGCGTAAACGTAATCAGTTTGGTCTCAGGGTCGATGAGATACATCTTCTGCGGGCCCTGCTGCTGTTGACCACCGCCAAAACCACCGAATCCACCAAAGCCGCCCTGACGTGGTTCAGGTGTGTACTCCTTGGGCTGGACGCAGTTCAGGATGCGCTGAGCCTCAGCCTTGTAGTTGATACCTGTATTATCGCCCCAACGGTTAGAGGCAAAGAGCAAAGCGGTAATGAAATACAACTCGCCATCGCTGGCAGCACCAGCAGAATTCTGCGTACCGTCAACCCTACAACTCCATGCAAAATAGCCCTCACGTATGCCACTCTGGTGTTGCATGTACTTACGGCTCCAGCGCCACAGGCGGTCGAAGATGTCCTTCTCGCCAAACTGCACGGCAACCATCATGCCATACGACATACCCTCGGTACGAGCATCGTGGTTCTTGATGTCTGACACGTAACCCATCGTATCGCCCACCTCAAAATAGACCTTGTTGGGACCACGAAATACGTCGTTGAACACTTCCTTCAATTTTGCATCGACCTGTGCTGGCTGATAGCCCATTTCAACGAATACGTTACGATAGTTTGCTGCCTCAGCGGAAATGCTCATCGCCCAGGCTGCAAGAAGAATGAATAGCTGTTTTTTCATTGTGTTGGTTATTTTAATGTTTAATATTTAATGTTTAATGTTTAATGTTCACTGGCTTGTATAGAAATCTGTGATACGCACAAGGGCACGCGAGCAAACAGGGCAGAAGTTCTCAACCTCATTGATTTTCATACGGCACTCCTGGGCCGGACGATAGACACCCTTTGACTGATAGCCCCCACCCTCGAAGACGCCAACACGCTGTGTCAAAGCGTTCAGCTGCTCACGCTCAGTTAGCTTCTTGCCACGTTTCTTTTCAGGTGTTTTTGCTGGTGGTGTGGGTATGGGTGTTCCCTTAGGTACCATGTCGGCCCATTTTGAATCGAAGTCGACAAGCGTTGTCAGGTTTGGCTCCCAGGGTTCTGTGTCAGCGGGATACATCGTCTCATAACCGTCATCGTAGAAATACTCATCGCCTAAGCCACCATAGGCATGACCAAACTCATGCACCAAAACGGGACGGAAGGTAGGATGGTCGCTGGTGGTAACGGTGAGCTGGTTGTAAATGCCACCTCCGCCATACGTGCTGCTATTGACCAGCACAATGATATGTTCGAAGGGAATGCCACTAAGCAAGTCGTAAATGCGATGCATCTCGCTGGTCATGAGATAGCGATTAGAATAAAATGTATCATAATGGGCACCAGCTGGTGTCTGTCGCCAAACTCCAAAATGCGGAATAGACGGACCGCTTTTGGGTGACTCAGTAGCCACAGCCACTACATTAAAGCGCGATTTCATTGACGTAAACGGTTCGTGGGCAAACAAGGCATCAACTACGCGACGGCAATCGGTATAGAACTTTTCCATTTGTTCGTGGGTATAGCCCTCGGCAATGATGGCTAAATCAATACATGAGGTAACATCCGGCGAACCATCAGGCAACGTCTGACCCGTCCAAATATAACGAAACGTTTCTTGCGGCTCATCAACTCTCCGAATCAGAATGTCCGCAGGATCTATCGTGTGCTGCAACTCACCTTTCACCTGAGCATGGAAATCGGTTAGCGTCACCTTGACGTCTATTGGTCGTTTAGGCATGGGGACGTTAAAGGATGTCTGGAAAGCACGGTCTACGCGTGTAGCCTCTTTTTCAGCCTGCCATTCCTGAAACAGCGTCGAGAAAGTGTGTACATAGAGCAAACGGCCCGTTTCATGATCGCTCAGCATAATCTGTCCGTTACCATGCAGCGGAATCTCTGTCAGCCGTGCCTTACGGCCTGCCCAACGAGCCTGTTTACTGGCATTGCTGTAATAAATATTTTGTTGCTTAGCATTGCCAGCCAACACATAGTCAAGTCGCAGAGTGCTGTCTTGAAAGTCGTCTTCAAACTTCTGTGCATGAACTATTGCCGCCACGCACCAAGCATATATTATTATAATCAGAAACCTTTTCATTCTGTTTACTTTTCACTATTCACTCTTCACTAGGACTCCGCCCGCAGCCCGCCTACTCCCAACATTCTAATTCGTTCTCTAACTCAGGTAACTGACTGCGGTGGAACGTCGGTTCCTTAATGCCCTGCCGCTTCTGATTCCGATAATCGTCAAGCAGACGGAAGGCATAGCGACCCAACAACACGATGGCAATCAAGTTACAAGCTGTGAGGAAGGCCATAAAGAAGTCAACAATATTCCAAACAAGTTCGAAACTGGCCATAGCGCCAAACACCACCATCACACCAGCAGAACAGATGCGATAGGTGGTCATTATCGTCGTATTTGGCGTGATGAAGCGGATATTTGCCTCACCATAATAGTAGTTACCGATAATACTGGAGAAAGCAAAGAGCAGGATGGCTATAGCAATAAAAACAGGTCCTGCCGCACCAATCTCCGACTGTAAAGCCGACTGAGTCAAGGCAATGCCATTGAGTTCAGGCACACTGTAAAGGCCACTAATCAGGATGATGAATGCCGTACATGAGCATACCAACAACGTATCCGTAAACACACCCAAAGCTTGAATCAATCCTTGTTTTACTGGGTGAGTGACTGCCGCTGTAGCCGCCACGTTTGGTGCACTACCCTCGCCCGCCTCGTTTGAGAAGAGGCCACGCTTCACGCCATTCATAATCGTAGCACCGATACCGCCACCCGCTACTTGCTGGATGCCAAAAGCGTCGAGCACAATAACCTTGAAGACATGCGGAATCAGACCGATGTTCATCACTATAATAATAATAGCCAATACCAAATAACCGACCGCCATTATTGGCACTAAGACAGCGCTGACCTGAGCAATACGCTGAATACCACCAAAGACAATAAACAAAGCCAAAGCCGCCAATATGCTCCCCACCCAAATGGGCGACCACCCAAAGGCCTCCTGCATGGCACCACAAATAGTATTAGCCTGAATGGAGTTGTTAGACAGTCCGAATTGACAGGTAATGAGTACGGCAAACGTGACAGCCATCCAACGCTGCTTCAAACCCTGCTGGATATAGTAGGCAGGACCACCGATGAACGAATCCTTGTGTTTCTTTTTGAACAACTGCGCCAGCGTAGACTCTACAAAGGCTGTTGCCGACCCCATGAGGGCTATTATCCACATCCAGAACACCGCTCCAGGACCACCAATGGCGATAGCCGAAGCCACACCAGCCAGATTGCCCGTTCCCACACGAGTGGCAACAGAGACGGCAAAAGCCTGGAATGACGAGATATGCTTGCTGCTGACGCCAGCTTTTTGTTCCTTGACTTGTTCCTCAACGGTGTTGACAGCCGAATCAGTCAGCAGTCGAAGCATCTCGCCCACCATGCGGAACTGCACAAAGCGCGTCTTGATTGTAAACCATACGCCACAACCCACCAATGCGAAGATGAGCACATATCCCCACACCGCATCATTGACAGTTGTTATCAACTCGTTTATATTCATACCTTATATATTCTGGACGTCGTTAGCAGGAAGAAGTTTAACGCTGAAAACCATAATTCTGCTATTATCTGTTTTCAATGGCCTTAAACAGCTTGAGCTTGCTTTGGGCACTCTGCTTACATCGGTTCGCCTCCTCACTGAACTTCTCAGGGATGGTTTTACCCGTGTATTCGTCCTTGAAGGAACCCTCCTTCAGAGTGTTAATGTCGGTATAAGTCAATGTTTCATCGAACTTCTTGGCATTAAAGCGCAGCAGACGCTTACCATCGAACCACATACGCAACTCATAGGGCCATACCTCACTCAAGGTGACGTCAGGTGTCAGTGCATAGATAAACATCACCTGTCCTTTGTCATCGTAAAGATACTCCTCATAGAACTCACGGGCAGCATAGTTGTACTTAGCTGTAGCAAAACGCAGGAAGTGAGGTGGATAGGGATCACCCTCCTCCTCTGGTTCCAACTCACCATAGTACATGCGGATATTTTCCTCATGCCCACCTGTGCCTGGCAGGTTTTGCAGAACGCGGAGATGGTAATACTCTGGTGGAATACCTTCTGACGGGAAGTCCTCGCTCATTTGCGCTATTCCTTCCTTCACGCTTTGATACGTCTTTCGGATGCTCTCAATCGTGTTTTGGGCACTGGCAGTCAGCGTCCAACCCGTACATAATAATAATAAGGTAACAATAACAGTCTTTCTGTATAACATAGCATTCCCCGTTGGTTTTGACATTTTCATTAATTATGGTGCAAAGATACGCTTTTTATTTGATTCACGTCAAAGAATAGGCTTTTTTCTTTAAAAATTAGTGTAGAATATTTAAGTCCGCAGAAAAATGTTTAAACACACTGATTTGCGACAACTTTTTTCGCCATAACGCTTATTTGTCCGAAAATTCCGTTGTTGTCCGAACATCTTCAGAGGAAAATCAGTAAAAAACTTGTTTCTTCTGAAAAAGCACCATAACTTTGCAGCAACAAAAAGAAACAAAACAATTTATCAACAACTTAAAAATTATAATTATGGCAAACAAGAATTTCAATGCAAAGAAGGTGCTCATGAGCACGATTGCAGCAGTCGCTTTATCATTCGTAGTCACCACCAATGCAGACGCCGTTAGGGTAAAGGTAAGAGTAAAGTCTCCACAGCCTAAGTGTATTGTCCAAGAGCAGCAGCAACAGCAGCAGGAGGAAAGCAAGGGATTCTTCTATTTCCTCAAACAGATATTTGGCATTCGAGTATAGCAAGCAGATTCTGTACATAAATAACAAAAGAATAAAGCGTCCTAAATCCAGGACGCTTTTATTTGAATGCGAAAACCCGGAACCGACCCGCCTTTCCTTAAGACGGCCTATTTTTCTGGCTTTCCTTCTTCTATCTTTAGTCCAAGATGACTTTTCAAGTTTTGTCATAAATGTATTAGTGGTGCGATAAATTTTAATTAATTGATATAAATCCCTTTGTTAATAAGG
>CAMJDL010000065.1 GCA_946404405.1 uncultured Prevotella sp.
TCATCAAACATTGTTGGGAACCAACCATTGCTTTTCATTAATCCGTTCAACATAACTTTTACCTCCAATTATACTTTTAGTTTAACTTATTTGTTGTTGATCGCTTCTGCTTTCGCTTCAGCTTTCATCAGACTTAGTACAACTTTCGTGCCGATTGTCAAAATGGCACTCGGAGAAAGTCAGAATGGCACGGAATTTAAACTCGATTATACTATACTGCCAATTTTTAAACTCGTTTAAACAATGGATGTCAGTAGAGAGTACAGGTAGCTGCCAAAAGATATGAGCAGCCAAATCATAAGGGCAATGAGCAGGAGAAGAATGAAAAGGACAATGGCAGATTGCCAAGCCCGTTGGTTCACCTGCTTGATGACTGTTTCGTCACCATCAACAAAGCCCTGAATCATCTGCATGTTCTGGGTGTTGGCACGATGGAAGATGTCGATGATGTCGCCCACAAAGAAGGGAATCATGCCTAACAGCACATCCCGCAGGGCATTGTTCAGGACGGCCAATGTCAGCGGGACGCTCTTGATGATGCGGGCTGAGAAATAGACGAACGGCACGACGCAGATTAAGGCAATGGCATCGCCCCATCCTGGAATGACGCCGATGAGCGCATCTAGATAGTAGCGATCCATATAGCGGGTCAGTCCTTCCATTGTCTGATAGGCTTTGTTATCCATCAGACGTTGACGTCGTTGTAATCGCTTCTCTTCGTTCATATCATTTATTTCTGAATCGTTGGTACTGAGTCCATGCTTCCTGTAGGCTCTCTGTCTCATTGCTGCCATCGAAGAAATCCACTTGACAATCATCTTTGAAGGGAGACCAATTGCCGCAGATGATTCCGTCGCGGGCGATGATAGGTTGGAAGATACCACTGTTGTTGTGAGCACGATGTCGATGTTCTGGAGGTAGCACAATGTCACGGGACTTATAGCCGATGAGATATTCATCGTATGGTGGAATCAAAAGTATCTTGCCTGTCCTAAAGCCTCGTGTCCGACAGCTATCCGTGAGATAGAAATCTCTACCTTTCCACGTCATTCCCGCTGACGCGCCTACCCGTAGCCTTTCCTTGTGGATAGTGTCGCCTAAAAGCGCTATACCTTTGCGGCAGTCATTGACATTCTGTCCTGACCACCACACAAAATCCTCCAATGTGGCAGGCTGATGACTCTGGAAGTATTTGCGGGTGAAGCGCATCAACGCTTCATCTCTATCTATTTGAGCAGGTCGCGGACCTACCTTTTCTGTAGAAAGTGCATAGGTGGCTTTGGTGGGCAGCAAGTCGCCGCTACAGAGAGTGCCGGAAAACTCTGCCATACGGATATGGTATGACAGGCGATGGTCGTCCATCTGCATGTTGTGTTCCACCAATGCCTTAATAATGTCCTCTTTCGTTGCACTTCCTAAATCGACTGCCGTCTGAATCAAGATGTCTCGGACTCGAAAGAGTTCCTCGTCTGGAATCGAAATCTTATTGCTGTGCATCCATCCCTTTGTGGCAGCGATGGCCTTGGGTGCGCAGAGGTCTATCATCCACCAATAGTCCTCTGCAGATACCAGTTGCCAAGTACCTCGCATCAGGTGCAGACGGATAATCTGTCCGTTATCGAATGCCTCCTTTAAGGCTTTATGCGACGGCTTCGTGGTTCGCATATCTACAGCCCAGCGCATCATGCGGTATTCCTGGGCCTGCATGGCTCCCATGTGGCTGACCACCTCAGTAGGAGTCTTGAACTGAGGCACTATCAACTGCTGGTTTAATAATCGGATAGCTACAGGATTCATTTACTTAAAAACTAATCTCTATCAATATGATGATGCAAAGATACAAATAGTTTCCGATACCGCCAAATTACTGGGACATTTTGCACGATTCTGTGATAAATGGGACAAAAAACTATGATAATAATTTTGTGGAATCGAGAAAAGAATGTATTTTTGCAGCTAGAAAGTTTATGTTTCCGGGCTGAGCACACAAGTTTCAGCGGCAGAGACAGATGTTTCCGGAGCAGAAACATAAGTTCTTGGTGCAGAAACATAAAAAAGCACGAATAAGGAAGAAAAAACAGTAGAGTATTAACAACAAAAACAATAAGGAATATGGCAAAATATGTTTTACAGGAACTCCCAGAGGAGATGAGCGATGGAAAGAAGATCGTATATCCAAAGATGCAGACCTACTCGCTGCACGACTACGAAACGGTGATTGAACACATGCACGACTATGCCGGTAGTATCAGCGAAGGCATGATTAAGGCTGTCTTTGATGCATTGGTGTCGGTCATGAAAAGTTGGATGCCTATGGGCCACAACATCAAGATTGATGGGTTGGGTGTCTTTTCGCTGACATTGGGTTTCGATGAATCGAGCCCGTCGGAAAAGACGGAATCGAAGAATACCGATGGAGACCCGAAGACAAAATACAGGCACGTCTGCATCAAGGGTATCAACTTCAAGCCAGATCCTAAGCTATTGCAAGCATTGAACCAAGAGGCCACTTTCGAGCGTGGTGAGGTTGATGTCCAAGTGCCGCAGAAGACAAAGCTCACTCGCGAGAAACGACTGGCAAGGGCTAAGGCCATTATCGCGAAGAACGGCTTCATGACGCTCTACGACTATGCCAATGCCACCCACCAGAGCCGTTCGGTTGCCTCGAAAGACCTGCGTCAAATCGTCGCCGACCCCAACTCAGGCATCACCACTCGAGGCAGCCATTCTCACAAAGTGTGGATAGCGAATGACTTCTAACATGGTGTCTTAAACTTTCTACTTTTTCAACTTAACTTTTCGCTTTGACCTGCGCTTATAATACAGATGACGCAAGAAGAGTTTGAACATATCGCCCCAGCACTACGTGAGTTGATGCTCTCGGTAGGACACAGTTTCTTTGGCAATGACGACGATGCCGAGGATGTAGCACAAGAGGGATTGATGGCTCTTCTCAGGTTCATTGACAGAATGGATTCGGGTATCCGGCATGATGCCCTTGCTATCAGAGTGGCGAAGCATTGTTGCATGGATATCATGAGGAAAAGAAAGTCCAGCCTCTTTGTTTCGAACAATATGAATGAAAAGACGGCTCCACCAGACAGAGATGTAGGTGCTTCACCTCATGAGGTCTTGGAAGCAAAAGAATTGCATGAAGCCGTGAATAAGGCTATACAACATCTGAAACCAAGTGAGCGACGCCTGTTTGAGATGAGGCAGATAGAAGGTCTTGAGCTTGATGACATTGCAAAGCAAACCAACATAGCGAAGCCTTCAGTCAAAAGCATCGTTTCTGCTGCGAGAAAGAAAGTGTTTGAAGAAATTAAAACGTTAAGGACATGACACGTAACGAGACTGAAATATTAATTAAGAAATACCTCAACGGCGAGACGACAGCCGAGGAGGAAAGGATGCTGGCTTTGGAAGTCTCTCGTGAAGATGCTCCCGAAGACTGGAAGATTATTGCCGGAATGCTTGGCGGGCTAACCATTGACGAGGCTCTCTTCGACCAGATGATGGCAGAACGCAGACAAAAGCCTCGCATCACCAGGCTATGGCCTTGGCTGGCTGCTGCCTGCGTTGCCGCCTTGCTTATTGTCTTCTTCGGTCCTCCAAGAGAAGATGTTTCTCCCCAGCCTCAGATAGCGAAGGTAAAGTCTCAGAATCCTCAGCCTGTCCACAAGGTACAGGAGAGCGACAACGTCAAGGAAAAGCCTCAGGCAACTGATCCCCCAAAAGTTGCAAAGGCCCAACGAAAAGCCAGGAAGAAGCAAGTTGCCAAGCCTGAAAGCAGCGAAAGGACGCTGATTAAAGTAGAGACTAGCGACATCATTCCCTTTGAAGATCCGTACATGCAATTTGCGGAACAGGCAAGATTACTTCGCGAACGAGGCAACCGCGTCATTCAGCGAGTTTCAATGAACTCACTTCCACAAAACAACAACTCATTAAGCAATATATAAGAATATGAAAAGAATCATCACGGCAATACTATCAGTCATCCTGTCATTAACGATCTCTGCACAGGACAGGACACCCATGGACAAAATATGGGAAGAAATAGAAAATATCATATCTGTACGTCAAGACAGCAAGATGAAGATCAACCACGGTGCCGGCCAACTGCTATACGTCCACAACGGCATAGTCGGAAAGGATTTCCTTTGTTCAACCGATTGCGAAGGCGTTACGTCTTCTTTTGAAAATATGACACCTGAAGAAATCGAAGCGGCCAACGAAAGAAACCGCAAAGTCTTCGACGGCATCTTCGGCGCCATCAGACATAACCTCGACTCATTGATGGAAATATCAGAAGAGAGCTATCACTTTGAGTCGCATAGTCATGGCAATGACACCATCACCTATTCATTATGCCTAAAGAACGGAGAAGATTCTATTGCGAGAATCAAGGCAAACGATGGCACTATGTTTTATCCTGACGCTCTTGAAACCGTGTTTTTCAACTATACAGCAAGTCCGAAGCAATGCGGTAAGCACGTCAGAGGCTTTGGAACGTTAGCATACAACAAGAGACTTCCCCTGCCCGGCGGAAAGAGTTACTATTTTGACAAGGAGCCGTATTTGGAAACTATCAAACCACTCCTCAAGCAGAAAGGCATCAAGTCATGGAATTTCAAGTGGGCGCAAAGCGATGACTATGATATAGATGCCCATCACGATAAGGAGTTTGATTCTGCTACGAGAGTACAACTGCCAAAAAATGCCGGACAAGCCGAGGGAACAATGTATTTCATACCACAAGAACAGAAAGAATTGGCAGAAGCGCTCTTCACTTCTATCGACAGCACCACACTCCGTTACACGGAGATTCATCCGGAACAGATGTTCAGGTATTGTTATTATGTTAAAGAACATGTGATGCAATATACTGAAAGTAACAACATTACTGAACTTTTTGAAGGACATACAGGCAAAGGCAATGTTTCTACGCGCGTTCTCTTTGGAATCACCCCCAAGGGTTACTATGTCGCGATAGCCGATGTCGAGAACAACTTCTGCATTCCCAAAGAATGGCATGTGCTCAAGAGTTTTGTCAATGGCAAAAAGGAATACATAAAGGGAAACAAGAAATAAAGCGTTCCTATGAAATCTGTTTCAGGCTTTCACCCTCCCACGATATTATCAACATCGCGGGTTCCTCCCTTGTGGCATCCGTGCCACAGATTCCACGTCTCATCCATGCTTTTTAAAGTGCATGCCCACCTGACACCTTTATGACTTGGCCTGTAAGCATCCGTGCCTGTTCACTTGCCAAAAATAGGATAGTTTCTGCAATATCCTGCGGTTGAATCAGCTTACCCATCGGAATGATTGGAATGACTTCCTTTTCAAAGTCTTCATCAATCCATCCTGTCTGTGTTGGGCCAGGAGCCACACAGTTTACGGTAATGCCGTACTTCGCCACTTCAAGGGCGATACTGCGGGTGAGTGCTTCTAAGGTAGCCTTGCTTGCGCCGTAGGTTATCTGACCTACAAAGACCTGTGCTGCATCGGTGGAAATATTGATGATTCTGCCGTAATTGCCACGATGGTTGATGAACTCATGTGTCATCAGAATACTCCCACGAACATTGACGGCAAAGGTTTCGTCGATCACATGCTGCGTGATTTTCTCGATGGTATCCAATCCGTCCATATCGCAGTCTGCTGCATTGTTAACGAGAATATCAATTCTTCCGTAGCGTTCCAGGACTTCCGAATAGATATCCCTGACGGCATCTTCATTAGAGATGTCGCTCTCGATAATCAGGTAGTCAGCCCCCATTTCCTGAAGCTTGCTTTCTACGACATCGGCATTTCCTGCATTGGCTTGGAAGTATCTGTCAGCTCCATTCCTGTCAGTCTTTGTCTTGTCAAAGGGCCTTGGGATTCTCTTATAGACCAAAACCACCTTTGCCCCTTCGCGTGCAAATGCAAACGCCGTGGTCGCTCCAATGCCCTGTGGATTGTTCGCTCCAGTAATCAGGGCCACCCTATCCTTTAATCCGTAATCAATCATATTCAAATTATCGTTTTACATCGTCTGTCTTGCGGATGACTCGGCAAGGGTCTTCATCTTTCTTGTTTTACCAACTCTATTGCCTGTTTGCCTGTCAGATGCTCGATGTCGAAACGGATCATCAGCATCCGTGCAAAGCCATGCTCCAATTCTTTCTGCAAGGCTTCCTCCTGGTTGGGATTATATCTGTCGCCAAGCAGACGGGCTGTTTCCAGTTTCTCCTGCTCATCCTCAATGATGTGTATGTGGCCAAAGGCTATCACACTACGGAAAAAGGTGGTGTACTTAGCGGGCTGCACATCGTCCTTGTCGATGACGCAGAACGAAGCCTTATCGCAGTTCTTGATAGCATCGACCTTATGACCGCTCAATGCACTGTGGAAATATAACTTGCCACCGGCATAGACATAACTGATGGGTACGGCATAAGGATAGCCGCCGTCACCCAGCAGTGCCAATGTGCCCGCAGTTGCCGTCTGCAATATCCCGATGCTTTCTTCTTCTGAAAGCTGCTGGCGCTTGCGCCTCATTGCTCTGAATTCCATATTATGATACTGTTTTTAGTCCGACAATTGACGCAATGAGCGTCGTGATGATCACATACTTTGCACGACCAAGACAATAGGTGAACCCTTCTCGCATAGTCCTGCAACAATCAAGATAATCCAGTTTATTTAGTTACTGCCCCCTTGCTTACGCCGCCCCCCCCCCGATTAACGGGGAAACTCAAACCTTCTAAGGCGCTACAAAGATACGAAAAATCCTCTGTACAATTGTGATACGGAGGAATCTTTTGTGATAAATTAGGAGATAATACCTATTTATGATTAATTGGTTTAGGATGCTGTTTGGGTGATACGGCAAATAAAAAGCCTAACTTTTAAGTATTGCACAGTTCACGGAATCACCGTACCTTTGCGCCCGATATTTAACTTCAAGATTATGAACTTATTAAAGAAACTATTCACACAATGTGCCCATCCGCAGGGAAGGATAGGACGCGCTATGCTGAAGTTTATGAACCTGTGTCATGCACCGCTGCCAGTGCGCTTGTTGTATCGCTTGGCATTGCCATTCAAAACATACCAGAGGGTGCTGTCGTTTCCATTCCGATGCGTGCTTCAGGCAAGTCGCGCACCAAGTCGTTCCAGTTGGGATGTCTGAGTGGCATCGCCCAGCCTCTTGGTGCTGTTCTCGTCATCTTGTTGGCAACCCTGTTCGTTCCCATGCTTCCATATATGTTGGCCTTTGCCGCCGGAGCTATGCTTTACGTAGTTGTAGAAGAACTGATTCCAGAAGCCAGCAATGGTCAGCACACCAATCTTAGCACCATCCTCTTTGCAGTTGGCTTCGCATTGATGATGATGTTGGATGTGATATTAGAATAATCACAGTTTGATAAAGTGTGTCCATGTCATTTTTATGTGAGGAGGAGTTCATACAATTCATCCATCGTCAACTCATGGAATGATTTCTTGTGCAATATTGGTTTCAAACTACTCATGCAATTGTTCTTCCAAAAATTCTGTTGCATCAGTTCCAATCGGGTGCTGACCTCGGTGAATGATCGGATGTAGGTGCGCAGACCTGTGCGGGGATTATGGTACTGCTCATTGCTGCGGGCATCGAAGTAGTCTGTGAAGAACTGGCGCATCTGCTCCAAGTCCTTACAAGGATCTCATAACGCGGTTTCGAAGCGAGGTAAGTACTGTTCTTTGTCATTATTAATCTTCCAGCCAATACCATCTGCGTGCCCAGTCTTCAAGTATGTCCTTACGCCATTTGCGCTGCGTCTTGGCCCCTTGACACTTGCCTTCATAGAGTGTGCGGTCGGAACGGTCGGAGTACCAGTTTGCGCCCAACTTATAGTCATCAGAATGAAGTTTGCCAGGCCATACGTCATTCACGACAAACGAGCCGCGTAGTCCATTGATTTGTTTGATAGACGAGGAAATGGTATAGGTAAGTTTGGCAGGAGCCTTAGGACAATAGCGTAACACATACACGCCTTTGCCGAGATAATAGCCTGTCCATTGTTGGCGGTCGATGGTGGCAGTAAAGCAGGAGTCGCCTTCATGAATGTCTTTCTTCTTGGGTCCCTTGAAGAACCATTCAACGACACTATATACGGGGACGGTGTCCTGTTCCGTGGTCTGACGACGGAAGATTCTCCTACTGCTATGCCTGATAGGTTCAAAGCTTCCTCCCCACGACTCTCCCTGTGGGTCGTTAGGGTCGCCATTCATCAAGTAAAGCA
The DNA here is from genome assembly GCA_946404405.1 of uncultured Prevotella sp. Lineage (GTDB taxonomy): Bacteria > Bacteroidota > Bacteroidia > Bacteroidales > Bacteroidaceae > Prevotella. Next base: position 8,277 of record CAMJDL010000065.1, read on the forward strand.
ACGACGGCGTATCGCCCATCTTCACAACTCCTTTATAATAGTTCAGGAAGTCGGCTCCCATCGCGCCACGACCTCTCATCGCATAATTATAATAGCCGGTACCATAGCGGTTCGAGGTTTGCTCCAAGCCCTTGTACTCTTCAATCAACTCCATCTTTTCATTGTCGGTGATAAACCCGCGATAGGTGGCATTGTTCTCGATGATCCAAAGGTCGGGGAAGTTCCGGGCGATGTAGGCGTAACTGTTCACACCCCACTTCTTGTTAGGCCCACCGATGTAATAGACACGAATCCTGGGAGCGATGTCTGGAGCATCATGCAGCGCCTGGGCCACGTCTTCGAGCGTGCCCCATACCAGCACCCACAGCGGCCTGTCGCTCTGTCGGCGGGCGCACTTGACAATCCACTCGCTGCCCTCCGTCGGCTCGCCATAGCCTTTGTAAGGCATCAGTCCGCGCCGTCCCTGCTTGCAAAACGCCTTCAGGGCCTCGGGAGCCATTAGCGCCGTGTTGTGTTTCTTCAGTTGCGGATAGTCCTTTGCATAAAGGTCTATCATGCGCACGATTTCTTCCTTCGAACCGTTGCCGAACGACGGTGACGAAACCAGCCCTTCGAGGTCGAACAGGTCGCTGTACATCAGCAGATGTATCATCGACTGGTTGTCGTCAGGATCAGTGCCGCCAATATCAGTACTGATCAACACACGTAAACGTTCCGTGGGGGTCTGTCGTGCTGTTAGCGTCAGCGTAACAAGCACAGCCAGCAATAGTGTAGTGATTCTTTTCATTATATGTACGTAGTTTGTTGCTTGCAAAGTTACGAAAAGTATTTGCAATTCATGCTGCAATTCATCGAGAAAAGCTACGTAAACGTTAGAGGAGTCTATCTTCTCCATACGCTACTTCGTCAGTTATACAATCGTCTGTGTCATTAGCATAAATACATTTAAATATCTTAGCAAAAGTACTCATAAATGCCGTAAAATCACTAACTTTGCAAAATGTTTTGAGAATTATGATGATTTTGATAGAAGGATGAGTAGTGTGATTATTCTAATGACAAATTGAAATGGCTATACAAGTAACATACAGAAGAACTAGGCGACTGTCGATGCGCATCGTGAAAAACGGTGATGATGCCCTTCGACGACTGAAAGCCCTGATAGAACCGATGGTAGAACATCATTCCAAGGAGATAGGCGTGAAACCTTCGGTTGTCTATTACAAGGCGATGATTTCCCGATGGGGCGTATGCAATGTCAAAGACAAGTCGATTTGTTTCTCTGCATATGTGCTGCTATTGCCGGAATGGTGCGTCGAGCATGTGGTGGTCCATGAACTGTGTCATTTGCTGGAACCCAGCCACAATGCCCGTTTCCATGCATTGATGGATAAGTTCTTCCCACGTTGGAGAGAAGCCCGTAAGGAGATACGTCAAATCTCTAAGATGGAGGAGAAGAATCGGAGGGACAGGTTTTTGATTCTTCCCCTGATTCATTCCGATATTTAATAAAGCAGGCTGAAGTCGATATAACTTCAGCCTGCTTTATGCTTATAGGTTATCGCTTGTGGGGCGCGAGTTTACTTTTTAGTCCAGGTCTGGGTCTCGTAGAACATGGCGAGGTAACCACGAACTTTTAGGTTGTTACCGTCGAGCCAGATGGAACACTTGTAGGTCTTTCCGTTCTTGGGATTATAGATCTTTCCGCCTTCCCACTTGTCCTTTTTCTTGGTGAGACCAGTAAGAATGTTGACACCAACCAGTTTGCGGCTCTGTAACTTCTTATCCGGATTGTGGAAATGATTACTTTCTTCATATTGTTATTCATTTAGTTTCTACTTTACCTATTTATATTATAGCAAAAGGGTGTGCCCTCTATTTTGACACACCCCCATTTTAGTCTCAAATGTTTCCTACAATCAGGCTACCGCCATTCTCTGGAATGGTAATGGTTACCTGCTGTTTCTTGTTCTGCTTGATCTGCTTGACATTGCCCACTACAGTGGGATCACTTGCGTATTTAGGATCATCAGCGTAGATGGTAAGCAGGGTGTCCTTGGCAAACATAGGCAGTGTGATGGTCTTCTTCAGCGGCTGCTTCTCAGCGTTTATACCAGCCACATACCAAGTTTTGCCTGCGCGACGGGCGATGATGGCGTACTTGCCGGGATAGCCGTCGATGAAGCGAACTTCGTCCCAGTTAGTAGGTACCTGCTTCATGAAATCAATAGCCCATGCGGGAGCATCTTCCAGGTTGTTGGGAGCCAGGGCAAAGTGTTGTACGCTGCTCTGGAAGAGAACGGCAGTAGCCAAGGCATAGACATCGCTGGTACGGCGAGTGGTGCCACGGTCGTTATTGGCACTGTAACGTTTGTTGAGTGCAGAACCACCGAAGTCCATAGAGGCTACCGTATTACGGATAAAGGTATGGGTACAACCGTTCTTGGCTTCAGCGTCGCAGGCTCCTTGTCCGAAGTGAAGATTCTCGGAAGCCAGCACAGCCTCAGCAGCAACAAAGTTAGGATACATGCGTTCCCAACCACGAGGCAGGGTACAACCATGGAAGATGACCTGCAAGCCAAACTCGTTGGCATCGGTCAGGATGTCTTCGTAGAGCTGCATCATAGGTTGCTTGTCGCCACCAAAGAAGTCCACCTTGATACCTAAGATGCCAATACTCTGCATCCACTCCATCTCCTGGCGACGGGCTGCCGAACGATCCATCTTGAAGCGTGGGCCCTGTGGAGCGTCGTTCCATGTGCCGTTACTATTGTACCAGAGGAACAGACCTACACCCTTTGATTTGGCATAGCGGGCCAGTTCAGCCATTCTGGGGTAGCCAATCTGTGTGTCCCAAAGCGCATCGACCAATACCGAGCGATAACCCATAGCGGCAGAGAAATCAATATAATTCTTCTGCTCATCGTAGTTGCAGCTGGCATCCATCTTCATAATCCACGACCAGCTGCCCTTGCCGTATGTGTAAGCTTTCGAAGCCCTGTATTTGGGTTGTACAAGGTCGTTGGCAATGGTGGTCTCGACGATGGGAGCCAGCGTGGTGCCTATGGTCATGGTGCGCCAGGGTGTGAGTGCTGGCAGCGAAACGGTAGCCGTGGTGGTACCATAGCCGTTCATCTCCTCCTTCTGAGGGAAACCGATGCTGTATTTGGCGCCTCCGTCGTTCATCAGTCGGCAGCCGACATAGTTGCCATCGGTACCTGTCTCAGAGATAATCACCCAACCAGCAGTTGTCTTGAATAGGCATGGGAAGGTATAACCCTGACCCCAGCCGTTTTTGCCTGTCTGGTCGTCCCATGAATAGGAAGTCTCATAGCTGGGAGCGGTACGGGCAAAACCGCCCATGGGCTTTGATTGCGGACAGAGGAAGGTGGTGGTACCATCAGGCAGCACGAAACTGCTGGCCTCGCCCTCAACGATGGCACTCATCATATCGCGCTTCTGTGCATATATCTTGTAACGATAGGCAACATCACGTCCTGTCACACGGAAGATGATGTCGAGTGCAGGCTTGCCTTGTTTCTCGAACTGGCAGACAGCCTCAGTAGCCTCGTAGCTGACGTGACTCTGCTTGATAGTTGCAAGGTCATAGCTGTCCTTGAAGGTGCTTGTCTTGCAGTCCTTCAGGGTCAGACCCTGTGACAGATCGCCAAAATTCATTATCACGCCCAGTGGTGAGCGTTCGATGAAGACAGTACCGTTAAGTGTTACCTGATAAGCGGGGCGTCCACCCTCATCACTCACGGTGACAGCCATCGAGCCATCAGGACTCTGGAATGTTTTCTCGGTTGCATGGGCTGTCAGCAGGCATAATGCCAATGCTGCAGCAGTCATCATTTGTTTCATCATACTCATTTTTTTATTAACGACAACTTGGACAACTTAAACAACACTTGTATATATAGTTGTCTTTGTTGTTATAGTTGTTTTTATTATTTTATGAATTTCAATTGATACACCTCTCCTACAGTTGTCTCCAAATCGTACTCATAGACCTTACGGATAGGCAGTAGTGACAACGTCTGGAGTTCCTTGGACTGTAATGGCTGCTTGATATTAGCAGGCGCCAACAGCGGGTTGGGACATGCACCCTTGGCCTCGCTCAACGTAACCCCCTTAGCTGCTTTGGCCAGTTGCAGAGGAACATACGAACGGATGCGCAGTGTACCGCCAATGGTTGAACGCACAACTGCAGAACGGAGTTCACCTTCGTTCCATACTTCGTCGACTACGAAACCGCCACGAGCCCTCAGACCTTTCACGCTACCAGTCTTCCAGTCATCGGGTAGGGCAGGCAACAGATGAACAGCACCATCATGGCTTTGTACCAGCATTTCGCAGATACCTGCCGACACACCGAAGTTACCGTCAATCTGGAAAGGTGGATGGGCATCAAACAAGTTAGGATAGGTGCGTCCGTTAGGATACTGACGGGCAGAACGGTCGTCAGGCAGTAGCTTCAACATGTTCTTGATAATCGTGAAAGCGTGGTTGCCATCGAGCATGCGTGCCCAGAAGTTAGTCTTCCAACCCAAGCTCCATCCTGTAGCCATATCGCCACGCTGCTTCAACGTGTTGCTGGCAGCGGTGAAGAGGTCGGGATGACTATATGGTGATATCTGGTTGGAAGGATAGAGTCCATAGAGGTGGGAGATGTGACGGTGTTCGTCCTTGGGGTCATCAGCGTCGATGAGCCATTCCTGCAACTGTCCATAACGGCCTATCTGCATAGGTGGCAGGTTTGCCAATTGGAAATTGAGGTTGGCAGCAAAGAGGCTGTCTTTGCCTAATGCCTGTGCAGCCAATAAGGCTTGTGACAGCACGTCGAAGGCTATCTGGTTGTCCATCGTTGAACCGGCACAGACGTTAGTGCCCTTACCGCGTGGGCCATGCTCTGGTGATACGGTAGGAACCGTCATCAGCCAACCAGCAGCCTGCTTGATTTCGCCTGCTGCGGGATAGGTTTGCATGTAGTCGAGCAGGAATTCTGCAGCGCCCTTCATGACGGGATAGTATTTTGCCAGAAAGTCCTTGTCGCCCGTAAACAGGTAGTGTTGCCAAATGTGTGTGGTCAGCCATGCTCCTCCTGTTGGAAACATACCCCAGGGCGTGCCGTCCACAGGACCTGCAATGCGCCACAGGTCGGTATTGTGGTGAGCCACCCATCCACGACAATGATACATCGTCTGTGCCGTCTTGGTGCCAGTCTCACTTAGTTCGCGTGTCATCTCGAACAATGGATCCTGCGTCTCGGCAAGATTACCAACGAGGGCAGGCCAGTAGTTCATCTCGGCATTGATATTGATAGTATATTTCGAGTCCCAAGGCGCATTCATCTTATCGTTCCATACGCCCTGCAAGTTAGCAGGTTGTCCACCGGGCTGGCTCGATGAAATCAGCAGATAGCGTCCGTATTGCATCATCAGCGACACCATGTCGAGGTCGGCGCCATCGAAGGCTGCCAGGCGTTCGTCGGTAGGAAGTTTGTTGCCACTGGCATTGCCCAATGTCAGCGACACGCGGTTGTACTGCTCCTGATACCTCTTGATATGGTCAGCCAACAGTTGCTTGTACGGTTTGCCCTTCAAGGCGTCCAGCGTTTCGTTATTCTTCTTGACAGGATTGCCACTGATGTCGTGGTAGTTCACAAAATTGGTGGCAGCTGTGATATAGAGGGTTGCCGTCGTGGCATCCTCTACTTCTATGGAATGAACCTTGCGCTCTATCTTACCATCGGTTTCCACCCTGATGCGACATTCGGCCTTCAGACCAGCTTTGATACCCTCTTGATCTACACCTTCAACAACGGCAGCCAGCTCATAGACGGGCTTTTGGTCGCGTTCAGTAACGTTGAACACATTGGCCTTTAGCTGACTGGTAAAGTCGATGTCGAAATCCAACTCCTTTTTCTTGCTGGCCTTCAACTGCATAATGATGACGTTGTCAGCCTGCGAGGCAAAGACGGTACGTTCGTATTTTACACCTTTATATATATAAGAGGTGGTGGCAACAGCATTGCCCAAACTCAGTTCACGACGGTAGTTGCTGACGTCTTTATGATCCAGTTTCAGTTTCAAACTGCCTAACGGCAGGAAACGCATGCCATGGGGACCTTTGACAAAATGTTGGTCAATGAGTTTGGCTGCTTGGCTTTCCTTGCCTTCGAAGATGAGGCGTCGAACTTCAGGCAGGGCAGCCAGTGATTCCTTAGAGTTGTTGTCGTGAGGCGAACCGCTCCAGAACGTTTCTTCGTTCAGCTGAATCTCTTCGGTTTCCGTACCGCCATAGACCATCGCTCCAAGGTGCGAATTGCCTATGGGCAAAGCCTCCAGCCAGTGTGAGGCAGGTTTGTTGTACCATAGTTTGTGTTGTTGTGCACTCATCGCCACAGCCACTAAGGCCATTGATGCGATACAAATCAGTTTCTTCATCGTTATCTATGCTTTAAGGGTCGCGTTTTATGTTACTGCCTGCGAAGGTACGAAAAAAAGAGCGAACCACCAAGAATTCGCTCTCTTTTCTTCACTTTACACTATTTACTCTTCACTAAAACGGCCCAAACCCCATGCACGACGTGGTGGTCAGTGCGGTCAGGAAGGCGGTGAGCGCAGCTACTATCATCTTCACCGCAATCTCAATCAGTCGCTTCTTTGCCATTTCTCATTCCTCATTCCTCATTCAACATTCCTCATTCCTCACTAAAAGAGTTGCCCTTCGCAGGGCAAACTCTTTGCTAGTTCTCGTCCGGCTCGTCGTCACCGCCGCCTCCGCCGTTGTCACCACCGCCGCCGGTGTTCGAACCTCCGTTACCCGTGGTTCCGCCACCCGTGGTTCCACCATTGCCGCTGGGCGCATTGGAGGTTCCACCCTTGGCAGAGAGGATCTGCTCAGCGGCCTTGTCGGTCCACGACAGGCGACCGTCCTTGTTCAGTTCCTCGCGGGTGTACTCGCCCGTAGCCTGTGCCAGCAGCTTCAGAGAGCCGACGGCGGGACCGGTCTTGTCGGTCTTCTTCAGCACACCGATGCTGGCGGTGATAGTCTTGTCGGCGTCGGCGTCGTACAGCTTGGTACAGCCGTTACCGATGCAGCTCACCTTGAAGATGGCCAGGTTGTCAACTTTGACGGTGTTACCCATCAGGGTCTGCTCACGCGTACACTTCACGAAGTCGCGCAGGATACCTTCGATGGTACCTTCCGAGAACGGGGTGTTGTGCTCCGCCATGTGAACAGCCATGTCGTGGATGTTCAGCGTCTGTTTGTAACTTACTCGAGGGTAGAACTTGCCATAGGCTGCCGACTTCGAGTTCTTGTTTTGCGAAAGATAAAGTTCAATCATACTTGTTTAAGTTTTTAGTTATTGATAATGTTATTGTTTTGTTTCATACTGCAAAATTAATCAATTTATTTTCAGCAATATCTGTTACGATACATTATATCCTGTTTTTATTCGTTTTTGTCAATTTTATTTAGTAATTTTGTAGCTGAAATAATAAACGACAACAAAGACAACTAAAACAACAAATATAATACAATATGAACGAACAACAAGACATCAAAATCACAGCATTTGGACGCACGGAGCTCGCCCAGATGTACTTCCCCAGCCTCTGCCCCGAGGCAGCCTGGCACAAGCTCCGCCAATGGATCACTATCAATCCCGCGCTCTGCCACCTGCGCCAGCTGCGCCGCCGCACCTTCACCCCTGCCGAGGTACGCCTCATCTACAGCCAGCTTGGCGAGCCGTGACGGCGCGCGGCACAGAATTTTCAGTAAGAGCCACCGGCTGTCTCAGAAGCGTTTTCTGCCAGATAGCGAGTGGCTCTTATTTGTGACACCAGTTGAAGACGGTGTCAACCACATTAAAAGACAAAGACGCAGGGATTGCGACATGCGACATTTGCGACAAATGCTTTTTTCGTTTGTCGCAATTTAAGTAAACTATTAGTTTAACTATATATATAATATATATATTATATATATAGTTATATTATATTAATTTATTACGATCTATTTCTTGTCGCAATAACCGTCCATAAAATTATCATTTTGAAAACAACAATGTCGCATTTGTCGCATGTCGCATTTGTCGCAAAAATCTCAATAGATATTTGGTACTTTAGAAATAATTTGCTAATTTTGCAGCCACATAAACATTAACATCAATACAACCTAACGGAACGATGAAAACAAAATTTACATCAATCTTTGGCAAGGCAGCGACGGTGCTGCTCCTGATGCTGTTGACAACGGCAAGTGCTTGGGCACAGTTATTTCCAACAACTTACTACCATCTCTCCCTGAGCGATAACTTTCCGGGAGGTGGTATAGGAATGGTTGATGTTCCTGTTTCTGACCCTACCTATACGTTTGATTATGAACCTACCCGTGCAGGTTATACATTTTGTGGTTGGTCAACATCATCGGCGGGAGATATCCAATATCGTACTAATGACAAAATAACCTTAACTGGCAATCTGACGCTTTATGCTGTTTGGGATGATAATCCTTATATAATCACTCTGAATACGAACTATGATGCTGGAGTGTTTAAAAGCATTCTTGTCCCTCGCAATCATCCTAACTATACGCTAACATCTCGTGATGAACCTACACATACTGAATATACATTCATAGGTTGGTCTCAATCACCAACTGGCGTTGTTGATTATCGTACTGGTAATAAAGTAACCTTAACTGGCAATCTGGCGTTTTATGCCGTATGGGGAGGAACCATAAATTCTCTGACATACACTATCACCGATGAAGAAAAAAGGCAAGTTGAGTTGTTTGAGTATGAAGGAGATAAGCCAGAAGGAACATTGGTCATCCCTGTCACCGTTACAATTAATGGTAAAGAATTTTCTGTGACAAGCATTGGGAATAGTGCCTTTAGGGGGTGTTCAAACCTTATGTCTATCACTATTCCTAACAGCGTGAAG